>JAJVIG010000005.1 GCA_022072145.1 Pseudomonadales bacterium
AAAGCCCCTGCTGGAACTGAATGCGATTCATGGCCATGGTGAACCCCCTCCTGATTGGATGCCGGCACAGAATGCGCCGACGGGGCCTCACCAGGTGAGGCTGGCTGATGATCATTGCTAATCAAGAAAAAACTTGGGAAATGAGGACTCGGCGTACCAGCATACGTGGCCCAATTGCTCTGATAAGGGCCGGCTCCGGCCAGGTGGTCGGCAGCGCCGAGCTCGTCGATTGCCTTGACGCGTTGACGCCGGAGCAAATGCGTGAGACGCACGGCTTTCATGGGATACCTGATTCGCAAATCGCGGAGGTGATGGCGAACAACTGGACAACCCCTTGGGTGTTACGCGACGTCAAGAGCTTCGAACGGCCGGTCCCGTATGATCACCCTTACGGAGCAGTAACTTGGGTGGAGCTACCAGAAATAGAAGGCGGAAACGACCCGGGTTTGCGGCGGCGCACGCCGATGAATGCCCCTGATGCCTTACCGGTATCGTTAGCTCGCGCGCCGGCACCTGGACCTGGGCGATCCGGGGAGACCGCAACGGCCGAGTCGTGGATAGATATCCCGCTCACGGAGGGGAACATCCGCAACGGCCACTTTTACCTTCGCGCCGCTGAACGCTTGCTACCGCCGGACTGCATCGGCGGTACGAACCGGCATGGAGAAGCCGCCAAGCTCCTTCATGTGCGGTTCGCGCCGGGCGGTATGGTTCAGACCGATGTGGCGGGCGACAAGATGATTCTGCGGTCGCGCGCACCGGTTCGCGATTTCTTTGCATTGTCGGGAGCAAAACCGGGTGATCATGTCCGGTTTGCCAGGACGGCTAGTCACGCATTCGTGGTGACGCTGACGAAATCATGATTACTCAAACGAGGCTAGGTTGATCATGAGCACATTCGTTTCGGTCACCGATGATTATCTCGCCGCGCAGATTGATCGAGCAGTTCGTCGTTTGGTCTATGCCGCTCCTGGCGTTGGCAAGGCGACAGCCGAGGCGCTACTTCGTGCAATGCAGCGAGATCCATTTTCGCTGACGATCATTCTGGATTCTGATGAAGATGCTTGTCGCGTTGGTTACGGCGAGCCTGAGGCGCTCAAGTTCCTTCACGACGCCGCATCGCACCACCAATTCGCATTGCGCCGTCAGACGGGCTTGCGCATCGGAATGTTGGTGCGCGACGACGAATCCCTGATCTGGGCGCCTACGCCGCGCTCGATCGAGGCCGAGCGAGGAGCGCAGCAACCCAATGGAGTAATGCTATCCGGCTCGTCCGTTCAGGCTCTCGAGACAGCGGTCGGTGCCGACCAGAGCGACGTGCTGCCCAGCAACGCGGAAATTGGCAGGGAACCTCTGACCCTTGAGGAGCTAGAGGCGACAGTAAAAGAACTGATTGAAAATCCACCTGAACCGTTCGATCTCGCCCGCAAGACGCGCGTGTTCTCGACGCGCTTCCAGTATGTTGAGTTCGAGGTTCGCGGGGCGGAATGGACCGGCAGGAAGATCAAGCTTTCCAGTCTGTTGTTGAATGCGGATTTGCCGGAAAGTGTTCAGGATATTTTAGAAACGCAAATTCGCCCATTTGCTGTTGCAAATGATATCAATTTCAACGTGCCTCTCGTTGTCCACGGGAGGCCAGCATACGAGGAAAACGGCGAGAGGATGATGGTGCCCGCAACGCAGGCTGATGTGATGAAGATTTGGGACGAAATAAAGGGGCGTTACCTTCGTCAGGTAAAGGGCTTCGGCTGGTTGATCCGGCGTGACAGCCTGGAAGCCTTTCGCCTGGAGATAGCCGCCTACGAGGAGGCGCTGCGCTCTTGGGTCGGTTCTTTCCGATCGCACGTAAAGAAAGACGAAGATCAACTGATCAAGGGAATTGTGGACTCGATCGCCGATCGAGTGAAGCGATCCGGACCGAGCAACAAACTCAAGAGTATCGACCTCGATTCGGAAGTGAGGCGCGGGCTCGATCGGCTTCGTGTGATTGAGCCGAAGGTGCGTATCGTGTTGAAGAATATATCGTGGGAAAGCTCACGCGACGCGGAGTTCCTCGATGCCATTCAGCGTGCTCTGCCCTCGGCGGAACTGGAAGGATGGTTCGAGGAGTTCACCGCAGTGAGGCAGCGAGCGGCAGGAGCGACATGATGGTAGGTTCGAAGAAAAAACTGATTGAAGTCGCGCTGCCCCTTGAGGCCATCAACGCCGCCAGCGCGCGCGAGAAATCCATCCGTCACGGCCACCCGAGCACGTTGCACCTGTGGTGGGCGCGCCGGCCGCTGGCGGCCGCCAGGGCAGTGATCTTTGCGCAGATGGTGGACGATCCCTCGGCGCATCCCGACCTGTTCCCGACCGAGAAGAAGCAGGAGAAGGAGCGCCAGAGGTTGTTCCGCATCATCGAGGACCTGGTGAAGTGGGAGAACACCACCAACGAGGAGGTTCTGCAACGCGCGCGGGACGAAATATGGCAAAGCTGGCGCTACACCTGTGCCGAGCATGCTGACCACCCGCGCGCAAAGGAGCTATTCGACCGCTTCAAACTCCCCGCCTTTCATGATCCGTTCGCCGGCGGCGGGGCGTTGCCATTGGAGGCCCAGCGTCTGGGGCTCGAGAGTTATGCCAGTGATCTGAACCCGGTGGCGGTGCTGATCAACAAGGCGATGATCGAGATACCGCCTAAGTTCGCCGGCAAGTCGCCGGTGAACCCCGACGTGAAAAAGAACCGTGACCTCGTAGGCCGCCAGTGGAAAGGAGCGCAGGGCTTGGCCGAGGACGTGCGCTATTACGGTCAATGGATGCGCGACGAAGCCGAGAAGCGTATCGGCCACCTTTACCCCAAGGTCGAAGTCACGGCGGAAATGGCAAAGGAGCGTCCCGACCTCAAGAAGTATGTCGGCCAGAAGCTCACCGTCATCGCCTGGCTGTGGGCGCGCACGGTCAATAGTCCCAACCCGGCTTTTGCCAACGTCGATGTACCGCTGGCCTCGACCTTCATGCTCTCCACCAAGGCAGGCAAGGAAGCGTACGTCGAGCCGGTGATCGACGGCGGCACCTACCGTTTCACGGTGAAGGTGGGGAAACCTAGGGACGCGGACAGTGCGAAGAACGGCACTAAGCTGGCGCGCGCAAACTTCGCGTGTCTTATGTCTGGTGCGCCGATCGCGGGCGACTATATCAAAGCCGAGGGGAAGGCCGGGCGGATGGGCACACGTCTGATGGCGATCGTGGCCGAGGGTGAGCGGGGGCGCGTCTACCTCGCACCTACGCGAGACCACGAGGTAATCGCGCTCATGGCGAAGCCGGAGTGGAAGCCAGACGTCGAATTCTTCCAACAGGCGCTCGGTTTTCGCGTTGGCAACTACGGCATGACGAAGTGGAGCGACCTTTTCACGCCCCGCCAACTCGTTGCGCTGACGATCTTCTCCGAACTGGCTCAGGAGGCGCGCGAGCGCGTGAAACGCGACGCGCAGGCCGCAGGCATGCGTGATGACAGCACGTCTTTCGCCGACAGTGGCACCGGTGCGTCGGCATACAGTGATGCAGTGAGCACTTATCTTTCCATCGCCCTCAGCCGGTTAGCGGACATGTGTAATGCCCTATGCGGATGGGAAATATCCAAGACGCAAGTGCGGCATTTGTTCACTCGCCAAGCTGTCCCGATGCTTTGGGATTTCGCGGAGAACAATGTGCTTGGCGAAGCGGCGGGCGCGTACTTAGTAAGTCTCTCGAACATGGCAAGGGCGATAGATCAGCTGCCAGCCTCTAGCCCAGGCATGGTGAAACAGGCCGACGCCCAGCGTCAGGCCATTAGCCAAGACAAGCTCGTTTCCACTGACCCGCCGTATTACGACAACGTTGGCTACGCCGACCTGTCAGATTTCTTCTACGTCTGGTTGCGCCGTTCGCTGAAGCCGGTCTTTCCTGACCTCTTTGCAACACTTGCCGTACCCAAGGCTGACGAACTAGTAGCTACGCCGGGCCGTCACGGTGGCAAGGAGAGGGCCGAGACCTTCTTTCTTAACGGCATGACGCAGGCGATGCACAGACTCGCGAGTCAGACGCATCCGGCCTTTCCGGTCACGATCTACTACGCGTTCAAGCAGTCCGAGAGCGATGCTGATGAAGGCACGACCAATACAGGCTGGGACACTTTCCTCGCGGCTGTGATCGAGGCCGGCTTCGCCACTACCGGCACGTGGCCGATGCGAACGGAACTGGCTAACCGCATGCGTGGCATGGACTCCAACGCTCTCGCTTCCAGCATCGTTCTCGTCTGCCGCCCGCGTGCTGCGGACGCGCCGATCGCCACGCGCCGCGAATTCCTAGCTGCGCTGAAGTCCGAGCTACCTGACGCCTTGCGCCACCTCCAAGCCGGCAACATCGCACCGGTGGATCTCGCGCAGGCCGCGATCGGCCCTGGCATGGCAGTCTACACGCGCTACGCCAAGGTGCTCGATGCTGAAGGGAGGCCGATCCCAGTACGCGCCGCGCTGGCGCTGATCAACGAGGTGCTCGACGAGGCGCTGGCCGAACAGGAAGGCGACTTCGACGCCGATACTCGATGGGCACTGACCTGGTTCGACCAGACCGGCTTTGCCGAGGGCGATTTCGGCGTCGCCGAACAGCTCTCCAAGTCCAAGAACACGGCGGTCAATGGTCTGGTCGAGGCCGGCATCATTGTCGCCAAGGCCGGTAAGGTGCGCCTGCTCAAGCCCGCCGAGCTCCCCGCCGACTGGGACCCGACCACAGACAACCGTGTCACCGTGTGGGAAATGGTGCATCACCTGGTGCGCGTGCTCGAGGCCGGCGGCGAGAGTGCGGCGGCAACCCTGGTCGCCAAGCTCGGGAGCCAGGCCGAGACCGCGCGTGAACTCTGCTACCGCCTCTATACCCTCTGCGAACGGAAAAAACGCGCAAACGAGGCGATGGCCTACAACGGATTGGTGCAAAGCTGGCCGGAGATCACCCGGTTGGCGCGAGAGACGCCTGCCGCAGCCAAATCGGGAACCGACGACCTGTTCGACGTGGAATAAAACCAGATGGCAATCACGAATCATGAGCGCGTCGGCAAGGCGCTGGACCTTCTGAAATCCGGCCTCGCGCCGTTCATCGAGCGGGAGTTCAAGGCGAAGTACGGGGATGGCTGGGCGAACGAGGTAAAGGACATCCTGTCCGACACGCGCCTCGGTGGGGGGAAGTCCGAATCCATGAACGACGTTGCGGCATTGCTCGTCGTGATGGACCGGAAGTGGGGCGAGGTATTTCGCCAGATTCTCGGCAAGACCGAGCGCAGCCTGGTCAATGAACTCCTGACGGTCCGCAACAGGTGGGCGCACCAGGAGCCATTCTCCAGCGACGATGCGTACCGCGCCCTCGATTCCGCCGAGCGGCTGCTTTCATCGGTCTCGGCTGCTCAGGCAGACGAGGTCGATAAAATGAAGATGGAGTTACTGCGCGTGCGATTCGATGAGCAGGCACGCGGCGAGAAGCGTAAGAGCAGCAGCATCGCCATCGAGAGTGCCGTCACCGGCAGCCTCAAACCCTGGCGCGAAGTGGTTACGCCGCATGAGGACGTCGCGAGTGGCCGCTACCAGCAGGCCGAGTTTGCCGCGGATTTGTGGCAGGTGCATCTGGGTGAGGGCACGGTCGAATACCGCGATCCGGTGGAGTTTTTCCGTCGCACTTACCTGACCGAAAGCCTGAAGGACATGCTGATCGGCGCCGTCCGTCGCCTGACGGTTGGCGGCGGTGATCCCGTGGTGCAGTTGCAGACCAATTTCGGCGGCGGCAAGACGCACTCGATGCTGGCGCTGTATCACCTGTTTTCGGGTATCTCGCCGAGCGAGCTCGCGGGGATCGACGCAGTGATGGCGGCCGCTGGCACCACCACGGTGCCAACGGCCCGGCGCGTGGTGCTGGTCGGCAACAAGATCTCGCCCGGCAACCCTTCGGTGAAGCCCGATGGCACTGTGGTGCGCACCCTGTGGGGCGAGCTTGCGTGGCAACTGGGCGGCAAAGAGGCGTACGCGCGTGTTGCGGCGGACGACGAGAAGGCGACCAGCCCCGGCGACGTGTTGCGCGAGCTTTTCAACGACTATGGTCCGAGCCTGATCCTGGTCGATGAGTGGGTGGCATATGCCCGCCAACTCCATGACCAGAGTGATCTGCCCGCCGGAGGCTTCGAAACGCAATTCACCTTCGCGCAGGTGCTCACCGAATCAGCCAAGCTCGCAAAGAATTGCCTGCTGGTGATCAGCTTGCCGGCCTCGGATACGGCCGGTTCGCCGCATACGCAGGCGGACGACGTGGAAGTGGGCGGTACGCGCGGGCGCGAGGCGCTGGATCGTCTGCGCAACGTCGTGGGTCGCGTCGAGTCGTCTTGGCGCCCCGCGAGTGCCGAGGAAGGCTTCGAGATTGTACGCCGGCGACTATTCCAGCCTCTGATGGACGCTGACCAGTTCAAGCAACGTGACGTGGTCGCGCGCGCCTTTGCCGATTTCTACCGCAACCAGCAGGCCGAGTTTCCGCCCGAGACGCGGGATGCCGAGTACGAGCAACGCATCAAGGCGGCCTATCCGATCCACCCGGAAATCTTCGACCGCCTCTACACCGATTGGTCCACGCTGGTGAAGTTCCAGCGCACACGCGGCGTGCTGCGCCTGATGGCCGCCGTGATCCACAGCCTGTGGGAAAAGGGCGATCGCAACCCGCTGATCCTGCCGGCCAACGTGGCGATCGACGACGCGCGGGTCCAGTCGGAGCTTACGCGCTATCTCTCGGACAACTGGGTGCCGGTCATCGAGAAGGACGTGGACGGTCCCAATTCGCTGCCGCTCAAGCTCGATACCGAACTACCGAACCTGGGCAAGCTCTCCGCATGCCGTCGTGTCGCGCGGACCATTTACCTGGGCTCGGCACCGACCACCAGTGCCGCCCACAGGGGCATCGAGGATCGCCGCGTGAAGCTCGGCTGCGTGATGCCCGGCGAATCGCCCGCGGTGTTCGGCGATGCGTTGAGGCGCATGGCGGCGGCTGCAACGTACCTGTACCAGGACGGGCCTCGCTACTGGTACTCGACGCAGCCGACCGTGACCAAGCTCGCCGAGGACCGCGCCGAGCAGTTCAAGCGCGATCCCGACAGGGTGGTGGCTGAACTGGAACGCCGCTTGCGCAAGGATCTCGCGCAAACGGGGGACTTCAGCCGCATCCACCCGATGCCGCAAGGCGGCGCCGATGTCCCGGATGATCTGGATGCGCGCCTCGTCGTGCTGGGCGTTTCGCACCCCTATAGCAAGGAGGCGGGCAGCCCCGCCGAATTGGCGGCAAAGGCCATTCTCGAGAACCGCGGCAACAGCCCCCGGCTGTATCGGAATACCTTGGTGTTCCTGGCAGCGGACAAGACGCGCCTCCAGGACCTCGATGAGGCCGCACGGAAGTTCCTCGCGTGGCAATCCATTCTGGCGGACGAAGCCCAACTCGGGCTCACGACGCACCAGAAACGGCAGGTCGAACAACAAATGGCCGCGGCGGACAACACCGCGACCGCGCGCCTGCCGGAGACTTACCAATGGTTGCTGGTGCCGGTACAAACAACGCCGCAGTCGCCGGTGACGTGGGAGTCGCTCCGATTGACCGGGACCGATGCGCTAGCGCAACGCGCCAGCAAGAAACTGCGCACCGACGAGCTCTACTTGACCAGCTTCGCGGCGAGCCGACTGAAGATGGAACTGGATCGGGTACCGCTCTGGCGCGGCGACGACAAAGCGCATGTGGCGGTAAGGCAACTGGTTGAGGACTTCGCGCGGTATCTCTACCTGCCGCGCCTGAAGGGCTCGGCTGTTCTGCTCAACGCTATCAGTGATGGCGTGAACCTCCTGACCTGGGAGCACGACGGATTCGGCTATGCCGACAGCTACGACGAGGCTGGTGGCCGTTATCGTGGGCTACGCGGCGGCAGTATGGTGACGATCGCGGACCCGCACTCTCCGGCGCTGGTGGTGCGAGCGGAGGTGGCGGCGCGGCAATTGGCGGGGGAACTTGCGCCGCCTACCCCGGTTACCGAGCCGGCGACTGGTGGGGCCGCGGAGCCGCGCCCTGGGCCGACGTCGCCGGACGGGCCCACGCTCACCCAACCGAAGCCGAGACGCTTCCACGGCACTGTAGCGCTGGATCCCGCGCGCGTCGGTCGCGATGCGGGGAAGGTTGCGGAGGAGGTCATCGCCCACCTGGCGGGCTTGGTGGGCGCCAAGTTAACCGTCACGATGGAGATCGAGGCCGAAATGCCGGATGGGGCTCCTGACAACGTGGTGCGCACGGTCACGGAGAACAGCCGGACGCTGAAGTTCAGCAGTCACGGGTTTGAGAATGAGTGAGCAATGCAGATCGCATTTGGAGCCAAATTTGCGTTGGCGACAATAAAAGAGAATGCGTGACAGCTTGGTTCTTATGGTCAATTCGAGGCGATATCCTGAAAATTTTAAAGGCCTAGGAATTGCCGATCGTCAGACCTAATGAACTACCATCCTTGTCGCGCTATCGCTGTACGAAGGGAGATCAGAATGGAATTTACAGAACAAAACATCGCGGCCCTATTTGGACATGAGGCAGCGGAAGACGAAGACATAGAACGCCTAAAGAGCTATTACCTCAAGGGCGCCGTTTACGAGCAGGTGGCGAACGACCTGCCGATCAGAATACTGGTTGGGCATAAAGGAATTGGAAAATCAGCGTTGTTTCATGTGGCGATGGCGGAGGACGCCGCCGCCGGGCGCTTGTCGCTGTTGATAAAGCCAGATGACATCGCGGGGATAGGTGACTCGGAAACCAATTTCCTCAAGCTGATTCGTGAATGGAAGGTTGGCATTAATGAAATTATTGCGAGTAAAGCGCTGATTTCGTTTGGGCTTCTCCGCGACGATTGGCGAGGCAAACTCAATGAGTACGGTGGAAAATTTATAGATTTTCTTCAGTCCACATTTAGGGCGGAAAACTACGCAAATCTGTCTGTAGCAAAGCGAGTCGTAATAGATGACTTCTTGAGGAACGGGAAGATATTCGTATACCTCGATGATCTCGATCGCGGTTGGCAAGGCAACGCACATGACGTGAAAAAGCTCTCTGCGCTTCTCAACGCAGTGCGCGATCTCGCGTCGGAATGCAAAGGAGTCTGCTTTCGAATAAGCCTACGATCTGACGTCTACTATCTGGTGCGAACGTCAGACGAATCAACCGACAAAATCGAAGGGTCGGTCATATGGTATGCGTGGAATAATCACGAAATTCTCGCAATGCTTGTGAAGCGAATTGAGCACTACTTTGGGCGGCAGCACACGACGCCTGAGTTGGTTGCAATGAGCCAGGTGCAGCTGTCACGTTTCCTCTCCCCCGTGATGGAGGAGGTATTTCATGGTAGGGGTAACTGGAAAAATATCCCTACCTACAGGATGCTGATGTCCTTGGTTAGGAAGCGCCCAAGGGACATCGTAAAACTATGCACATTGGCTGCTCGAAATGCACGCGCTAAGGGCAAAACGATCATTGGCACGGACAATTTCAACGACGTCTTTGAAGAATATTCGCAAGGACGATTGCAGGATACGGTCAATGAGTACCGATCCGAGATTGCCGATATTGAGCGGCTTCTTTTGGGCATGAAACCAGCCCGCCAAGAGAAGAAGACTGCGGCTGGATACGTCTATACGACAGAAGGATTATTCGCAAAGATTCGCAATATTCAGCAAGGCGGTGCATTTAGGTTTAATGGTGGAAAAGAGGCCGGTGTTAAGGACTTGGCCGCGTTCCTGTACAAGATCAACTTCATTACTGCGCGCAAGGTGGACGGTGAGTACATTCAGCGTCGGTACTTTGAGGAGAGCCGATACCTGTCGCACAAGTTTGCGGACTTCGGTTTCGATTGGGAGGTTCATCCGGCATATCGCTGGGCGCTCCAGCCCGAGAACGTCAGCGAAGTTCTTGAGACCCTTAGGGCAAGCGCGGATTGAGAAGGCGTGTGGTCCGCTGATGAGCAGAGGTGGCGGAACGGCCTAACGTTTGAATCTCAGCAGACACGGATTCGAGGGGGAGTATGAGGCGTTGACGATAGTTTCGGCCGAACCATATGAGCATTGATCAGATCTTTTCAGCTTGGCGATCCGTTAGGCCCTCGCATTCCTCTTGGGGTTTGGCGTGGTATTTGGCAAACGAATTTTGCAAACGCTACTACGCGAGTCACGGTATTGCGCCGTTTGTCATTTCCCATGAAGGGCTGGGCTATTACGGAATCCTGCTTAAGGAAGTTGCTTGTGGTGTAAATGACGAGTCTGCGTCGGATTTCGGGCGTATGACGATCGCCGGTGATGTCGAAAACTGGAGGCTAAAGGGCGACGATCGGCTTTATACATCAACACTGTGCGGCAACGGGGAACCTACCGAAAATCTGGTCGCGGGTGCTATCAAGCACATGGCATTGCCGGCGAAGCCCGCAAAGTCGCACTTCAACTGTAGGCACAAGCGATGGGGCGCGTCGTGGCAGCTGTGTTTTGAGGTGGCAGCTTGCCTCGCGCTGAAGTACGGGCCGCATGAGCTCGAGATTTGGAACCACCCGATTCACGTCGAGCGACTCATTCGCGAGAGTGATCCACAATGGGCCATGAAGCAGCACCCAGGGGCGTTCTTGTTTCGATCAGATGAGCGGCACATCTTGGTCGCAGGAGACGGCCGAGTTCTCGATGGGTCCAATCGCAATATTTGGGATCTATACATGAATGGGGTCGGGGTATCTCAGCTTGTGGCGACGATTGAGGCTGAAATACGCGGGTGAGAAGGTGAGAGGGAGTGGCTGTTGCTCTCGCGCTCTTTGAGTCGAGAGGGCGGTAGCCTCGGTGGTATTAGTTCACGGTTGGCGACGCACCCGATGATGGTGATCAGACGAGAATTGAATCGGGGTAGCAAGGCGCATTCGTTGGTAGATTCGTTGGTACCCTGTGAAAATGGTTTAAAAAAATGCATTTAAATCAATTCGCGAGAGAAAGTTTGCGATAGACACCCTCTCCGCCACTTCCCCGCAGGTTCGGCCTGTGGCCGAACGTTCGTCCGCGTAGGTTCGGCCTGTGGCCGAACGAATGTGCGATGTCTCCTCGCATTCCAGACCTTGCCGCTCGGGCATATCATTCGCACGGAACCGTACCGCGCCGTCTGCGACCGGCACCGGCGCACACCGGCGTTTCCCGCGACGCGTGCATTGGCCATAACCACAGTGAACAACAGGTGCCCCTTGACGAATGAAATCAGGATCTCCGCCAATCCCGACCCGGTCCCGGGCCGCGTTCCTTGCGCCGAAGACGTGGTGCGCGAGTACTTTGCCCGGATGCAGGCGGGCGACCGGAACGTCCACGAGTTGTTCCATGAAGATGCGGTCCTCAACGGGCTCGGCAGGCGCAGGACGGGACGCGAGGCGATCCGGCGGTTCTACGGCCGCGCCATCGATGAAGGTGCTCCGCAACCCAGGCTGGCCGGCCCGCTGCTCGGCGACGGCAATCGCGTGGCAGCCGAGATCCATATCGATCTCACGGATGGCCAGATCCTGCATGTGATGGACCTGTTCGACGTGGATGCTGGCCGGATCCGCTGCCTGACGTACTTCCTCGCCCAGGCACCGCAGGCGCGCTAGGGACGGACGCGCAGGTGCGACACGCGCCATCCGCCCCCGTTGCGACATGACGAGACGCAATGGCATGCACGTCTTCTACCGGCCGGAACAGAACGTCCGCATCCCCGAGAGCTTTTCGCGCAGCCCGGAGAAGCCCGAACTGGTCGTGGCCGACTGGCTGCGCCACTTCGGGGACCGTATCGAGCTGTGCTCCTTCGAGCCGGTGGCGGTGCAGGACTGGAAGCAGGTGCACGCGGCGGAGTACGTCGATGCCGTGTGGAATTGCGAACGCGACAACGGCTTCGGCACGCGCAGCCGTGGCGTCAACGACTCGTTGCGCTACACCTCGGGAAGCATGGTCGCGGCGGCGCTCTACGCCTGGGTAACGCGCGCGTCCACGGTGAGTCCGACCTCGGGTTTCCACCACGCCTGCCATGCGCGTGGCGGGGGCTTCTGCACGTTCAACGGCCTGTGCCTCGCGGCGCACACGCTGATCACGCACGGCGCCCGCCGCATCGGGATCCTCGACTGCGACCAGCATTTCGGTGACGGCACCGAGGACATCATCCTCGCCTGCGGCATGAACCCGGTGGCGCACTGGTCGGTGGCCAACGGACGCGGGCGCGGCGAGGAGGCGTTCCTGCACGAGCTGGACGCACAGCTCACGACCCGCTTCGCGGACTGCGACGTGATCCTCTACCAGGCGGGCGCGGACTGCCACGTCGAGGATCCGATGGGCGGCTGGATGAGCACCGAGGGCATGGCCGAGCGTGACTGCCAGGTCTTCGCCTTCTGCCGCGCGCAGCGCATCCCCGTGTGCTGGAACCTCGCGGGCGGGTATCAGGAACCGCTCGAACGCGTCATCGCGCTGCACCGCAATACGATGCGGGAGTTCCTGGCGTCGGGGCTCTCGGGAGCGTGAAAGGCATCGCATAGCGGCCAGGACGGACGCCGCCGGGGACCAGGTCGGCGTCGGCGTCACGAAACTTCAACATACAGGGGCTATACGCTTTGCCGCACCCCGGAGGACGCGGCCAGGCATGAAATCGACCCATTTGCAGCAGATCACGACCCAGTCCTCACCCGGTCATGCTGCGCTTTATGCGTTCATCGAGGATGATCGGCTGCGCGAGGCGCCGACGGTACGGGAAATAACCCGGGCACTGGATGCCGCCGCGGCCGGCACTCCCTGTCTGCAGGTGCTCGAACGCTTCCTGCTGGAAAAGTCTCTCTACGCGATACCGGTGGTGAATGATGCCGGGGAGCCGCAGGCGCTCGTCGACCGCAACATGTTCATCGAGTTCTTCGCCAAGCCGTACAGCCGCGAGCTCTACGCACGCTGGACGATCGGCGAGCTGCACCGTTCCGGCGACTACCGGGGGCACGAGGCGATCATCGTCGATGCCGACAGCAGCATCGAGGACGTGGCGCGCATCATCATCGATGCCGGCATGCGGCATATGGTGACCGGGATAATCGTCAGGGCCGCCGGTCGCTATGCGGGCGTGGTCAGCGGCCACGACCTGCTGAACCTCATCACGCAGCGCAAGCAGGCCGAGCTGTTCTATCTGTCGCATTACGACCACCTTACCGGGGTGCCGAACCGGGTGCTGCTGGCGGACCGGCTTTCGCATGCCTGCCTCGAGGCCGAGCGCAAGGAGCGTCGCGCCGCGCTGCTGTTCATCGATGTGGACCGGTTCAAGAAGATCAACGATTCGCTGGGCCACAGCTGCGGGGACAGCCTGCTGCGCACGCTGGTGGGCAGGCTGCGCCAGAGTGCGCGCAAGTCGGACACGGTCGCGCGCATCGGCGGCGACGAGTTCGTGGTCCTGATGGAAAACCTGGACGAAGCAGCCGGCGCGGCCGTGGTCGCCGAGCGCATTCTCCAGACGATGCGCGAGCCGGTCGAGCTGCTGGGTCACCGCCTGGTGGTCACGGTGAGCATCGGCATCGCGATCTTTCCGGACGACGGGCAGGACATCAGTCGCCTGCTGGCGAAGGCCGATGCGGCGATGTACGAGGCCAAGGCGACCGGCCGCAACACCTTTCGTGTCTACACCGACGGCGGCGCGCACTACGATCCGACGCGGCTGTCGCTGGAGAGCGATCTGCGCCACGCCATCGACAACGGCGAACTGCGGCTGCACTTCCAGCCGCAGGTGCGCATCGCGACCCGGCAGATGCTGGGCGTGGAGGCGCTGGTGCGCTGGCAGCATCCGGTGCGCGGCATGATCTCGCCGATCGAGTTCATCACGCTTGCGGAGGAGTGCGGGCTGATCCTGCGCCTGGGCGAATGGGTGCTGCGCGAGGCGTGCCGGCAGCTGCGCGAATGGGAGAGCAGCGGCCACGGGCCGCTCCGCATGTCGGTGAACGTCTCGGCGGTGCAGTTCCATCAGCAGGATTTCGTCACTGTGCTGCGCACGGTGCTGGATGAGACGGGCGTCGATCCGAACCACATCGAGCTGGAACTCACGGAGAGCGTGCTGATGCACAACGTGGACGATGTGCTGCAGACACTGCAGGAAATCCGCGCGCTCGGCGTGAGCCTGGCCATCGACGATTTCGGAACGGGATTCTCCAGCCTGAACTACCTGCGGCGCTTCCCGATCAACCGGCTGAAGATCGATCAGTCCTTCGTGCGCGGAATCGAGCAGACGCCGGCGAATGCGTCCATCACGCGCGCCATCATCTCGATGGCGCAGAGCCTGTCGCTGGAGATCGTCGCCGAGGGAATCGAGACCGGCGACGAGAAGCAGGTGCTGGAAGACCTGGGTTGCGAGGAAGGGCAGGGCTACTACTTCGCCCGGCCCCTCGCCGCCAGCGCCGTGCTCGAGTGGCTCAGGTCGGTCGACCGCACGCCACGTCGATGAAATTCCTGAGCTTGGTCGCCGCGCGCGATTCGTTGATGTTCTTCTGCCCCGTGCCGCCGTTCGACTCCCACAGCACCACGCGCTCGTAGCTGCCGTCGGCGAGGCGGCGGTACGCGCGGTAGATCCGCGTCTCGACGTCGACCGGCAGCCGTTCGGTGCGGATCGAGCCCTTCTGCGCCTCCCGGATCGCGGCGCGCAGCACGGCGAGGTTCATCTGGCGCTGCTCGACGCGGTGCTGCGTGAGGTCACTGCCGATGCGGTGGTGCGTCGCGACCTGGCCCGTTTCGTCGATCGTGCACTCGCTGCTGACGGCGTTCTCCTCCAGTCCGTAGCCCGGCCATTCGAGCCGTTCCAGCAGGGTCTGCGCGTTGACTGCGGCGGGCAGCAGTGCGGCGACGGCGAGCATGAGCAGCGTGGGGCGGGGCATGGGTGCTCCTGGGTGGATGGGGTCACGGCCGGAATCCTATACCATGCAGCGGTCACGCGCAGCGTGGCCACCGCGTCCGCTGATCGGGCCGGGGGCAGGCCCCGTATCACGGGGAATGGAGGCAGGAATGCGGCGGGCATTGATCGGGGGCGTCGTGGTGCGTGCGGCGGCGTTCGCGTTGCTGTGGTGGATGCTGCTCGAAGGGCGCAACGACGGTTGGGGGCTGGGTGCGATCGCGCTCGCCGCGGCGCTGCTGCTCAGTCTGCGGCTGTCGCCGCCGGGCGAGCGCTCGCTGTCACCCACCGGGCTGGCCGGTTTCGTGGCGTTCTTTCTGTGGCATTCGCTGCAGGGCGGGGTGCAGGTCGCGGCGCTCGCGCTGCGGCCGCGCGCGCGCCCGCTGCCGGAGTTGCTCGAGGTGCCGCTGGCGCTCCCGCCCGGCGCGCCGCGCGTGCTGATGACGACGGCGATCGGCCTGTTGCCCGGCACGTTGGGCGTCTGCCTCGAAGGCGACCGCCTGCGCCTGCATGTGCTCGACCGGCGGTTGCCGGCAGTCGCGGAGGCCGAGGCATTGCAGCGCCGGATCGCATGCCTGTTCGGAGCCGCCAGATGACCGGGGTCGAACTGCCGCTGGCCCTGTTCCTGCTCGCGAACCTCGCCGTGGCGCTGGTGCGCGCGGCGCGCGGTCCAACCCCGGCGGATCGCATGCTGGTGGCGCTGCTGTTCGGCAGCACCGGGGTGGCGATCCTCGCCTTGCTCGCCTTCGCCGGCGGCGGCACCGCGCTGCTGGACGTGGCCCTGACCCTGGCGCTGCTGGCGGCGATCGGGGGCATCGCGTTCGTGCGTCGCGCCTGGGAGAGTGAGGCCATGGAGGGGCGCGATGACTGAGTACCTGTCCGCCGCACTGCTGCTCGCCGGCGGCTTCTTCTTCTTTGCGGGTACCGTCGGGTTGCTGCGCTTTCCCGACGTGTACACGCGGTTGCACGCGCTCGCGAAGGCCGACAACCTCGGACTCGGCTGCGTGGCGCTCGGGCTGGCGCTGCAGGCGGACAGCGTGGCGGTGGCGCTGAAGCTGCTGCTGGTGTGGCCGCTCGCGCTGGCGGCCAGCGCCTGCGTGGGCTATGCGATCGCGCGACGCGCCGATGCGCTCGGCATCCGGCCCTGGCGCGGGGACGGGCAATGACGGTCGGGCTGGTGTTCGATCTGCTGCTGGCCGGCACGCTGCTGTGGAGCGCGTGGCGCACGCTGGCGGCGCCCACGCCCGAGCGTGCGGTGATCCTGTTCATCGTGTTCGGGCTGCTGATGGCGCTGGCGTGGGCGCGGCTGTCGGCCCCGGACATCGCGCTGGCCGAGGCGGCGATCGGGGCGGGGCTCACCGGCGCGCTGCTGCTCGATGCGCTGGGCACGCTGCGCCGGCGCGCGGGAGGCGGACCGTGAGGCGCGGCGCGGTGGGGGTGGCTGCACTGCTGTTCGCGGGCGTGCTGATCGGCGCCTTGCTCGGGTTGCCTGCGCCGGGGGCCGGACTGCCGCCGCTGGTGACGGCGCAGATGGGCAACAGCGGGGTCACGCACCCGGTCACCGCGGTGCTGCTGAATTTTCGCGGCTACGACACGCTGCTCGAGGTGGCGGTGCTGCTGGTGGCGTTGCTCGGGCTGCTGGCCGTGCAACGCAGCGAACGCGCGGTGGCGCCGGGCGCGGCGGTGGAGCCGGTGCTGCAGACGCTGGCGCGGCGCGCGGCGCCGCTGATGGTGGTGGTCGGGGTGTATCTGCTGTGGGCGGGTGCGTCGCGCCCGGGCGGTGCCTTTCAGGCGGCGGCGGTGCTCGCGGCCGGCGCGGTGCTCGCGCACCTGGCACGGCTGCTGCCCGCCTGGTCCGCGCCGCGCGCGTGGTTGCGGACGGGGATAACGGGCGGTTTCCTGGTGTTCCTGGCGGTTGCCGTGGCGCTGCTGGGCGGGGGCGCGCTGCTGCAGTACCCGCCGGCGCACGCGGGGCTGCTGATCCTGCTGATCGAGGCGGGGCTCACGGTTTCGCTGGCATTGCTGCTCGCCGGGCTGTTCCTGTTCCTGTCGGAGGAGGGCACGCGCCGGTGAGTACGGGGATGCTGTTCGCGCTGGTCGGCGCGCTGCTGTTCACGATGGGTGCGGCTGGCGTCGCGCTGCCCGGCGCGCCGCTGCGCCGGATCGTGGCGTTCAACGTGATGGGCAGCGGTGCGCTGCTGGTGCTGGTGGGGCTGGCGCAGCGCGGCGGCGGCGTCGACCCGGTACCGCAGGCGATGGTGCTGACCGGCATCGTGGTGGCGGTGGCCGCCACCGCGCTGGCGCTGGCGCTGGCACGACGCCTCGGCGCGCCAGGCGCGCGCGCGGCGAGCGGCGACGATGACTGATCCCTTGCCCTGGCTGGTCGTGCTGCCGCTCGCGTGGGCGAGCGTGGCGTTCCTGCTCGGGCCCGGGCGTGGCGCCGTGCTGGCGGCGTTCGGTGTGGCGCTGCAGTGCGCGCTGGCGTTCGAACTCGCGGCACGCGTGCAGGCCGCGGGCGCCTTGCGTTATGCGGTCGGTGGCTGGGGTTCACCGCTCGGTATCGACTGGTACGTCGACGGGTTGGCGGTGCTGATGCTCGGGCTCACGCAGGTGGTGGCACTGCCGTTGCTGCTCTACGCGCGCAGCTACTTCGGCCACGCGGGCGCGGCGGGGCGTTACTTCTGGCCGCTGGCCGGCTTCCTGATCGGCGGCATGAACGCGCTGTTCGTGTCGGCGGATCTGTTCAATCTGTACGTGACGCTGGAAATCGTCGGTCTGGCGGCGGTGGGGCTGGTCGCAGCGGGCGGTGGTGCGGCGCAACTCGCGGCGGCCCTGCGCTACCTGTTCGCGACCTTGCTCGGTTCGGGGGCGTTCCTGCTCGGCGTGGCGCTCATCTACGGCGCTTGCGGCACCGTTTCGATCGAGTTGCTGGGGCCGCTGCTCGCCGGCGAGGCGCCGCGCGCGGTGTACGTGGCGGTGGTGCTGATGTCGGTGGGGCTGTTCCTGAAAACGGCGTTGTTCCCGTTCCATTACTGGTTGCCGCCGGCGCACGGCGGTGCCGCGGTGCCGGTGTCGGCGCTGCTGTCGGCGCTGGTGATCAAGGCATCGTTCTACCTGCTGCTGCGGCTGTGGCTGGATATCTTTGCGCCGCTGGTGCAGCCGCTTGCGTGGCTGCCTGCGGTGCTGGGCAGCGCGGCGATCCTGTGGGGTTCGTGGCAGGCGGTGCGGGCCGAGCATCTGAAGCTGCTGGTGGCGTGGTCCACCGTCGCGCAGATCGGCTACCTCTTCCTGGCGTTCCCCTTGCTCGCGACGCAGGCGGCGGCGCTCGACGCGGTGGTGTTCCAGACGGTGTCGCATGCGTTGGCGAAGGCGGCGATGTTCGCGGCCACCGGCGTCGTGATCCACGTCACCGGCAACGACACCGTCGCCGGCGTGGCCGGTGTCGCGCAGCGCCTGCCGCTGACGCTGTTCGCCTTCGCGCTGGCCGGCGTCACGCTGATGGGGCTGCCGCCTTCGGGCGGGTTCCTGGCGAAGTGGCTGCTGATCGACGCGGCGCTGGCCGAGGGCGCCTGGCCGCTGGTCCTGGTGGTGCTGCTCGGAGGACTGCTCGCGGCGTGGTACGTGTTCCGCGTGCTGCGCCAGGCCTTTCTGCTGGCGCCGCCAACCGAGGTGGCCGTCCGGGCGCCAAGGCTGATGGAGTGGAGCGCACTGCTGCTGGCCGCCGCCAGCGTGGCGCTCGGCGTGCGCGGCATCGAGTTGGCGCGGCTGATCGCGCCGGTGGGCGCCTCATGACGCCGAACGAGGCGCTGCCGCTTGCGGTGCTGGCGTCCTCGCTGCTGCCGGGGCTGCTGATCTTCGCGCTGCCGGAGGAGCGGGTCGGCCTGCGCACGACGCTGAACCTGCTCGGGGCGGTAGCCAAGGTCGTGCTGATCGCTGCGCTGCTCGCGGGCGTTGCGGCGGGCGAGGAGTACGGGTTCCGGTACCGCGTGCTGCCGGGGCTGGACCTCGTGTTCCGGGCCGATGCGCTGGCGCTGCTGTTCGTGAGCCTGTCGGCGTTGCTGTGGTTCTTCACCACGCTGTACGCGATCGGTTATCTCGAGAGTGGGCCGCACCGCAGCCGCTTCTTCGGTTTCTTCAGCCTGTGCGTGACCTCGACCATGGGCATCGCGATGGCGGGCAACCTGTTCACGTTCTTCGTGTTCTACGAGCTGCTGACGCTGTCCACCTTTCCTCTGGTAGCGCATCGTGGCACGCCGCAGGCGATGCGCGGCGCGACGGTGTATCTGGCCTACACGCTGCTCGGCGGCACGGTGCTGCTGACCGGCATCGTCTGGCTGCACAGCCTGGCGGGGCACACGGACTTCGCGCAGGGCGGCTTCCTCGGGGTGCTCGCGGCGCACCACGACGCCACGTTAAGGATCATCTTCGTGCTGCTGATCGCCGGCGTGGGCGTGAAGGCGGCGCTGGTGCCGCTGCACGGCTGGCTGCCGCAGGCGATGGTGGCGCCGGCACCGGTCTCGGCGCTGCTGCACGCGGTGGCGGTGGTCAAGGCGGGCGCCTTCGGCGTGGTGCGCATCGTCTACGAGGTCTACGGCGTCGAGTTCGCGCAGGCGCTCGGACTGCTGTTGCCGCTGGCCGTGATCGCCGCGATCACGATCGTCTGGGGAAGTTTGCGCGCGCTGTTCCAGGACGACCTGAAAAAGCGGCTCGCGTTCTCCACCGTGAGCCAGGTGGCGTATATCGTGCTGGGCGTGGCGCTGTTCGGTCCGGTAGGCACCATCGGCGGACTGGTGCACCTGGTGCACCAGGGCATCATGAAGATCACGCTGTTCTTCTGCGCGGGCAACTACGCCGAGACACTCGGCATCCACAAGGTCAGCCAGATGGACGGCGCCGGACGCCGGATGCCGCTGACCAGCCTCGCGTTCACCGTGGCCGCGCTCGGCATGATGGGCGCGCCGTTCACCGCCGGTGCGGTCAGCAAGGCGTGGCTCGCCGACGGCGCCAGGACCGCAGGGATGGACTGGGCGGTGTGGGTGCTGTCGGTCTCCAGCCTGCTGAACGCCGCGTATTTCCTGCCGATCGCGTGGCGTTCCTGGATGCGGCCTGGTCCGCGCGTGTGGCCGCAGGAGCATATCGCGGCGCGTGGCTGGCGCGAGACGCCGTGGCTGCTGTTGCTGCCGCCGCTGGTGACCGCGCTCGCGACGCTGCTGTTCGGCGTGTTCGCCCATGCCGCGTGGAGCCCGCTGTCGTGGGCGCAGCTGATCGCGCAACGCGAATACGTCCCGTAGGTTCGGCCTGTGGCCGAACAGACAATGTCCGGGCACAGCCCGGACCTGCGCGAACGTGTCGTAGGTTCGGCCTGCGGCCGAACAATTCCTGTCCGGGCACAGCCCGGACCTACACGAACGTGTCTGCGGCATGGCTTCGGCCGTATCATGCTGGCGTGCGTGACGGAGGTGTGCATGCGGGCCGTGGTCAAACGCTTTGCCGATGCGGTGTTCGCCGCGGTGGCCCCGCGCGGGCCGGTGTACGAATTCGGCTCGATGGAGGTCAACGATCCCGCCAACCCCGAGGTCGGCAATTTCCGTGACATCGTCGACGGGTTGGGGCTCGCCTACGTCGGCTGCGATATGCGCGCGGGCCCTGGTGTGGACTGCATCCAGGACCTGCATGCGCTCGATCTTCCAGACGCCAGCGTGGGTACCGCGATCCTGGCCGACACCATCGAGCACGTCGAGTATCCGCGCCGCGCGATCGACGGATTGCAGCGCGTGCTGCGGTCCGATGGCATGCTGTTGGTCACCACGGT
Source organism: Pseudomonadales bacterium (assembly GCA_022072145.1). GTDB lineage: Bacteria > Pseudomonadota > Gammaproteobacteria > Pseudomonadales > UBA5518 > UBA5518. The sequence goes on from JAJVIG010000005.1 coordinate 20,771, forward strand.
GATGAACTTCCCGATCCACGCCTACCCCGAGGATTACTGGCGCTTCACGCCGAAGGGACTCGAATCGCTGCTCAAACCGTTCGCGGGCGTGTTCGTTAGTTATTGCGGCAATCCGCTGTTGCCGCGCACCGTGGTCGGCATCGCGTTCAATTCCCCGCCACCGGCAGCGGAGCGGCTCGAGCAGCAGATCGCGCGCTGGCAGCAGCAGGAGAACCGGCGCGCCGAACGCGTCGCGCAGCGCACGCAGGAGGGCGCATGAAGCGGGCCATTGCGACCCGGAGCCGTATGTCATGACCGGTGCGAAGAAACCCCTGTGGACTCCGGAACCCGCGCAGGCGCGCGCGACGGCGATGCATCGCCTGCTCGGGCGTGCGGCGCTGGCGGCCGGGCACCCGCTGCCGGATTACGAGGCGCTCTGGCAGTGGTCGGTCGACGCGCCGCGGGAATTCTGGTCGCTGCTGTGGGACGAGTGCGGCGTCGTCGGCGAGCGTGGCGAACGCGTGCTCGAGAACGGCGCCAGCATGCCCGGGGCGCGCTGGTTCCCCGAGGCACGGCTGAACTTCGCCGAGAACCTGCTGCGTCACCGTGGCGAGGAGCCGGCGCTGGTGTTCACCGGCGAGGACGGCGCACGGCGCGTGCTGTCGCGCGATGCGTTGCGCGCTGCGGTGGCGGCGTTCGCCGCCGCGCTCACGGCCGAGGGCGTGGGTGCCGGCGATCGTGTCGCGGCACTGCTGCCGAACGTTCCCGAGGCCATCGTGGCGCTGCTCGCGTGCGCGACGATCGGCGCCATCTTCACCTCGGCCTCGCCCGACTTCGGTGTCCGCGGCGTGCTCGATCGTTTCGCGCAGGTCGAGCCGCGCGTGCTGGTGGCCGCCGACGGCTATCGCTACGACGGCAAGCTGTTCGACATCCGCACCAAGGTGGCCGAGATCGCCGCCGCGTTGCCGTCGTTGCGCCGCGTGGTGCTGGTGCCGGTCATCGATGCGGGCGATGGCGTGGCGGGAATCCCGCACGCGATTGGTTGCGCCGAGTTCGTCGCTCCGTACGTCTTTCGCGAGGAGCCGCGTTTCGCCCCGCTGCCGTTCGACCACCCGCTCTGCATCCTGTACTCATCGGGTACCACCGGGGTGCCGAAGTGCATCGTGCACGGTGCAGGCGGCACGCTGTTGCAGCATCTGAAGGAACAGCGCCTGCACTGCGATCTGCGCCCCGGTGACCGGCTGTTCTACTTCACGACGCTCGGGTGGATGATGTGGAACTGGCTGGTGTCGGGGCTCGCCTCGGGCGCCACGCTGCTGCTCTACGACGGCTCGCCGTTCGCCCGCCAGGGCAGCGTGCTGTTCGATCTGGCCGAGCGCGAGCGTTGCACGCATTTCGGCGTCGGTGCGAAGTTCCTCGAGTCCTGCCTCAAGGCGGGACTGAAGCCGCGGCTCACGCACGATCTGTCGGCGCTGCGCGTGCTGATGTCCACCGGCTCGCCGTTGTCGGTACCGTGCTTCGAGTACGTGTACCGTGATCTTCGCCCCGACCTGCTGCTCGCATCGATCTCGGGAGGCACCGACATCGTGTCCTGCTTCGTGCTCGGCAACCCGCTGCTGGCGGTGTGGCCGGGCGAGATCCAGTGCCGTGGACTGGGTATGGCGGTGGACGTGGTCGACGCGCAGGGCCTGCCGGTGCGCGGCGAGAAGGGCGAACTGGTCTGCGACCGGCCGTTTCCGTCGATGCCGATCGCGTTCTGGAACGACATCGACGGCAGCCGTTACCGCGCGGCGTATTTCGAGCGCTTCCCGGGCCGCTGGTGCCACGGCGATTACGCGCAGATCACGGCACACGGCGGCATCGTGATCCATGGACGTTCCGATGCCACGCTGAACCCGGGCGGGGTGCGTATCGGTACCGCCGAGATCTACGCGCAGGTCGAAAACGTGCCGGAGGTGCTCGAGTCGCTGGCGATCGCGCAGCCCTGGGGCGACGACGTGCGCGTGGTGCTGTTCGTTTGCCTGCGCGACGGGCTTGCGCTCGACGAACCGTTGCGCGAACGCATCCGCCGGCGTATCCGCGAGCACGCCTCGCCGCGGCACGTTCCGGCGCGCATCGTGCAGGTGCCCGCGATGCCGCGCACGCGCAGCGGCAAGCTGGTCGAACTCGCGGTGCGCGACGTGGTGGCCGGCCGTGAGGTCGGCAACCTGGAGGCGATCGCGAATCCCGGGGCGCTGGAGCACTTCCGCGACCGCGAGGAACTTCGTCACTGAGTACACGGGGAGCCCACAAAGCCCCGAACGCCACAGGAGAGCAGCCGATGACGACGATCGATCCCTGCCGCCCCGTCGATGCGGGCACGGTCGACGAGTGGTTCGAGGACAGCGATGTGCTGGTGATCGGTTACGGTGCGGCGGGTGCCTGCGCGGCGATCGAGGCGGTCGACGCCGGCGCGCGGGTGAGCCTGCTCGAGGTCGCGAGCGCCGGTGGCGGCACCACCGCGCTGGCCGGCGGCCAGATCTACCTCGGTGGCGGCACGCCGGTGCAGAGGGCCTGTGGCTTCGAGGATTCGGCCGCGGACATGGAGGCCTACCTGCTGGCCGCCGCCGGCGCGAATGTGGATCCGCAGCGCGCGCACGTCTACGCGCACGGCAGTCTCGAACATTTCGACTGGCTGGTCGCGCAGGGCGTCCGGTTCAACCACGAGTATTACGCCGGCAAGCACACCAACACGCCCGAGTACCAGACGCTCACGTGGTCGGGCAACGAGCGCGGTTACGCCGAGTCGCGCGCCGCGCGTCCGGCGCCGCGGGCGCACAAGCCGCATGCCTTCTGGGAGGAAGGCGGCGCGACGCTGATGGCCACGCTGCGCGCCGCGGTGGAGCGGCGGCCGATCCGCGTGCACGTCGACACGCGTGCGCTGACGCTGCTGCGCGAGGGCGAGCGCGTGGTCGGCGCGCTGTGCCGCCAGGACGGCGTGGTGCGCGCATGGCGCGCGCGCCGCGGCGTGGTGTTGTGCTGCGGCGGGTTCGTGATGAATCGCGAGATGGTTGCGCGCTACGCGCCACGCCTGAAGGATGCCACGCCGATCGGCAGCCCCGGCGATACCGGCGCCGGGATCCTGATGGGGCTGGGCGCCGGTGGCGCCGCGATCGACATGAACGAGGGTTTCGTGTCGGTGGTCTGGTATCCGTCCGGGGAGTTCTGCAAGGGCGTGTTCGTGAACGAGCAGGGGCAACGCTTCGTCAACGAGGACTGCTACCACGCGCGCGGCGGGCACCACTGCCTGAACCAGAGCAATCGCAAGGCCTACATGGTGGTCGACAGCGGCATCTATACCGAGCCGCCGTTGTACGCGGCCGCGCCGGTGCTGCAGGTGGGGGAAACCTTCGAGGAGCTCGAGCGCGACGCCGGCTTCGCCGAGGGCACGCTGAGCGCCACGCTCGCGACCTACAACCGCTTCGCGCGTGCGGGCGAGGATCCGCTGTTCCACAAGAGCCGCGATTTCCTGCGCCCCCTCGACCAGCCGCCGTTCGCGCTGCTCGACTTCTCGATCGACACCGGGATCTTCTACCCCTCGTTCACGCTCGGCGGACTCGATACCACCATCGACGGCGAGGTGCTGACGCCTTCGGGCATCCCGATTCCCGGCCTCTACGCGGCGGGGCGCACCTCGGCCGGCCTGCCGCGCAGCGGCGAGGGCTACGCGAGCGGCATGTCGATCGGGGACGCGACCTTCTTCGGACGGCGGGCCGGGCGGGCCGCGGTCCGCGGCGGCTGAGCCGCCGCACTCAGTGGCAGGTGCTGGCGCCGTCGACCGCCAGCGCCACGCCCGAGACGTAGGAGGCGGCGTCGGAACACAGCCACAGCGCGGCGCGCGCGATCTCGTCGGCCTCACCCATGCGCCCGGCCGGCAACGTGGCGAGCAGCACCGGTTCGAGGTCCGGACGCGCGTCGATGCTCGCGCGCATCATCGGCGTATCGGTCACGCCGGGGCAGATCGCGTTGACGCGGATCCGCTGGCGCGCGTACTCGCGCGCGGCCACGCGCGTCAGCCCCAGCACGCCGTGCTTGGCGGCGGTGTAGTGGGGCAGGAACGGCGCCGGCGTCACGCCGGCGCCCGAGGAGGTGTTCACGATCGCGCCGCCGCCGTGCGCGAGCATGTGGCGGATCTGGTGTTTCATGCAGTAGAAGACCGCCGACAGATCGACCGCGATCACGCGTTCCCACTCGGCGCCGTCGAGTTCGTGGAACGGTCCGGCCGGCGGACAGATGCCGGCGTTGTTGAACGCGCAGTCGAGTCCGCCGAAACGCGCGACACAGCGCTCGACCGCCTGCTGCACCTCGCTTTCACGTGCCAGGTCGGCAGACAGGAACTGGGCGTCGCCACCGGCGGCACGGATCAGGCGCACCGTTTCGGCGGCCCCTGCCGCATCGAGGTCCACCACCGCCACGCGCGCGCCGTGGTGCGCGAACAGCAGCGCCGCCGCGCGGCCGATGCCGCTGCCGCCGCCGGTCACGAACGCGGTCCTGCCGCCGAAGTCCGTCCTCACGTCTGCTTGCATGCGCGTCTCCCCGTGTGTGCCGCCGGCTCAGCGGCCCTGCTCGAATGCGTACGCGGCGCGATACAGCGTCGCTTCCTCGAAATGCCTCCCGACCAGCATCATCCCCACCGGCAACCCGGCGCGGGTGCCGCAGGGCAGCGACAGCGCCGGATGGTGTGTGTGGTTGAACACGCCGGTGTTGGCAACCGGTGCAAATGCCGCGCCGATGAGTTCGTCCACGCCGGCGTCGGGCCGCGGCAGCGGCGGGGCGGTCACCGGCGTGGTCGGCAGCAACAGCACGTCGACCGCGCGCAGCGCCTCGTCGTAGGCGCGGCGGATCAGCGGCACGCGGTTCATCGCGCGCGCGAAGCAGCCGAAGCCGTGCGTGCGGCGCAGGTGCTCCGCCACGATCAGCATCAGGCGGATGTTCGGCGGCAGCGCGGCGGTGTGGGCGCGCCACGCGCGCTGGCGCTCCACGTACTCCTCGTCGACCGCGATGTGGTGCTCGAGTTGCGCGCCGTCGAGGAGGAACATCGAGGTGATCATTCCCTGCAGCGCGGCGAAGGTGACGCCGCCGGCGATGGTGTGCACCGGCACCGACACCTCGCTCACGCACGCGCCCAGCGCGCCCAGACGCCCGGCAGCGTCGCGCACGCAGTCGTCCACCTCCGGCGCGCCGCCGGGGATGCCGAAGCCCTCGCGCAGCACGCCGATGCGCAGTCCCGCGAGCGGGGCGCCCAGCGCCGCGCGATACGCGCCGGTGCGCGCGCCGTGCTGGCGCGGATCCTCGCCGTCGGGGCCCGCGATCACCTCGAGCAGCAGCGCGTTGTCGGCCACGTTGCGCGTCATCGGCCCGGCGTGATCGATGGTGGCGTTCATGCCGAGGATGCCGGTGTAGGGCACGAGTCCCCAGCTCGGCTTGAGCCCGACGATGCCGCAGAACGCCGCCGGCACCCGGATCGAACCGCCCTGGTCGCAACCGATCGCCATATCGGCCTCGCCGGTGGCGACCACCACGCCCGAGCCGGAGGAACTGCCACCCGCGCTGCGCGTGGGGTCGTGCGGGTTGCGCACCACGCCGCTCGCGCTGGTGTGGCTGCCGGCGGAGAAGCAGTACGCCTCGCAGACGGTCTTGCCGACGATGGTGGCGCCCGCCTCGAGCAGCCGCGTCACGATGGCCGCGTCGTGGCGCGGCCGGTAGTCGCCGAGGATGGTGCTGCCGTCGGCGAGCGGTGCGCCGGCCAGCAGCACGTTGTCCTTGAGCGCGACGCTGCGCCCGGCGAGCGGACCGTCGTCACGCGTGCGCAATTCGCCGCGCACGTGCCAGGCACCGAGCGGGTTTTCTTCCGCCGAGGGCGTACGCCACGTCGTGCGCAGCGGATCGGGCCGGGCCGGCGGCAGCGGCAGCAGGTCGACGAGATCCACGGTCTGCAGCGTGGTCGAGGCGATCGCCGCGTAGGCGGCGGCTTCGTCGGCGCTCAGGTCGATGCCGAGTCCGGTGGCTATCGTCGCGCAGGCCGCGGCATCCAGTGAGTTCGGCATCGCTTCGGCCTCGGGGCGGGAGGGCAATCGCGCGACGCTAAGCGCAGCCGGCGCGGGCGTCAAGGGATGAGGCGGTTGCCGGGCGTGGCGCGTCGCGCGGCACCACGGTACGCGGCCGCGCCGCAGGCGTTTCGTCGCACCCGGACGGCGTTTCGTCGCACACCGTTGCAGGTGCGCGACCCGCAGTGGCATATTCGGCCGCTGTTTTGCAGCCCCTGAAGTTCTCCGAGGAGTCGCCATGCAAGCCGTGCACTGGATGCGCCGTACCACGCTCGCCCTCGCGCTTTTCGCCGGCCTCGGCGCCGCCTTGTCCGCGTACGCCGGGGCGCGCGTCGACCAGTCAGCCGAGCTCGCGCAACTGTTCGCCGACGCCGACGAGGCGGCGCTGGTGCTCAGCCCGATCGAGGCGATGATGCGCGGCGACCTGCGCTACGCGGCCGAGTTCGGCGATTACGTGACTCCCGACTACTTCCGCAACCTCGAGGCCAATGCGCGTGCGGAGATGCGCCGGCTCGAAGCGATCGATCGCGAGCGACTGTCGGCGCAGGACCGCATTGCCTACGATGTGTTCGCCTACCAGAACCGCCAGTTGCTCGACTTCTTCGACCGCGGCCTGATGGACATCCACGCGCGGCTGCCGATCGATCACTTCAGCGGTTTCCACGTGTTCTACCCCGAGATTTCCTCGGGCCGCTCGGCGGCACCGTTTCGCACCGTCGCCGATTACGAGCACGGCCTCACGCGGCTCGACGGCTACGCGCGTTACCTCGAACGCGCGATCGAGCGCATGCGCGAGGGCATGGCCAGCGGCCACACGCAGCCGAAGCTGGTGATGGAGAACGTGATCGACCAGCTGGGCCGGCAGATGGAGGGCGGCGCCGAGGCCAGCCCGTTCTACCAGCCGGTGAAGGACCTGCCGGCGGAGTTTCCGGCGGCCGACCGCGAACGCCTGGCCGCCGCCTACCGCCAGACGATCGAGCAGCGCGTCTTCGGCGCCTACCGCACGCTGCAGGCGTTCATCCGCGACGAGTACCTGCCGGCGTGCCGCGGCGGCGCGCCCGGCCTGCTGTCGATGAAGGACGGCGAGGCGGTCTACAAGGCGATGATCGAGCGATCCACCACCACCGACATGGGGGCTGCGGAAATCCACGCGATCGGCCTGGCCGAGGTCGAGCGCATCACGCGCGAGATGAACGCGATCCGCGAGCGCGTGGGTTTCGCGGGCACGCTGCGCGAGTTTTTCGATCATCTGCGCACCGCTCCGCAGTTCAAGTTCGCCAGCAAGCAGGCCTTGCTCGAGGGCTACGAAGGGATCCGCGCACGTGTCGATGCCGCCGTCCCGAAGCTGTTCGCGCTGACGCCGGAGACGCCGTTCGAGATCCGTCCGGTGCCCGCGTACTCGGAGAAGAACGAGGCGGCCGGTTCGTATCGCCAGGGAACACCCGACGGCACGCGCCCGGGGCTGTTCTTCGTCAACACCTACGACCTGCCGTCGCGCACCACGCCGGGCATGGAGACGCTGTTCCTGCACGAGGCGATTCCGGGGCACCACTTCCAGATCAGCCTCGCGCAGGAGAACGAGTCGTTGCCGAAGTTCATGCGCTTCGGCGGCAACACGGCCTTCGTCGAGGGCTGGGCGCTGTACGCGGAATCATTGGGGTCCGAACTGGGGATGTTCAGCGATCCGTACCAGGCCTTCGGCAACCTCGATGACGAGATGCTGCGCGCGATCCGGCTGGTGGTCGACACCGGCATCCACGCCAAGGGCTGGAGTCGCGAGCAGGCGATCGCGTACATGCTCGAACACTCGGCGCAGTCGGAAACCGACGCGCGCGCCGAGGTCGAGCGCTACATCGCGATCCCCGGGCAGGCGCTGGCGTACAAGGTGGGCGCGCTGACGATCCGCCGCCTGCGCACCGAGGCCGAACAGGCGCTCGGCGAACGCTTCGACCCGCGCGCGTTCCACGCCGAGGTGCTGAATACCGGCGCGCTGCCACTGCAGGTGCTCGAATCGAAGATCCGCGCCTGGATCGATGCCAACCGCGCGTAGGTCCGGGCTGCGCCCTGACATGTGTCCGGACGATGTTCGTGTAGGTCCGGGCTGTGCCCGGACATGTGCCCGGACGATGTTCGTGTAGGTCCGGGCTGTGCCCGGACATGTGCCCGGCCATTGTTCGGCCACAGGCCGAACCTACATGTTCGTCGACGCGCCGGACGGCGACGCCGCGGCGCCGCGCCTCAGAACGCCGCGATACCGGTCTGGGCGCGCCCCAGGATCAGCGCATGCACGTCGTGCGCGCCTTCGTAGGTGTTCACGGTCTCCAGGTTCGCCATGTGGCGGAACACCGGGTAGTCGTCCGCGATGCCGTTGCCGCCCAGCATGTCGCGCGCCATGCGCGCCACCTCCAGCGCCTTGCCGCAGGAATTGCGCTTCAGCAGCGAGATCGCCTCCGGCGCCAGCCGTCCCGCATCGCGCAGCCGCCCGGCCTGCAGGCAGCCCAGCAAGCCCAGGCCGATCTCGGTCTGCATGTCGGCGAGCTTCTTCTGGATCAGCTGGTTCGCCGCCAGCGGCCGGCCGAACTGCCGGCGGTCCAGCGTGTATTGCCGCGCCGTGTGCCAGCACGCCTCGGCGGCCCCGAGCGCTCCCCACGCGATGCCGTAGCGTGCGCTGTTCAGGCAGCCGAACGGCCCCTTCAGCCCGTCGACTCCCGGCAGCAGTTGCCCGGCATCGACCTCCACGTCCTCCATCACGATCTGCCCGGTGATCGAGGCGCGCAGGCTCAGCTTGCCCTGGATCTTCGGCGCCGACAGACCCTTCATTCCCTTCTCGAGCACGAAGCCGCGAATGCGCTCGTCGTCGCAGCGCGCCCACACGACGAACACGTCGGCGAGCGGCGCGTTGCTGATCCAGGTCTTGGTGCCACGCAGCACGTAGCCGCCGTCGACGCGGCGCGCGCGCGTGAGCAGGCTGCCCGGGTCGGAGCCGGCATCGGGCTCGGTCAGCCCGAAGCAGCCGATCCATTCGCCGCTCGCCAGCTTGGGAAGGTACCTTTCGCGCTGTGCCTCGGTGCCGTAGGCATGGATCGGGTGCATCACCAGGCTCGACTGCACGCTCAGCATCGAGCGGTAGCCGGAATCCACGCGCTCGATCTCGCGCGCGATGAGGCCGTAGCTGACGTAGTTGACGCCCGGGCAGCCGTAGCCGTCGATCGTCGAGCCCAGCAGGCCGAGTTCGCCCATCTCGCGGAAGATGGCGGGATCGGTGGATTCCGTGCGGTAGGCGTCGCGAATGCGCGGGGCGAGCCGGTCCTCGGCATAGACGCGCGCCGTTTCCCGGATCAGCCGTTCCTCGTCGCTGAACTGTGCCGCCATCAGGAACGGATCCTGCCAGTCGAAGCTGCCCCAATCCGAAGATGCCATCCGATTTCCTCCCTCGTTGTGACGTGGCTCGCGCATACGCCGTTGTGTTGTCGTGTGCCGGCGGCTGTGCCGTGGACAGGGCAGCTGCCGCGCAGGATCGTTCCGGTTCGTATCACCCCGATGGTGGTCGCAGTATCACCGGGTCCATTTGCCGCAGCCGGTAACGCCTGCGCTGCAGGTTCTCCGGCACGATGGTGATCGGCCGGTAGATCTCGACGCGATCGCCGTCGTTCAGCCGCTGCGTCGGTTCGACGATCCGTCCGAAAATGCCGATCCGGTTCCGTGCGGGATCGATCGCCGGGAAATCCTCGAGCACGCCGGACACCCGGATCGCCTCCGCGCAGGTGGCCGTGTCGGGCACCTCGAACTCACGCCAGAAGTGCTCGCGCGGCAGTGCGTACGCAACGCTGACGCGGATCATCCGTTGCACGGGGACGGTGTCCGTGCTCATGCCGGCCGCGCTCCCGCGGTGGCAACGTCGAGTCGCGAGTGTGCGCCACGGCGGCGCTGCACGCGCCGGTCGATGGCACGCTTTGCCGCCATCAGGAAGGCCAGCGCAATGAAGCCTCCGGCCGGCAGCACCAGCAGCAGGAAGCCGCGGTAACCGGGGATCAAGGTCGTCTCCAGGAAAGCGAAGCGCTCCCCGAGCAGCAGGCCGGCGTTGGCGAACAGCGTTCCGCTGCCGATGATCTCCCGGGTCGCGCCGAGCGCCACGAGCACCAGCAGGAACCCGGTGCCGATCATCAGGCCATCGAACATCGACTCGGCTACCGGGTTCTTGGACGCGAAGGTTTCCGCCCGGCCGAGCAGTGCACAGTTGGTCACGATCAGCGGAACGAACAGCCCGAGCACCTTGTACAGTTCGTGCATCCACGCGTTCAGCGCCATGTCCAGCAGCGTCACCACGGAGGCGATGATCAGCACGAACGCGGGTATGCGCACTTCCGGCGTGATCAGGTTGCGCAGCGCCGAGACCAGCGCTCCCGACAGCACCAGCACCGCGGTGGTCGCCAGCCCCATGCCGAGGCCGTTGGTCGCGGTGCCCGTCACCGCCAGCAGCGGACACAGGGCGAGCGTCTGGCCGAGGACGATGTTGTTGCTCCAGAGCGCTTTGCGTGCATTGTCACCGTAATCCATGATCATCGGTCTCCCCGTGTGGTTGCGGGCACAGGGTCGGTGCGCGACCCGTCCACATCGCCGGCCAACAGCGCCTGTCCCCGGCGATCGAAGAATTCCAGTCCGGAGCGCACCGCCTTCACGACCGCACGCGGGGTGATGGTCGCGCCGGTGAACTGATCGAAGTGTCCGCCATCCTTCTTCACGCCCCATCCGGCCACCGGCGGGTTGCCGAGCGAACGACCGTCGAAACCGAGGATCCAGTCGTCCTTGAGGACCTCGATCTTGTCACCGAGCCCCGGGGTTTCGGTGTGCGCCAGCACCCGCACACCGAGGATCCGGCCCTGCGTGTCCACGCCCATGATCGCGCGGATCGTGCCGCTGTAGCCCGGTCCCGCCACGGTGTAGGCGAGTGCCGTCGGGATGCCGTCCCTGGTTGCGCGGTAGACCGTGATCGTGCCGCCGTCGTCGAGTCGTTCGGTGTGTTGGTCCTCGACCAGGTTGTTGTCGTGGATCGCGGCCGGAACGACCTGCCCGATCGACGCACGGAGGTCCTCCTCGGCGCGCAGCGCGATGTCGTCGCGGGTCGCCAGATCGCCGAGGCTCAGCAGCGAGGTGGTCGCCAGCGTGGCGCCACCCAGCAGAGCTGCCTGGAACCAGACGGTGCCGCGGTAGGCGGATCGATCGGCGGGCGACGGGGTTTTCATTGGCGGTCCACGAGGTTCAGCGATTCGCCGCGCGTGTTGCGGCCGAAGATCCGCGGTTTCATGTGCCGGTCGATCAACGGCGTCAGGGCGTTCATCAGCAGGATCGCGAACGACATGCCTTCGGGATACGCCGCCCACGTGCGGATCGCGTAGACGAGAGCCGCGAGCCCGATGCCGAACCAGATCTGGCCCTTGGGCGACATCGGCGAGGTGACCGGGTCGGTGGCGATGAAGAACGCCGCCAGCATCGTGGTGCCGTTGAACAGGTGCACCAGCGCGTCGGGATGACGCGTGTCGTCGTACAGGTTGAACAGCGTCGCGATGACGGCCAGCGCCGCGAGAAAGCTGACCGGTATATGCCAGCGCATGACGCGGTTTGCGATCAGGAATACACCGCCGAGCAGCAGCAGGATGTCCGATCCCTCGGCCATGCTGCCGCCATGCAGCCCGAGGATCCAGTCGAGCGGAGCGTAGTGGCCGTCGAGGAGCGCGTGCAGCTGCGTTCCCTGGTCGAGTCCGGTGCGGATCGAGTTCAGCACGGTGGCACTGCTGGTGGCGTCGAAGACGGCGTTGCCGAAGAAGATACCGAGGGACTCGATGAAGCCGGGTGCGGCGGCATCCCACGGCGGTGCGGGACGCACGAAATAGGTCATTTCGAGCGGAAAGGAAATCAGCAGCACCACCCGCGCCACCATGGCCGGGTTGAAGACGTTCTGTCCCAGGCCCCCGTAGGCGTGCTTGGCGATCACGATCGCCACCGCCGAGCCCAGCACCCCGATCCACCACGGCGCCCACGGTGGCAGGCTCACGGCCAGCAACCAGGCCGTCACGAGGGCGGAGCCGTCGGTCGCGAAGTGACGCACGGTGCGGCCGGCGACCAGCAGGCACAGGACCTCGAACACCAGCGCCGAGCCCAGCGTGACCATGAACAACAGGATCGCGGGCCAGCCATAGGCCAGGAAACCGAACGCGGTCGCCGGCGACAACGCGAGCATGACCAGCAGCATGGATCGCTGCACGCTCTTGTTCTTGCGCATGTAGGGTCCGCTCATCGGAGGCGTGTTGCTCATCGTTCGCTGGCCCCGTCGTTGCGTTCGTTCATGCCGGGAGTGCTCGGCGCCGTCGCGGTACCGTCTTCCAGACGCTGTCGCCGCTGCTCGGTCAGGATTTTGATCCTCTCGTGTTGCTTCTTCTCCTGGTCCTGGTTCCTAAGCCGGCCCTTGCCGTAGTTGAAAAACTGCACCAGCGGGATGTGGGAGGGGCAGACGTAGTTGCAGGAGCCGCAGCTGATGCAGTCGCGCAGCCCGATGCGGTCGGCGCCGTCGATGTCCTCGTGCTGGAGCATCTTCGCCATTTCCAGCGGCAACAGTCCCGACGGGCACACGGTCACGCAACTGCCGCAACCGATACAGGGCATCACGTTCTTGTCGGCGACTTCCGTGCCTTCCAGAAACAATACACCGGTCGTTCCCTTGGTGATCGGGACGTCCAGGTTCGGCAGCGGCTCGCCCATCATCGGGCCGCCCATCAGCACCTGGCGCGGTTCGGACGCAAGGCCGCCACTCTGCTGCACCAGCCATGAGACCGGGGTACCGATCAGTGCATCGTAGTTTTCCGGCCGCCGCAGGGCCTTGCCGCTGACGGTGACGATGCGCGAGATCAGGGGCTTGCCCAGCGCGACCGCCTCGTACACCGCGAACGCCGTGGCCACGTTGTGCACGATCACGCCCATCTCCGCGGTCAGGCCGGTCGCGGGTGCCTCGCGGCCGGTCACGGCCTTGACGAGGTGTTTCGATGAGCCCATCGGGTAGCGCGCCGGTACGTAAACCGTGTCGATGCCCGGATCCCCGGCGCATGCCTCGCGCAGGATCGTGAACGAAATGTGCTTGTTGTCCTCGACGGCGATCACGGCGCGCTCCACCGCGAGCGCCTGCATCATGATCCTGATCCCCGCGATCAACTGCTCCGGACGCTCGCGCATCAGCCGGTCGTCGCAGGTCAGGTACGGCTCGCACTCGGCGCCGTTGAGGATCAGCAGGTCGAGCCGGTAACGCTGTCCCTGGTTCAGCTTCACGGCCGCCGGGAAGGCGGCACCACCCATCCCGACCACACCGGCCTCGGCGACCCGTTGCGCGATCTGCGCGCCGGTGGCCACTTGCAGGTCCAGCGGCTCCGGCAGCCGGATCCACGTCTCCTTGCCGTCCGGCTCCAGCGACAGCGTCATCACGGGGAGTCCGGAGGGGTGCGGGGCCGTGTGGGCGCCGATGCGGGTGACGTGTCCCGAGGTGGGTGCGTGCACCGGCGCCGAGATCGTGCCTTTGGCGTCGGCGATCAACTGGCCCTTCACGACGTGCTCGCCTACCCGCACTGCGGGCACGGCCGGATTGCCCACGTGCTGCTGCAGCGGGATGTGCAGGACGGGCGGCAGCGGTGGCGTCACGATGCCACGGTCCGACGTGAGATCCTTGCGTCCCGCGACCTTCGCTCCACCTCTGAACCGGAACAGCGGCATCAGTCGAACACCCTGTGGCCGGGCAGCGCCGGTTTGGGCCAGTGCCAGGTCTGGACCGTCGTTTCGACGGGCTGCATGGTGATGGCCCCGGTTGGACACATCGTGACGCAGTCCTCGCAGGAGGTGCACACATCGGGGATGACGGTATGGACCTGCTGTGGCGCGCCGAGCAACGAATCGGTGGGGCAGACCTGAAAGCAGCGGGTGCATCCGATACACAGGTTCTCGTCGACGAACGCCACGTGCCGTGCCTTGGTCTCCACCGCGGCGAGGTCCGTTTCCACGCCGAGCTTCGCGGCCAGCAGTGCGATGGTCGCTGTCCCGCCCGGCGGACACAGGGTCACCGGCGCGCCCTTGTCGACCATCGCCTCGGCGTATGGCCGGCAACCTGGATAGCCGCATTGTCCGCACTGGATGCCCGGCAGGATGCGTTCGACCTCGTCGGTCAGGGGGTTGCCCTCGACCTCGAGGTGCCGCGATGCCAGCCCCAGGATCGTTCCCAGAACGATCCCGAGCAATGTCAGTACGAGGATCGCTTCGAGCATCGCGCGTTCCGCCGCTGGTCGTTCGTCGCCGTCATTGCGGCGTCAGTCCGGTGAAGCCGAGAAACGCCAGCGCGAGCAGGCCGGCGGTGAGAATGCCGATCGGCGTCCCCTCGAAGCTCTCCGGCACATCGGCGAGCGCCAGCCTTTCACGCAAGCCTGCGAATACGATCATCACCAGCGTGAAGCCCAGCGAGGAGCCGAAGCCGTAGAGCACGCTGTGAACGAAGCCATGCGATTCCTGCACGTTCAGCAGTGCGACACCGAGCACCGCGCAGTTCGTCGTGATCAGCGGCAGGAAGATTCCCAGCACCTGGTAGAGCGCGGGCGAGAAGTACTTGATCACGACCTCCGTGAACTGGACGACGGCGGCGATGGCGAGAATGAACACCAGGATGCGCAGGAACTCCACGTCCAGCGGTGCCAGGACGAACGAGTCCAGCGCCCAGCTGAGGACGGCGGACAGCGTCAGCACGAAGGTGGTCGCGAAGCCCATGCCGATAGCCGAATCGACCTTCTTGGACACCCCCATGAATGGGCACAGGCCGAGGTACTTCACGAGCACCACGTTGTTGACCAGTGCCGTGGCGATGATGAAGAGCACGTATTCCTGCATTGCTTCGCTCCCGCCTCAGAGTTGCCGGGCGATCACGCTCGCCCCCGTGGTGCACGCACCGGGTCGATCGAGCTTGCGTACGAAAACGGGGCGCAAGGCCGCGGAACCGCGTGCGCCGTGCAGGCGACGACAGACCGGGAAGGCCGCGGCGAATCCTGCCATACCCGCCAGCAGCGCCGGGCCGTTCGACCACTGCAGCAGCCCGGCGAGCAGCGCTCCCGAGGCCAACCCGAGCAGCGGCAGCAGATAGAACAGCGCAGCCGCCCTGGTCAGGGCCGCACCATCGATGCCGACTTCGAGCAGGTCGCCGATCGCCAATGCGACCGTGCCATCGATCCGCACCGCCGTGGCGGCGCTGGCGCCGCGACTGGCCAGCCGCCGGGATCCGCAACCGGCGGCGACCGAGCAGCCCCCGCACGCCGCCTGCTGGTCCGCAACCACCCGGACCTCACCGTCGCCGACGGCGACCACGCGCACCACGGCGTGCAGCAGATCGTCGGTCGCGGTCGCGCTAGTTTTCATAGCCGATGCGCTCGAGCTCCAGCGCGAACGGATCCCGGCCGCGCTTGCGCAACCACGAGAACACCGGCGGCACGCTGGCCGCGAGCGACTCGACCACGATGTCGATCAGGTAGGGGCCGTCGTGCGCGAAGGCCTCGTCGAGTGCCTCCTCGAGTTCCTCGATGCCTTGTACGCTGCGCGCGCGGATGCCGAAGGCCTCGGCGATCGCCTTGCCCCTGGCCGGGGAGAAATCGACCGAGAAGCAGTCGTCGATCGCGGATCCGCCAAGACGTTGCAAGCCCTTGATCCAGCCGAAGCAGGCATTGTTGAAGTGCAACAGTATCGCGGGACAGTTCAACCGTGCCAGCGTCTCGAGTTCCCCGACGCTCATTCCGAGCGAGCCGTCGCCGAACAGTCCGATCGGGCGCGTGTCGGGGTCGGCCATCCAGGCGCCGACGACGGCGGGGATCGCATAGCCCAGTCCCCCGAAGGCGCGCGGAATGATGAAGCGCGAGCGGGAATCGCCGAGGCGCAGGAATCGGGTCATGTACGGCGTGGGTGTACCGGCGTCCGAGAGGATGTTGACCGGCTTGTCGAGCCGGCTGTTGAACGCGGCGACGATCGGCTCCGGGCGAAGCGGCCGGCTGCGATCGGCCAGCAGTGCCTGCGCCTCGTCCCAGAACGTGCGTCGCCAGCCATTGACCTGCGCCACCCAGCCGGCGAAGCGCGCCGGATCACCGTGGTCCATCCGCAGCAGTTCGTTCAGCACCGAGCCGATGTCACCGGTGATCGACAGCGAGTTCTGCGTGTTGTTGGCGAGCACCTGCGGATCGATGTCGATCTGGACGATCTGCCGTGCAGGGTTGGGGGAGGGCAGCGTCCATCCTACCGACACCACCGAGCCGACCTTCGATCCCAGGTAGATCAGCAGATCCGCTTCCTCGAGGGCCCGGTTCGCATGGGGATGGAAGCCGTTGTCGCCGATCACGCCGATGGCCAGCGGATGGTTGTCCGGGATCGCTCCCTGGCCGGTGATGGTGTTCACCACGGGAATGTTCTGTTTTTCCGCGAGCCGGGTCAGTTGCTCCCGGGCCCCCGAGCGGTTCACGCCGCCGCCGGCGATGTAGAGCGGGCGCTGCGCTGTTGCCACCATGCCGAGCAGTTTCTGCAGTTGTGCGGGCGGCGCCATCGTGGGGTTGGCCGGGAAGTGGCAGCACTCCTCCTCCACGTGCAGCGAGACACGGTCGAGGTCGATGTCGGCGAGCAACATGTCTTCCGGCACCACGATGTGGACCGCGCCCGGTTTGCCGGTGGTGGCGATACGAAAGGCACGGCGGACGATTTCCGGGATCTTCTCGGGCCCCTTGACCTGGATGGAGGCCTTCGACACGGGCTCGAACAGGGTCCGGCAATCGAGTTCCGTGATCACGCCCCGGCCCTCGCCGGCCAGCGGGATATCGATCGTGAACAGGATCACCGGGACGGACGAGGAGTTGGACTCCGCCAGCGGGGGCAGCGAATACATCGCGCCGGCCCCGGACGGTGCTTCGAACACGCCGACCCGGTTGGAAATGCGCGCATAGGCATCCGCCATGTATCCGGCGCTGCGCTCGTCGCGGGCCATCACGTGGCGAATCCGCCCCGCGGCCCGGTCCAGCGCCTTGTAGAGCGGTACGTTGGTGTCTCCGGGCACGCCGAAGATGGTGTCCACGCCGTAGCGTGCCAGCATTTCCACGAGTACATCGGAACCGAGCATCTGTTCTCTCCGTAACTGGTTGTTCTGATCCATGTCCGCGAGCGGGGATCGGCGAGCCCGTCGAGCGCGCCGCCCCCGGTTTTCATCCGGCAAGCGGCGTCCCCGCCGGGTTGCCGTCCGCCCTGAACACCACCGGCCGCGTCCCGCGGTTCTGCAGGCTTGCGCTGTGCTCGATGTACGCGGCGCGTTCCGGCACGCAGGCCTCGACAGGGCAGGCCCATTTGCAGCGTGCGATGTCGAAATACCCCTCGCAGTCGACGCAGACACGCGGGTCGATCACGTACTGGTTGGCTGCCGCGGAGATCGCCCTGACCGGACACTCCATTTCGCAGGCGCCGCAGTTCACGCACTGGGAGGTGATCATGTGCGCCATGGCTAGACGACCTTCTGCTGGAACACGTTGCGCAGGCCGGTGGCGTCCACGCGCCGGTCCAGCTCCGCGTGATCGGTCGTGTAGAGCTTGCGCTCCTTCATGCGGTTGAAGTAGACCGAGCCGGAGAAGGTGTACTTCTTGCCCATGCCTTCCTCGGTCTGCATCTCCTCGCGCACAGTGGTGATGGCGTCACCGACGCTCAGCGAGTGCGGCAGCAGCAGTTCCTTGCGGCCTGCGAGTGCGCGCACCGCGTTGTGCCCGGCGAGTGCGCCGGTCACGATCGCCTCGGTGTGGCCGACCAGCAGACCGGCCTTCTCGCCGCCGCAGAACAGGTTGTCGACCTGTCCGTCGCTGCTCACCCGCATCGCGTCGTCACGCGGCGAGAGGTCGGAGAAGCGCATCGAATTGCCCACCGTGCCCGCATACGGGTCCACGTAGCGGACCTCCTCCATCCCGGGCAGCTGGCGCAGCTCGTGCAGCGGGATATACGGCGACATCAGTTTCACGTGGCCGGTGTCGAGCAGGATGACGTTCTCGGCGTATTCCTTCAGCGCGTACTGCGCGCAGGCCTTGGCGCCGAGTTTCTTCTCGTTGACCATGTGCGCGGGCAGCGGGATCATCGCGAGACCGGTGCGCTCGAGTTCCTCGATGATGTGCGGCGCGATGGTTTCCTTGCTCAGCTTGCAGGAACCGCTCATCGCGCCGAGCGTGCCGTCGGGCTTCTTGCCCGACTTTTCCGCTATGCCGCAGGCGCCGACCAGGCTGACGCGCGGGCCGAACGTGGGGCAGCGGACCACGCACATCACGCATCCGTTGCCGTTGTCGGTGCACAGCGTCTGGGCGCCGCAGGAGCCGGTGGTGTCGATGAACACATCGCCCTCGACCCGGGTCCCGTTCTCCAGCCGCACCGCCGTGATGGAGCCGTTGCTGCGCTCGACCGCGACGAAGCGGCTGAACATCCAGATCTCGGCGCCGTGATCCAGCACGCATCGCCGCACCGCTGGTTCGATCCGGTTCACGTCGTAGATCGATGCATGCCGGTGCCCCGGAAACTCCATGTTGCGGTGCCGCGAGTTGTCGTCGCAGACCTTGAACAGCTGGCCGCCGCCGAGGCGGATCATTTCCTCGATCGCCGTGTAGCGACCGTTGTTGCGCATGATTCCGCCCACCAGACCGGTGCCCAGCAGGCTGTCGGTGCGCTCGAGCAGGATGACCTGATCGGCTCCGGCGAGCCGGGCCGTGATGGCCGCGGCCGAGCCGGCCCAGCCGCCGCCGACGATGACGACACGCTTACCCATGGCGATTTCCCTCCATCACTTTCCGCGTTTGTTCGTATCCGGCCACCATCGCGGCGATGTTCGCGGCGGCGAGGCGTTCCGGAAGGTTGTGCGCGATGCCCGTTTTCAGCGCATCGAGCGAGACGGCATCCGAGACGGCGGCGATGCAGCCCAGCGCGACGATGCCGGCGGCCAGCGGTTTGCCGGTATGCTCGATGGCGATGCGTACCATCGGGACCGCGATCGCGGTGGCGCCGGTACCGTCGACCCGGTCGGCGTCGACGATCAGGTGCCCCCCCGGCTTGACCCCAGCGGCGTGCCGTTCGATCGACTTCGCGGCGAGCAGCACCAGCACGTCCGGATGGTCGGCCCGTGGATACCCGATCCGCTCGCTGCCGAGGATCACGTCCACCAGACTCGGGCCGCCGCGCGTCGCGGAACCGTACTCACCGCGCTGGGTGGTCCACAGCCCTTCCAGTTCGCCCGCGGCCGTGCCGAGCACCGATCCGGCCAGTTTCACGCCCTGCCCGCCGACGCCGACGATGCGCACTTCGTACCTGGGCACGTGCCGCCGTGGCGTCGCGGTCGCATCCGTGGTTCCGATCACCATGGGGCCCTGCGGTGGCTGTTCACGCGCGATCCGCTCCCTGAGCGAACGCGACCAGTCGCGGTACGCCTCGAAATACTCCGGCAGTCGGGTGCTGCTCAGTCGTCCGGTTGGCAGGTTCGACGCCGAGGTGACACCGACCATGGTGAAACCCGGCGTCAGCATCGATTCGTGGACGATGCGCGCCAGTTCCCCGGGATCCTCGAGCGAGCCGCGCGCGACCGAGGCGGCTTCGAGGCTCGTGGCCAGTTCCAGCGGGGTGGCCTTTTTCTCGATGCTTTCCTGGATGCCGTAGACGCGCCAGCTCGTCCTCTTGCCCACGGATCGGGTCACCTTGTCGGTCACCTCCGCGCGCAGGATCATCAGCGTCATGCCCATGTTGCGGCGCGCCGCGTGGATCAGGTGGTTCATGCCGAGCGTGACGGCATCGGCGTTCATGATCAGCAGCAGCGGCGTGGCGGGCAGGGCGGCGCGCAGTCCCGCGGCGAGCGCGATGTTGCGCCCCGGCGGGCCGTGGATGAACGAGATCGGGGGTCCGTCGAAGGCGTATTCCGGCAACTCGGGCAGACTGGTGAGCACCAGCGGCAGGCGCCGCCGCGGATCGAGCTCGACGGCGCTGGTGATGACCTGCATCAGTACGTGCCACGATTCGGTGCGCGTGGCGTCGAGCTGCAGCGCCGGGCTCATGCCTCGGGCCCCGTCTTGCGCCGCACGACCTCGAGAATCTCCCCGGGGGTGATCTGGGTGCCGTCGGCCTTGTTGATGCCTTCCACCGGAGTGGCGCCGGCGGCGACGCGTTCGATCTCGGCGCGCAGCTGTCCGAAGTTCAGTTCGGGCACGATGATGCGCCGGCAACCCTGCGCCAGCGCACGGACCCGGGCCTCGGGGAAGGGCCAGATCGTCTGGAGTTTCAGCAGACCCAGCCGGATTCCCTGCTCCCGCGCCAGCGACACCGCCCGGTCGGCGGCCATCGCGGTGCCGCCGTAGGCGATCAGCGCGACCTCCGCATCGTCGAGGTGCCGTTCCTCGTAGAGCAGGATGTCGTCGAGGTTGTCGTCGATCTTGCTGTGCATGTGCTCCCACCAGCGCGATGCCAGCGCGGAGTCCTCGGTGGGGTAGCCCCGCTCGTCGTGCAGCAGGCCCGTCACGTGGTAGCGGTAGCCCTCGCCGAACGGCGCCAGCGGGGCGACGCCGCCCCGGGTGAACGCGAACGGCAGGTAGTCCTGCGGTGAGCCGGTGGGCCGTGGACGTTCGTACACGGCCAGTTCGCCTGTGCACGGAACGGCGATCCTTTCCTCGAGGGCCGACACCATCGCGTCCGCCAGCACGATGACGGGAGTGCGGTACTTCTCGGAAAACTCGAAGGCCTTGACCGTGAGGTCGAAACAGTCCTGCACTGAACCGGGGCTGAGCGCGATGATCGGGTGGTCCCCGTGCGTTCCCCAGCGGGCCTGCATCACGTCGCCTTGCGCGGCCTTGGTCGGCAGTCCGGTGCTCGGGCCGACCCGCTGCACATTGATCACCACGCAGGGTATCTCGCTGCCGATCGCGAAGCCGAGGTTCTCCTGCATCAGCGAGAACCCGGGGCCGCTGGTCGCGGTGGCGGATTTGGTGCCGCCCAGCGACGCGCCGATGATCGCGGCCATGCTGGCGATCTCGTCCTCCATCTGCACGAACACCCCGTCCACCTCGGGCAGGCGGTCGGACAGGATTTCCGCGATCTCGGTCGACGGTGTGATCGGGTAGCCGGCGTAGAAACGGCAACCGGCCGCGATGGCGCCTTCTGCGATCGCCTGGTTTCCGTGCATCACTTCGAATCTTGGCATATCAACCTGCGCTCGCATGGATGGGGTGGTCGGGGTGTTCCGGTGGCAGGACCTCGATGGCGAAATCCGGACAGTGGCGTTCGCACAGCTTGCAGTTGATGCAGTTGGCGATCCCGGGTGTGACGGGGTACAGGTCCGCGTCTTCCACGATCACGCCCTGCGGGCACCACGCCGTGCACAACCCGCAGGCCTTGCAGTAGTTGCGGTCGATGCGAATCGCGAACACGCCGCGCTGGATACCGCTCATCTCATTCGCCCCCGGACCGCCGATCGTTGCCGAGTTCTTCCAGCAGGGAGTGGTAACGGCGGGAGAAACCGACCGACCCCCTGTTCTCGATGATCACGCCGCGATCCTTGCGCTGATCGGAACTCATGCCCTCGAACCCGTCGACGTCCTCCGGCTCGACGGGAGTCGCGCCTGCGGCGGTCATCCGCACCGCGCGCTCGGCACGCTTCTGCAGGGCCGGGGTGCTGCGCCAGGTCTGCACGTCCATCCGGGCGATCATCGTGGCCGCCTCGGGCGTGTCGTTCATCCTGCCGTACAGCACGTGGCAATTGCTGATCACCTCGATCAGCGCGAATCCCGAGATCTGCATGGCGCGTTCGACGAGCTTGGTCAGAGATGCCGTGTGGTTCACGGTTGCCCGCGCGAAGAACGGCGCTCCCGCCGCCCGCGCCAGCACCTCGAGTTCCATCGCGCGCTCGAAGGTGCGGTGCCTGGCGGTGGCGGTCTTGCTGTCCCGCGGCGTGGTCGGCGAGGTCTGGCCGCCGGTGAGTCCGTAGATGCTGTTGTTGACCACGATCGCGGTGACATCGATGTTGCGGCGCATCGCACTGAGCAAGTGGTTGCCGCCGATCGACATCGCGTCGCCGTCGCCCATGATCACGAACACGTGCATGTCCGGGCGCGCCATCTTCAATCCGGTAGCGAACGCGGGCGCCCGGCCGTGGGTGGTGTGGATCGAATTGAAATCCATGTAGCCGGACATGCGGCCGGTACAGCCGATACCCGAGATCATGGCCACGTCGTCCTTGCGCAGGCCTTGGTAATGAATGGCCTGGGCGATGGAACTCATGATGATCCCCAGGCCGCAGCCCGGGCACCACGTAGTCGGCAGCATCGCCGGCCGCAGATAGTCGCGAATGATGACCGAGGTCTGGAGATTCATGTCGACAGCCTGTTGCGACCCATATGGCAGGACCCGCGGGGGTGTTGGCCACCGGTGCAGTTCCGTATCGTTGCGAGGCTATTTGTATATTGTATACGGTATGATGTCAACGACTATCGGCGTGTTCGTGCTGCACGCATGCCGGATTAACGATCGTGCCGGTGGGCGCGGTGCATCGGTGGCTGGTTGGGCCGGAATCGGGGCGCGGCGCGAGACGGGTGCGGGGGGTTCGGGTGCGCCGGCGCAGGGGCCGAAGGCGGGGAAGGGCGGCGCTTGCCGGATGGTCCGGCCGGGGTCAGCCAGCGCTCTTCTCGGTCAGGGTCTTGCCGACTTCCTTGACGTGGCGCATCGCGAGCGCCGACGACAACTGGGGGTCCGCCGACATCACGGCCTGCAGGATCGCGGCGTGTTCGCGCCAGGTCTCGATGATCCGTGCCTGGCCGGACAACTTGAACAACCACAGCGTCCGCTCACGCAGCGAGCGCATGAACTCCGCCAGGAAGCGGTTCTTGCCCACCTCGGCCAGCCGGTCGTGAAAGCGATCGTTCATTTCCTGCAGCAATTCGATGTCGTTTTCCCGCTCCGCCCGGTTGCCTTCCTCGAGCAGGCGCTGCAGCGAGGTGCGTGCCTCATCCGTGCAGCGCGTGGCCGCGAGCCGCGCGCTCATGCCTTCCAGTTCCGCGCGCACCTCGATGATTTCCGCAATCTCGTCGCTCGACAGCAACGGGATCCTGGCTCCCTTGCGCGGCACGATTTCCACGAGTCCCTCGACCTCGAGAACGCGCAGCGCTTCGCGGATGGGGTTGCGGGATACGTTGAACATCTCGGCCAGGCGTGCCTCGCGCAGGCGCTCGCCCAGTTCGAACTGACCGTGCAGGATCGCGTGACGCAACGCGTCGGTCACGACCTCGTTGAGGGACCTGTGCGAGTCGCCGACGGCGGCAAGCTGCCTTGGGCGGGCAACCGCCCCCGATGGCTGGTCGGCTCTGGTTCTGTTCATGGTCTGGCGTCGCTCTCCAGTGCTCGGGGCGCCGTCCGGCCCATGCACCGCATGCAGTCCGTCGTACCGGTATCCCGTGCGATTCCTTGCCGTGCCGGCCTCATCGGGCGAGGCCCCGCACCGAACCGCATCCCGGTTCAATCCTCCTCCGGATACAGGATCTTGTGCAACGCGACGTAGAGCGCGGCATCCCGGAACGGTACGTCGAAGGTTACGGCACATCGCTCGATGCGGGCGACATTCTCTCTCATTTTGGTGCGCGTCGTCGATTTTGCCAATTCGACCTTCCTCCTGGTGCGCGCATTCTCTTCCGGTCCTATGTCCGACGTGAGTTCGATGTATGCCGCGATGATGCCCCCCGAGTTCGCGATGAAGTCCGGGATCAGCTGGATGTTCCGCGCGTGCAGCAGCGGGTAGGCGGCAAAGTCGCACGGGTTGTTCGCCCCCTCGACGATGTACCTCGCATCCACCCGGGACGCATTGTCCTCCCGGATCACGCCATGCAGTGCGCAGGGAAACAGCACGTCCGCAGTCTCGAACAGCACTTCGTTCGGATCCTGCGAAACCAGCGTGCCTTCCACCGGCAGCAGACGCATCACGCGGTCGCTGTCCTGGGTGGCGAGCGCTTCGGCGAGCGGCGCGGAGAGCGGTCGCTCGAAGCGCCACGTCCCGCCGTACTTGGGGTCGCCGAGCGCACCAAGCCGCGGGCCGGTGGCCGCGAAGTAGCGGATCACGGCGGCGCCCATCGCCCCGGCCCCGTGGACTGCAAAGCGGATGCCGGCGCCATCCTCGCCGTGCAACTCGAGCAGCGAGGCGGCCGCCTCGGCGACTCCCAGGCCCGCGATTCCCTCCTTGTCGTAATCGGTGCCGCCGAGTTCGACCGGCTTGCCGGTGAACGAACGCAGCGATCCCAGCGTCTCGCAACACCAGGTCGCGTGGATGGGGGCCGCTCCGATATCGAAGCCGAAACCGCCGAACGGACCACCGTTCTCGTGCAGCAGCGGGCGACACAATTCGACGAACCGACGGTACTTGCGTTCGAAATCCGGAGCGCGCGGATCCGCATTGATTCCGGACTTGGCGCCACCGAGCGGCAGGCCCGCGGCGGCGTTCTTCACCGACATCTTGCGTGCCAGCATCCTCACCTCGTCGAGCGTGAGGCCTTCGCGGATCCGGGTGCCGCCCTTGCCGCAGCCCGGCAGCGGCCCATGCAGTGAGATGCCCGTGTTCCACACGACCACGTGCCCCTCGAGACCGATCGCGGGGTCCCGGAGCGTGGCCTCGAGCTCCGGTTTGCGCCCTGCGAAGCTGGCCCGCAGTACCTCGAGGTTTTCGTAGAACCCTGCCGTGCTCCCGGGTTTTTCCATGGCTGCTCTCTCGATGGGAGGATCGCTTACAGATCGAAACTGATGCCTTGTGCGAGTGGCAGTTCGGTCGAATAGTTGACGGTCGATGTGCTGCGCCGCATGTAGCCCTTCCACGCATCGGAGCCCGATTCGCGTCCGCCGCCGGTTTCCTTTTCGCCACCGAAGGCCCCGCCGATCTCGGCGCCGCTGGTGCCGATGTTCACGTTGGCGATCCCGCAGTCGCTGCCCGCGACCGAGAGGAACCGCTCCGCCTCGCGCAGATCGTTGGTGAAGATCGCCGACGACAGGCCCTGGGGTACGTCGTTGTGCAGGCGGATGGCGTCGTCCAGCGAGCGGTAGCGATAGACGTAGAGGATCGGTGCGAAGGTCTCGTGCTGTACGGTCCGAGCCGCCTCCGGCATCTCGACCAGTGCCGGCTGCACGTACCAGGCATGCGGAAACTCGCTCGCGAGCACCCGGCTGCCGCCGGTCACCTGGCCGCCGGCGCTGCCCAGCGCGGCCTGCATGTTGTCGAACGCGGCCTTGTCGATCAGCGGGCCGACCAGCGTGCCGGGGTCCATAGGGTTGCCGATGCGCACGGAGCCGTAGGCCTTCTTCAGCGCGGGCACCAGGCTGGCGTAGACATCCTCGTGCACCAGCAGCCGGCGCGTCGTGGTGCAGCGCTGTCCTGCCGTGCCTACTGCGCCGAACAGGATGGCGCGCACCGCCATGTCCAGATCCGCCGACGGACAGACGACGATGGCGTTGTTGCCTCCGAGTTCCAGGATGG
Source organism: Pseudomonadales bacterium (assembly GCA_022072145.1). Lineage (GTDB taxonomy): Bacteria > Pseudomonadota > Gammaproteobacteria > Pseudomonadales > UBA5518 > UBA5518. The sequence continues at coordinate 46,394 of JAJVIG010000005.1, forward strand.
CCCGGCCGAAGCGTTCCGCGACGACGGGTCCCACACGGCGGCCCATCGCGGTGCTGCCGGTGGCGCTGACGACCGGAATCCTGCGGTCGGCCGCGATCTGCGCTCCCACGTCCGCGTGGCCGATCAGCAGTTGCGACAACCCCGGGGGCACCGTGCCGACCTGCGCGACCGCGTCGGCGAACAGCTTCTGGCAGGCGAGCGCCGTGACCGGGGTCTTTTCCGAAGGCTTCCAGACCACGCTGTTGCCGCACACCACCGCGAGCGCCATGTTCCAGCACCAGACGGCGACCGGGAAATTGAACGCGGAAATGATTCCCACCGGCCCGATCGGATGCCACGTCTCGGCCATGCGGTGGCCGGGCCGCTCCGAGACGATGGTCAGGCCGTAGAGCTGGCGTGACAGGCCGACCGCGAAGTCGCAGATGTCGATCATTTCCTGCACTTCGCCGAGGCCTTCCTGGCGGATCTTGCCGCACTCGAGCGTCACGAGCGCACCCAGCGCCTCCTTGTGTTCGCGCAGGATGTCGGCGAACACGCGCACGAGTTCGCCGCGCCGGGGGGCGGGCACCAGCTTCCACGCGTCGAAGGCCTGCTGCGCGGAGTGGATCGCGCCGTCGACCTCGGCCGCACTGTGGGTGCGCACATTGCCGATGAGCGCTCCGTCGATCGGGCTGCGCACGGCAAGCGTCCCGTAGCGTAGTGTGGCTTCGTCGAGTCCGATCTCGGCCAGGATGGTTGAAAGCTGCATCTGGTTTCGCCCCGTGTGGTGAGCCTGCGGTGAGCGGGTTTCCGGATTAGTGCATCAGTTGAGGCACCCGCGCAAATAAGTATATTGTATACAATACGGCCTTGGCAATCACGAAATGCGTGTCGCGAGTGCACTCGCTGCGCCGAATCGTGCCTCGTCACGGACCCATCATCGTCAATCCTCCACCGATATGCAGCGTCTGTCCGGTGGTTTGCCGTGCTCCGGGTGACAGCAGGAACTCGACCGAGGCGGTCGCCGATCCCGGCGCCGCGTCTGTGCAGCGGCAGACTGGTTCCCGGTCGTGCCATGTGGCGAGCGATCGCTGCCCCGATGCCGCTGACCGCTCCCGTCACGAGTATCACCGGCGATGACATCGAACCGTCCACTCCTGTTGCCGCATCGGGAGGCGGGTGCATGCACGGTCAGGGCCAGGCTAGACGCCGCGCATGATCTGCGCGGCGGACCGCCACACGAGGATCAGCGCCATCACGACACACAGCGCCAGCACGGATCGGCGTACCAGCCGGTCCTGGACCTTCGGCACCATCCAGCCCGAGGCCTTGAATCCCAGGATCAGCGCGGGCAGCAGGGCGAGGCTGATCAGGAACTGTTTCATCGTGAAGCTGCCCACGCTCGCCAGCGCCACGATCGAGATCGCCGCACCCAGGCTGAAGAACATCGCGAGACTCGCCCGGATCACCGGCCCCGCCTGGTGCTGGTAGACCAGTGCCATCGGTGGTGCACCGATCGACGTGAGCGTTCCCATGTAACCGGAAGCGGCGCCGGCGAGCACCAGACTCCTGGTCGACAGGCCTGCACGCCAACCGGTGGTGCTCAACAGCACGGCGGCGATGATCATCACGCCGAACACCAGGCTGAACACGCTGCCCGGGATCGCGGCGATCGTGGCGCCGGCCAGCACGGTGCCGAACACACGCCCTGCCAGAGCGGTCGAAATGCCGGGCCAGTCGATCGAACGCCATTCGCGCACCGAGATCAGCAGCGACACCAGTACCGAAAGAGCCAGCGGCGTGCCGGGAACGAACAGCGGATCGATCATCATCAGCACCGGTGCGGCGATCATGCCGAAACCGATCCCGGTGGCACCCTGGATGAGCGCCCCGGCGAACACGGCCAGCGTTCCCAGCAGCAGCCCCTGCCAGCTGACCATCGCCAGCGTCGTATGGAGTTCGGTGATCAGACCCTCGATCATCGCCGGGGCCGTGTCGTGGTCCGGCGGCCAGCGGCCGGGCGATGTGTCACGTGGCGACCCCGTGGCACTGGTCAGCGCATCATGAAGGAGGCCAGCACGGTGATCGTCACCATGCCAGCCAGCACGGGCACGAAATTGCGCCTGACCAGCTCCGCGGGCGTGATACCCGCTATACCTGCATCGGCGGCCAGACCGAAAGCCCAGGCGACCAGCGTGCCGCCGCCGGTGAAAATCGTCACCACCTGCCCCAACGCCGCCAGCACCACCGGGTCAACGTTGCCCGCCGCCGCGAGTGCGCCGGCCAGCGAGCCGATCAGCGGCAGCCCCGAGAAGCCGGAGCCGTCGACTCCCGCCAGCAGCGCGACGGCGCTCATGCCGAAAGCCATCATCAGCACGTTGCCGTCGAGGTGGGCGCCGACGTAGCTGCCGACATCGAACAGGAATCCCGGTGTTCCCTCGCCCATGACGATCTCCGCATGCTCGGGGTTGCCGAGAAAGAAGAAACCCGCGATCGGGATCATGGGGGCGAAGATCCTGATCGCGAAGTAGAAGCCCTCGCGGATGTGCGTCGTGATCTCGTCGAGGGCACCGATACCGCGCGCGGTGAGCGTGGAAGCGATCAGCAGCAGCGCGGCAGTCCCGCCGAGCAGCGCCGTGGCGTCGCCGCCGCGGATCGCGGTGGCGGGGCTGAAAATGGCGCGATAGACCATCAGGGAGACGATCCCGATCAGCAGGATCGGCACCACGATGGCCAGCGCCCGCGCGCCCGAGGTGGTGCCGTGTTGCGGATCGGCGGTGACCGGAGTCGCGGTCGCTTCGATCACCGCCGCCTGCAATTTGCCCGAACGCATGTCTCGCCGGATGCCGAAGCCCGCGATCGCGAACGCGACCAGCCCGCAGACGGCGGAGAACAGGATCGTATAGGGCAGCAGATCGTTCGTATCGATCTGGGCTGCTTCCGAGGTCAGGCGCGTCGCCCCCTGAATGACGGGGTCCGCGGAGAGCGCCATGCCGTGCCCCGACAGGTTGACTGCGACGGCGGCTGCGACCGCCGGCAGTCCTACCCGCAGCGCTACCGGGATCAGCACGGTACCAACCAGCGCGACCGCCGGCGTGGGCCAGAAGAACGCCGCGGCGAGGTACATCGCGATCGCCAGCACGAGGAACGCCGACCGCGGCCCGACCATGAACTTCTGCAGCGGTGCGATCATCAACTGGTCCGCGCCTATGGCTTTCAGCGAGTTCAGCATCGCAACCATCGTGGCGATGACCAGCATGATCGGGAACAGTTCGGTTCCCGCGTTCAACAGCGCCCTGAACACGACCTGGGCCGCGAATATGACCCGGTTCAGTGCGCCGGGATCGGCATGGTCCGACAGCAGACCAAGGACGATGATCCCCGCGATGGACGGGATGATGACGCCCCTGCGAAAACCGATGGTGACGAAGATCAGCACCACGACCGCCAGGAATACCCAGTGGGAGAGTGTCAGTTCGGGCGTCGGCATGGTTCGATTTCCATTACTTGTTGTTAGCGTGACGGCAGCGCTTCGCCCGGTCGCGGGTGGCGCACACGGACGGGTAGCCCGCACGCGGAACAACCCCCGCAGCGAAATTCCGTCGCCAACATGTATACAGCATACATTTTTGTGCAATGTCAAGATTTTTCGTTTGACACGGGCGGGATTACGCGAAGCAATCCGGGCTGGCTCGACGATGGTTGCCTGCTCCGCCGACATCGGCAACGCCGCGACGCAATGCGCATATAAAACAGCCTGTTACAGGCATCAATTGGGTGCGGGCAGCGTCGATTCTGCTCGCCATGACTGGCATTCGCGACGCAGTGGTCGCCGTCCGCAACGACCTGAAACAGACTTTGTCACCGGGAGACCAGATCCCGGCGCAAGGAGAAGGAAGCCCTGCGAGCGCCGTGATCTCATGCTGGCTGCAGCAAATAAAATACTTATAAAACATCGTATTACGATGAGACTTCAGGCCCGGAAACGAGTTGTGCAAAAGGCTTGACCCTGGTGTGTGAATACTGTATACATTCAGCACGATCGTTCCCGGGCTTCTGGAGGGTCTGGCATTCGATCCGGTGCGACACAACACAAATGTAACAAGAGGGATAATGAGCATGCGGAGCGTCAACGATAAAAGGTGCGTTCTCGGTCGTCCGAACCACCGTTTCGAGGGCTTCAGGCACAAGTTGCTGTTCCTGGCGGTGGCCGGGTTGTCGCTCACCGCGCTGCCGATCCAGGCGCAACAACAACCGACGGTGACCGACGACAAGGGGGCCGAAATCGAAGAGGTGATGGTGACGGGTTCGCGCCGCAAGACCGGTTCCGCCGTGGATGTGCCGGCGCCAGTGGACTTCATCGGGGCGGATCAGCTGGCGCGGCAGGGCAGTCCGGACATGACGGATCTGTTGCGCAACACGGTGCCGTCCCTCAACGTGAACGACCACACAATCAGCGGTACGTCCACCGCAATGAGGCCCGCCACCTTGCGAGGCCTGTCGCCCGATCACACGCTGATACTGGTCAATGGGAAGCGTCGCCATCGCGGCGCCGATATTCCTGCGTTTTCCGGAGGCATCACCGACGGGTCGCAGGGGCCGGACATCTCATCCATACCGACCATCGCTCTGAAGGAAGTGCAGGTCCTGCGCGACGGCGCCGCGGCCCAGTATGGAGCCGACGCCGTGGCGGGTGTGATCAACTTCATCCTCAATGACGACCCGGACGGGGGGCGCGTCGAGGCCAAGCTGGGAAGTACCTATGAGGGTGACGGGGACACGTACCAGGTCGCTGGCACCTGGGGCATGCCACTGGGTGATGGCGACGGATTCGTCCGGTTCAGCGGGGAGTATCGTGAGAGCGATATGACCGACCGCGGCGTGCAGCGCGCTGACGCTGCGTCGCTGCAGGCGCAAGGGTACGACCGCGTTCCGGACCCCGCGACGCGCTTTGGCACCGCCGATATTGACGACGATCTCAAGACATTCGTGAACCTGAGCGTGGATGCCGGGCCGGATCGGGAACTGTATGCATTCGGCAACTTCTCCAAGCGGAAGGTAGCGCTCGATTTCTTCTACCGGAACCCGGTCGATCGCTTCGGTGTATTCACCGATGCCGACAACAATTACCTGATCGGGGACATGGACCCCAGCAACGGAATCGACGACTGCCCCATGATCGCCGTCGGTTCGCCCGGCCACCGCGAGGCCCTTGCCGCGGCGACTGCGTCTGCCGAGTGTTTCAACTTCCAGGAGATGTTCCCTGGCGGATACACGCCGACTTTCGGCGTCGATGTCGCCGACATCTCGGGAACCGTCGGTGTCCGCGGGACTACGAGTGGGGATGTCGATTACGACGTCAGTTTGGGAAGTGGCCGCAGCCGTATGTCCTTCTTCCTGGACAACGTGGTCAATCCGAGCATGGGGGCGTTGTCGCCCACTACCTTTCCTGATGTCGGCGACAAGATCCAGTTCGAGAAGATCTTCAATATCGACCTGAGCAAGGAGTTCGACGTCGGCATATTCCATTCACCACTGAACGTGGCGGGTGGTTTCGAGTGGCACGACGAGGAATTCGAAATCAAGACCGGGTCCCCGGAATCCTTTCAGGCAGGGCCATTGGCCGGGCAGGGATTCCTGATCGGCGCCGAAGCCTACCCGGGGTATTCTCCCCAGGTGGCCGGTGTGTTTTCGCGGAAGAATACCTCTCTCTATCTGGACCTGGAAGCCGATGTGACCGAGGCATTGGTGCTGGGGACGGCAGTACGCTACGAGGACTTCAGTGATTTCGGGTCCGAGACGACTTACAAGATCGCCGGTCTTTATCGAGTCACGGATGAATTGGGCGTCCGTTCGACCTTCTCGACCGGTTTTCACGCACCCACGCCCGGGCAGCAGAACAACAGCGCCTTGACGACCGAGTTGACGCCCGAGGGGAGCTTGGTGGAGTCCGGCGTTGTTCCTCCGACCAGTCAGGTCGCGGCACTCTTCGGCGGCAAGCAGCTGAAACCCGAAACCTCCGAAAGCTTTACTTTTGGTTTCGTCTATGAGGGCGACTTCGCCAAGATCACTCTCGATTATTACTTCATCGAAATGCAGGATCGATTTACCGATTCCGGCAGCATCGCACTGGATGATGCCACCCGTGACGCCTTGGTCGCCGAGGGGTATCAGGCGGCGGCCGGGTTGGGGACCTTCAGTTTCCTGACCAATGATTTCGATTCGGAAACCGAGGGGGTCGATCTGGTGGTCTCGATTCCGCTGGAACTATGGTCCGGAGTCAGCAACCTGAGCCTGACCGCCAACTGGACCGATACCAAGGTGACCTCCTACGATCCCAACGATCCGAACGAACTGCTGAGCGCGGGAAGGGTTACCCAGTTGGAGGAAAATAATCCGGAGGTCCGGGGGAATGTCGCGTTCACCCACGAAGCCGACTTCTGGCGAGCACTGGTGCGCGTCAATTATTACGGACCCTTCACCGAGTTGCATGTCAACAGCGCGGGTCTTCCGATCGATGCGGGCAGGCAGATCACGGTCGATGTGGAGTCCGGTTTCAGGGTTACCGAGAACATGGAAGTCGTGCTCGGCGCCCAGAACGTCTTCGACAGCGACCCGGAGCGCAATCCCTGGGATTTCATTCTGGGATCCAAATATCCGACCACGGCTCCGGCTGGTGTCAACGGGGGATTCTATTACGCGAAAGTGAGCTACCAGTTCTAGGTTGGCAATCCGGGAAGGGAGGGTGGCTGCCCTTCCTTCCCGACGGGCCGCGAACCCGAACCCGAACCCGAACCCGGACCCATTGCACGTCAGTAACCGGCAAGGAGAGGTGGTTGGCGCGGGAGTGTCGGTGATACAGCAGCTTGGGCGCCCTCGACGCGCGCGCGCTGGAACGTCACAATCGCCGCTCGCCCGTGCGACCACCGATTCCCCGGAGACCCCATGTTCCAGCAGTTGCCCCGCCTCGAGGCCGACCCGATCCTCGGCATGCTCGCCGCGTACCGCGCGGATCCGCGCCCGCACAAGATCGATCTCGGCGTCGGGGTCTACCAGGACGAACTCGGCCGCACGCCGATCATGCGCGCGGTCAACGATGCCGAGCGTCACCTGCTGGTGACCGAGACGAGCAAGACTTACCTCGGCATCGCCGGCGATCCGTCGTTCAACGAGCGGCTGCTCGGTCTGCTGCTCGGCACCGACGACCGCGTGAGCGCCGAAGGGCGCGTGCGCGGGCTGCAGACGACGGGAGGCTGCGGGGCGCTGCGCATCGGTGCCGAGGTGATCCGGCGCGCGCGTCCCGAGGCGACGGTGTGGGTCAGCGCCCCGACCTGGGCGAATCACGTGCCGCTGATCGGCGGCAGCGGGCTGCGGCTGGCCGAGTACCCGTACTACGACCCGCGCACGCACGGCGTTGATTTCGACGCCATGATGGGTGCGCTGGCCGAGGTGGGCGCGGGCGACGTGGTGCTGCTGCACGGCTGCTGCCACAACCCGACCGGCGCCGATCTCTCGCTGGACCAGTGGCGCGAGGTCACCGCGCTGGCGCTCGCGAACGGTTTCACGCCGTACGTCGACATCGCCTACCAGGGCCTCGCCGACGGCGTCGACGAGGACGTTGCGGGCGTCCGCCACCTGCTCGCGGCCGTGCCCGAGGCGGTGATCGCCACCTCGTGCTCGAAGAACTTCGGGCTGTATCGCGAGCGGGTGGGCGCCGTGTATTTCCTCACCGCCACCGCCGCACAGGCCGAGGCGGTGCAGACGCAGGCGATGGCGGCCGCGCGCCAGATCTGGTCGATGCCGCCCGCGCACGGCGCGGCGGTGGTCGCGCACATCCTCGGCGATGCGACGCTGCGCAGCGACTGGCTGGAGGAACTCGCCGACGTGCGCGGGCGCATCAACGCGATGCGCGTGCTGCTCGCCGAGCGACTGGCGGGCAATGCGGCCGGGATCGACTTCGATTTCATCCGTCGTCAGAAGGGCATGTTTTCCTACTTCGGTATCACGCCCGATCAGGTGCAGCGGCTGCGCGAGGAGTACGCCGTCTACATGATGGAATCGACGCGGATCAACCTGGCCGGCGTCACGCCCGCCAACATCGACGCGCTGGCGGCCGCGGTGCACGCGGTGCTGGGGCGCGGCGCCTGAGGCAGGTCGACGCCCCGGTCGTGAACGCGGTGCGCGTTGCGGATGTCGCCCATGGCGGCGGCATCCGGCGTCCGGTCTGGCTGTTCAGCCTCGATTCCGAGCAGTTCCACGCCGCCCCGACCGCGACCGGTGGCCTGATCGCGTGGTACCGCGCATGGGGAGCGGCGCCGGAGGCGATCGATTTCCGGCAGATCCACTTCCGTGATCGCGCCGACGTCGGGCGCTGGATCGCGGAGCAGCTGCAGGCGTTCGCCGCCGCGGCCCGCGCGGCGCTGGCCGGCGGCCTCGAGCCGGTGGTCGGCATCGGTTTCTACACCTGGAACGCCGCCGAATTCCTCGAACTCGTGCGTGCGCTGCACGCCGCCGCACCGGAGGTGGCGATCGTCGGCGGCGGGCCGCACGTGCAGCAGGCCGAGGACTACCTCGGCATCGATCCCATCGATGTGATCGTGCTCGGCGAGGGCGAGGCGACGTTCCAGGAACTGCTCGATGCGCCGCGTGCCGGGTGGGCGCGCGTCCCCGGCATCGCATGGCTCGGCGCGGACGGCTCGGTGCGGCGCACGCCGCCGCGCGAGCGCCAGCAGGACCTGGCGCGTATTCCCTCGCCGTTCGACGTGATCGAGCTGGTCGGTGCCGACGGGCAAGCGCTCTACGATGCCGTGACCTACGAGACCACGCGCGGCTGCCCGTATCGCTGCGCGTTCTGCGAATGGGGCACCGGCGCCATCGGCACGAAGATGCTCGGCTTTCCGCTCGAGCGCCTGCGCCGCGACTGGGAGCGCATCGTGCGGGCCGGCATCCCGAACATCTGGCTCGCCGATTCGAACTTCGGCGCCTTGCGCGACGATCTGGAGAAGACCCGCCTGATCTGCGAGCTGAAGCAGCGCTACGGGTTGCCGCGCACCTTCGCGACCTCGTGGTCGAAGAAGCACAGCCCGCGCGTGCAGGAAATCGTGCTGCTGCTGCACCGCCACGGCCTGCTGCCGTTCTACCAGCTGGCGTTGCAGACGCTGACGCCACGCGCGCTCGAGTTGTGCCATCGCCAGAACATGGCGGCCAACGAGTACGAGCCGATCGCGCAACGCATGGCCGAGGCCGGCATCCCGGTCTCGGCCGAACTGATCTGGGGGTTGCCGGGCGACGATCTGGCGAGCTTCGAGCGCAACCTCGACCTGCTGCTCGGCAAGTTCCCGCATATCAACATCTTCGGCTATACGCTGTTGCCGGGCACCGAGTTCCACGCGCGGCGCGCCGAGTACCGCATCGAGACGCTGCCGGTTGCCGGCTACGGCAAGGCCCGCGGGGAATACGTGGTCGGTTGCCACACCTTCGATCGCGCCGAGGGCGAGGAGGGCTATTTCCTGATCGCCGCGCACACGCTGCTGCTGAGCGGGCAGGTCATCGCCTGCACTGCGCGCGAACTCGCGCTGGGCGGCGAGGTGCCCGTCGGCCGCCTGCTGCGCGCGGTGCTCGATGCCTTGCTGCTCGCGTTCCGGGACGCGCTGCCGGGGCTGGATCCGGCCGACCGCATGCAGGTCTACGAGCAGCGCGCCAGTATCTACGTGGCGCTGCTCGCGGACCACGCGCGCGCGCACGCGGTGGTGCGCGAGACGGTGCTCGGCTTCATCGCGCCGCGACTCGACGTGCGGGAGTGCGAGTGCGTCGCACGGCTGCTCGCGCTGGACGCGGCGCTCTGCCCGCGCCACGGCGAAGCGCGGGAGTTCGAGCGTTGCTTCGATTTCGACGCCGGGCACGTGCTCGAGGCGCTGGGAGCGCTGCGGCGTGCACCGCCCGATGCCTTCGACGGTGCCGTGCGCTGCCTGCGTTTCGCGAGTCCGGGCGGACTCGGGGTGGTGCTGAACACGCCCGACGGCGGCGCGTGGCTGCGCAGCCGGCTGCTGGATGCCTCGCCGGCGGCGGCGGACGCCGCGCTTTTGGTCTTTAATGAGGCAACGGGCTGAGCAGGAGTCGGTGCGATGGCTGGGGTGGCGTGGCGCAGGCTGGTGTGGGCGGCATGGCTGGCAACGGCGCCGGCGTGGGCGGGCGAGGCGTATCGCTGGGTCGACGCCGATGGCAACGTGCACTATTCGGCGCAGCCGCCGCCGGGCCACGAGGCCACTCGCATGCAACTGCGGCGCGAACCGTCGGCCGCGCCCGCTCCCGCTCCCGCGCGTTCCGGCACCGCAGCGGCCTCACCGGCGTCGCAGCCCGATGCCGGGGGCACGGCGAAGAACGCCGCGGCGCTGCGCGAGCATGCCGAACAGATGCGCGTGCAGTGCGCCAACGCACGCGCGATCGTCGAACGGCTGCGCGCCCGCCCGGCGGCGGTCTACGAGCGCGAGGACGGCAGCTACCAGCGCTATGCCGACGAGGAGCGCGAAGGCATGATCGCGGACTCGGAAGCCTTCCTGCGCGAGAACTGCGACTGAACGCGCCGCGGCGCGCCTCAGCGCGCGCCGGCAGTACAGTGCGCGGGCAGGTCCACGATCGTCGCGCCGCAGGCGCGCAGCCGGTCGACCGTGGCGCAGTCGAGCTGCTCGTTGCGCGCGAGTGCGATCTTCTTCGGGGTACCCCGGCAGAGCGCGGTATCGAGGCTGCGCAGGCGGTTGCCGCGCACCTGCAGCAGTTCCAGCGCGCGCAATCCGTGCAGCGGGGCGAGGTCGGCGAGTGCGTTGTCGTCGAGCCGCACGCGGCGCAACCCGGTGAACTCCTCCAGTCCTGCCACGCTGCCGATCCCGGCGTGCGCGCAGTTGAGATCCTCGAGCGCGTCGGCACGCGTGATACGCTGGTCCGCGATCGCTTGGGCCACGCACTCGCGCAGTGCCTCGTCGGCGATCGCGTAATCGGTGAACGGGCGCGGTCCCTCGAACACCGTACGCTCGTTCAGCTTGTACTCGTAACCCGCGCAGCCGGCGAGTGCGAGCGCGAGTCCGGCGACTGTGCCGGCGAGGCGGGAGGCGGTGGGTTGCAGCGTCACGGAACGGCCTTCGGAACAGCGGAATGATCGACGGCAAGCGTACTACAGCGGAAGAGGCGCTGTCCCGGTCGCAGCGGTTGCATCGATGAGCGATCCCGCGCTGCCCGGGCAGTCGACGCCGGTCGTGGTGGCACTCGACGAGGCCGCCGCAGAGCGGGCAGTGGCGCTCGCGCGCGAACTGGGCTGCGAGTTGCTGCCAGCTGGCGGCGGCGACTGGCGCGCACGTGTGGTGCAGCAGCGGCCGGTGCTGCTGGTCGGCGGCGAAGGTCTCGCACTCGCGCAGGGCGGCGCGAGCCGCCTCACGCCGGTACGTGCCGATTTCGCCGATCCCGCGCTGCTGCACCGTCTGCGCCACGCCGGAGCGCGCAGCGAGGACCTCGCGCGCGCGCTCGGCGTGGGCGCGCGACGCGGACTCGTCGTGGTCGATGCCACCGCCGGCTGGGGGCGCGACAGTGCGGTGCTGGCGGCGCTGGGATGCGAGGTCACGATGATCGAGCGCCAGCCGGTGGTGTGCCTGCTGCTGGCCGACGCCCTCGCGCGTGCGGCGGCGAGCGGGGATGCACGGGTGCGGGCGTTGGCCGGGCGGCTGCGCCTGCTCGCCGGCGATGCGCGCGCGCTGCTGCGCGGCTGGAGCGCTGCGGTGCCGGACGCGGTGCTGCTCGACCCGATGTTCCCCGAGCGCGAGGGCAGCGCGGCGGTACGCAAGCAGATGCGGCTGTTCCACGGGCTGGTGGGCGATGACGCCGATGCCGGCGAGCTGCTCGCGGCGGCGCTCGCACTGGCGCGCCACCGGGTGGTCGTCAAGCGCCCGCGGCGCGCGCCGCCACTGCCCGGACCGCGGCCCACGCACGCGATCGAGGGCCGCAGCACGCGTTTCGACGTCTACGCGCTCAGGAGTTACCGCCCAGGCCCAGACGGCGCATGATCGCCTCGTAGAGTGCGCTCAGCGCGTCGAGTTCGGCGGCGCCCACGCATTCGTCCACCTTGTGGATGGTCGCGTTGCAGGGGCCGAGTTCGATCACCTGGCAGCCCAGTGGTGCGATGAAGCGTCCGTCCGAGGTGCCGCCGCCGGTGGAGAGTTCCGGGGGTGGCGCGCCGCTGGCGACGATCGCCTCGGTCGCGGCCGTGAGCAGTTCGCCGCCGGCGGTGAGGAACGGTTCGCCGTGGCGGTGCCAGACGAGCTCGTGCTCGAGTGCGTGGCGCGTGAAGAGCTCCCCGATGCGGCGCATCAGTGCGTCGGCGTCGGAGGCGGTGCCGAAGCGCAGGTTGAACAGCACGCGCAGTTCACCGGGGATCACGTTGGTCGCGCCGTTGCCGGCGTGGATATCCGAGATCTGCAGCGAGGTGGGCGGAAAATGCGCGTTGCCTTCGTCCCAGCGCGTCGCGGCGAGTTCCGCCAGCGCCGCCAGCGCCTGGTGCACCGGATTGCGCGCGCGCTCGGGATATGCCACGTGCCCCTGCACGCCGCGCACCACGAGTTCGGCGCCGAGCGAGCCGCGCCGCCCGACGCGCAGCGTGTCACCGGGACTGCGGCTGCTCGAGGGTTCGCCGACGATGCACCAGTCGATGCGTTCGCCGCGCTCGCGCAGCCATTCGACCACCCGCCGCGTGCCGTCGACGGCCGGGCCTTCCTCGTCGCTGGTCAGCAGGAACGCGATGCGACCCGCGGGCGCGCCGCCTGCGAGCAGCCGCTCGCAGGCCGTGACCATCGCCGCGAGGCTGCCTTTCATGTCGGCGGCGCCGCGACCGTACAGCATGCCCTCGCGCAGCAGCGGGGCGAACGGCGGATGCGTCCACGCCGCGCGGTCGCCGGGCGGCACCACGTCGGTGTGGCCGGCGAACACCAGCAGCGGGCCGCCGCTGCCGCACTCGGCCCAGAGGTTCTGGACCTCGCCGTAACGCAACCGCGTGCAACGGAAGCCGCAGGCCTCGAGGCGCGCCGCGAGCAGCTGCTGGCAGCCGGCGTCGTCGGGCGTGATCGAGGCGCGCGCGATCAGCTCGGCGGCCAGTGCGAGCGTCGGCGAGGGCCACGCGGCGGCGTCCATGCTCAGTCGTTCGCGTGCAGCGCGGCGTTCAGCTCGATCGCGGCGCGGTTGCTGAGGCACTCGATCGCGCCGCTCAGCGAGTTGCGCCGGAACAGCATGTCGCTGCCGCCGCTGAGCTCGCGCGCCCGCACCGTCCTGACCGTGGCGCCGGTATCGTCGATCACGGTGACCCGCGCTCCGGCGGTGATGAAGAGTCCGGCCTCGATCGTGCAGCGATCGCCGAGCGAGATGCCGATGCCGGCGTTGGCGCCGATCAGGCACTCGCGGCCCACCGCGATCACGGTCTTGTTGCCGCCCGACAGGGTACCCATGGTCGAGCAGCCGCCGCCGAGGTCGGAGCCGGCGCCGACGAACACGCCGGCCGAAATGCGGCCCTCGACCATGCCCGGTCCTTCGGTGCCGGCGTTGAAGTTCACGAAGCCCTCGTGCATCACGGTGGTGCCCTCGCCGAGGTAGGCGCCGAGGCGCACGCGTGCGCCGTCCGCGATGCGCACGCCCGATGGGACCACGTAGTCGCTCATGCGCGGGAACTTGTCGACGCCGTGCACCGTCAGCGTGCGGCCGGCGGTGCGCGCCGCCAGCTGGCGCCGGGGCAGTTCGGCGAGTTCGATGGCGCCCTCGCTGGTCCAGGCGACGTTCGGCAGCACGGCGAACAGCCCGTCGAGCTTCTGTTCGTGGGGGCGGCACAGCCGGTGCGACAGCAGGTGCAGCTTCAGGTAGGCCTCCGGCACGCTGGCCGGCGCCGCGTCGGTGGCGAGCACCGTGATCACGGCGTCGGCGGCGTTGGCCGAGAGCGCCCGGGCGATTTCGGCCTGCGCCGCGGCGCCTGCGTCGTTCAATGCGCCTGCCAGTGCCCGCAGCGCGCTCGCCGGAGGTTCCAGCACGGCGTTGCCGCCGGCGTAGCCGCAGTACGTGCCGAGTGTCGCGGCGATCGCCGGTGCGACCCCACGCAGCGGAGCGGGATAGAACACCTCGAGCCAGCCGCCGCGCGTGGCGCGCGTGCCGGTGCCGAGTCCGAGTGCGAACAGCGACTCTGTCATGAGCGTCGGGTCTCCGGGAACAACGGGTTGTCAGCCGCGGACGAACAGGCGCTCGTATTCCGCCGGGTCGAATCCGCAGCTCAGGGCGGCGCCGTCGACCAGCACCGGGCGCTTCAGCAGCGTCGGGTTGGCGAGCAGCACGGGCACCGGGTTGCCTGATTCGACCTGCCGCCGCTGCGCCTGGTCGAGCAGGCGCCAGGTGGCGCTCGCACGGTTGACCAACCGCTCGCGGCCGAACGCCGCGAGCCAGCCCTCGATGGTGCGCGCATCGACGTGTTCGCGGCGCAGATCGTGGAACTCGTGTTCGATCCCGTGTTCGCGCAGCCAGCGTCGCGCCGCGGCGACGGTGTCGCAGCTGGCAATGCCGTAGACGATCAGCACGGTGGTGGTCCCGGGGTGTCCCTGAGCGCGCGAGCTTAGCAAAACGGGTGCCGGGAGTCATGCCCGGCGTGCCGGTGCGCGACGCCCTTGTGCTATAGTTCCCGCGTTCACGGGGCGTTGTGGAACTGCGTGCGGCCGGAGGGCAATCTCGCATGTCGATGCTATCGCAAGTGGAGATTTTCGCGGGTCTGTCGGAGGACGAACTCTCGGCGCTGGAGAGTTCCTGCGTGACCCGCAACTACCCGCGCAACACGGTCGTGATCAACGAGAACGACTTCGCCGATTCGCTGTACGTGATCGAGAGCGGTCGCGTGAAGGTCTACTGCAGCGACAAGAACGGCAAGGAATACATCATGAACACGCTGGGGCCGGGAGATTATTTCGGCGAACTGGCGCTGCTCGACGACGACCGCCGTTCCGCATCCGTGCGCACGCTCGAGAAGTCGACCTTCACGATCATGTTCAAGGACGAGTTCCACGCGATCATGGACCGCCACCCGAACATCGCGCAGACGCTGATCCGCAACCTCACGCGGCGCGTGCGCAAGCTGACCGAGAACGTGAAGAGCCTGGCGCTGCAGGACGTCTACGGCCGCGTGACCAAGGTGCTGATGACGCTGGCCGAGCCGCGCGGGGACAAGCTCTACATCGAGGAGCGCCTGACGCAGCAGGACATCGCCGACCGCGTCGGTGCCTCGCGCGAGATGGTCGCGCGCATCCTGAAGGACCTGGCGATCGGCGAATACATCGCCTTCGAAGGCAAGAACATCATCATCAACGGCAAGCTGCCGACCAGCTATTGAGCGCCGGCATTATTCACGGTGACCCGCCGGCCACGTCCGGAGGGCCGGTGATATAGTCGGTCCGTCGAGGCTGCGGATTCCCGCAGTCCGCATGAGCAGGAGACCGATGAGCGGCCGTCGTGACCAGTCCGCCTGGTGGCAGGAGTTAGCGCGCAGCGAGCGTTTCAACGGCGCCGAGTGGCTGCTGCTCGCGGTGTCCGTGTTCGCGCTCGCCGGAGCCGTCGTCGTTTTCGTCCGTATCGTTACCTGATTCCTTCCCCTCCCGCTTCGCCGCACGCCTCGTTGCTTTCAGCGACACCCGGTTCGGCCGCAGGCCGAGCCTGCGGGCATCGCGGTCCGGGCTGTGCCCGGACATTTGTTCGGCCGCAGGCCGAACCTACGCGGACGTTTGTTCGGCCGCAGGCCGAACCTACTCAGGGGTTGCGGGTCTCCTCGCCGAAGATCCCGATCAGCGTCGCGGCCAGCTGGTCGAGTTCCAGCGACATCAAGGCGAAGTCCGCGTCGAAACGCGCCGCGGCGTCGAGTTCCGGGTCGATGCCGGATTCGTTGCGCACGATCTCGGGGTACTTGATCGCCTTCACGGCCATATCCTCGGCCAGCACGAAGCCGATACGCTCCTTCCAGTCCAGCCCGAGCGCGCCGACCTGCTTGCCGGCGTCGAGGTGTTCGCGCACCTCGCGGGTCGCCAGATCCTGCTGGCGGCAGCGCACCACGTTCGCCGCGTTCAGCGGATCGCGCAGGTCGCAGTGCTGCCCGAGCCGCAGGCCGGCGGGCAGCCTTGTGCCGCCGAGCCAGCGCGTCATGATCTCGACCGGGTTGTGCTGCGGCACCAGCGGACGCACGGGCAGGCGCCCCAGGCTGTCGCGCAGCAGGTTCAGCAGGTCCTCGGCGCGCGCCGGGGTCGGCGAATCGATCAGCAGCAGCCCGCGTGCTTCCGCCAGGAACGCGAACGTGAGTTGCGAGCGCGTCAGCGCGCGCGGCAACAACGTCTGTATGACCTCGTCCTTCAGGTTCGCGCGCTCGCGCTTGTGCAGCTTGCGGCCCTCGGCGTTCTCGATCTCGAGGATCTTCTCGTCGAGCACCTCGCGGATCGCCGCCGGCGGCAGCAGCTTCTGCTGCGTGCGTGCGCACACCAGATGGAAGCCGGTGACGCTGTGCACGAGGTGCGTGGCAGCCGGCCCCATCGGTGACACCCAGCCGGTGCGGCGGGTGTCCATTCCCGCGCACGGGACGAACGCCGCGGCCTGCAGGCGCTCGCCGAGTTCGGCCGCCGGGCAAGGCAGTGCGTCGGTCAGACGGTAGATACGCAGATTCTTGAACCACATCGGAAACGGGCCGCCTCGCTGGGGGACGCGGATTATGGACGAGCGTGCGCGCTGCCGCCACGCGGGATTGGGGGGGCGCTGCGGACGCTGCCGCGAAAGCCCGTGGCGGTGTCGCCGGTTTTGCGCCGGCCCGCAGGGGTCGGGAAGGCCTTTGCGACAGTCCCGGCAAACGCCGCTACAATGCGTGCGCGCACGGGTGCGCGTAAGGAGCGGCACTTGCTCGAGATCATCGTCGCTGGCGGCTGGGTCATGCTGCCGATCCTGCTCGGTTCGATCGTGGCGCTGGCGATCGGCATCGAGCGCTGGTGGACGCTGGACTACCGCAAGGTGGTGCCCGCCAACACGCTGGCCGAAGTCTGGCAGCTGATCCGCCGCAACGAGCTGTCCCCGGATCGGCTGCGCGCGCTGAAGGAGTCCTCGCCGCTCGGCGCGATCCTCGCCGCGGGCCTGGCGAACGCGCACGCCGGCCGCGACGTCATGAAGGAGAGCATCGAGGAGGCCGCCGGCCACGTGATCCACGAGCTCGAACGCTACCTGAACACGCTGGGCACGATCGCCGCCATCGAGCCGCTGCTCGGGCTGCTGGGCACCGTGCTCGGCATGATCCAGGTCTTCTCCGACGTGATGCTGCACGGCACCGGCAACGCGGAGCTGCTCGCCGGAGGTATCTCGAAGGCGCTGATCACCACCGCGGCCGGCCTGATCATCGCGATCCCGGCGCTGATCCTGCACCGCCATTTCCTGCGCCGTGTCGACACCATCGTGGTCGGGCTGGAGCAGGAGGCGATCAAGCTGGTCGATGCGGTGCACGGCGGACGTCCGGTCGACCTGCGCGAGAAGCCCGCCACGTGAAGTTCCACCGCAAGCCGCGCGTCGAATCCGGCATCGACATCACGCCGCTGGTCGACGTGGTGTTCCTGATGCTGATCTTCTTCATGGTGTCGACCACGTTCACTCGCGAGGCGCACCTGCAGCTCACGCTGCCGGAGGCCCGCGGCACCCCGGAACCGGCGCGTGACGAGGAACTGGAACTGGTGGTTGCCGCCTCGGGCGCGATGGCGCTGAACGGGCGCGCGCTGGTGAACGCGCGCATCGAGACGATCATGGCCGCGCTCGGCGAGGCCAGCGGCGGCGATGCGAAGCGCCCGCTGGTGATCACGGCCGACGCCGCGGCGGCGCACGAGCTCGTGGTGCGCGCGATGGACGCCGCGGGCCGCAGCGGTTTCTCGCGTCTGCGCATCACGACCCGGCTGCCGGAGGAAGGCGGCGGCTGAGGCCGCCGCCGGCGACGATGGGCACGGGTGGCGCGCGGCCGGGAGACCTGCGGATCTACGCGCGACTGCTGGCGTACGTGGTGCCGTACTGGCCGCTGTTCGTCGCCAGCGTGGCGGGTTTCGCGCTGTACTCGGGCGCGCAGGTGCTGCTCGCCGACCTCACGCAGTTCATCGTCGATGCGGTGGGCGGCGCCGCGAACCTCGAGTCGGGGATCGTGGCGCGCAGCGTCGGCGCGCTGTTCGGCCAGGGCATCGACATCACGCGCGCGCGTGTGCTGATCCCGCTGGCGATGATCGCGGTGATGGTGCTGCGCGGCATCGGTTTCGTGCTCGGCAACTACTGTCTGCAGTACACGGCGAGCATTCTCGTGCACCGGCTGCGCACCGGACTGTTCGAGCATATGCTCGATGCGCCGGGCGCGTGGTTCGACGCCAGCCCCGCGGGCGTGCTGATCTCCAAGATCACGTTCAACGTCGAGCAGGTCACCGGCGCCGCGACCAAGGCGGTGACCGTGATCCTGCGCGAGGGCGCGTTCGTGATCGGGCTGCTGTTCTACATCTTCTACCTGAACTGGCGGCTGTCGCTGGTGTTCGTGCTGGTGGCGCCGCTGATCGCGCTGGTGGTGTACCTGGTGAGCCGGCGTTTCCGTACCATCAGCCGCAGGATCCAGCGCGCGATGGGCAACGTCACGCACGTGGCGGGGGAGGCGATCGGCGGCTACCGCGTGGTGCGCATGTTCGGCGGCAAGGACTTCGAGCGCGGGCGTTTCCGGCAGGCCAGCGACTACAACCGCCGTCAGCAGATGAAGCTCGCGCTGGCGGATGCCTTCGGTCCGGTCACCATCCAGTTGCTGGTCGGACTGGCGATGGCGCTGCTGGTGTGGCTGGCGCTGGACCCCGCGGTGCTGGGGCAGCTGAGCGGCGGGCAGTTCACCGCGTTCCTGGTCGCCGCCGGCATGCTCGCCAAGCCGATCCGCCAGCTGAGCGAGGTCAGCAGCACGGTGCAGCGCGGTCTGGCGGCGGCCGAGGACATCTTCCGCCAGCTGGACATGCAGCCTGAACCCGACGCGGGCACCTTCACCGTGGAGCGCGCGCGCGGCGAGATCACGGTGCGCGGGTTGCGCTTCGCGTACGCCCCCGACGCGGAGCCGGTGCTGTCGGATGTCGGGTTCACGGTGCGCCCCGGCGAGACGCTCGCGCTGGTGGGGCGTTCCGGCGGCGGCAAGTCGACGCTGGTGGGGTTGCTGACGCGCTTCCATCCTTACGGGCACGGCGAGATCCTGCTCGACGGCATGGACATCCGCGCGTACCGGTTGGCGAACCTGCGCGCGCAGATCGCGCTGGTCGGCCAGCAGGTCACGCTGTTCAACGACACGATCCGCAACAACATCGCCTATGGTGAACTGGCCGGGCGCAGCGAGACGGCCATACTGGCGGCGGCGCGCGCGGCGCACGTGCTGGAGTTCACCGAGCGCCTGCCGCAGGGCCTGGACACGCTGGTCGGTGACGACGGCATGCTGCTCTCCGGCGGCCAGCGCCAGCGCATCGCGATCGCGCGTGCGCTGCTGAAGGACGCACCGATCCTGATCCTCGACGAGGCGACCGCCGCGCTCGACAACGAGTCCGAGCGCCACGTGCAGGCCGCGCTCGAGGCGCTGATGGCCGGTCGCACCACGATCGTGATCGCGCACCGGTTGTCGACGATCGAGAGCGCCGACCAGATCCTGGTGCTCGAGAGCGGGCGGGTCGTCGAGCGTGGCACGCACGCGGAGCTGCTGGCGCGCGGCGGGCGGTACGCGCAGCTCCACAGCCGCAGCTTCGAGAGCTGAGCGTTGCGCGCCGCGCTCGAGAGACGGCTGCTCGCGTTTTGGCACGCACCACCGCCGTCGGCCGCGCGGCTGCTGCAGCCGCTCGAGGCGGCGTTCATCGCGCTCGCGTGCCGGCGCCGCGAAGGCGCCGCGCGCAGCGCGCGGCCGCTGCCGGTACCGGTGATCGTGGTCGGCAACCTCGCCGTCGGGGGCACTGGCAAGACGCCGCTGGTGATCGCGCTGGCGCGGCTGCTCACGCGCCGGGGCATGCGCGTGGGGGTGGTGAGCCGCGGCTACGGCGGCCGCGAGCGTGGTCCGCTCGGCGTGCACGCCGGCACCGATGTGCGGCATTGCGGTGACGAGGCCGCGCTGCTGGCCGCGCGGGTGGACGGCCCGGTGTGGGTGGGACGCGATCGCGCGCGGGCCGCGCGCGAGCTGCTCGCGGCGACACCGGTGGAGGTGATCCTCGCCGACGACGGACTGCAGCATTACCGCCTCGCACGTTCGATGGAAATCTGCGTGCTGGACTCCACGCGCTGGCTGGGCAACGGTCATTGCCTGCCGTTGGGGCCGCTGCGCGAGCCACCGGCGCGCCTCGCCGAAGTGGACTACGTACTGGCCAACGGCGACGCCACGGCGCCGAGCGCGCTCGAGGTGCACGGGCGCATGCGGCTGCTGCCCGGTGCGTGGCGGCAGGTGCGCGACGATGTGCTGCTCGGTGCCGGCGCACCGGCCGCCGGCGAGCGTGTGCACGCGGTCGCCGGCATCGGCAATCCGCAGCGCTTCTTCGCGACGCTGCGCGCGCTCGGTCTGGATCCGATCGAACATCCCTTCGCCGATCACCACCGGTTCCGCGAGTGCGAGCTGCAGTTCGGTGACCGGCTGCGCGTTGTGATGACCGAAAAGGATGCAGTAAAGTGTCGCCGCTTCGCCGCGCCCCACTGGCTGGCGCTGGGCATCGAGGCGCAGTTGCCCGATTCGCTCGGCGAGGCCGTGCTGCGTTGCATCGCCACCCATCCTCCGAGGCTGCTCGCGTGAGTTTCACCGTCGTCATCCCGGCGCGTTTCGCGTCCACGCGCCTGCCCGGCAAGCCGCTGCTCGCGATCGCGGGGCGACCGATGGTGCGCCACGTCTGGGAGCGCGCCACGCGAAGCGGCGCGCGCCGCGTGGTGATCGCCACCGACGATGCGCGCATCCGCGATGCCGCGCTCGCCTTCGGCGCCGAGGTCTGCATGACGGCCGCCTCGCATCCGTCGGGAACGGACCGCCTGCAGGAGACGGTGCGTTCGCTGGGCCTCGGCGACGAGGAGATCGTGGTGAACGTGCAGGGCGACGAGCCGCTGATCCCGCCGGCCGTGATCGACCAGGTCGCGGCGAACCTGGCGCTACACCCGCGCTGCGCGATCGCGACGCTGTGCGAGCCGCTGGCCGACGCCGCGCAGTTTTTCGATCCGAACGTGGTCAAGGTGGTCGTGGGCGAGGACGGACACGCGCTGTATTTCAGCCGCGCACCGATCCCGTGGTCACGCGATGCGTTCGCGCGTTCGCGCGAGGAACTGCCGCCGGGCTTGCCGGCGCGCCGCCACGTAGGGATCTACGCATACCGCGTCGCGTTCCTGCACCGTTTCGTGGGCTGGCCGACCGGCACGCTCGAGGCCTTCGAATCGCTGGAACAGTTGCGCGCGCTCGAGCACGGCGAGGCGATCCACGTCGCCGAGGCCGGCGTCGCGGTTCCGGGCGGCGTCGATACGCCGGCGGACCTGGCGCGTGTCGAAGGCCTGCTCGGGGGCGGGGCATGACGGTCGCGGTGCTGTTCGTGTGCCTCGGTAACATCTGCCGCTCGCCGACCGCCGATGCGGTGTTCGCGCACAAGGCGCGCGCGCTGGGCCTGCACCGGCGCGTGCACGTGGACTCGGCGGGCACCGGTGACTGGCACATTGGTCAGGCGCCGGATGTGCGCGCGCAGCGTCACGCCGCGCGCCGCGGCTACGACCTGTCGGTGCTGCGGGCGCGCCAGGTGGTGCCGGAGGATTTCCGTCGTTTCGATTTCGTGCTCGCCATGGATCGTGGCAACCTGGCCGATCTGCAACGACTGCGTCCCGGTCCCGACGGCACCGAACCGCAGCTGCTGCTCGGCTACGGGAGCAGCGGGCTGCTCGAGGTCCCCGATCCCTACTACGGCGGCGACGAAGGCTTCGAGCAGGTGCTGGACCTGATCGAGGACGCTGCCGACGCGCTGCTCGCGCACATCCGCGCTACCCGCCTCTGATACGCATGCGGATCACCGCCGACGCACCGCTCGTGCACTGCAACACGCTGCGCCTCCCCGCGCGCGCCGAGTGGTGCGCCAGCGTCGGCACGCCGGCGGAACTCGCCGAGGCGCTTGCGTTCGCCCGCTCGCGGGCGTTGCCGGTGTGCGTGCTCGGCGGCGGCAGCAACGTGGTGCTGCGCGAGCGCATCCCGGGCTGCGTGCTGCTGATGCGGATGCAGGGCGAGGACGTCCTGGAGCACGGCGACGCGGTGGTGCGGCTGCGGGTGGCGGCCGGCACGTGCTGGCACGATTTCGTTCTCGCCTGCCACGCGCGCGGCTGGTACGGCCTGGAGAACCTGGCGCTGATCCCGGGCACCGTGGGCGCGGCGCCGGTGCAGAACATCGGCGCCTACGGAGTGGAGCTCGCGGCCTTCGTCGAGGAGGTAGGGGCCGTCGACCGCGCGACCGGTGAGCGCTGCACCTTCACGCGCGCCGATTGCTGTTTCGCCTACCGCCACAGCATTTTCAAGGGCGAACTCGCCGAGCGGACGGTGATCACCGATGTGACGTTCAGGCTGCCGCTCGACGCCGCGGTGCAGGCCGACTACCCGGCGTTGCGCGCGGCGCTGGACGGCGCTGCCGATCCGACGCCCGCAGAGGTCCTGCGGGCCGTGCTCGCGATCCGTCGCCAGCGCCTGCCGGATCCGCAGCGGCTGCCGAACGTCGGCAGTTTCTTCCACAACCCGGTGCTGGAGCGCGCACGCTTCGAGAGCCTGCGCACGCGCCATCCGGACGTGGTGCACTGGGCGGACGGCGAGCGCGTCAAGCTGGCAGCGGCGTGGCTGGTGGAGCAGGCGGGCGGCAAGGCGATGCGCGAAGGCGCCGCGCGCGTGCACGAACGCCAGGCGCTGGTGCTGGTCAACGATGGCGATGCGACTGCCACCGAGGTGCTGGAGCTGGCGCGGCGTATCGCCGCGGCGGTCGCTGCGCGTTTCGGCGTGGAGCTGCGGATCGAGCCGGCGATCTACGGTTGAGTCGCGGTTTCGATGCAATTCGTGTCGCCGCATGATCCATATGGGTCATGCGGACGGCGCCTCGCGTCGTATATGCTCGCACTCCCCGTAACGGCAGGAACCACCCGGCAGGCAGTACAGCGGTGTCCCCTGGACAGGATGCAGGAGGGAACTGGAGTGCTGAACGATCCACCGAACCGGTTTATAGACGTGCTCGTGGTCGACGATCATGACCTGCTGCGTCGCGGCGTGGTCAGCGCGTTGACCGAGTTGTCCGACATGCGCGTCGTGGCCGAGGCCGCCAGCGGCGAGGAGGCGATCCGCCTCGCGCGCGAGGTGCAACCCGACGTGGTGCTGATGGATCTGCGGATGCCGGGCATGGGCGGGCTCGAGGCCGCGCGTCGCATCGGCATGACGCAGCCGCAGACCTGCATCATCGCGGTCACGGCGTGGGACAGCGAACCGTGGCAGCGCCTCGGACAGAGCCATATCGCGGCGTGTGTCGGCAAGAACGTGCAGGTGCCCGACCTCGCGGCGACGATCCGCCGTACGCTGGGCGCGCACCGGCGCGGCCGGCAGCCACCCGCGATCGCGGAACCCACGCGCAACCCCTTCGACGTGCTGTCGGCGCGCGAGATGCAGGCCTGCACGCTGCTGCTGGCCGGGCATCGGCCCGCGCAGGTCGCGCGCGAGATGTTCATTGCTCCGAAGACCGTGCACTCGTTCCGCTATCGCATCTTCGAGAAGCTGGGCGTCGGCAGCGACATCGAGCTCACCAAGCTCGCGGTAGCGCACGGCATCGCCGGCGTGCGCGACCCCGATCCGTCCGGGGGGCCGCAGTGAGCGGTTTCGACGCGCCGGCCTTCCTGCGCACGCTGACCGAGCTGCCCGGCGTGTACCAGATGTACGACGCCGGTGGCGCGCTGCTCTACGTCGGCAAGGCGCGCAATCTGCGCAAGCGTGTGGCCAGCTATTTCCACGACCGCGGCGCCGGGGGGAAAACGGCGGCACTGGTGGCGCGCATCGCCGAGATCCAGGTCACCGTGACCGGCAGCGAGACCGAGGCGTTGCTGCTCGAACAAAACCTGATCAAGAGCCAGCACCCGCCGTTCAACATCCTGCTGCGCGACGACAAGTCGTACCCGTACATCTTCCTGTCCGAGGGTGAGCCCTTTCCGCGTCTGGCGTTCCATCGCGGCGCCCGGCGAGCGCCGGGGCGCTATTTCGGGCCGTTTCCGGGCACCACGGCGGTACGCGAGAGCCTGTCGCTGCTGCAGAAGGTGTTCCGCGTGCGCCAGTGCGAGGACAGCTACTTCCGCAATCGCTCGCGGCCGTGCCTGCAGTACCAGATCGGACGCTGCTCGGGGCCCTGCGTCGGGCTGGTCGGAGAGGAAGAGTACGCGCAGGCCGTGCGCCACACCGCGCAGTTCCTCGAGGGACGCAGCAGCGAACTGGCCGGGGAACTGGCCGACGCGATGGAGCGGGCCGCGGGCGCGCTCGAGTTCGAGCGCGCGGCCATGCGGCGCGACCAGATCCGCGCGCTGCAGGCGGTACGCGAGAAGCAGTTCATCGAAAGCGGCGAGGGCACGGCGGACGTGATCGCCGCCGCGGCCAGCCCCGGAGCCGCCTGCGTGCACGTCCTGTTCGTGCGCGACGGGCGGATCCTCGGCAGCCGCAGTTACTTTCCGCGTTGCCGTCTCGAGGAGACGGCGGCCGAGGTGCTCGCGGCCTTCGTGCCACAGTTCTATCTGGCCGCGAGCGGCGAGCGCGAGATTCCGCGCGAGATCCTGCTCGCCGGCGAGCTGCCCGACGCCACGGTGATCGCCGAGGCACTGTCCGCGGCCGCGGGCCGCAAGGTCGCGCTGAGCGCGCGCGTGCGCGGCTCACGCAGCCAGTGGGTGCGGCTCGCGGCGCAGACGGCGCAGCAGAACCTGGGCGGCTACCTCGCGAACCGGCAGCGCCTGCACGAGCAACTCGGCGAACTGCAGGAGGCGCTGGGGCTCGACGGCGTGCCGGAGCGCATCGAGTGCTTCGACATCAGCCACAGCGGCGGCGAACTCGCGGTCGCCTCGTGCGTGGTGTTCGACGCCAGCGGACCGCTCAAATCCGATTACCGGCGCTTCAACATCGAGGGCATCACGCCCGGCGACGACTACGGCGCGATGCGCCAGGCGCTGACGCGCCGCTACACGCGGCTCAAGGCCGGCGAGGCGCGCCTGCCGGACCTGCTGCTGATCGACGGTGGCAAGGGGCAACTCGCCGAGGCGCTGGCGGTGCTGGAGGAACTGCAGATCCAGGGCGTCACGGTGGTGGCGGTCGCCAAGGGCAGCACGCGCAGGCCGGGACTGGAGACGCTGATCGTCGGCGGTGAGCGGCGCGAACGGGTGCTGGCACCGGACTCGAGTGCGCTGCACCTGATCCAGCGCGTGCGCGACGAGGCGCACCGCTTTGCGATCGGTGCGCTGCAGAAACGCCGTGCAAAGAAGAGCACCGCCTCGCCGCTCGAGCAGATTCCGGGCGTGGGGCCGCGCCGGAGGCGCGAGCTGCTGCGCTATTTCGGGGGTATCCAGGGCATCGAGCGAGCCAGTCTCGAGGAGTTGATGCGCGTGCAGGGAATCGATCGGCGGATCGCCGAGGATGTTTATGCCGCCTTCCACAACCAATAGAATCGCGTTACGAGTTCGTGCGAGGCGCCGATGAACATTCCGAACGCACTGACCTTCTTCCGCATCGCGCTGATCCCGGTGTTCGTGGTGCTGTTCTACCTGCCGTATGCGTGGAGCTATCTGGCTTCCGCCGGCGTGTTCGTGCTCGCCGCGGTGACGGACTGGCTCGACGGCTACCTCGCGCGGCGGCTCAACCAGTCGACCTCCTTTGGCGCCTTCCTCGATCCGGTCGCCGACAAGCTGATGGTGGTTATCGCGATCGTGCTGCTGGTCGGCCGGCTCGACACCGCGTGGTTCACGGTGCCGGCGCTGGTGGTCGTGGGGCGCGAGATCCTGGTGTCGGCGCTGCGCGAGTGGATGGCCGAGATCGGCAAGCGCACCAGCGTGGCGGTGTCGTGGCTCGGCAAGATCAAGACCTTCGTGCAGATGGTAGCGATCATTCTGCTGCTCGCTGCAGAACGGGGGCTGCACGATGCGTGGCTGGCAGGCGGCTTCCTGCTGTTCTATGCAGCGGCCGTGCTGACGCTGTGGTCGGCGGCGGCGTACCTGCGCGCGGCGTGGGCCGATCTCCGCGCGGCGGCCAATCGCGCCGGACCGGCGAATTGACGGTATTCGTCCGCATTCATCGGGTTGACACGGTTTCTTCACGCACTAGAATACGCAGGCCTTCGCGGCACGCGGGAATAGCTCAGTTGGTAGAGCGCAACCTTGCCAAGGTTGAGGTCGCCGGTTCGAGACCGGTTTCCCGCTCCAATCTTTCCGGTACGCCCGCTGCGGGGGTACCAGCAAGTCGATTGCACGGCGCGGTAGCAGAGTGGTTATGCAGCGGACTGCAACTCCGCGTACGCCGGTTCGATTCCGACCCGCGCCTCCAATTCCCGTGAACCGGTTACCGACCCCGCCCGGGTGGCGAAACAGGTAGACGCAGGGGACTTAAAATCCCCCGGCCGGCGACGGCCGTGCCGGTTCGAGCCCGGCCCCGGGCACCAACTGTTTCGTCCGGACTGCAGGACGGCTGCCTGATGCGTTGCGGGCCCGCCTGCCGGACGTGCTGGCGGTTTACGCATTCGGCAGCCGGATCGTCACCACCGGCGCGCGCGGGCCTGCCCGCCGATATCCGGCAACGGGGGAACGTGGCTGGCCGATGACGTGCTGATCAACAAGGCGGCGACGATCGAACGCTGCGCGACGCTGCCGCTCCCGGACGATGAGGGTGTTCAGGCGCCGTCGAGTATGTCCCGGGTGCGCGCCTCGATCGTCTTCCTGAAGAACGCGCTGTCGGGCACGATCCAGAACTTGCGGGCGTCGATCGCGGCGAACACCCCGGTGGCGAAATCCCCGGGAGACAACCCGCCCTGCAGCATGCCGGCGACCGTGTCGTGGAACTGGCGCTCGCTCTCGCTGCCGAGCCGGTTGCGTTCCGGCTCGGGGCGCAGGCGTTCGGAGTGGAAGATGCGCGTCGCGATTTCGCCCGGGCACAGGCAGGAGGCGCTGATCGGTGCGGTTTCGAGTGCCAGCTCGGCCGCCAGCGTTTCGGTCAGTGCGGCCACGGCGTGCTTGGTCGCCTGGTATGGTCCCATGAACGCGCCGCCTCCGAGCAGCCCACCCTGCGACGAGGTGTTGACCACACGTCCCGCCTCGCCCTGCGCCAGCATCCGCGGCACGAAGCTGCGGATGCCGTTGATCACGCCGAAGACGTTCACGTCGAAGCTCCAGCGCCAGTCGCGGAGCGAGCGTTCCCAGCTCTTGCCGTCGACCAGCACGCCGGCGTTGTTGAACAGCAGGTGGACCCGCCCGTGACGCGCGAAGACGTGGGTGGCGAGTGCCTCGACGGCCTGTTCGTCGCGCACGTCGACCGTTCGTGTCTCGATCGATCGTCCGCGCTCGCCCAGTTCGCGCCCGAGTTCGGCGAGCCCCGCCTCGTCGACGTCGGTGCCGATCACGTGCATGCCGAGTGCGGCCGCGTGGCGCGCGAGCCCGCCGCCGATGCCGCTGCCGGCGCCGGTCACGACGCACACCTTGCCTTGCCAGTCGCTCATCGTCCGTAATCCTCCGCTGCCCGTGCGTGTGGTGGGTTGCCGTGCCTCAGTCGAGCAGATCGGCGTAGTCCTCGCCGTCCTCGGCGACGATCGCGATCGTGGTGAAAGTCTCGACCGTCTGCCCCTCCGGCACCAGGATGCGCACCAGCCGGCCGCTTTCCGGGGCCGGCGCCTCCTCGACCGCCTTGGCGGTCTCGATCTCGACTATCGGTTCGCCCTCGTCGACCCGCTCGCCCTCGGTCTTCAACCACTTCAGGATAGTTCCTTCGTTCAGTCCCATGCCCCACTTGGGCAGCACGACCTTGCTCGCCATGGTATGTCCTCTCAGTTCATGATGCCGGTGGCGGCCGCCACGATCTCGTCCTTGTTCGGGTACAGCGGGCGTTCCATCCTCGGGCTGAACGGGATGTGCACATCCGGCGTCGTCACGCGCCGGATCGGTGCCTTCAGCGTGTCGAAGGCCTCCTCGGCGACGATCGCGGCGATCTCCGAGGCGGCGCTCGCGGTGCGGTTCGCGTAGTCCACGACCACCAGCCGCCCCGTCTTGCCCACCGAGGCGAGGATGGTCTGCCGGTCGAGCGGCACCAGGCTGCGCACGTCGATCACCTCGGCCGAGATGCCCTGTTGCGCGAGTTGCTCGGCCGCGGGTAGTGCGTGCAGCAGGCAACCGGCGATCGAGACGATGGTGACGTCGCTGCCCTCGCGCCGGATTGCGGCCTTGCCGAGCGGGACCAGGAAATCCGGGTCGGTCGCGACCTGTTCCTTTCGGCTCCACAGATCGTTGTCCTCGAACACGATCACCGGATCGTCGTCGCGGATCGCGCTCTTGAGCATGCCCTTCATGTCCGCCGGCGTCGCCGGCGCGATGATCTTCAATCCGGGGATGTTCATGAACATCGGGTACGGGCGGTCGGAGTGCTGCGCGGCGTTGGCGCCGTTGTGCCACATCGACATGCGGAACACGACCGGCACGCGTACCTGCCCGCCGGTCATGAAGCGCAGCTTCGCGGCCTGGTTGATGATCTGGTCGCTGGCGAGGTAGACGAAGCTCGCGATCGTCAGGTCGACGATCGGGCGCAGCCCCGTGATCGCCGCGCCGATCGCCATGCCCGAGAAGCCGAGCTCGGAGATCGGTGCGTTCCAGGTGCGCTTCGGGTCGAGCTTGCCGAGCACGCCGCTGGCCGAATAGAGCGCGATGTCCTCGCCGATCAGGATCACGTTCGGGTCGCGTTCCATCTCTTCCTTCTGCGCCTCGAGGATCGCGCCCAGGTAGGTGAGCTCGGCCGTTACTCCGCTCGCACCGGGCTGGACGGCCGATCCGGCGTCGCCATAGAGACTGGAGAGTTCGTTGGTTTGCATGTCTGCTGTTCCCCCTCGTGTGCTCAGGCCGGGTAGCCGATCGGGTTGGAGTACATGTTCTCGTAGACGCTCGCCGGCTCCGGGTGCGGACTCTTGCGCGCGAACTCCACCGCTTCGGTGACGTCGCTCGCGACGGCGTCCTCGATTGCCGCGAGTTCGGCCTCGTCGTGCCCGGCCTGAAGCAGACGGGCGCGGTAGAGCACGAGCGGGTCGAGTTCGCTGCGGTAACGTGCGACTTCCTCGGCAGCGCGGTAGTGCGAGGGCATGAAGACGCCGATCGCGTGCTCGTCGAAACGGTAGGTCTTCGCCTCGATCAGGCTGGGGCCCTCGCCGCGACGCGCGCGCTCGACGGCCGCGAGCGTTGCCGCGTGGACCTCGTCGAGACGCTGGCCGTCGACGATCACGCCGGGAATCGCGTAGCCGGCCGCGCGTTTCGCGATATCGGGCTGCGCGTGCGTGGTGAGCATCGGCGTCGTGGCGGCGTACAGGTTGTTCTCGCAGAAGAAGATCACCGGCAGCTTCCACACCGCCGCCATGTTCAGGCACTCGTGCAGCGCGCCCTGGTTCGACGCGCCGTCGCCGAAGAACGCCAGGCTGACCTGGTCGGTGCCGCGCACCACGGCGCTCAGTCCGGCGCCGGTGGCGAGCGGGATGCCGCCGCCGACGATCGCCGACTCGCCGATGATGCCCACGCTGGCGTCGGCGAGGTGCATCGATCCGCCACGCCCCTTGCACACACCGGTGGCGCGCCCCATCAGTTCGGCCATCAGCGGTGCGAGTCTCGCGCCTTTCGCGATCGGATGCCCGTGCGAGCGGTGCGTGCCGGTGATCCAGTCGTCGTCGCGCAGCGCCATGCAGGCGCCGACCAGCGCGGCCTCCTGGCCGACGCTGGAATGCACCGCGCCGGGAATCTCGCCGGCTGCGATGCGCTTGGGCAGCGCCTCCTCGAAACGCCGTATCGACAGCATGCGACGGTACGCCTCCCGGCGCTGTTCGGCTTGCAGGCTCATGGTGCGTCCTCGATGACCAACGGAGTGTGGGCAAGCCTATACTGGCGCTCCGATTCGTGCATCATGCAGTTGCTGTATGGCTACGTCGTTCGACGTGTTCTCCGGGCTGGTCAGGGAGCTTTACGCCGGGGTCATGGAGACACCGCCCTGGGAGCGTTTCCTTCAAGGCATGCGCTGCGAAGCGGATGCCACGGTGGCGCTGATCATGCTGTCGCCGCCGCAATCGGCGGCCGTGAACCTGCTGCGGGTGGTCGGCGGGCATCCTGCGGTCAACAGCGCTTACCGCGAGCAGCTGTTCGCGCTCGAGCCGTTCCTGAACCTGCCCGAAGGCCATGTCACGACGCTGCACCGCTTCGTCGGTGCGCGCGAGCTGGAACTCAACGAGTATTACAATCGCTTCATGCGTCCGTGGGGTGTGGGCTTCGTGCTCGGCGCCGACGTGCGGACCGAGGCCGGCTACACGGCGCGCCTGCGTGTGTGTCGGGGCCTGGATTCCCGCGACTTCGATACCGCGGCCTGCGAACTCGTCGGCACGCTGCTGGCGCACCTGCGTCAGGCGGTCGAGCTCTTCGATCGCGTACACCGGCTGCAGGTCGGGGAGATCGAGCTCGCCGATGTGCTGGACCAACTCGATGTCGCGAGCTTCCTGCTCGATGCGAGCGGCCGTGTCGGGCAGCCGAACCGCAGCGCGGTGGCGCTGTTCGCCCGTGCGGACGGGGTGCGGCTGCGCGATGGGCGCCTGCTGCTCGGCACCGACGCGGCGCAGCGACGCCTGGAGCAGATCCTCGCGGGGGCGCGCGACGCACAGGGATCGGAGCAGGAGCAGGGCAGGCGTCTGCCCGAGGTGATCATGGTCCCGCGCGGCAACGGATCGCTGTCGCTGGTCGTCGGGGTGCGCCTGCTGCGCTCGCCGGCCGATCTGCGCGCCGAGCACGCACCGGTCGCTGCCGTCTACGTCAGCCGCCCGGAAGCCGGGCGCACGGTGTCGGCCGAACTGGTGCGGGAACTGCTCGGCGTCACCCGCGCCGAGGCGGCTCTGGCGGCGAGGCTGGCGTGCGGCGCGACCATCGACGAGGCGGCGAGTGATCTCGGCATCGCACGCGCTACCGCGCGCACCCAGCTCTACTCGATCTTCAGGAAGACCGGGCTGCACCGCCAGTCCGAGCTGGTGTCGCTGATCGCTGAGACTTCTGCACGGCTTCCGCAGGCGTAGCGCGAACGCCGGTCCGGTCGCAGACCGGAGCTACTTGCCGCTGGCCGCCGAAGTATCGAGAATGCGCAGCCGAACCAGCCACTGCGGAGAACCGCCTGCGATGAGCGACACGCCCCCCGACCGTCTGTGCGTGAACCCGAGGAGCCAGTTCTACTCGAAGGAGGCGCTCGAGCGCGGGGTCGGCATCCGCTTCAACGGCAAGGAGCGCACCAACGTCGAGGAGTACTGCGTCAGCGAAGGCTGGGTGCGCTTGCCGGCGGGCAAGGCGGTGGACCGCCAGGGCAACGCGATGACGATCAAGCTGAAGGGCGTGGTGGAGCCGTACTTCCGCGACGCGACCGCGGCTGTCTGAGTGCATCGTGGTATTCTGTGACCCATCCCCGTCCGGGCCTGAGCGCGCGGTCGCATTTCCCCAAGGCGTAAGGTAAGAGCATGGCAATCGAAATCAAGGAATCGTTCCAGGTCGCAGCCCCGATCGAGAAGGTCTGGAACTTCATGAAGACGCCCGAGAGTCTCGCCGCGTGCATGCCGGGCGCCTCGCTGGCGCGCATGATCGACGAGAAGAGTTTCGTGGGTGCCGTGAAGTTGAAGGTCGGCGCGATCACGGCGGCCTACGAGGGCACGATGACGTTCATCAAACTCGACGATGCGGCGCACGAACTCACCCTGCTCGCCGAGGCCAAGGAAAAAGGTGGCGGCACCGTGAGCGGCACCATCTCGGCAAAGCTGCTGGCGCTGGCGGACGGCGGCACCGATGTGCGCTGCGAGTCCAGCGTCGACCTGACCGGGCGCATCGTGCAGGTCGGACGCGGGATGATCGAGGGCGTCTCGAAGCAGGTCATCCAGAAATTCGTCGCCGCGGTGAAGGCCTCGCTGGAGACCGCCGAGGCGGCCAGCGCGGAGGCTGCCGGTGCGACCGCCGAGGCAGGCGTGGCGGCACCGGCGGCTGCGGTGCCGCCGGTGGTCAAGGAAGATTCGATCAATGTCCTGGAAGTCGTGTGGAACGTGATCTGGGGCGCGATCCGCAATTTCTTCCGCCGGTTGTTCGGCAAATCCTGAGGACGTGTAGGTCCGGGCTGCGCCCGGACATGTGCCCGGACGAATGTTCGGCCGCAGGCCGAACCTACGGCCACTCGGCGCCGGCAGGCACCAGGTAACAGAGATTGAGTCTGCGCGCGGCGAACTTCCATTCGCCGTCCTCGCGCACGTAGCGGTCTTCGTAGAAACCGGCGCCGATGAGACTCTGCCCGTCGCGTCGGCAGCGCAGGTCGAGGTAACAGACGCCGCTGGCGGTGTCGCCCTCGAGGGTGATCACGTGGTTGTGCACATAGGGTTGCAGCAGCGTGTCGCCGCCGACCTTCTCACCATACACCGCGCGCAGGCGTTCGCTGCCCTCGATGCGCCCGTCCGGCCCCAGATCCATCACGCCGTCGCGCGCGAACAGCTCCACGGCCTGCAGCGGCTGCTTCTGCCACACGTGATGTGCGTAGCGGCGCGCGAGGTCGCGGATGGCCTCCAGATCGGCCAGGCGACGGACGGTGGCGGCGGTGTCGTCCATGCGCGTGCTCCGGCGCGCGGCGCGGCGGCTCGCCGCGCCGGTGGTGCTCAGCTCTCGACGATGCGGATGCGTTCGGCCACGAGTTCGGCGACGTCGTAGACCTTGCGCGTCTCGCTGTGCTTGCCGGCGCTGGCGGTGAGCATCAGCGTGCAGAACGAGCACGAGGTCGCGATGCGGTCGGCGCCGGTGTCCATCGCCTCCTGCGTGCGCACGTCGCTGATGCGCGCGGTGCCGCCCTGGCCACCCCAGTAGTTGCCGCCGCCGGCGCCGCAACAGAAGCTCTGTTCGCGCGCGCGTGGCATCTCGATCAGTTCGCCGATCGCGGCGAGCACGCGCCGCGGCTGTTCGACGATGCCGTTGTGGCGACCGAGGTAGCAGGGGTCGTGGAAGGTGATCTTCTGGTCGCTGCGCGACGCGATGCGCAGGCGCCCGTCGGCGATCAGCTCGTCGAGCAACACCGTGTGCGGGATGGTCTGCCAGTCCGCCCCCAGCTCCGGATAATAGCGGTCGAAGCTGTTGAAGCAGTGCGCGCACATCGTGATGACCTTCTGCACGCGCTGCTCGTGGAACTCGTCGATGTTGGCCTGCGCCATCTCGACGAATTGCATCTCGTTGCCCATCATCTTGGCCGGGTCGCCGGTGCAGCCCGATTTCTCGAACACGCCCCACGACAGGCCGGCGGCGTCGAGCAGCCGCGCCATCGCACGCGCGATCTCCTGTGCGCGGGGCTCGTAGGCCACCGAGCAGCCTATCCACAGCAGGTACTCGGTCTTGCCTGGTTCGAAGATCGGCACGTTCAGGCCGTTGCGCCAGTCGGCGGCGTTCGCGCCGGTGCCCACGAACGGGTGCCCGCGCGACTCGAGGTTGCGGTTGGCGGCCGCCATCGTATCGGGCATCGACGACCGTTCCATCACGTGGTGACGCCGGAACTCGAGGATGATCTCGGCCGGGTTGTTGCTGACCGGGCACACCTGTATGCAGGCGGCGCAGGTGGTGCAGTTGAAGATCGCCTCGCGGCCCAGCACCTCGATCAGCGAGTCGTCGTCGAAGCGGCCCCCGGCGATGAATTCGGCGCAGGTCGCCATGACCTTCTTCGGCGACAGGTCCTTGCCGGTCTGCGCGGCAGGGCAGACCTCGTGGCAGCGCCCGCACCACAGGCACGCCGAGGCGTCGAGCAGGTTCTTCTGCGTGAGGTCGGCCAGCCGGGCCGCGCCGAAGCGTACCGGATTGCCGTCGGCGTCCTCCTCGGCGTCGAAATCGACGGCCGGCAGGTTCACGCCGTCGCGCCGGTTCGCGAGCGCGGAGTTGACCGGGCCGAGCAGCATGTGCGACATCGGGGTCCACGCGATCAGCGCGATGAACGTCGCACCCAGCAGCCCGTGCAGCCACCACACCAGGGTGAAGCCGAGCAGGCGCGCGTCGGGGTCGAAGTGCTCGTGCAGGAACGCGCCCACCGTGTTGCCGATGAACTCGGCGCCCCCGGTGGGTGCGACCGCGAGCCGGAAGCTCTCGGAGGTGTAGCCGGCCAGCACGGTCAGCAGGATCAACGCCTCCATGCGCTCGAAACCGGGGCGCGTCACCCGCGCGGTGAGTCGCTCCGGCGGAAAGAAGCGGCGCAGCAGGAAGAACAGCACGCCGAGGAACAGCAGGATGCCCGCGATCTCGCGCCCGAGCTGCATCACGATCAGGCCGAACCAGCCTTGGTAGACCGGCACGCCGACGAAACTCAGCGCGTACACGGCGTGCCCGAAGATCAGCACCAGCGCACCGGCGAACAGCATGCCGTGTGCGATGCCGGACCAGCGGCGGTCCTTCAGGCGGGAAGTGAATACGGCCCGCGAGACGAACGCGGGCCAGTTGAGCTTGTCGCGCACACTGGCGCAGTCGATGCGCGGACCGAAGAACGCCTTGCCGTGTCCGATGCGCTTCCAGTGCACGATCAGGCCGCGACCCAGGCTGGCGAGCGCGCCCGCCAGCACCAGGGCGAGGAGGATGTAGTTCACAGCGGATATTTCGGCCATTGCAGAGAGTCCGTCTCGTTAACGCGCCGAAGTATATCCGCTGCGTTGCCTCATTTCTTCAGGATGGCGGCGGTCGCGTTGCCACCGAGACCCAGCGTCTGCGCCAAGCCGACGCGCGCATTCGGCACCTGCCGGCCACCGGACTGCCCGCGCAACTGCCAGGTCAGCTCGGCGATCTGGAACACGCCCATTGCCGTGGTGGCCTCGCCGAACGACACGAAGCCGCCCGAGGGGTTGATCGGCATGCGGCCGGTCGGCGCGGTCTCGCCGGCGAGCAGCAGGCGCTCCGCTTCCCCGGGCTGGCACAGGCCCCATTCCTCGGGGAACGCCAGTTCGTAGTAGCAGGTGTTGTCCTGCAGTTCGGTGACGCTGACGTCCTGCGGGCCGACGCCGGCGATCTCGAACGCGCGCTTGACCGCGGCACGCGCCTCGGTGTGCAGGCTCGGTCCCTGCGGCGCCGGGCCGGCGAGTCCGCGCGGCAGCGCGTCCTCGAAGGTCATGGTGGCCACCGCGCTGGAGGCGACCAGCACCGGGTTGGTGGCGAACTGGCGCGCCTTGGCGCGCGAACAGATCACCACCGCCGCGGCGCCGTTCGACACCGGGCAGATCTCGAACAGGCGCAGCGGGTTGCTGACGTACGGCGAGGCCAGCACTTCCTGCAGGCTCACTTCCTTCTGGAAGCGGGCGTACGGATTGTGCACCGAGCACTTGCGGGCCTTGACGGTGACCGCCGCGTACTGCTCCTCGGTGGTGCCCATCTCGTGCATGCGCCGGCGCGCCAGCGTGGCCCAGAACGACGGACCCGGCATGCCCACGCAGCGCTGGCGCAGGAACTCCGGATCGGTGACTTCCTCGACGCCCGAGGTCTGGATCATGCCCTTGGGCATCACCTCGCCACCGACGACCAGCACCATGTCGTAGACGCCGCCCGCGACCATCGCGTAGCCGACGTTGAAGGCGTTGCCGCCCGCGGCACAACCCGCCGACATGTTGTAGACCGGGATGCCGGTCGAACCCATGTCCTCGACGACGTCGTTGCCGTTCAGACCCCAGCCCTTGCCGCCGGAGAAGCGCGAGCTGGCCGCGCACACGGCCTGGATCTGCTTCCACGACACGCCGGCGTCGGCCAGCGCCTGGTCGATCGCGTGGCGGCAGAGTTCGGTTACCGACTTGGTCCCGACGATATCGTCACCGGTCTTTCCGAAACGGTGGAGACCGACTCCCAGTACGGCGACTTCCTGCATCTCAGTGACTCCTTGCCGCATCTGCTGCGAGCTGCCTGAATTTCCACGACGTGAATGCCTTGCCGTCCTCGTGGTACAGCGTGTCGATCACGAGTTCGACGCGCGCATCGACCGTCAGGTCCGACGGCTGGTCGACCATCTGGCCGATCATGCGCAGACCGCAATCGAGGTCGACCACGCCGATCGCGTACGGCACGAACGGCTTGTCGTACTTGTGCGGCGGCGGCGGCGGGAAGTCCGCGACCGAGAAGCTCCACAGACGGCCGGCGCCGCCGTAGCTGCATTCCTCCATCCGCGAACCGCTGCAATCGGGGTTGTGGCAGGCGGCCGAGCGCGGGAAATACGGGGTGCCGCAGCCGGTGCACCGCGAACCGTGCACGCGCGCCACGCCGTTTTCCTCGCTGAACAGCCCCGGGACACAGGGTACTTTCTCTTCGGACATGCTGAACCTCCTTCAGCTCTTGCTGGCCCTTGCGATCTTGATCAGTTCCGGCATCACTTCGAGGCAGTCCGCCGCGATGCCATAGCGCGCGTAGCGATAGATGGATGCGTCGCGATCCTTGTTGATCGCGACGATGGTCTTGGCCGCCGAGCAGCCCGCCATGTGCTGGCTCGCGCCCGAGATGCCGACCGCGATGTAGAGTCCCGGGCGGGTGATCTTGCCCGTGAGCCCGACCTGACGCGAGGAGTCGATCCAGCCGTCGTCGACGATCGCACGCGAGGCGCCGTGCATGGCGCCTATCAGTCCGGCGAATTCCTTCACCAGTTCGTAGTTCGACGCGCTGCCCAGACCGCGGCCGCCGGAGACGATGACGTCGGCGTCCTCCAGGCGCGGTCCGGTGGCCCTCGGCGCGGAAACCACCGTGAGGCGCTCGGGCGTGGCCGCCGCGCCGGCGATCACGCGCGTGACGGTCGCCGTGGGCGCTGCTGCCGCCTCGGCGATCAGCGTGGTGCTGACGATCGAGATCACGTTGACCGGTGCCGCGAGCCGGTAGACCACGTGCGTGTCGCCGCCGTAGGCGGTGGCGCGCACCGACAGTCCGCCGTCGGACGGCGTCACGTCGAAACCGTTGGTGACCACCGGCACGCCGAGACGCCCGGCGAGCCGCGGCGCGATCAGGCGCGCCGCCAGCGTCTGGTTGAACAGGATCGTCTTCGGCCCGTGCTCGGCACAGTAGGCAGCGATCGTTGCCACCAGTGCGTCCGGACCGGCCGCGCCGTCGGCGACGTGATCGAGGTGCGCCACGCCGTAGCGCGGCGCGATGCCGGCCGCCGCCGTACCGAGCGCGCCGATCACCAGCCAGTTCAGTTCCTGGCCCGTCGCGCGCGCCAGGCGTCCCGCCAGCGACAGCGTTTCCTCGGTGCCACCCTCGATGGCATCACCCCAACTGCACAGCACGACGCTCATGACCCGTACTCCTTGCGTTTTTCACCGGTGCCAAAGTCTAATTGCGGCCATCCGCGGGCGGCCGATTCGCAGCGAATCATATCCGGACGAGAGCGTCTCATTTCCGGACAGGGTAATTCATGGGCCGGCAGGCGCAGTGTATGTTGTCCGGACTCACTTCGCTGCACGGCGTACCGACCGATTATCACAACAGAGGGCAGTTGGACATGGCAGTAAACCGGGAAGACTTTTTCGTGGCGCTCACCGAGTGCCACTTCATGAATCCGCAGACGATGTCGGAGATCGGCTACTACCCCGACATGAAGCGCTGGAACGAGAGCGTCGACGGCGTGCTGCGCGCGTGGTCCGGGCGCAGCCTGGACAGCGAATGGCCGCACCCGATCGCCTCCGAGCTGATCCGCTACATGGACGAGGCGCGTGTCGACGTGTGCTTCTGCCTGCGCGAGCCGATGATGGACATCAGCGGCGGCACGGTGTCGATGTCGACCAACGGCTTCATGCTGCAGCAGATCGAGCCGTACCCGGGGCGCATGTACCTCGAGGCGAACTGCGGCCCGGTGATCCGTCGCGGCACCGAGCACGCGATCTGGGAACTCGAGTACCTGGTCAAGGAGCGCGGAGCCAAGCTCTGCAAGATGTACCAGCCGGAGGACCTCGGTCCGATCAACGACCGCCGCCTGTGGCCGTTCTACGCCAAGGCCGAGGAACTCGGTGTGCCGCTCACGGTGCACACCGGCAACTCCTACGTGGTCCCGCAGCCGGGTTCGCACTGCGACGTGCGCCAGCTCGACGACGTGCTGCTCGCGTTCCCGGACCTGAAGATCATCGCCTACCACGCCGGCTGGCCCGACACCGAGGTGCTGATCGGCCTGTGCGGCAAGCACAAGAACCTGTACCTGAGCCTCTCGGGCGTGATCGGCTGGTACCAGCGCGCGCCGTACCGCGGCTACCACGTGATCGGCACCGCGCTGCAGTGGATGCCGGCGGACAAGATCGTGCTCGGACTGGACCTGATGTTCGACGACACCCGTCGCGTCGTCGATTACATCCGCAACCTCGACATGCCCGAGGAACTGCAGAAGAACTGGGGCTACGCGCAGGTCACCGACGAGGACAAGGCCAAGATCCTGGGCCTGAACCTCGCGCGGCTGACCGGCATCGATCCGGTCAAGCGCTGCTGAGCGCGTGACCGCAGGCGCCATCCGCCCGGGTGGCATTCGCTAACGGAGGCGGCTCCGCGGTACCACCGGGAGCCGCCGGATTCTCGACAGGGTGGATTCTATGGCGATTCTGAAGGCGGGCACGCGGATGCGCAGCGCCGTGTGCAAGGCCGAGGTGATGGTGATCGCGGCTCCGGCGGCCGAGGTCGAACTGTGCTGCGGTGGCGCGCCGATGATCGGCAGTGCGCAGACGCCGCCCGAGGGCGGCGCGCCTGCCGCGGGGGCCGATGGCGGTACGCTGCTCGGCAAGCGCTACGTCAACGCCGCCGGCGACCTCGAACTGCTGTGCGTGAAGCCCGGCGACGGTTCGCTGTCGGCCAATGGCGAGACGCTGGTCCTGAAGGAAGCCAAGCCGCTTCCGTCCTCCGACTGAGCCGGATCCGCCGTGCGTGCCCTGCGGCGCGCACGGCGAATCGCTTCCCATGGGCACCGTGACCGCCTTTGCGCTGGCCGGCGTGCGGGTGCTCGAACTCGCTGGCGCCGAAGGCGCCTATTGCGGTCGCTTGCTGGCTGATCTGGGCGCCGAGGTGATCCGTCTGGAACCGCCCGGCGGCGATCCGTTGCGCCAGCGCGGACCGCTGCCGCCCGGGCGGTCCACGGGGGGCTACACCGAGCGCTACCTGCACGCCGGCAAGACCAGTCTGACGCTCGACCCGGAAACGCAGGCCGGCCGTGAGCTGCTGCTCGAACTGGTGCGTGGCGCGGACCTGCTGGTGGAAACCCTGCCGCCGGGCCGGCTGGCGGCGCTGGGGCTGGGCTGGGATCGCCTGCGCGAGCGCAATCCGGCGCTGGTGCTCACCTCGATCACGCCGTTCGGCCAGAACGGGCCGCACCGCGACTACCCGCTGGCCGATATCGTCGCGATGGCAATGGGCGGCGCGATGATCGTCACCGGGGATCCGGCGGACCCGCCGGTGGTGCTGGCCGCGCAGCAGTCCTTCGTGGTCGGCTCCACGCTGGCCGCTGCGAGCAGCCTGGTTGCGCTGCGCCACGTGGCCGCGGGCGGTGCCGGGCAGCACATCGACATCTCGCTGCAGGAAGCGATGCTCGCCGCGACCAGCATCAGCGGCATCGGCAAGTGGCTCGACGACGGGCTGGTGCCCAAGCGCTTCGGCACCGGGACGTTCTCCTCGGTTCCCTCGGGCAGCTATCCGTGCGCCGACGGCGAAATCTTCCTGATGATCAACCGGCCGCTGCACTGGAAGGCGCTGGCGCGCTGGGTGCACGAGACCACCGGCAACGAGGAGATCCTCGACCCGATGTTCGAGGGTCCCTCGCTGGTGCGCCAGCCGTACCGCGAACTGCTCGACATCTTCATCGGCGAACACACCTCCCGCTTCACGGTCGAACAACTCTACCGCGAGGCGCAGGAGCGGCACCTGGCGATGACGCCGCTCAATTCGCTGTGCGCCATGGTGCGTGACCGCCACCTCGGTGCGCGCGGCTTTTTCGTCGACGTGCCGCAGGCCGACGGCGGCACGCTGCGTTTCCCCGGACCGCCGTACCGTTTCTCGCGCACGCCGGCGCGCATCGCGCACGGCGCACCGTTGCCGGGCGCGGGCGATGCGGCCGTGGCGCGCCTGCTCGCGGACCCGCCGCCCGCGCCGCCACGCACGCAGTTCGCGCCGCCGGACGGTCCGCTGGCCGGGCTGCGGGTGCTCGAGTTCACGGCCGGGATGGCGGGGCCGTGGATCGGACGTTTCCTCGCCTGGTGCGGCGCCGACGTGATCAAGG
Organism: Pseudomonadales bacterium; assembly: GCA_022072145.1. Lineage (GTDB taxonomy): Bacteria > Pseudomonadota > Gammaproteobacteria > Pseudomonadales > UBA5518 > UBA5518. The sequence goes on from JAJVIG010000005.1 coordinate 86,910, forward strand.
TCGAGTCGAAGGCCTATCCCGACGTGACCCGGTTGTACATCCCGCCGCGCGAGCCCGAGCGCGGCATCCAGCCGCAGATGTCGCCGTGGTTCACCGACTGGAACGGCGGCAAGCGCTTCGTGTCGCTGGACCTCAGGAACCCGCGCGGCGCCGACCTGGCGCGCCGCCTGGCGGTGGCGAGCGACGTGGTGATCGACAACAACAGCAGCGGCGTGCTGGCCAAGCTCGGGCTGGGTTTCGACGTGCTCGAGCGGTTGAAGCCGGAGCTGGTGCTGTTCAGCAGCACCGGCTACGGCGACACCGGTCCCGACCAGCACTACGTGACCTGGGGGCCGAACATCGAGACGCTGTCGGGGATCGCGACCGTCTCCGGCTTCGCGCATCGCGCCGCGACGATGACGCAGTTCGCCTATCCCGACCCGCTCAGCGCGCTGTACGGACTGGTCGCGATCCTGGCCGCGCTGCGCCACCGTGACGCGGGTGGGCAGGGGCAGCGCATCGATCTGGCGCAGCTCGAGGCCACGGTCGCCTCGATCGGCCCGCTGGTGCTCGAGGCGCTCGCCGAGGGCCGCGATCCGCCGCGGCTCGGCAACGCCGCGCGCACGCACGCGCCGCAGGGTTGCTATCCCTGTCTCGGCGAGGACCGCTGGTGCGTGATCGCGATCACCGACCAAGCGGCCTGGGAGCGCTTCTGCATCATCAGCGGCAACCGCGCCTGGCGCGACGATCCGCGCTTCGCCGACGCGGCGGCGCGCATCGCCAATGCGCACCAGCTGGACCGCCTGATCGGCGCCTGGACCGCGACGCGCGATCGCCATGAGCTGATGCATCTGTTCGCGCGCGCCGGCATCGCATGCGGCGTGGTGCAGGACGTCGAGGACCAGCTCGAGCGCGACGAGCACCTTGCCGCGCGCGGCTTCTTCGAACGCATCTACCACCACGCCAAGGGCATGGTGCTGGCGCCGGGGATCCCGCTCGGACTGGGCGGCACCCCGGGGCGTACGCGCGATGCCGGGCACGCGCGCGGGCACCACAACCGCGAGGTGTTCCGCGAGCTGCTCGGACTCTCGACCGCGGACTACGATGCAGAACTCGCGGCCGGCGTGATCGAGGCCGCGGACGGACAGCCGTAGCGGCCCGACGCTGGCCGTATCGGATACCGATTTGGCCGCTTCAGGTGTGCCGACGCAGTGATCGCCGGACGGCGCATCTCGTTACAATCGGCTTTTACCGTACAAGCGCAGACAGGACGGGAGGTCGGCACCATGGACTTCGAGTTTACCGCTGAAGAACGCGAATTCATCCGCGAGGTCAAGGAGTTCCTGCGCGAGAACCACGATCCGCTCGTGATGGACGTCACGCGCGAGAACATGGCGCAGGTCTGCGACACGCCCGAGCGCCGGGCGTTCATGAAAAAGGTCGCCGAGCGCGGCTGGCTGGGCATCACCTGGCCCAGGGAGTACGGCGGCCAGGATGGCGAGGGCTTCTACGAATACCTGCTGAACGAGCTGCTGTCCTCGGTCGGCGCGCCGCAGATCGGCAAGGGCGTGGGCATCATCGGCAAGACGCTGATCAAGGTCGGCTCGGACAAACTCAAGCAGGAGTTCCTGCCGAAGATCCTGAACGCCGAAGTGGAGTTCGCTGTCGGCTACTCCGAGCCGTCGGCCGGATCGGATTCGGCCGCGATGCGCCTGCGCGCCGAGCGCCAGGGCGAGGGCTGGGTGCTGAACGGGCAGAAGATCTTCACCACCTCGGCGCACTTCGCCGACTGGTACTGGGTGGGCGCGCGCACCGATGTGGACGCGCCGAAGCACAACGGCATCTCGTTGTTCCTGGTGCCGATGAACCATCCCGGCCTCACGATCCACCCGATGCCGACCATGGGCGGCGAGCGCACCAACGGGGTGTTCTTCGACGACGTCTACGTGCCGGACGAGTACCGCGTGGGCGAGCTGAACAAGGGCTTCCAGTACATCGCCGAGGCGCTCGACATCGAGCGCTTCACGCTGTTCACCTTCGCGCCGATCCGCGGCCGTGTCGAGTTGCTGTGCGATTACGTGAAGACCGCCAGGCGCGACGGCAAGCCGCTGAAGGACGACCCGGTGATCCGCCAGAAGGTCGCGCAGCTCGCCACCGAATGCGAGGTCGGCAAGCTGCTCGGCGTGAAGTTCGTGACCACCGCGATGCACTCGAACAAGACCCCGACCGTCGAGGCCTCGTGCTACAAGCTCTACGCCACCGAATTCTCGCTGCGCGTTGCCAACGCGACGATGGACATCGTGGGCCCCGGCGCGCAGCTCGCGCTGGGCACCACGGAAGCGCCGCTCAATGGCCGTGCCGAGAGCTGCTACACGTACACCGTGATCGACACCATCGGCGGCGGCTCCTCCGAGGTGCAGAAGAACATCATCACCAAGCGCGGTCTCGGCCTGCCGAAGAACTTCTGAGCGGAGAGCCGCGCGATGTCGTTCCTGGACGGATACAAGGTGCTCGACCTGGCCAGCGTGGGCCCGGCGGCGCGTGCCTCGCGCATCCTCGCCGACTACGGCATGGAGGTGATCAAGCTCGCACCGGTGGCCGCCAAGGGCGGCAAGCAGACCGAGCCGGTCTACCACGCCTACGGCGCCGGCCGCGGCACGCGGCGCATCCGCGTCGATCTGGACTCGCCCGAGGGCCGTGCCACCGTCCACCGGCTGGTGAAGAGCGTGGACGTCGTGATCGAGAGCTTCCGTCCCGGCGTCGCGAAGCGCATCGGCGTAGGTTACGAGGAGCTGCGTGCGCACAACCCGCGCATCATCTACTGCTCGACAAGCGGATACGGGCAGGACGGCCCGTGGTCGCAGTGGGCCGGGCACGACATCAACTACCTCGCGATGGGCGGTTTCCTGCACTGCAGCGGGCGTGATGCCGAGGGGCGTCCCGGCATGCCGGGCGCGACGGTGGCCGACAGCGCCGGTGGCGGCATGCAGGCGGCGATGGCGGTGATGGCGGCACTGGTGAACCGGCTGCGCCGCGACGAGGGCGCATACCTGGACGTGGCGATCACCGACGGCGTGCTGAACCTCACCTCGCTGTACATCGACGAGTACCTCGCCACCGGCGTCGAGACCGGTCCGGGGTCGACCCTGCTGACCGGCAAGTTCGCATGCTACGGCATCTACGGCACGCGCGACGGCAAGGCGATCGCGGTGGGCGCCATCGAGACCCGTTTCTTCGGCAACCTGTGCCGCCTGCTCGGGCTCGAACAGTATGCGGCGCTGCAGTACGACGCCGCGCGCCAGGACGAGATCAAGGCGGCCATGCGCGCGGTGTTCCTGAGCCGCGACCGCGACGAGTGGACCGCGCTGCTGGCGGGCGAGAACACCTGCGCGACGCCGGTGCTGGACATCCCCGAGATCACGCGCAGCGAGCACTTCGCGGCGCGCCACACCTTCATGCAGGCGCGCCATCCGGTGCACGGCGAGTTCCGTCAGCTGGGTCCCGTGCTCGCCGGCAACCCGCGCGAGTTGCCCGAGCACCAGGTGGCGGTGGCCGGCCTCACCGACACCGACGCGGTGCTGGCCGCGGCGGGGTTCGAGGCGGCGGAGATCGCGCGGCTGCGCGCGAGCGGCGTGGTCGAGTGAGCGCGGCGTATCCACGGAGGAGCTGACGATGACAGACACGATTCCGGAGATTCCGCCCGCGGTGCTCGCGCTGATCGGCGTGGAGCAGCATCCCGAGGAATCGACCTTCGCGATCGAGATGGGCTACGTCTACAACACCTGCGCCGCGGTGCAGAACGGCAACCCGCTGTTCTGGGAGGAGGCGGTCGCGCGCGAACTCACGCACGGCTGGATCACGCCGCCGACGATGATGTCGGTGTGGTTCCGCCCGCACTACTGGACGCCCGGAGCCACCGGCGAGCGCCTTGCGCTGCAGGCGCACTTCGACCTCAAGCGCCTGCTCGACCTGCCGGAGGCGATCATCTCCGGCAACGAAACCGTCTTCGGCGAGCCGGTGCGTCCCGGTGACCGCTTGCGCGCGCACCAGATCGTGCGTTCGATCAGCCCGGTCAAGACCACCAAGCTCGGTCGCGGCCGTTTCTGGGTGATCGATCTCGAGTGCTTCAACGAGCGCGGCGAGTTCGTGGGCCGCGATACCTACGACTGCTTCGGCTACCGGAGGAACGCATCATGAGCGCGTACCGGCTGCTGACCCTCGACCAGGTGAAGGAAGGCGACGAACTGCCTTCGCTGACGCAGCACGTGACCGCCACCACGGTGGTGCTCGGCGCGCTCGCCAGCCGCGACTGGCGCCCGATGCACCACGACCGCGACTTCGCGATCAACAGGAACGGCGTGCGCGACATCTTCATCAACACGCCGAACAACGCGGCGTGGTTCGAGCGTTTCGTCACCGACTGGACCGGTCCCAGGGGTCGGCTCGGGCGGATGAAGTTCCGCATGAACGATTCGGTGTTCCCCGGCGACGACATGGTCCTCGGCGGACGCGTGACGGGCACCAGCATCGACGCCGCCGGGTGCGGTTGGGTCGAGCTGGACCTCGCGGTCTCGGTGCAGGGACAGGTCAAGACTTCGTGCCGCGCGCGCGTGGCGCTGCCGGTGGACGCCGCCGACAACCCCTGGGACAGGCACGGCGAGCGCTGGCAGCCCTGAGCGGCGCCCGCCAATCACCGGATACCCATTACAGCAGACGACTCATCGAGGACAGGCAGCCATGGATTTGAACTTCACCGAAGAGCAGGGTCTTTACCGTGACATGGTGCGCGCGGTGTGCGACGAGCACAGCACCACGCGCGTGGTGCGCGACATGGAGAACGATGCGGTCGGAATTCCCGCGGGCCTGTGGGAAAAAATGAAGGAAACCGGCCTGCTCGGCATGATGTTGCCCGAGGAGTACGGCGGTATCGGGCTGAACACGGTCGACCGCGTGGTGATTTTCGAGCAACTCGGCCGCGCCCTGGCGCCGGGACCGTTCTTCGTCAGCTCGGTGATGAGCGCGCTGGCGATCCTGAAGGCCGGCAGCGAGGCGCAGAAAAGCGGGCTGTTGCCCGCGATCGGCGCGGGGGACCTGATCGTCACGCCGGCCTGGCTCGAACCCGATAACGGTTTCGGCCCCGAAGGCGTGCAGCTGCGCGCGACGTCCAGGGGCGATGGCTACGTGCTGAACGGCGTGAAGCGCCACGTACTGTACGCGAGAGCGGCGCAGAAGCTGCTGGTGCTGGCGCGCACCGGGGATGCCGCCGACGCGATCGAGCTGCTGCTGGTCGATACCGATGCACCGGGCGTGACGCTGCAGCAGCAGAAGTCGATGGCCTCCGACACCCAGTACCGCGTCGACTTCGCGAACGTCGCGGTGCCGGCGGCGAACCGTATTGGCGCCCCCGGTGGCGGCTGGGCGACGTGGAACGCCTGCATGCACGAAGGAATCGTCCTGCTCGCCTCGTTCGCCGTCGGTGGCGCCGAGCGCGCGCTCGAGATGACCGTGGAGTACTCGAAGGGGCGCGAGCAGTTCGGCAAGCCGATCGGTTCGTTCCAGTCGCTGTCGCACTACATGGCCGACGGCTTCGCGATGATCGAGGGCGCCAAGGTGCTGGTGCTCGAGGCTGCCTGGGCGCAGGACAAGGGCCGTTCGATCGCGCGGCTCGCACCGATGGCGAAGCTGTTCGCGTGCAACACCTTCCGCGACGTGACCGCCAAATGCGAGCAGATCCACGGCGGCTACGGTTTCACTCTCGAGTACGACATCCAGCTGTTCTTCCGCCGCGCCAAGCAGCAGCAGATCAACTGGTGGGATTCGCGCTACCTGGAGAACCTGATCGCCGCCGAGGTGCTGGACGGCGACGGGCGCACCATCGAGGACCTGTTCGAAGTCTGAACCCGCCGCGGCGGGTTATGATCACCGGTGGTCGTCGGGAGCAGGGGAGCCGTGGAATGAGCAGGGGTGCGCTGGCCGGGATCCGGGTCATCGATTTCGGACAGATGGTGTCGGCGCCGTTCTGCGCGCGGCTGTTCGCCGATTACGGCGCCGACGTGATCAAGGTCGAGCCGCCCGGGGGTGATGCGGCGCGCGCCGCGGGGCCGTTCCCCGGCGACGCGCCCGACCCCGAGAAGAGCGGGCTCTACTTCATCACCAACACCAACAAGCGCGGCGTCACCTGCGACGTGGGCACCGAGGCGGGCCGTGCGCGCTTCCTGCGCCTGGTGAAGTGGGCCGACCTCCTGATCGAGAACCACACGCCGGCGCAGATGAAGGCGTGGGGGCTCGATTACGCCACGCTCGCCGAGGTGAACCCGAACCTGGTCGTGGTCTCGATCACGCCCTTCGGCCAGACCGGCCCGTACAGCGGGTGGAACGGCTACGACCTGAACGCCTACCACCTCACCGGCGCGAGCAGCCGCTATTGCGGCCGGCCCGGCGAGATGCCGCTCGAGCACGGCACCTTCGCCGCCGACTACTTCGGCGCGGTGGCCGCCGCCGCGTGGGCGATGGCGGCGGTGTACGGGCGTCGCCACACGCACGGCGGGCAGCACCTCGACGTCTCGAGCGCCGAGGCGATCGCGGCCACCTTCGTCGGCGGGCAGAACATCGGCTGTTACGCGCAGGACGGCAAGTTCGACAAGCGTACCGGCGTCGGCATGCCGCTCGGCGCGCCCGCCACCATCCTGCCCTGCAAGGACGGCCACGTGTGGATGCTCGCGCTCGAGCCGGGGCAGTGGAACGGAATACGAGAGGTGATGGGCAATCCCGAGTGGGCCGATCTCGATCTGTTCCAGGATATGTTCCAGCGTGCGCAGAATGCCGATTTCCTCTATTCCATGATCGAGGAATGGACGATGCAGCACGGCAAGCTCGAGATCATGGAGAAGTGCCAGGCCGCCGGCGCGCCGGTGGCGGCCGTGTTCACGGTCGCCGAGGTGCAGGCGCATCCCCACCTCGAGGCGCGCGACTATTTCGTAGCCATCGAGCACCCGGCGCTCGGCACCGTGCGCACGCTGGGCGCGCCGTTCAAGCTGCCGGCCTCGCCCGGCGGCCCCGGCGTCCCGGCGCCGCTGCTCGGCCAGCACGACGCCGAGGTCGAGCGCGAACTGGCGAAGTTCGAGCAGGAGCAGGGCGGCGCGCGCTGAGCGGCGCCGACACGGGAACCGGAAGTCTGCAGGGAAACCAGAAGATGGCGAGTGCACTGCCGCTGAAGGGCGTACGGGTGATCAATTTCGGCTGGGTCTGGGCAGGCCCGGTCACCGGGCAGACGCTGGGTTTCCTGGGTGCCGAAGTGCTGAAGATCGAGTCGCGCGCGCGCGTCGACATGACGCGCAACCTGCCGCCGTTCGGCGAAGGCATCCCGGGGCCGGACCGCAGCCTCTCGAACCACGCCTGCTGGGCCGGCAACGGCTCGGTGTCGCTGAACCTGAAGCACCCCGAGGCCAAGAAGCTGGCGCTGGAACTGGTCGCGAAGGCGGACATCGTGATCGAGAACTTCGGTCCGGGCGTGATGGAGGAACTGGGACTCGGTTACATCGAACTGCACAAGGTCAAACCCGACATCGTGATGCTCTCGATGCCGGCCGCCGGACTGTACGGGCCGCTGCGCCAGGTGCGCACCTACGGGCTCAGCGTGACCTCCACCACCGGCCTGGACAGCCTGGTCGGCTACAAGGGTGGTGGTCCGGTCCCGGTCGAGAACGCGTTCACCGATCCCTTCGTCGGCATCTTCGGCGCCTTCGCCGTGCTGACCGCGCTGCACCATCGCGACGCCACCGGACACGGGCAGCACATCGACTTCTCGCAGCAGGAGGCGATCATGCACATCGCCGGCCCGGCGCACATCGACTACGTGCTGAACGGGCGCGTCGGCGGTCCGAAGGGCAACGAGCACCCGCTCGGTGGCGCGGCGCCGCACGGCGTGTTCCCGTGCGCCGGTGACGACCGCTGGATCAGCATCGCGGTACCGAGCGAATCCGAGTGGCAGGCGCTGTGCGCGGCGATGGGCAACCCGCCGTGGGCCGGCGAGCCACGTTTCGCGACGCTGGCCGACCGGCTCGCGAACATCGATGCACTGCACGCGGCGCTGGCCGGCTGGAGCGCGCAGTTCGACGACCGCGAACTGGCCGCGACGCTGCAGTCGCACGGCGTGGCGGCGGCGCCGGTGCTGAACATCGCCGACCTGCTGCACGATCCGCATTACCGCGCGCGCGGCACCTTCGTCGAGGTGATCCACCCGCTCGGCTTCCCGGAGACGATCTACGGCGCCTACGTGAAGACCAGCCGCACCGAACCGGACGTGCAACCCGGTCCGGTGATCGGGCGCGACAACGACCGGGTGTTCCTGGAACTGCTCGGCCTGTCCGAGCAACGCTACCGCGAACTGAAGGAAGAGAAGGTCATCTACTGAGGACGCCGCGCCAGGGCGCCGGCGCCACACGCTTCGATAATTCGACAACAAGGGAAGGAAGGACATGAAGTTTGCACTGGCTGTACCTGCACTGCTGAACTATCCGGCGTCGATGGCGCCGTGGGAGCCGAAGGCCGACGGCGCCGACATCGTGCGTTTCGCGCAGCACGCCGACGCGCTGAGCTGGGAATGGCTCACGGTGCCCGAACACCTGTTCATGCCGAACGACATGGCGGTGCACATGGGGCGGCGCTTCCCGGAAGGAATCTCGGCCTGCGCGGTGCTCGCCGGCGCCACCCGCCGCATCCAGATGATGACCTACGTCCTGGTGGTGCCGTACCGCCATCCGCTGCTGCTGGCCAAGCAGATCGCGACGCTGGACTGGCTGAGCGGCGGGCGCTTCACGCTGGGCGCCGCGCCGGGTCACCTCGAGCGCGAATTCGACATGCTCGGCGTGCCGTTCAACGAGCGCGGCAAGATGACCGACGAGTTCCTCGATGCGATGATCGAGTGCTGGACCGCCGACTCGCCGCGCTTCGAGGGCGCCTACGCGAGCTTCTCCGACATCGCCTTCGAACCGAAGCCTGCGCGCAAGCCGCACGTGCCGATCTTCATCGGCGGCAACACCGAGGTCGCGATGCGACGCGCGGCGCGCGTCGGTGACGGCTGGATCCCGTGGCTGATCACCGCCGAGCAGCTCCCGTCCTCGCTCGAGTACCTGCGCCGCCAGCCCGGCTACGAGCAGAAGGCCGAGCGCTTCGAGATCGTGATCACGACCACCGAATACCAGGTCGAGGACTATTCGCACGCCGAGACCGGCGAAACCAGGATCGAGACCGATCGCGACCGGATCCTGTTCGAGCTGGAGGCGCTGCAGAAGGCCGGCATGACGGTGGCACAGGTGATGCCGCCGCGCGTCGAGACGCTCGAGCAGTGCCTCGACTGGGTGTCGTGGTACGACAGCGACATCATTCCGAATTTCCGCTGAGCGAGACTACTGGAGAGCCCGTCATGGCCAAAGAAGAGAACATGCTGCTGTTCCGCGTCGAGGACAACGTCGGCATCATCACGCTGAACCGTCCGCACAAGCTGAACGCGATCAGCTGGGACCTGGCGTCCGAACTCGCCGCGCTGCTGTACTCGCTGCGCGACAACGACGAGGTGCGCACGATCCTGCTGCACGGCAACGGGCGTGCGTTCTGCGCCGGTGGCGACGTCGATTTCATTTCCGGCGACAGCGACCGGCCGATGCCGGGCACCTCGGATCCCTCGCGCCCGATGCCGCGTTCGCAGCGCAAGACCCCGGGCGGACCCTTCGTCGACGTGGTGCGCCAGCTGGTGGCGGTCGACAAGCCGGTGATCGCCGCGATCCAGGGGCACGCGGTCGGTGCCGGCCTGGGCTACTCGATGGCCTGCGACCGCCGCTTCGGCGACACCACCACCAAGATGGGCGCGGTGTTCACCAACATCGGCGTCTCGCCGGACTGTGGCGTGTCGTGGTTCCTGCCGCGGCTGGTCGGCTTCTCGAATGCACTGATGCTGGTCGAGACGGCGAAGGTGCTGAACGCCGAGGAGAGCAAGGCGATCGGTCTGCTCGACGAACTGGTGCCCGAGGGCAAGGCCTTCGAGGTGGCGTTCGAATACGCGCGCCTGGTAGCCCGGCGCGCCAGCGTGGCGGTCGACATGGCGCGCCGGCTGATCCATCGCTCGCAGTACGCGACGCTGGAGGACATCCTCGACTACGAGGCGGCTGCCGGCACCATGGTGGCATCGGCGTTCGATGCCCGCGAAGGCACACAGGCCTTCCTCGAGAAGCGCAAGCCGGTCTTTCGCGGCATCTAAAAATGGGGTTAAAAATGGGGTCAGAGTCGAATTTGCGAAGCAAATTCGACTCTGACCCCATTTTTCCCTGCCGCCATTTCTTTCCCACTTTTTCACGGGAGGGGACATGGGCAAGTGGCGTCATCCGCTCGTCGCGCTGATCGTCGTGCAGCTGGGCGGCTGCGTGCAGCCAACGGCCGAACGCGAGCAGGCGGTGTGCACGGGTGCTGGCACGGGTGAGCGCAGCGAGCGGCTGTTCCTGCAGCAGGTAGGAGATTCCGGCGCGCTGTTGCGCTGGCGCGGCGAATCCGGCGTGGTGTGCGTGGGTACCCGTGCCGATGCGCTCGATACGCGGGTGGCAGCGCGCGAGGAGGGTGGGCACCACGAGGTACGTCTCAGCGGCCTGCAGCCCGATACCGTGTACCACTATGCGCTCGGTGACGTGTCGGCCGCGCCCGCGGACCAGCAGTTCCGCACCGCGCCGCGGCGCGGTGCGCTCCCGACCGATGGCAACACGCGGATCCTGGTGCTCGGTGATTCCGGCACCGCAGGGGCCGAGATCGCCGGCGGCAAGGCGCGCGAGCAGACCTCGGCGCGCGCGGTGGCGGACGGCGTGCGGCGGTTCGTCGCGGCGCAGGGCGGCGGCGAACCGCCGGACCTGTTGCTGCTGCTCGGCGACAACGCCTACACCGAGGGCTCCGATGCGCAGTGGCAGGCCTCGTTCTTCGACATCTACCCCGAACTCACGCGCAGCGTCGCCACGTGGCCCACGATCGGCAACCACGAGATGGGCAGCGTGCCGGTCGATGTGTGCCGCTTCGCGCCGATGCCTTCGTGCAAGGACGCTCCGGTGTATCGTGCGCTGGGTGGCGGCAGCGAGTCGCCCGACCCCGCCAGCTACGACAGCGACGGCGACGGCCCGGACCCGGGCGGCATGCCGTACCTGTCGATCTTCGACCTGCCCGCGCGCGCGGAGCTCGGAGGCGTGCCGAGCGGCACGGAGCAGTACTACGCGTTCGACCATGCGAACCTGCACATCGTCAGTCTCGACTCGCAACTGTCGAACCGCGATCCGGCGCAGCGCGCGGCGATGCGCCAGTGGCTGGTCGACGACCTCGCGGCGAACGACAGCGACTGGACGATCGTGATCTTTCACCACCCGCCGTACTCGAAGGGCGTGCATCACGACTCCGACCACGAGCAGGCCGAGATCGACATGCGCGAGACCTTCGGCCCGGTGTTCGAGGAGCACGGCGTCGACGTGGTATTCAGCGGTCACTCGCATTCCTACGAGCGATCCTGGTACCTGCACGGGCACCAGGGCCGCTCGGCGAGCTTCGATCCGCAGCGCCACGCCGAGCTGAACGCAGCCGGCGAACCCGCGATCGGGCAGCACGACGAGGCGTATCGTCAGGTCAGCGCGGGCAGTGGTCGTGACGACAAGGTGGTCTATGCCGTCACCGGCAGCGCCGGGCAGGCGGATCGCGAGAATCCCTGTCCGCCGGGCCGCAGCCTGCTGTGCACGCGCGAGGACTGGCTGATGCATCCGGCGCATCGCCGTTTCGAAAGCGCGGAGCCGGGGTACCGACCGCACGGCATCGCACGTCTCGGCGCGGTTGTGCTCGACGTGGGCCGTGACCGCTTGAGTTCACGCTTCGTCGACGAACACGGCGAGGTGCTCGACTGGTTCGTGATCGAGCGCTGACCATGCGCGCGCCGGCAGCGGTCAGCGCACGCGCGGCGGCGTTCGCGTTGCTGCTGGCGGTGGCGACCGTGCAGGCGCACCCCGGGGCGGACCTCAGGCTCGACGTCCTCGACCGGCTGATCGCGCAGAAGCCGGGCGCGCAGGATCTGCATATCCGGCGTGCGGCGCTGCTGTCGCACGAAGGCGACTTCGATGCGGCGCAGGCCGAACTCGAGCGTTCGCGCCGACTGGGCGATCCGGGGGCGATCGACTTCGAACTCGGTGTGCTCGAGTTCCGGCGTGGCCGCTTCGCCGAGGCGCAAGCTGCGCTCGACCGCTGGCTGGTCCGCACCCCGCGCGATCCGGACGCGCTGCTGTATCGCGCGCGTGCCAACAGTGAACTCGGCCAGACGGCTCGTGCGCTGACTGATTACCAGGCCCATTTCGCGCTTGCCGCCGCCCCGAATCCCGGTGACTGGCTGGCTGCGGCGCGCCTGCTCGAGCACGAGGATCCGCAGCGCTCGCTCGAGTTGCTCGATGCCGGCCTGCAACGCCTTGGACCGGTGGCGTCGCTGCAGGAACTCGCGGTAGCGATCGAACGCCGCACCGGGCGCCTGGATCGCGCGCTGGTGCGCTGGGAGGCGCTGGGAGAGGTGTTGCGCCACGGTCCGGCGTGGCAGGTCGGGCGCGCCGACCTGCTGCTCGCCAACGGCCGTGCGGCCGAGGGGTTGCAGGTGCTCGCGAACGCCGAGCAGCAGCTCGATGCGCTGCGCCCCACCCCGGCGCGCGAAGCGCTGCGCGCGCGGATCACGTCGTTGCGCGGAGACGCCGGCGCGGTCCCGCAGGTTCGGCCTGCGGCCGAACGATGCCACGGCGAACCCGCGTGCGCGTAGGTTCGGCCTGCGGCCGAACAATTCATGTCCGGGCACAGCCCGGACCTACGCGATCATGTCCGGGCACAGCCCGGACCTACGGGCGGCGGGGGTCGCCGGCCGGACCGTTCAGAGCAGCTTGTCGGCGCGCAGCTTCTCGAACAGCTTCGCGGCCGCTTCGGCGGGCGTGCCGTCGATGAACTCGCAGTGCCCCTGCACCTCGGGAACGTACTGCTCGACGAGTTGCACGCACGGCTGCAATGCCTCGGCGGAAAGCCCGAGCGACGCCAGCGCGATCTGTTCGGGCTGCTTCTTGCGCGCCGCCATCTTGTCGCGCGCGCTCGGGAAGCGCGGCTCGCCGAGTTCGTTGCTGATCGTGACCACCGCCGGCAGCGCACCCTCGACCACTTCGTCGCCGTCCGGCGTCACGCGCGTCACGCGCACCTTGCCGCCGTCGAGCGCAACGGCGCGCGCGATCGGCGCCACCGGCATGCCGAGTTGCTCGCCGAGCAGCGCCGCGACCACGCCCTGGTCGTCGTCGGAGGCCTGGCGCCCGCACAGCACCAGGTCGGCGCCGCCGCTGCCGAGGATGTACGCCGCCAGCACGTTCGCGACCACGTGGTGGTCGAGCGCCGCCGGATCGGCGTCGATCGCGACGATCTCGTCGGCACCGAGCGCCGCGCAATGCTTCAGCGGATCCTGCAGCTCGCGGCCGATCGATACCGCGGTGATGCGGCAGTCGGCGCCGGCGTCACGCAGGCGCAGCGCGGCTTCCAGCGCCTGCTCGTCGTAGGCGTTGATCAGGCGCGGGATCGCCGGAACGTCGAGCGTCCTGCCGTCGGCGGCGATCTTCAGGTTGCCCGCCAGCACGTAGTTGTTGACCGCTGCGGGATCGAGCACTTCCTTGATGCAGACGACGATGCGCATGTGCTACTCCTGTCTCTGGGGCTGCGTTCCCGCGGAACCTGGCGGGGAATCGGGATGGGGAAATGCCGCGCGCGGGGCCTGGCTAGCGCTCCGCGCGCGGCGTGTCTTCTTCGTCGATCTCGGTGCTGCCGGAGTCGCACCACACGGCCTCGTGCGGATAGCCCGCAGGCGCCTTCGTCAGTTCGCCCATCAGGTACCAGCGCCACGGAAAGTCGCCGTAGTCGCGGTAGTCACCGGTGAGCGTGCCGGCGAAGAACTGCCGGCCCGCGTAGCGCGTGCCGGCGAGCGCCGCGCCGCCGTCGCATTCGGCGCGCCGGCCGGCCAGCGCGGGATCGAATCCCGCGCGGAAGCCGGTGCTGTCGTCGATCTCAGTCATCGCTGCCGAAACGATCGAACACGTCCAGCGCTTCCTCGACCATGTCGGAGAGGATCTGGCGCGCCGGCTTCATCTCGGTCACGTAATCGATGCCCTGGCCGGCGGCCTCGGTCATCAGGTCCTTGCGCTGGTAGTCGTTGGCGCCGGTGATGTACTCGTTGGAGAGCAGCATCTGCAACGGCGGCTTCAGCGGACGCGGCGCGTCCTCGCGTGCCCACTCGACGTGCCACGGGCAGCGGATCGTGCGCATCGTGTAGCCGGAGATGCAGTCCGAGTACGAGGTGTCGTCGGCGCTGGATTCGATCAGCTTTTCCTTCATCGGCAGCGCGACGTCGGACTCACGCGAGGCCAGCCACAGCGAACCCGTCCACACGCCGTCGGCGCCGAGCGCCAGCGCCGCGGCCAGGTGGCGGCCGGTGGTCACGCCGCCGGCGGCCAGTACCGGGATGCCGGCCGCACGCGCCACGTCGACCACCTGCGGCACGATCGAGAAGGTGCCGATGTTGCCGGTGTGGCCGGCGGCGTCGTAGCCCTGTGCGATGATCGTGTCGGTGCCGGCGACCACCTGCTTCTTCGCCTGGCGCGGCTTGCCGACCAGGCCCCAGACCTGGATGCCCATGTCGTGGGCCCGCTTCAGCATGAACTCCGGCGAGCCGAGGCCGGAAGCGATCACGGGAACCTTCTCGTCGAACAGCACTTCGAGTTGCTTCAGCGCGCGCGACTGGTCGAGGCCGCCCCAGTTCGACACCTCGAGCTTCTGCTTGGGCTCGGGTACGTTGTATTTTTTCTTGATCATGTCGGTGTACTCGCGCTGTTCGCGCGGGATCATCGCGTAGAGCTCCTCGAGGGTCTTCTCCTCGGGAACCGAAGCCGGCAGCACCAGGTCGATGCCGAAACGCTTGCCGCCGATGCGCTCGCGGATCCATTTGATGTCGGCCGCGATCTGCTCGGGCGTGTGCATCGCCTCGCCGAGCACCGCGAAGCCGCCGGCGTTGATCACTGCGACGGCCACGTCTTTGCAGTGCGTGAACGCGACGACCGGGTACTCGATGTCGAGCCGCTCACAGAGTTTGGTGTGCAAGGGATTGCGCATTACGGTTGCCCCACGTGGTGAATGACGGTTCGGTCAGGAGTGGAAATCTACTGCCTGGGCCGGGCAAAGGGAACCACGCTCCGGGACGTAGCGCCGCGTTGACCGGATTTGCAATCCCATCGTCCTGATTTGATGCGCGGGAGGTGGTGGAGACCGGGGCCCTGCACTTAGAATGCAGCTCCCACTTGCGCCGCCACAGCCATCAACGGGTACACGCGATGAAGCCGGCACCATTCGATTATTATGCGCCCGAGTCGCTCGCGGACGCCATTGCGCTGCTCGCGAAGTTCGACGACGAGGGCGTCGAAGCCAAAATCCTGGCCGGCGGCCAGAGCCTGATGCCGATGCTGAGCCTGCGGGTCGCGCGGCCCGAGGTGCTGGTCGACCTGCGCAAGCTCGCCGAGCTCCACTACATCCGGGACGAGGGCGACACCATCGCGATCGGTTCGATGACCAGCAAGCGCGCAGCCGAGGAGTCGGCGCTGATCCGCGAGCGCCAGCCGCTGTTCCACGACGCGACCATGAACATCGGGCACCTGCCGATCCGCGCCCACGGCACGGTCGGCGGCTCGTTCGCGCACGCGGACCCGGCCGCCGAGTACCCGGCGGCGGCGATAGCGCTCGACATGCAGATGAAGGCCGTCGGGCCCGACGGCGCGCGCGTGATCGGCGCGCGCGATTTCTTCGTCACCTACCTGACCACCGATCTGGCGGCGACCGAGGTCCTGACCGAGGTGCGCATGCCGGTGCTCGCGCCGGGTACCGGCTGGTCGTTCCGCGAGATCTCGCGCCGCAAGGGCGATTTCGCGCTCGCCGGCGCGGCCGTGCTGCTGTCGCTGGCCGGCGGGCGGATCAGCGATTCGCGCGTCGTCGTGTTCGCGGTCAACGCGACCGCGGTGCGCCTGCCGGCGGCCGAGCAGGTGCTGCGCGGACAGGCGCCGGGCGAGGCGCTGTTCCGCGAGGCCGGGCTGGCCGGCGCCGCGGAGATCGAGGAGCCGATCGCCGACGTGCATGCGTCGGCCGACTTCCGCCGGCACCTGGTGTCGGTGGTGGTGGCGCGCGGTCTGGCCGAGGCGCAGTCGCGCGCGCGCGGCTGAGTGCCGGGAAACACACAACGGAGATATCGCACCATGGCGCAACTGCACCGGGTTCGTCTGACGGTGAACGGGCGGGAATACGAGCGGGAAGTCGAGCCGCGCATGACGCTGGTCGATTTCCTGCGCCACGAACTGGGGCTCACCGGCACCCACGTCGGCTGCGAGCACGGCGTCTGCGGCGCGTGCACGATCATCAAGAACGGCCAGGCGGTGCGCGCCTGCCTGATGCTCGCCGTGCAGGCCGACGGCGCGGAGCTGCGCACCGTCGAGGGCCTCGCCGGCGCCGACGGCCTGCACCCGGTGCAGCAGGCATTCATCGAGAAGCACGGGCTGCAGTGCGGGTTCTGCACACCGGGCTTCCTGATGAGCACGGTCGAGCTGCTCGAAGGCACCACCTCGCCGGGCGAGGAGCAGATCCGCGAAGCGATCGGCGGCAACATCTGCCGCTGCACGGGCTACCAGAGCATCCTGGAGTCGGTGGAGCTCGCCGCGCAGAAGATGCGCGCGGGCCAGGGCAGCTGATCACGGATTCGCAGGGGACACGCCATGACGAACGCCATCCCGACTTCGTTCGACGCGTTGCCGACCACGCAGCGCCGCTTCATCGGCCGCGAGGTCGATCGCATCGAGGACCGCTCCCTGGTGACCGGCCACGCCCCGTTCATCGACAACTTCACGCTGCCCGACATGCTGCACTGCGCGATCCTGCGCAGCCCGCACCCGCACGCACGCATCGTCGGCATCGACACCAGCCGCGCCGAGGCGCTGCCCGGCGTCGCGGCGGTGTTGACCGGCGAAGACATGCAGCGCTGGTGCAACCCCACCGCCACGGCGCCCGAGGGCTGGGGGCCGTACAGCCTGGCGGTCGGCAAGGCGCGCTTCGTCGGCGAGCCGGTGGCAGCCGTGGCAGCCACCAGCCGGTATATCGCCGAGGACGCGTGCGAACTGATCGACGTCGAGTACGAGCTGCTGCCCCCGGTCGCGGATGCGACCACGGCGCTCGATCTCGCGACGCCGCTGCTGTTCGAGGAGAACGGCAGCAACCTGATCGTGGGGCGCAATTTCGTCTGGGGCGACGTCGAGGGCGTGTTCGCCGCTGCCGACCGGGTGTTCAACGCGAAGTTCCGCTGGAACCGCGTCGGCGCCAACCCCACCGAGACCTTCGGTTGCGTGTGCCAGTGGGACCTGATCGAGGACCGCCTGACCTGCCACGGCTCGTACCAGACACCGAGCTTCATGGGGCTGGGCCGGGCGCACGTGCTGCGCCTGCCGGCGAACCGCATCAACATCGTGAGCCATCCGCAGGGCGGCGGCTTCGGCGGCAAGGGCGGACCGCGCGGCACCGACATCGCCTCGCTGCTTTCGCGCAAATCCGGCGGCCGGCCGGTGAAATACATCGAGGACCGCGTAGAGTACCTGCTGGCCGGCGGCGGCCAGTCGTGGGACCGCTATTACGAAGCGTGGCTCGCGGTGCGCGCCGACGGCACCGTGACCGGGTTGCGCGTGCAACTGCTGGATGACCAGGGCGCCGGCGCCGAGGGCTACGGCACGATCTCGGTCGCCAAGCCGCTCGCGGCGTTCACCGGGTGCTACCGCATCGAGGCCGCCGAATACGACGTCAAGGTGGTGTGCACGAACCGCGCGCCCTCGTATCCGTACCGCGGCTACGGGCCGCCGCCGCACAACCTCGTGCTGGAGTCGATGATGGACCTGGCTGCGCGCGAGCTCGGCGTCGATCCGGCCGAGTTCCGCCGCCGCAACTACATCCGCCCCGAGCAGTTCCCGTACACGATCCCCAGCGGCAACGAGTACGACAGCGGCAACTACGAGGCCACGCTCGACAAGGCGCTCGAACTCGCCGGCTACGCGGAGCTGCGCGCCCAGCAGCAGCGCGCGCGCGCCGAGGGCCGCCTGGTGGGCATCGGCATCGCGAGCACCATCGAGCCGGGCGTGTTCGACTGGAACGCCTACGCGACGGTAGGCGTGCCGGGCGTGGGCGTGCCGGAAGGCATCTCGATCGGCATCAACCTGCTCGGGGAGATCACCGCGCGGGTCGGCTTCAACCTGCAGGGGCAGGGCCAGTACACCGTGGTGGCGCAGCTGCTCGCCGACTGGTTCGGCGTCGAGATGGGCGCGGTGCGCGTGGTCTACACCGACACCGACCACGCACCGCCGCATTTCGGGCAGGGCGGCAGCCGGCTCGGCGTCTCGATCAGCGGCGCGGCCCTCGGCGCCTGCCAGCGGATCACCGTGAAGCTGCGCCGCGCCGCCTCCGTGCTGCTGCAGGCACCGTTCGAGCAGGTCGAGCTGATGGACGGCGTGCTGCGCGTGAAGGACATGCCGCAGGCGCAGATCCCGCTGGCGCAGGTGGTGGGTGCGATGCTCGCGCGCAGTGACCTGCTGCCCGAAGGCATGCAGCCCGACGCCTCGGCGACCAGCGTGTGGACCGCGCCGGGGCGCACCGCACCGGACGAGATGGGGCGCTGCAAGAGCTACCTGACGGCGGCCAACGCCTGCCACGTCGTGCTGGTCGAGGTGGATGCGGACACCGGCAAGACCGAGATCCTGAAGTACGTGATCGCCGACGACTGCGGCACGCGGCTCAATCCCTCCAACGTCGAGGGCATGATCCAGGGCGGGGTGGCGCAGGGGGTGGGTGCCGCACTGCTCGAACAGTACGTCTACACCGACGAGGCGCAGCCGCTGGTGTCCACCTTCATGGACTACCTGGTGCCGACGATCAACGAGGTGCCGATGACGCAGAAGGCGGCGCTGGTGACGCCGTCGCCGTTCGCGCCGCTCGGCGCCAAGGGTTGTGGGGAGGGCGCGATCCACACCACGCCGGCGGTGCTGATCGCGGCGATCAACGACGCGCTGTCGCCGCTCGGCGTGCAGGTGCGCGAGACGCCCGCCTCGCCGCACCGGGTATGGTCATTGATCCGGTCCGCGCGCGGCGACCGGGCTTCCGTCTGAAGGAGTGGTAAATTCGCGATGAACACGATGATGTTGCTGGAAATGGCGGCGCAGGGTTTCGGCGAGCGCACCGCCTTCGTGAACGGTGAGGACGCGTTCACGTATCAGGGCCTGTTCGACGCCGCGGGCCGCGCCGCGGCGGTGCTGCGCGCGAGCGGCGCCGCGCACCTCGCGATGCTCGACGAGAACTCGCTCGCCTGCCCGCTGGGCTTGTTCGCCTCCTCGTGGGCGGGCCTGCCGTACGTGCCGATCAACTACCGCCTGACCGCGGTCGAGATCGACGCGCTGCTCGAGCGCGTGAAGCCCTGCGTGCTGGTCACCAGCCCCGAGCGCGTTGCGAGCTTCGCCGGGCGCGAGGGCGTGGTCGTGAAGTCGCGCGAGGAGTTCCTCGCCGAGGCGCGCAGCGCCGGCGACGCGGCGCCCGAATGGTCGATGGACGCCGAGGACGTCGCGGTGCTGCTGTTCACCAGCGGCACCACCGGCGTGCCGAAGGCGGCGATCCTGCGCCAGAAGCACCTGGTGTCGTACATCCTCGGTTCGGTGGAGTTCTGCTCGGCGGACGAGGACGACGGCGCGCTGGTCTGCGTGCCGCCGTACCACGTCGCGGGAATCGCCGCGGTGCTGAGCTCGGTGTATTCGGGGCGGCGCGTGGTGCAGCTCGCGAACTTCAGCGCCGAGACCTGGCTCGAGCTGGCGCGCCGCCACCATGTCAGCAACGCCTTCGTGGTGCCGACCATGCTGGCGCGCATCGTCGAGGCGCTCGACGGCGCCGCGTCGGCGAACCTGCCGAAGCTGCGCGCGATCTCCTACGGTGGCGGCAAGATGCCGCTGTCGGTGATCGAGCGCGCGATGAAGCTGTTCCCCGGCACCGATTTCACCAACGCCTACGGTCTCACCGAGACCAGCTCGACCATCGCGGTGCTCGGTCCGCAGGACCACCGCGACGCGGTGGCCAGCGACGACCCCGCGGTGCGCCGCCGGCTGGTGTCGGTGGGCCGCGCGCTGCCGGGCGTGGAGATCCAGATCCGCTCGGACGAGGGCAAGGTGCTGGGGTCCGGTGAGCGCGGCGAGATCTACGTGCGCGGCGAACAGGTCTCGGGCGAGTACGCCGGCCGCGGCAGCGCGCTCGACAAGGACGGCTGGTTCCCCACGCGTGACGCCGGCAGCATGGATGCCGACGGCTACCTGTTCCTCGAGGGGCGCGCCGACGACGTGATCGTGCGTGGCGGCGAGAACATGTCGCCGGGCGAGATCGAGGACGTGCTGCTCGAGCACGCCGCGGTCGCCGACGCGGCGGTGGTCGGCATTCCCGACGAGCAGTGGGGCGAAGGCGTCGCCGCCGCGGTGGTGCTGAAGCCCGGTCGCGAGGCCGACGCCGCCGAACTGCAGGGCTGGGTCAGGCAGCACCTGCGTTCCTCACGCGTGCCGCAGTGCATCGAGTTCTGGCCGACCCTGCCGTACAACGAAACCGGCAAGCTGCTGCGCCGCGTGGTCAAGGCCGAGCTTTCGAAGGCGGCTGGCTGAGCCGACCGCTCCCCTCAGTCGATCGCATCGATCAGCCCCCACGCGAGCGCGGTGGGAGCATCGATGCGCCGCGCGGAGAGTGCCAGCCACGCCGTGCGCTGGCGTCCGATGCGGCGCGTGATGCTGACCGTGCCGCCGGCGCCGGGGATCAGTCCCAGCGTGATTTCCGGCAGTTGGAAAAGTGTGTCCGCGCTGGCGACGATGCGCCCGGCAAAGGCCGGCAGTTCGATCCCCGAACCGATGCAGGCACGATGCACACGGCACTCGATGCGCGGCGCGAGATCCGCGATCAGGCGTCCGGCGTTGCGCGTCGAGCGGATCGCGTGCGCGGCGGTGAGATCCTCCGCCAGCCCGAATTCCTCCAGGTCACCGCCGCTGCAGAAACACGCGCCCGCGCCGCGGATGCGCGCCAGGCGCAACGACGGATCGGCGGCCAGCAGCTGCAGTCCGGACACCAGTCCGTCGCGCATCGCGGTCGAGAAGGCGTTGCGCGCCTGCGGGCGGTTCAGCGTGATCTCGAGCACGTCTCCCTCGCGCGCGAGGAGCACCGGCGGCTCACGGTCGAGCGCGAGCGCCGGTGCGGTGGCGCGCCCCGCGAGGAAGGCGCGGAACTCCGCGCCGCCCTGCAGCGTGGCGAAGGCCAGCGATTCGGCGAGCAGGCCGTCGGCCAGCGTCGCGCGCGCGTTGTGCCGCAGCACCTGCACCAGCACCATCGCGGCGCGCGGATGCGCGCGGATGCTGCGGATCAGCGACTGCGCCTCGCGTGCCGAGGCGACCACCACGTCGGCCAGCGCGGCCGCGGCGGCGCCGGCCGGCGCCGCATCGGCGCCGCGGATCGCGATCACCGGGCACGGCAGTTCCGCCAGGCCCGCCAGTGTCGATGTCTCTGGCAGCGCACGATCCTCGCCGGCGTCGAACAGCAGGAAGGGCTGTTCCGCCAGCGACGAGAAGCGCTCGCGGCGCGCGGGGTCCGCGAGCAGCGACGGCAGTTCGCCGAGCGCGACGACGGCAGCGTCCATTACATTCTCCGTGGGCTCGTTCTATGATGCGGCGCGCGGTACGGGTGCATTCTAGCGCCGGCGCGGATCGCGCGGGCTGTCCGGATTTGCGACTCTCGAGGCCGGAATTGACGCGTTGGCGGAGCCTGACTGCGCCGTCGCGGCATTAGCATACGCAGTCCGGAAAAATTGCGGGGCCGCCCACGTGCAGTGGACGTTCCCGTCCTGGCGACGACGGGTGGGCGACGAACATGAGTGGCGCGCTGGACGATATCGTGGTGCTGGACCTGACGCGGAACTTCGCGTCGTCGATGTCGGCGGCCTTCCTCGCCGATTTCGGCGCGCGCGTGATCCGTCTCGAAACGCTGCACGACACGGCCGCGCCGCTGGAGACGGCCGACTCGCCGCGCCCCGGCGCGTGGAACCACGAGGCCGACCTCATCCACCGCAACAAGCAGAGCGTGCGCATCGACGTGCACGGCGAGCGTGGGCGCGCGGTGCTCGACGACCTGGCCGCGCGCTGCGACGTGATCCTCACCGACTGGTTGCTG
The DNA here is from genome assembly GCA_022072145.1 of Pseudomonadales bacterium. Taxonomy (GTDB): domain Bacteria; phylum Pseudomonadota; class Gammaproteobacteria; order Pseudomonadales; family UBA5518; genus UBA5518. The sequence continues at coordinate 109,218 of JAJVIG010000005.1, forward strand.
CCGGAACTCGAGGCGGCGGGGCTGGACTACGCCAGCGCCTCGGCGCGGCGCGCCGACGTGATCGTCGCGCGCATCTCCGGCTTCGGGCCGCGCGGCAAGGACCGCGAGCTGCCGCCCATCGACGAACTCGCCGCCGCGCGCACCGGCATGATGCCGATCCTGCCGCAGCCGGGGCAGCCGCCGGTCTACACCGGTGCCGGTGCCATGCACTCGGCCGTGCTGCTCGCCTTCGGCATCCTGACCGCGCTGGTGCACCGCCAGGCCACCGGCGAGGGGCAGCAGGTCGACACCTCGCTGTTCGCCGCGAACATGTACGGCGCGAGCCTGGACCTGCAGGCCTTCCTGGCGATCGGCAAGGGCGACCGGCTGCTGAACCCGATCTCGCGCCTCGACGTGTCGAACCCGATGTCGGGATCGCTGTACCCCAGCGCCGACGGCCGCTGGGTCACGCTGACCATGCCCGACACCGACCGCTGGTGGCCGGAGTTCTCGCGCGCGGTGGGCATCGAAACCGACGATCCGCGCTTCGACACCCACGAGAAGCGCTGCGAGACCAACCGCCTCGCGCTGATCCACGAGCTCGAGGCCGCCTTCGCGCGCCAGCCGGGTGCGCACTGGCGCGCGCTGTTCGCGGAGAAGGGCATGTCGGCGGACATCATCGAGCGTTTCGATTACCCGGCGAACGACCCGCAGGCGCTCGCCAACCGCTACATCATCGAGCTCGATCACCCGACGCACGGGCCGGTGAAGAGCCTCGGCTTCCCGATCTACATGAGCGAGAGTCCGGCGCGGCTCGCGAGCCTGGCGCCGTGCCGCGGCCAGCACACCGCGCAGGTGCTGCACGAGTTGCTGGACTACCCGGCGGAGACGATCCACGAACTCGGCACCCAGGGCGTCATCGCCTGAGCAATACGGAAGGTTCACCGTGGCAAGAGCATTGGAAGGCGTACGGGTCATCGACCTGACGGTATGGTTCCAGGGCCCCGTGTCGGCGCAGTACCTGGCCGACTTCGGCGCCGAAGTGATCAAGGTCGAGCGCCCGCAGGGCGGTGACCAGGCGCGCGGCGTGCGCAGCATCAAGTCGCTCGAGATCGGCGACTGGAACCAGTACTTCCTGGTCATCAACCGCAACAAGAAGAGCCTGGTGATCGACCTGCGCAAGCCCGAGGGGCAGCAGATCATGTACCGCCTGGTCGAGAAGGCGGACGTGTTCCTGTCGAACATGTCGCCCGAACTGCTCGCGGGCTGGGGGCTTTCCTGGGACAAGCTGCGCGCGATCAATCCGCGGCTGGTCTACGCCACGAACACCGGCTACGGGCGTTTCGGCGGCGTGTCGCGGCCTTCCTTCGACATGACGGTACAGGCGCTCACCGGCATCATGGCGCGCCTCGGCGAGCCGGGCGAGCCGCCGATCTACCTAGGGATGGGTTCCGGTGACGCCTACGGCGGCATCATGTCGGCGTTCGCGATCGCCACCGCGCTGTACCAGCGCAACCGCTGCGGCCACGGCCAGTGCATCGATGCCTCGCTCTACGGCGCGCAGCTCTACCTCGGCGCGCCGCAGTTGCAGGCCTACCTGGCAGGCAACGAGGACCGCGCGCTGCAGCATTCGCGCCGCGCGGCGCCGAATCCGCTGTGGAACCTCTATCCCGCGCGCGGCAAGTGGGTCTACGTCTGCGAGCGCAACGAGGACGCACGCTTCGCGTTGTTCGCCGAGGCCTTCGGCGACGCCGCGCTGGCGAATGATCCCCGCTTCGCCGGCGCCGATGCGCGCGCGCGCAACAACACCGCGCTGATCGACGCGCTCGATGCGCTGGCGGGCGCGCTCGACCACGAGGCGCTGCTCGCGGCGCTCGAGCTGCGCGGACTGGCGTGCGCAGCGGTCAACACGCTGGCCGACGTGATCCGCGACGAGCAGGCGTGGGACAACGACTACCTGATGAAGGCCTGGTGCGAGGAAGTGCGACGCGAGGTCGAGGTGCGCGGATTGCCCGTCACGCTGTCGAAGACGCCGGGACAGATCGATTCGCTGGGTCCGCAGCTGGGCCAGGACACCGAACTGCTGATGATGGACCTGCTCGAGTACTCGTGGGACGAGATCGAGGCGTTCAAGGCGGCGGGCGCGATCCCCTGATCGCGCCCGCCGGTGGGATTCAACGACACGGGCAACGGTGGTACGACGATGAGCGAGACGGTACAGGCGAAATGGGGCGAGTGGAGCTCCCCCGGTGGCGAAGGCCTCGACAATTTCCTCGAGATCCTCTACGAGAAGAAGTTCCACCAGCGGCTCGGCGGCGGCGTGGCGCGCATCACGCTGAACAAGCCCGACAAGATGAACACGCTGACGCTGGCGACCGTGGAGGAGATGTTCCGCGCCTTCTACGACGCGAACCACGACCCGATGATCGGTGTGATCGTGGTGGCGGCGAAGGGCAAGCATTTCGGCGCCGGCGGCGACGTCGAGTGGGAGCGCTGGGGCCTGCGCGGCGCGTTCTACAACCGCTACCCGCACAACCGGCTGATGCGCATGTCGCGCAAGCCGATCATCGCGCAGGTGCAGGGCTACTGCATCGCCGGCCACAACCACATGGCGTACTGCTGCGACTTCACGATCGCCGCCGAGAACGCGATCTTCGGCCAGGCCGGCCCGCGCGTGTCGTCGCCGGCCGACGGTTTCTTCGTGCCGTACCTGACCAAGGTGGTGGGCGCGAAGAAGGCACGCGAGCTGTGGATGCTGTGCCGCAAGTACAACGCGCAGCAGGCGCTCGACATGGGCCTGGTGAACACGGTGGTGCCGCTCGATCGCCTCGAGGCCGAGGTGGACCAGTGGTGCGAGGAGATGCTCGCGCTCAGCCCCGGCTGCCTCGAGGTACTGAAGGCGTCGTTCGACCAGGAGATGGACGGCTACCGCGAGCAGTGCGTCACCTCGGCGGCGATGTATCCGGACTGGTTCGACATGCCCGAGGGCAAGGAAGGCGGGCCCGCGTTCCTGGCCAAGCGCACGCCCGGGTTCTGGGACATCCGCAAGCGCGAGGCGGAACTGCGCCAGCAGCTGCTCGACGAATACGAAGCGCGTCACCCGAAGAAGTGATGCCTGGGCGCGGGAGGAGTCGGACGTGGAACTGAAGGACAAGGCGTGCATCGTCGGCATCGGGGAGACCCGCTATTGCCGCAAGCCGGGCTCCGGCATGAGCGAGGAGGCGCTGCAGCTGGCGGCATCGCGCGCCGCGCTCGAGGACGCCGGCCTGAAGGGCCGTGACATCGACGGCATCCTGGCGTTTCCGAACGTCGGCAAGTGCGAGGCGCTGGCCGCGAACCTCGGCAGCGAGAACCTGCGTTTCGCCGCCATCATCCACATGGGCGGCGCGACCCCGGTGGCCTCGTTGCGCCTCGCCGCGATGGCGATCGCGACCGGGCAGGCGAACCACGTGCTGATCCCGGGCGGCTGGAACGGCTACTCGGGCGCGCGCGTGCGCCAGACGGTCTCCACCGACAAGCATTCGCTGCCGGGCGGCGGCATCGCGTGGGATTACTACCTGCCGCACGGCCTGACCGCGCCGCCGCAGTGGTACGCGTTGATGGCGCGCCGCCACATGCACGAGTACGGCACCACGCACGCGCAGTTCGGCGCGGTCGCGGTGGCGATGCGCCGCCACGCGCAGCTCAACCCGGGCGCCGTGATGTGCGGCAAGCCGCTGACGATCGGGGAATACCTCGCCTCGCCGATGCTCGCCGACCCGTACCGCGTCAACGACTGCTGCCTCGAGACCGACGGCGGCACCGCGGTGATCGTGACCTCGCCCGAACGCGCGCGCGACCTCGGCAAGCCGCCGGTCTACATCATGGGCGCAGCCGCCGGCCAGCCGTACCCGGCCGACGAGATCACGAACCGCCGTGACTTCCACCGCACCGGGCTGACGATCGCCGCGCCGGAAGCGTTCCGCATGGCCGGCGTCACGCCGGCCGACGCCGACTTCGCGCAGATCTACGACTGCTTCACCTTCGAGGTGATCCAGCAGCTCGAGGAAGCCGGCTTCTGCCGGCGCGGCGAGGGCGGCTCCTTCGTCGAGAACGGCGCGATCGAGCTCGGCGGCCGGCTGCCGGTCAACACGCACGGCGGGTTGCTCTCGGAGGCGCACTCGCTCGGCATCGGCCATATCGTCGAGGCGGTGAAGCAGCTGCGCGGCGCCGCCGGCGCGCGCCAGGTCGAGGGCGCCCGGATCGGCGTGGTCACCGGCTGGGGCGATTTCGGCGACGGCAGCATCGCGATCCTGCGGCGCTAGGCAGAGGAGAGCACACGATGAGCCAGGATACGGTTGCCTGCGACAAGCCCTTGCCCGCGCTCGACGGCCTGAGCGGGCAGTTCTACGGCTGGTGCCGCCAGGGGGAGCTGCGCTTCCAGCGCTGCACGGGCTGCGGCGCGTTCCGCCACGTGCCGCGCGAGATGTGCCCGCACTGCAATTCGATGGAATGGGAGTGGGCGCGCTCCAGCGGCCGCGGCACGGTCTACACGTGGACCGTGGTCGAGCGTGCGCTGCACCCGGCGTTCGTGAACGCCACCCCGATCGCGCCGGTGGTCGTCGAGATGGAAGAGGGGGTGCGCCTGCTGTCGACGCTGGTCGATTGCGCGCCCGCGGATCTCGCGATCGGCATGCCGGTGGAGGTGGTGTTCGAGGCCGTGACTCCCGAGGTCACGCTGCCGCGCTTCCGCCGCGCGGCGCGCTGACCCGCTCCGCCGTACCCGACGAACCCAAGCACAGGAGAACCGCAACGATGGCGCTGGAACTGCCCGAGACCTTCACCTACGAGAAACGCGGCCGCATCGCGATCATGACCGTCAACCGGCCGCGCGCGATGAACGCGTTCACGACCGAGATGCTGGCGGCGATGGACGCCTGCTTCGCCGATTTCCAGAAGGACGACGACCTGTGGGTCGCGATCCTGACCGGCGCCGGCGACAAGGCCTTCTGCGCCGGCATGGACCTGGCCGAGGCGATTCCCCGCCTGAACTCGGGCGAACAGCTCGGCTACGAGGACCACACGAAGCGGCCGTTCTCGGACGTGTTCAAGCCGATCATCGCGGCGATCAACGGCTTCTGCATCGCCGGCGGCATGGAGTTCATGCAGGGCACCGACATCCGCATCGCGGCCGAGCACGCGACCTTCGGGCTCGGCGAGGTGCGTTTCGGACTGGTTCCCACCGGCGGCACGCACGTGCGCCTGCCGCGGCAGATCCCGTGGGCGGTCGCGATGGAGCTGCTGCTCACCGGCGAGAACATCGACGCGCGCCGCGCCTGCGAGATCGGGCTGATCAACCGCGTGGTGCCGCGCGAGCAACTGATGGACGAGGCGCTGCGCATCGCGGAGAAGATCTGCATGAACAGCCCGCTGGCGGTGCGCACCGCGAAGGAGATCGTGGTTCGCCAGGCCAACCTCGAACCCGGCTTCGTGCTCGAGAAGGCGATCGGGGCACGCGTGTTCGGCTCGTACGACGCGACCGAGGGGCCGAAGGCGTTCATGGAGAAGCGCAAGCCCGAATTCAAGGGCCGCTGATCCCGCGACCACCACGGAGGACCAGACGATGGCGCTGCGCGTAGAGACGGTGATGATGGGGCCCGACACCGGCCAGTACGCCGGCAAGGGGCAGGCCGTGACCGGCATCGCGCGCATCGCCACCGATGCGCGCCGGCTCGAGGCGCTGGGCTTCGACGGCATCACCGCGCCCGAGGCCGGGCACGACCCGTACCTGCCGCTGGCCTTCGCCGCCGAGCACACCGGGCGGGTGCGCCTCGGCACCAACGTCGCTATCTCGTTCCCGCGCAGCCCGATGGTCACCGCGCAGCTCGCGTGGGACCTGCAGAACTACTCGGGCGGGCGCTTCGCGCTCGGCATCGGCACCCAGATCAAGGGCCACAACGAGCGCCGCTACGCGACGCCGTGGCCGTCGGCACCCGGGCCGCGCATGCGCGAGTACGTGCTGTGCCTGCGCGCGATGTTCCGTTCGTTCCAGAACCCGCGCGCGCCGGAGTACTTCGAGGGCGAGCACTACCGTTTCACGATGCTGCCGCCGTTCTTCAATCCGGGGCCGATCGGGCACCCGCAGGTGCCGATCCACGTCGCCGCGGTGAATCCGTACATGGCACGCATGGCCGGGGAGATCTGCGACGGGCTGCGCCTGCACCCGGTGGCGACCTTCGCCTACACGCGCGACGTGCTGCTGCCGGCGATCGCCGCGGGCGCGGCGCGCGCGGGGCGCGAGGCGGCGGCGTTCGAGCTGATCGGCGCGCCGTTCCTCGCGTTGGGGAGCAACGAGGAAGAATTGCGCAAGTCGATGGATGCGCTGCGCCAGAACATCTCGTTCTACGCCTCGACGCGCTCGTACCACGCGGTGCTCGCCTTCCACGGCTGGGAAGACGTCGGCATGGAACTGCACCGCCTGTCGCTGGCCGGCAAGTGGGCCGAGATGCCGGCGCTGATCACCGACCAGATGCTCGAACAGTGGGCGGTGATCGCGCTGTACGAGGACTTCGCCGAACGCCTGCGCGAGCGCGCGCAGGGTGTGTTCGGCACGGTGCTGATCGACCTGTCGGCGGCGGCGCGCGCCGACGACGAATTCGTGCGCGAGACCGTGCGTCGCCTGCACGCCTGAGCCATACCGATCGAACCACGGGGTAACACGATGACCGCACCGACCACCGCGACCGGACCGCTCGCCGGGCTGCGCGTACTCGACATCTCGACCATGCTGGCCGGCCCGTACGGGGCTACGCTGCTCGGCGACCTCGGCGCCGACGTGATCCGTGTCGAATCCCACTACGGCGACGAGAGCCGCCACCTCGGCCCGAAGCGCGGCACCGAGCGCGGACCGTACCTGAGCCTCAACCGCAACAAGCGCGACATCGTGATCGACCTGCAGCAGGGCGACGCGCGCGAGGTGTTCGCGCGGCTGGTGCGCACCGCCGACGTGCTGATCACCAACATCCGCGAACCCGCGCTCAGCAAGCTCGGCCTGAACTACGAGCAGGTCGCCGAACTGAAGCAGGACATCGTCTGGGTGGGCGTCACGGCGTTCGGTCCGGACGGTCCCTACGCGGGGCGGCCCGGCATCGACTTCCTCGCCCAGGGCTACGCCGGCGTGCTGGCGCTGAACGGCGACCCCGACGGTGCGCCGGTGCGCACCGGCTTCCCGGCCGTAGACGTGATCACCTCGCTGCTGGTCGCCAACGCGGCGCAGGCGGCGCTGCGGGTGCGTGACCGCACCGGCGAGGGCCAGCGCGTCGAGGTCTCGCTGCTGGATTCGCTGATGCACGCGCAGGCGAGCTCGATCGGCGCCTACCTCACCACCGGCGAGGCGCCGGTGCGCACCGGCAACCGCAGCCTCTACTTCGCGCCGTCGGGCGTCTACCCCACGCGTGACGGCGGCCACGTCGTGATCACCACGCCGGGCGAGAAGTTCTTCGGCAAGCTGTGCCGCGCGCTCGAGGTCGACTGGGACACCGATCCGCGCTTCCACGACATCACGGCGCGGCTCGTGAACCAGGACGAGCTCGATCGCGTGGTGTCCGAGCGCACCAGCGCGTACACGCGCGAGGAACTGATCCCCAGGCTGGTCGCGGCCGACGTGCTGACCGCTCCGATCAACCAGGTCGAGGACGTGGTGCACGATCCGCAGATCCTGCACAACAACATGATCGTCTCCACCCAGCACCCCGCGCTCGGCGAGCTGCAGCTCACCGGCGTGCCGATCCGCTTCTACCGCACCCCCGGCAGCGTGCGCCTGCATCCGCCGATGCTGGGCGAGAACACGCGCGAGCTGATGGCGGAGCTGGGCTATTCGGTCGCCGAGGTCGATGCGCTGATCGCTGCCGGGCTGGTGGCCGACACCGCCGACATCGAGGCGAGGCGCGCGGCACGCCGCAAGCCCTCCTGATCCCGCGCCGGGTCAGCGCGGCGCGTGCAGCGTCGCCGCGGGTGCGCGCCCGCGCGGATCGGCGTCCTGCGTCGAGAGCAGGATCACCTCGATCTCCTCGGTGATGTCCTCCTGGCGCTGCGCGTTCCACGCGAGCCGCAGCCGCGCGCGGTCCTCGTCGAGCTTCTTCAGCGCCTGGTCCATGTGCAGGTGGCGCTGGCGGTTCTCGGCCATCAAGGAACTGAACAGCACCTCGTTCAGCGCCGCATGCAGGTACTGCGCGGCGAGCGCGGGCCGCAGTTCGTGCGCCTCGACGTGCAGCAGTGGCGCGAAGGCGCGTCGCGGCGCCGCCGGCAGGTTGTGCACCGGCAACAGCTCGCGCAGGCGTACCGCGCCGCTCGCATCGCAGTGATGCAGCGCGCTCAGCGCGCAGCCCGCCCACTCGGGCGCGTTCTGCAGCGCACCGAGTTCGCGCGTCAACCGCGCCAGCACGCGCGGCACCTCGTCGGCGACGCTCGCGCCGGGCAGCGCGAGCAGGGCTTCTCCCGCGTCCTCCAGCCGGCTGCCGAGGCGCTGGCCGATGGCGAGCCACGCCGGTGGCGCCGCGCGCTTCGCGCACAGCGTGTCGCGCGCGCGCAGCAGCGTTTCGTTGAAGTCGCCGCAAAAACCCTGCTCCGAGCCGACCACGATGCAGATCTCGCGCGCGGGTGGCGCGGCGGCGGCAGGGTCGGGGTGCCAGGCGAGGAACTCCGCCAGCGCGTCCTCGATGCCGCGCACCATGCGGCGCTGCGCGTGCAGGAACTCCTGCAGCGTGTGCGTTTCCATCAGCGCCAGGGCGCGCATCGCCGACATCACGCCGGCGATGTCGTCGAGCGCGCCCAGATGGTGCGCGAGTTCATGCCGACGGCTCACGCGTTCCTTCCCCGAGGGCGGTTCTCACCGCGTTCACCCAGTCGGCGCGCTCGCTGCCCAGTGACGGTCCGTGGGCGCCGATCGCTCCCAGCAGTTGCGCGAGGCGCGAGCGCAGCTGCTGCGGGTCCAGGCCGTCGAACATCCCCTCGTTGCAGGCGATCAGCCAGGTCAGGTGCTGCTCGGGCGCCAGCGGCGACAGCCGGTCCTGCTTCAGCAGTTCGCGCAGCAGCCGCCCGCGGCGGATGCGCGCCTCGACGCTCGCCTCCAGGCGCGAGCCGAAGCGCGTGAAGATCTCGAGCTCCTGGAACTGCAGGTAGTCGAGCTTCATGCGGCCGGCCTCGGTCTTGATCGCGGGATGCTGTGCCTTGCCGCCGATGCGCGAGACCGAGCGCGTGACGTCGATGGCAGGCAGGAAGCCGGCGGCGAACAGCCGCGGGTCGAGGTAGATCTGGCCGTCGGTGATCGAGATCAGGTTGGTGGGGATGTAGGCGGAGATCTCGCCCTGTTCGGTCTCCACCAGCGGCAGCGCCGTCATGCTGCCGCCGCCGCTGGCGGCGGCGAGGCGCGTGGAGCGCTCGAGCAGCCGCGAATGCAGGTAGAAGATGTCGCCCGGATACGCCTCGCGTCCCGGCGGGCGGCGCAGCAGCAGCGACAGTTCGCGGTAGGCGCGTGCGTGCGTGGTGAGGTCGTCGTAGACGATCAGCACGTCGCGGCCGGCCCACATCCAGCCCTCGGCGATCGCGCAGCCCGCGAACGGCGCGATGTACTTCAGCCCCGGCGTGGCGCTGGCCTCGGCGACCACCACGCAGGTGTAGGCGAGCGCGCCGTGGCGGCGCAGCGTCTCCACGGTCGCGACCACGGTCGAGCGCTTCTGGCTGATCAGCACGTAGACGCACAGCACGTTGCGCCCGCGCTGGGCGATCACGGTATCGAGCGCCAGCGCGCTCTTGCCGGTGCCGGCGTCGCCGATGACCAGCTGGCGCTGGCCCTTGCCGATCGGGATCATGGTGTCGACGATCTTGCAGCCGGTGACCAGCGGGCGATCGACGAAGTCGCGCTGCGGGATCTGCGGCGACGGCGGCTCGAGCGCGCGGCGCGCGCTGGGGCGGATCGGCGGCCCGTCGTCGAGCGGATTGCCGGTCGGGTCGATCACGCGCCCGAGGTGGTCGTCGCCGGTGCCGATGTCGAGCGTGCGGCCGCCGAGAAAGGCCGCCGCGCCCGCCGCCAGCCCGTCGCGGCCGTTGCCGTGGTCGAGCAGGATCGCGCCGATGCGTTCCGCGCCCAGGTGGAACACCAGCCCGCGGCTGCCGTCCTCGAAGTGCAGCACCTCGTCCATCCCGGCCGACGGCAGTCCCTCGATCCACGCGATGCCGTCGCCGACGGCGATCACGCGCCCGCGCTCGGCCACCCGCAGCCGCGGTGCGTAGCCGTCCAGCCAACTGGCCTGGCGCGCGAGGCCCGAGGGGCTCTCAGTCGCCATGGCGCGCGGCGCCGTCGAAGGCGCTCGCCTCGTCGGCGAGGTCGAGCTGCAGGTGCCACGGGCCGAGCGAGACGCGCAGCCCCGCGAGCAGCGCCGGGTCCTGTTCGAACAGCGGCGACAGCCGCGTGCCCAGGCGCTCCGACAGTGCGTCGGTGATGCGCGCGCGCAGCGCCTCGTCGAGCGCGAAGGCGCTGGTCACCCGCACGCTGGCCGCCGGGTCGGCGAGCGCATCGCGCAGGCCGCGTACCTGCTGTTCACCGAGCGAACCGAGGTCCTCGAGCAGCAGCTCGACCAGATGCTCCTCGAGCGCCGGGGTGGCGAGGCGTGCGAGCAGCGCCGCGGTGAATCGCCGCGCCTGCGCCAGCGCGCGGACCTCGAGCTCGCGCTGCAGTTCGCGCGCGTGGTGCGCCTCGACCGCCGCGTGGCGTGCCTTCTCCTCGTGGCACTCCTGTTCGATTTCCTCTAGGCGCCGTGTGCGTTCGCGCCCGAACTCGGCCTCGAGCGCGACGCGCGCGGCGGTCTTCTCGCGGTTCCACTCCGCCAGGCGGTCCTCGAACTGCGCCTGCAGCGCGCGCGCGTTCTCCTCGCTGGCGCGGGCGTCGGCGAGCGTGCGCTCGACGCCCTCGCGCCGCGCGCGCAGCGTGTCCATGACCGGGCGGTACAGGAAGCGCTGCAGGATCCATACCAGCGCGAGGAAATTGACGATCTCCAGCGCGAAGGTCGTCCAGTCGATGTTCATCGCGCGAGCGGCTCCAGCAGGTATTCGATCAGCGGGTTGCGGAACAGCACGATCAGCACGATCACCAGCACGTAGATCGCCAGCGATTCGATCATCGCCAGGCCGATGAACAACGTGCGCGTGATCGACTTTTCCGCTTCGGGCTGGCGCGCCAGCGCCTCCAGTGCCTGGGTGATCGCGCGCCCCATCGCGAGCGCCGGGAACATGGTCCCGATCGCGATGGCGAGCGCGGCGACGGCGGTCGAGATCAGTACGAACCAGTGCATCTCGTTCATGGAGCGTTTCCTGTGGGCGGAGGGGTGGGAGATTCGCGGTCGGCGACCGACTGCATGCCGCCGGCAATGTAGATCAGCGCCAGCATGCCGAGGATGAAGGCCTGCACCAGCGCCTCGATCACGTGCAGCATCAGGATAGGCACCGGCACCAGGAAGCCGGCGACCAGCAGCACCAGCAGCGCGGCCATCTCGAGGCTCATGATGTTGCCGAACAGGCGGATCGCGAGCGCCAGCGTGCGCGAGAACTCGCCGAGCACGTGAAACGGCAGCAGGATCGGACTCGGCGCGACGTAGTGGCGCAGGTACCGGCGCCAGCCGCTCGCGCGGATGCCGAACCAGTGCACCGACAGGAACACCAGCACCGCGAGCGCGGCGGTGGTCGAGAGATCGCCGGTAGGCGCGTGCAGACCCGGGATCAGGCCGAGCAGGTTCGCGCACACCGCGAACAGCCACAGCGTGCCGACGAACGGCAGCAGCCGGTCGGGGTGCTCGGGCAGCACGCTGGCGATCGCGCCGTGGATCGTCTGCACGACGCCCTCGAGCGCGGTCTGCAGCAATCCGGGGCGGTCCACCGACAGCCGCAGGGTCGCCAGCCGGCAGCCCAGGCCCAGCACCAGCATGATCCCCCACGTGCCGACCACGGTGCGCGTGATGCCGAAGGGGCCCAGCCTGAACAGTACCTCGAGTTCTTCCATCACCAGTACTTCCTGACGAAGGCGTACACGTTGAACGCGCCGAGCGCCAGCCCGAGCAGGATCAGGTTGACCGTCCAGTGCACCGAGTAGCCGGCGGCCATCGAGTCCAGCCAGCGCCCGAGGTACGCGCCGGCGATCAGCGGCAGCAGGAACAGCAGCGACAGTGTGCCGAGGAACACGCTGTGCGCAAGCAGCGAGCGCCGCTCGTGCTCCGCCTTCCCGAGGCGGCGCTGGTCGCGGTCCACTCCCTGGCGCCAGTTCTCGTCGCTCATGCGCGCCAGCGCTCGATGCGATGCAGCCGCCGGTAGAGCTCCTGCTCCAGCCGCTGCAGGTTTTCCTTCACGGAACGCAGCTCCGCCTCCTCGTGCGCCAGCACGCCAGAGAGTTGCAGCGACAGTCGCGCGTGGTCGTCGTCGCGCAGGTAGCGGCGCGTGCTGAGTTCCAGTTCGTCGCCCGCGAGGCGCAGCACCCCGCCGGGGCAGGCGATGTAGTGCCAGTCGCCGTCCTCGACGCGCACGCGCGCGATCCCGTAATCGAGCACGGCCAGCAGCGGCGCGTGCCCGGGCAGGATGCCGAAGCTGCCGCTGGCGTCGCGCCCCACGAAGCTGGTCACGGCCTCGATGCGCTCGCTGCGCGCGGCGCTCAGCAGGTGCAGCGTCAGCGTGGCGCTCATCGCGCGTCCTCGCCGCGGTGCAGCCCGCCCTGCATGTAGCAGGCCTCCTCGGGTCGTGCGTCGAAGTCGCCGCGCAACAGGGCCTCGCAGTCGGCGATGGTGGTCTCCAGCGGCACCGAGGCGCCGGCGATGCCGGTGTGCTCGGCGACCACGAAGAAGGGCTGGGTCAGGTAGCGTTCGATGCGCCGTGCGCGGTTCACGACGCGGCGGTCGGCCTCCGACAGCGCCTCCAGCCCGAGCATCGCGATGATGTCCTCGAGGTCGCGGTAGCGCGCGAGGTGCTCGCGCACGGCCTGCGCGACGTGGTAATGGCGATCGCCGAGCGTGCCGCGGTCCATCGCACGGCTGCCGGAGGCGAGCGGGTCCACCGCCGGATAGATGCCCTTGGCCGCCTGCTTGCGCGCCAGGATCACCGTGGTGTCGAGGTGCGCGAGCACCGCGCTGACCGCCGGGTCCGTCATGTCGTCGGCGGGCACGTACACGGCCTCGACCGCGGTGATGCTGCCGCGGCGCGTCGAGAGGATCCGCTCCTGCAGTTCCGCCACCTCGGAGAGCAGCGTCGGCTGGTAACCCACGGTCGCCGGCATGCGACCGAGCAGGCCGGACAGTTCGCTGCCGGCCTGCACGAAGCGGAACGCGTTGTCCATCAGGAACAGCACGTCGCGCGCCACCGTGTCGCGCAGGTACTCGGCGTAGCTGAGCGCCGATAGCCCGATGCGGAAACGCACGCCCGGCAGTTCGTCCATCTGGCCGAACACCATCAGCGTGCGCGGCATCACGCCGGCGTCGCGCATGTCGTGCCACAGTTCGTGGCCCTCGCGGATGCGCTCGCCCACGCCCGCGAATACCGACACGCCCTGGTGCAGGCGCACGATCGCGTTCATGAACTCCATGATCAGCACGGTCTTGCCCACGCCGGCGCCGCCGAACAGCCCGGTCTTGCCGCCGCGGATGAACGGGCACAGCAGGTCGATCACCTTGATGCCGGTCAGCAGCACCTCGCCGGTGCCGGTCACCTCGGCGAGCGGCACCGGCGGGGCGACGATGGGGCGCAGCGATTCGGGCACCAGTGGCTCGCCGCCGTCGAGCGGGTTCCCGAACACGTCCAGCAGGCGCCCCAGGCAGTGCGGCGTGACCGGGATCTGCAGTCCGGCGCCGCCGTCGAACACCGGCAGGCTGCGCCGCAGTCCGCTGGTGCGGTGCAGCGCGATCGCGCGCACGCGCTGCTCGTCGAGGTGGCGGTGCACCTCGAAGGTGAGCTTCTGGCCGCGCAGGCAGACGTGTATCGCGCGATGCAGCGGCGGCAGCCGCGAGCAGCGCACGTCGATCACCGGCCCCTGGATCTCCTCGATCACGCCGAGCGGCTCGGCGCCGGGCAGCGGGCACTCCGTCACCTCCGTGCTGTCGCAACCCGTCGCTCCGCAGGGATGCATGGCGTGGACCCTGGATACAGTGCTTCTACGATAAGCCCCGGCGGGCGCGCAGTGCAAAGCATGCTGCGGGTCCGGGGCCGAGGGCGCCCGCATGAGGCGCCCGCATGAGGCGCCCGCATGAGGTGCCAGCATGAGGTGCCAGCATGAGGTGCCAGCATGAGGTGCCAGCATGAGGTGCCAGCATGAGGTGCCGGCATGAGGTGCCGGCACGCGGCGGCGCGTGTGCCTGTCATGAGGACGTTTTTTTCGGAGCCGCATCGCAGGCTTTTGTGACGAAATGCCGCTGATTTGCGCGGATTGTCCCGATCGGATACGGATCGGGCCGAATGTGATTTATGTCGCCTTGCCGGCTTCTGGCAGCGCTTACTACACTCGCGCCGGGAGTACGAACCGCGGGGGGCGTGCGGGGTTGCCTTTTGTCTGCGCACAGCGGACTTCACGCAGCCGTCGTCCGTGATCCCGCCCAAGAACGATCGCGAGGGGAAACACATGAACGCAGTACGCAACATCGGTTCTTTCGGTGCCACCGGCTTTCGCGGCCGCGCACTGGCGGTGGCCATCGCCGCCGCCGGCTTCGGGGCGCTCGCCGCGGGCCCGGTAACGGCGCAGGACGGACCCGCAGCGAGCGGCGGCATCGAGGAGATGACGATCACCGCGCGGCGCCGCGAGGAGAACCTGCAGGAAGTGCCGGTGTCGGTCACCGCCTACAGCGCGGCCGATATCACCGATATCGGCATCACCGACATCTCGCACGTCAGCCAGATGACGACCAACCTGATCATCGTGCCGAACACCGGCGGCAACGACGGCACCGCGGTGTGCATGCGCGGTCTGTGCCGCACCGACTTCACGATCACCGAAGACCCGATGGTCGGCATCTACCTCGACGGCGTCTACATCGGCAAGTCGGTCGGTTCGCTGTTCGACGTGGCGACGCTGGAGCGCGTGGAAGTGCTGCGCGGACCGCAGGGCACGCTGTACGGCAAGAACACCGTCGGCGGCGCCGTGATCCTGCACACCCGCAAGCCCGGTGACGAGATGGGCGGCGAACTCACGCTGACCGCCGGCAACTTCGGTCGCAAGGACGGCAAGGCGTACTTCGAGACGCCGGTCACCGAGAATCTGTCGGCGAGCGTGGCGCTGCTGTCCAAGCGTCGCGATCCCTTCGTCGAGAACACGCTCGGCGACGACATCTGGGACGAGGACAACCAGGTGCTGCGTGGCGCCGTGCGCTGGACTCCGAGCGAGATGCTGACGGTCGACTACGCCTACGACTGGCAGAAGAAGCGCGAGCGCGCGATGGTGTCGCAGATCACTTCCGCCACCGGCTATCTCGGTTTCCTGCACGGCGACAACGTGCATCCGGACCGCGAGGACACCGTCTCGAGCTTCGGCCCCTCGATCAACAACGTCGACATCGAAGGCCACGGCCTGACGCTGGCGTGGGACCTCGGTGAGCTCGGCGCCTTCAGCGACCTGACGCTGAAGTCGATCACCGGCTACCGCGAGTCGAAGAACCTGCTGGTCAACAACGCCTTCGGCGCCAGGACCGAGTTGCTGTTCAACCGTCCCGACCATTTCATCCTCGACTCGAAGAGCCAGGAATTCCAGCTCTCCGGCAGTGGCTTCGACGGCTTCGCGGACTTCGTCGCCGGCGTGTTCTACTTCAACGAGAGCGGCGACTACGTCAACAACCAGGTCATCGACGTGTTCGCGCTCAACCAGCAGTTCTACACGGAGATCGACAACACCAGCAAGGCGGTGTTCGGCGAGGTCTCGCTGCACTTCACCGAGCAGCTGACGGCCTCGGTCGGCCTGCGCTACACCGACGAGCAGCGCGAGCAGGACCACGTCGTTTCGCTGAATGGCGGTCGCGGCTTCAGCTACTTCGACAGCTACAACCAGACGTACGGCGGTTATCCGGCCGCGATTCCGACCGAGATCGACGACCAGGGCGTCTCGCCGCGCATCACGCTGAACTACCAGTGGAACGACGACCTGATGACCTACGTCGGCTTCACGCGCGGCTTCAAGAGCGGCGGCTTCAACGCGCGCTCGACGACACCGCTGCAGTGGGGGCCGTACGACGACATGCAGGTCGACAGCTACGAGGCCGGCGTGAAGTCGATGTGGATGGACAACCGCGTGCGCCTGAACGCCGCGGTGTTCTACCAGGACCTCAGCGACATGCAGACGCAGGTCAACGCGGTCGACCCGGGGTCCCAGGGCGGCTACTCGACGGTGGTGCAGAACGCCGCGTCGGCGACCATCCAGGGCCTCGAGCTCGAGGCGGTCGTGATGCTGATCGAGGGTCTCGACATCACGGCCGGCTACGGCTACGTGGATGCCGAGTACGACGAGTTCCTGTCCTTCGACAACATCAGCGGCGCGATCGCCGACATCTCCAACGACCGCGGCTTCGAGTTCACGCCGGAGCACAGCTACAACGTGTCGCTGAACTACACGTTCCCGCGGTTCGTGCCCAACGGCGACGTGCGTGCGCGGCTGGACTGGTCGGGCATGAGCGAGCACGTGTTCACGCCCAAGCTGAGCGGCAACAAGGACATCGCGCAGGACGGCTACGACCTGTTCAACTTCCGCCTCGCGTGGGAAGACATCGCGGTCGGCTGCTGCAACGACGGCCGCATGGCGGTGGCGGCGTGGGTGCGCAACCTGACCGACGAGGAGTACAAGATCGGCGGTTACGAGTTCGACCTCACGGGCTACGGCATGGGTCGCGCCAGCACCAGCCAGTGGGGCGAACCGCGCACCTACGGCATCGACGTGAGCTACAAGTTCGGTTCGATGTAAGACCCGCGTGACCGGGGCCGGACACGCCCCGGTTTCGCGTCCTCTCCGGGCCGCGCCCGTGTTGCGGAAATTCCGCTGCCGGGCGCGGCCTTTTTCGTTTAGGCTCCGGTGCCGTTCACCATCCTCGACGTCCCGATGAACCCGCACCCGGCTGTTGCGACCGTCCTGGTGTCGACCGCGACCGATTACGCGGCGCGGCTGCGCGTTGCGCTCGGACTGGCGGGCGGCGAGCCGTTGCCACCCGACCCGCGCAGCGCCGCGGCGCTGTGGGCGGATTCCGGCGCGATGGCGCTGACCGGGCTCGTCGACGGCCCGCCGCTCGCTTGCCCGGCGCCGCTCGCCGCCTGTGCGCAGGGTGCCTGGCGGGTGCTCGCGGCGCTGTCGGACGGCGCGCTCGATCCAGACTTCGCGGCGCATCGACTGCTGGGGGAACGTGCCGCCTGCGCGGGACTGGTGCGCAACGGGGCCATCTCCGCCGGTGGTGCCTGCCGCCTGCTCGCGGTGCGTGATGGCACGCTCGCGCTGAACCTGCCGCGCGAGGACGACTGGCGGCTGCTGCCCGCGTGGCTGGAAACGGAGGTGGCTGGCTGGGAGGGTATCGCGGCAGCCATCGCGGGGCGCGAACTCGGGCCGTTGCTGGAGCGTGCGCGGCTGCTCGGGCTGGCGGCGGCACCGCTTGCCGGCGCGCCGTCGCGGGCCGCGCCGTGGTACCGCTGCGAGGCGCGCGGCGCGCCGCGCGGCCTCGATGCGCCGCGTGCACCGCTGGTGCTCGATCTGGGGGTGTTGTGGGCCGCACCGCTCTGCGCGAGCCTGCTCGGCATGCTGGGTGCGCGCGTCCTCAAGGTCGAGGGCGAGCGGCGTCCCGACGGGGCGCGCTTCGGTCCGGCGGATTTCTTCGATTTGCTGAACGGCGGCAAGGAGAGTGTGCTGCTCGATCTGCGCAGCGCCGCCGGCCGCGCCTGCCTGCACCGGCTGCTCGAGCGCGCCGATATCGTGGTCGAGTCGGCGCGGCCGCGCGCGCTGGAACAGATGGGGATCCACGCCGCCGACCTGGTGCGCGCCGGCGCCGGCAAGACCTGGATCGCGATCACCGGTTACGGCCGCCGCGCGCCGATGCGCGACTGGGTCGCCTACGGTGACGACGCGGGCGTCGCGGCGGGCCTGAGCGCACTGCTGCGCGCGGCGAGCGCGCAGACGGTGTTCTGCGCCGACGCGGTGGCCGATCCGCTGACGGGATTGCACGCGGCCGCGCTGGCGTGGCAGGCGTGGTGCAGCGGCCGCGGCGGGCTGTTCGACGTCTCGCTGCACGCGGTGGCGGCGCACTGCGCGGCGCTGCGCGCGGAGCCGGATGCCGCGTCCGACGTCACGGCGGTCGTCGCGCCGGTGGCGCGACCGGTGAGTGTGCGTGCCGCGCCGCCCGGTACCGACACCGCCCGTGTGCTCCATGAGTTCGGGTGCGGCCGATGAGCGGCTCGCTGCTGCTGCGTGCGGCCGGCACCGATGGCGCCGCGCTGCGGGATCTGCGCATCGAGGCGGGGCGCATCGTGGCGATCGCCCCGCGGCTCGAACCGCTTGCCGGCGAACGCGTGCTCGAGGCGCACGGCGGCGCCGTGATCCGCGGCCTGCACGACCACCATCTGCACCTGCTGGCCAGCGCGCGTGCGCTGGAGTCGATTCCCTGTGGCCCGCCGGCGGTGCGCGACGAGGCCGCACTGCAGCGCGCGCTCGGCGCCGCGCGGCCGGGTGCCGGCGGCTGGATACGCGGCGTCGGTTTTCACGACAGCGTGGTGCCCGGCATCGACCGCCACTGGCTCGACCGCGCGTGCCCGCGGCATCCGCTGCGCATCCAGCACCGCAGCGGGATGCTGTGGATCCTGAACAGCGCCGCGCTCGTGCGGCTCGGGCTGGACACCGGGGCGGATGCACCGGCGGGAGTCGAGCGATTGCCGGATGGCACGCCGAGCGGGCGCTGCTACGGACTCGACGGCTGGCTCGCCGAGCGTCTCGGCACGCCGTTACCCGATCTGCGTGCGCTCGGTGCTCGCCTTGCCGCCTTCGGTGTCACCGGTGTCACCGACGCCGGCGCGCGCAACGGCCCTGCCGAGTGGGAGTGCGTGGCGGGCGCGCAGGCGAGCGGCGCGCTGCCGCAGCGCGTGCTGATGATGGGCAGCGAGGCGCTCGACGCATTCCCGGTCGCGGGCGATCGCCTCGCGCGGGGGCCATTGAAGATCTATCTGCGTGAGTCGGAGTTCGGTGCGCTGGACGCACTCGTCGACCGGGTGTGCGCCGCGCACGCCATCGGCCGCGACTGCGCCTTCCACTGCGTGACGCGCGCCGAACTGCTGTTCGCGCTGGCCGCGCTCGAGCAGGCGGGCGCGCGGCACGGCGATCGCATCGAGCACGCCGCGGTCTGCGACGACGAGGCGCTCGCGTGGATCGCGCGTCTCGGCGTGCGCGTGGTCAGCCAGCCGCATTTCATCGCCGAGCGCGGCGATCGTTACCTGCAGGAGGTCGATCCGGCCGATCGGCCCTGGCTGTGGCGCGCGGCGTCGTTCCTCGCCGCCGGCGTGCCGTTCGCGGCCGGCAGCGACGCACCGTACGGCGCGCTGGATCCGTGGGCCGTGATGCGCGCGGCGCGGGAGCGACGCACCATCACCGGATGTTGCATGGGTCCCGGGGAAGCGCTCGACGCCATGCAGGCGCTGGCGCTGTTCGGTGCCGATGCGCACGCACCGGGACCGGGGGAACCGTGGCCCCGCGAGGGCGATCGCGCCGATCTGTGCATACTGGCGTTGCCGTGGCAGCAGCTGCTGCGCGATCCCGACAGCCGGCACGTGTGCGCGACGCTGATCGAAGGCCGCGTGGTCCACCAGCGCGCGGACTGAAGTCCTGTCCGGCCGGGCACTCGCAGCAGCGGCTATACTTCGCGCCGTCCACGTTGCCCAGGGTGCTGCATGCACAGCGAACGCCGCTACACGCTCACGCTCTCCTGTCCCGACCGCGTCGGTATCGTCGCGCGCGTCGCCGGTTTCTTCGCCGCGCACCAGGGCTGGATCCTCGAGGCGAGCCAGCACGCGGACGAGCACAACGGCAGCTACTTCATGCGCCTGGAAGTGCGCGCGGACTCGCTGCCGTTCCACCTCGCGGAATTGCGCGAGCGCTTCGAGCCGCTGGCCGCGGAGTTCGGGATGAACTGGCGCATCAGCGACAGCGCGATCCGCAAGCGCGTGGTGGTACTGGTTTCGCAGCAGGAGCACTGCCTCTACGACCTGCTCGGGCGCTGGAAGAGCGGCGAGCTCGACATCGAGATCCCGTGCGTGATCTCGAACCACGAAACCTGGCGCGGCCTCGTCGAATGGCACGGCATCCCGTTCCATCACGTGCCGGTGAACGCCGACGACCGCGGGCGCGCCTTCGCCGAGATCGAACGCCTGTTCACCGAGTCGCGCGCCGACACCATGGTGCTCGCGCGTTTCATGCAGATCCTGCCCGCGGCACTGTGCCGTCGCCACATCGGGCGCATCCTCAACATCCACCACAGCTTCCTGCCCAGCTTCGTCGGCGCGAAGCCGTATCACCAGGCGCACGAGCGCGGCGTGAAGCTGATCGGCGCGACCTGCCACTACGTCACCGAGGACCTGGACGAGGGACCGATCGTCGAGCAGGACGTGATCCGCATCGATCACAGCGACGCGGTCGAGGACCTGGTGCGCTACGGCAAGGACATCGAGAAGGCCGTGCTCGCGCGCGGGCTGCGCTATCACCTCGAGGACCGCGTGCTGGTCAACGGGCGGCGCACCGTCGTGTTCCGCTGAGCTTGCGCGCGGGCGCGGATTTCTCCACAGTCGCGGCGTTACCCCCGCGGACGGAGGATCGGCGATGGCGCAACGCGACGACGCACGAACCGGCGGCGTGCTCGGCTGGATCGAGCGCACGGGCAACCGCCTGCCCGATCCGGTGTTCATCTTCCTGTACCTCATCGTCGCGCTGATCGTGGTGAGCGTGGTGGCCTCGGCCGCGGACTATTCCGCGCTGCATCCCTCGCAACGCGACGCCGGCGGCGCGCCGCTGCTGATCGCCGCCAGCAGCCTGCTCGCGCCCGAAAACATCCGCCGGCTGTGGGCGGACATGCCGCACACGTTCACGGCGTTCCACCCGCTCGGTTACGTGCTGGTGGTGATGCTCGGCGCCGGCGTGGCCGAGCGCAGCGGTCTGTTCGCGGCCGCAATGCGTGGTGCGGTGCACGCGGCGCCGGCCGGACTGCTGACGCCGATGGTCGCGCTGGTCGCGATGATGGGGAACCTCGCCGCCGACGCCGCCTATGTGGTGCTGGTGCCGCTGGCGGCAATCCTGTACGCGGCCGCCGGACGCCATCCGATCGCCGGTATCGCGGCCGCGTTCGCGGGCGTGTCGGGCGCTTTCTCGGCGAATCTGGTGCCGGGACAACTCGATGCGCTGCTGTTCGGCATCACCGAGGCGGCGGCCGAAGCGCTGCTGCCCGCGTGGAACGCGAACATCGTCGGCAACTGGTATTTCATCGTGGGTATGACCGTGGTGTTCCTGCCGGTGATCTGGTACGTCACCGATCGCGTGATCGAGCCTCGCCTCGGGCGTTGGGACGGGGGCGGGGGCACGGCCGGCGAGCACGAGGCCGGTCCGGTCGATGCATCGCAGCGCCGTGCGTTGCGCCACGCGGGTCTGGCCGCGCTCGCGGTGGTGCTGCTGTGGACGCTGTTCCTGTTCGGTCCGGGAACGCCGCTGCTCGATCGCGATGCCGTGGGCCCGGCGCGGCTGTCGCCGTTCTTCCGCTCGCTGGTAGCCGGCTTCCTCGTGCTGTTCCTCGCCAGCGGCTGGGCCTACGGGCGCATCGCGGGAACGGTGCGCACGCACCGCGACATCGTGCGCATGATGAAGGAGTCGATGGGCGAGCTCGCGTACTACCTCGTGCTCGCCTTCGCGGCTGCGCACTTCATCGCGATGTTCGCGTGGTCGAACCTGGGGTTGATACTCGCGGTGCACGGTGCCGAGGCCATACGCGCATCCGGGCTCCCGGCGCCCGCGCTGCTCGCGCTGATCGTGCTGCTGACCGCGGGCGTGAACCTGTTCGTCGGCTCGGCGTCGGCGAAGTGGGCGCTGCTCGCCCCGGTGCTGGTGCCGATGATGATGTTGCTTGGCATCAGTCCGGAAGCGACCACCGCGGCATATCGCGTCGGCGACGGCGCGACCAATATCGTGACGCCGCTGATGGTGTACTTTCCGCTGGTGCTCACGTTCTGCCAGCGCTGGCGCGCGGATTTCGGTATCGGCAGCCTGGTCGCGACGATGCTGCCGTTCTCGCTCGCGCTGCTCGTTGCCGGCACATTCCTGACGATCGTGTGGATCGCGCTCGGAGTCCCGCTCGGTCCGGCGGCGCCGGTGCATTTCGCCTTGCCTTGATGCGAGTCCGGCGCTTTGCGCAAAATTGCCGCACGCGATGGCCTTGCGTGTGCTATTAACAGTAGGCGGAATCTTCGTCGATTCCCATCCATCAGCAACGGGAGACCATCGATGGCAGAGACAACACCGGCCAAGAAGCCTGCCGCCAAGAAGGCAGCAGCCAAGAAACCCGCGGCGAAGAAGGCTGCGGCCAAGAAGCCTGCCGCGAAGAAGGCTGCGGCCAAGAAGCCGGCAGCGAAGAAGGCTGCGGCGAAGAAGCCCGCCGTGAAGAAGGCAGCGGCCAAGAAGCCCGCCGCGAAGAAGGCGGCGGCGAAGAAGCCTGCTGCCAAGAAGGCGGCTGCCAAGAAGCCTGCTGCGAAGAAGGCCGCCGCGAAGAAGAAGTAGCGATACCTCCAGCGCCCGATGCACAGGGATGTGCCGGGCAGCTTCCATTCGACATGCCGGTCCCGCGTCCCGGCAGGGCTGTTACCCCCTCGCGAATCCCTCTATGACGACACCGCGCGCGGCAGCGGTTGCGACGCGCGTACGCGATTGAGCGCCGGATCGTTCGGCGGGTTCTCCACGCAGCGCGTTCCGTCCGCGTGATAGATGTACGCGACGCAGCGGTTGCAGCTGGTGCAGCCCGAGCGTCTGGTCTCGCCGCTGCGCATGCGGTTCACGAGTTGCGTATCGTGGATCAGCGCGCGCGCCATCACCACGCAGTCGAAGCCGTCGGCGAGCGCCGCTTCGGCACTGTCGAGCGACTTCACGCCACCCAGGAACGCGAGCGGCATGCCGACGGCCTCGCGCACCTTCAGCGAGTGCTCGCGCAGATAGCTCTCGCGGAACTCGACCTGTCGTGGCGCGCTGAGTGCGCTGAGACGCAGCGCCAGCCGCGACAGCCACTGGTCGTGCAGCACCCTGGCGATCTCCTGCTGGTCGACCAGGCTGCCGAACATGAACCACGTCGACTCGACGTTGCGGCCGCCCGAGAGCACCAGCAGGTCGGCGCCGGCGTTCTCCAGCGCGCATGCCGTCACCGCCGCGTCACTGGCATCGGCGCCGCCGGGTACGCCGTCGGCGACGTTGATCTTCGCGATCACGGCGAGATCCCGCCCGACCGCCTGCTTCACCGCCGCGAGCACCCGGGCCGGAAAGCGCGCGCGGTTCTGCGCGCTGCCGCCGAACTCGTCGCGCCGGCGGTTGTCGAGCGGCGAGATGAACTGGTTGAGCAGGTAACCGTGGCCCATGTGCAGCTCGACCGCGTCGAAGCCGGCCTCGCGCGCGAGTTCCGCGGTGCGCACGAACTGCGCGGTGACGAGGTCCATGTCCGCGGTCTGCATGGCGCGCCGGCGCCAGTTGCCGGCCAGCAGCCCGGCCTTGTTGAAGCCCGACACCGAACTCATGGCCGGGCGGCCGAGGCGGATGCCGGTGACGAAGGAGCCGCCGTGCGTGATCTGCGCCGAGATCGCGCCGCCTTCGGCGTGGACCGCGGCGGTCAGCGCCCGCAGGTCCGGCAGGATCTGCTCGCGCATCCAGATCTGGTTCGGCAGCGTGCGGCCTTCCTCCGACACCGCGACGTAGGCGACCGTCGTCAGCCCGACGCCGCCGGCGGCGAGCTCGCGGTGATGGCGCACCAGCGCGTGCGTGGGCGCGCCGTCGATGCACATCGCCTCGTTGGCGCCGGACTTGATGAAGCGGTTGCGCAGGCGCAGCGGGCCGATCGTGATCGGGTCGAAGGCGGAGGGCGAGGTGCTCATCGTGCGGGAATCCTGATCGTCGACGAGCGCCTATCATCGTCGGCGCGTGCACGCGCGGCAATCGTCCCAGCGGGTCGAGCGCGGTTAGAATCGATCCGGCACGAATGGCTGCCGGCATGTAACACAGGAGGAACCATGGCCGATGTCGAGTTCGAGAATCGCGACGGGGTGGGGCTGATCACGCTGGCCCGACCGGACCGGCTCAATGTGGTGGGCTGGCAGATGCTCGGGGAACTCGGCGATCTGTACCGGCGCTGCGACACCGACCCGGCGGTGCGGGTGGTCGTGGTCAGCGGCCGTGGCAGTGCGTTCTGCGCCGGCGCCGACCTCGCGCGCGGTGATGCCTTCGCCAGCGAGGCGGAAGGCGAGTTCGGTTCGTGCCCGTTGTCGATGCAGGCCTGGGAGGTGCGCAAGCCGGTGATCGCCGCGTGCAACGGGCACGCGATCGGGGTCGGCCTGGGCATCGCGCTGCAGTGCGATATGCGTGTCGTCGCGCGCGGCGCCAAGTACGGGCTGCTGCAGAACCGGCGCGGGGTGGTCGCCGACTTCGGCGTCGAATGGGTGTTGCCGCGGCTGGTGGGTGTCGAACGCGCGTTCGAGTTGCTGGTGCGTGGCGCGCGCATCGACGGCGAACAGGCGCACGCGTGGGGGCTCGCCGGATACCTCGCGGATGCGAACGGCGTGCTCGACTGCGCGCTGGAAATCGCCGCCGACATGGCGCGCAACTGCTCGCCGCTGGTGATGGGAATGCACAAGCGCCTGTTGTGGCGCGGGCTCGACATGCAGCGCGAGGCGCTGGTCGCGCTGGAGACGCGTGCGCTGCACCACAGCATGCGCCAGCCCGACGCGCTCGAGGGCGGCATGGCGTGGGTGGAGAAGCGCGCGCCGCGCTGGGAGGAGGACTGGAGCGCGCGCTGGCCGGACTTCCTCTAGCGCAGCGCGCCCTAGAGCAGGTGCTTGTGCATTCCCGAGATGCCGCCGTGCGGCTGGATGAACACGCCGTTGCAGCTCGCGGTCAGCGTGTCGCCGGCGTGCATCTCGGCGCGCACCCAGGTCTTGCGTCCTTCGACGCGCTCGACCCAGCCGCGCAGCCGCAGTTCGGTGTTCAGCGGCGTGCGGCGGTGGTAGCGGATCTCCAGCGTGCCGGTCATTCCCGGCTGCCCGCCCATCGCCTGCGCCTCGCCCATGAACTGGTCGAACAGCGCCGCCACGAATCCTCCGTGCACGCTGGTCGGCGGCCCCTCGTAGGTCCAGCCCAGCGTGGCGCGTCCGTGCGCGACGCCATCGGCGATCCAGGTGCGCAGCGGCGGCGCGACGGGGTTCGCGATCCCGGCGACCGGGTTCGTCTCGTGCCCGATCTGCCCGATCCTTCCGTGGCAGCCCTGTTCGGCGAAGGCCATGCGGCCGTAGAGGCGCGGCAGCGCCGCGAACTCCGTCGCGTTGTCCTCCAGGCGCGCGGCGATCGCGTGCAGTTCGGGAATCGTCGGCGTGCTGCTGACGAGGATCTCCGTCAGCTGGCGGATCGCGGTGGCGACGCGCCTGCGCGCCTCCCACTCGGCGCTGTACGCCGGCGTGATTTCCTCGGACAGGAAGGGGTTGTCGGTAACCTCGGTCACGCTGCGTTCTCCTGTGACTGATCGATGGTGGCGAGCGCGGCGCCCAGCAGTCCGGGGTCGCTGCGCGTGATGACGAATACCGGTATGGCGCGCAGGTACGCGCTCATCGGCCCCTTGTCCTCGAAGCGTGCGCGGAAGCGGCTGTGGCGCAGGAAGTCGGTGAAGCGCGGCACGATGCCGCCGGCGATGTAGACGCCGCCCTGCGCGCCGCAGCACAGCGCCTGGTCCGCCGCGGCGGTGCCGAGGAACGCGCAGAAGTGCTCCAGCGACTCGCGGCAGCACGGGTGCGTGCCATCGACCGCGCGCTGCTGGATCTGCGCGGCGGACTGCGCTTCGCAGGTGTGCGCGCGCAGCGCGCAGACGGCGCGGTGGATACGCTCGATGCCGGGCCCCGACAGCAGCGACTCGCGGCTCGCGTGCTCGCCGGCTTCCAGAAGTGCGGCAATCATCCGCAGTTCCTCGGCGTTCGCCGGGCCGATCGATGCGTGCCCGCCCTCGGTGGCGATGGCCTGGAAACCGTCGCGCGTCGGCACCAGTTGCGCGACGCCGAGTCCGGTTCCCGGTCCCAGTGCGACCAGCGGCTTGCCGGCGCGTGCCGTGCCGCCACCGATCGCCAGGCGCCCGGTGGCGCCGAGGTGCGGCAGCGCCAGCGCGATCGCCTCGAAGTCATTGAGCACGCCGAGGCGGGCGACGCCGAGTTCGGCGGCGAGCGCGCGGTGCGAGAATTCCCAGTCATGGTTCGTGAGGCGCACCGTGTCGGCGTCGACCGGACCGGCCACCGCGATGCACGCTTCGTCCGGACGCGCGCCGCACTCGCGCAGATACGCGTGCGCGGCCTCGGCGAGCGAAGCGAAAGCGCGTGTCGGCAGCGTGCGCGGCCCGTCGAGGAACTCGCCAGCCTGCGCAAGGGCGAAGCGGGTGTGCGTGCCGCCGACGTCGGCGACCAGGCGTAGTGCGGCAGGGGACATCGGCTCGGAGTGCACGGCGTGTGGGGTGAAACCGGATTCTGGATGCATGCGCCGGCGAAGGCAATGCATACTGTGGCGGGCGGGCGCTGGCGCGCCGCACGCATGGAACCGGAGCAACCCGATGAGCGATCCGCAATCCCCCCTGCGCCTGGACGGACGCACCGCATTGATCACCGGCGCCTCGCGCGGCATCGGACTCGCGATCGCGGAGGCCTTCCTGCGCCAGGGCGCGAACGTCTGCATCACGGCGCGCCGCCAGCACGAGCTCGACGCCGCACGCGTGGAACTCGATGCGATCAGCGCCGCGCTGCCTGGCAGTGGCGCGGCGATGGACGTGGCCGGCTCCGCGGGTGATCCCGCGCATGCCGGCGCCTGCGTCGCGGCAACGCTGGAGCGCTTCGGCCGGCTCGACATCCTGGTCAACAACGCCGCGACCAGTCCCGCCTTCGGTCCGCTGGCGGAGGTGGAGCTGGCGGCGTGGCGCAAGACCTTCGAGGTCAACGTCGAAGGGCCGCTGCTGTTCGCCCAGCAGGCCTGGCGGCACTGGATGCGCGTCAACGGCGGCGTGATCCTCAATGTGACGACGGTGGGGGTGCATCACCATGCGCCGTTCATCGGCACCTACGAGGCCAGCAAGGCCACGCTGCACTGGCTGACACGACAACTGGCCGGCGAATTCGCGCCTGGGGTGCGCGTGGTCTCGTTGTCGCCCGGGGTGGTGAAGACGCGCATGTCGCGCGTGTTGTGGGAGAACGGCGAGGGCGCACTCACGCGCACCATCCCGCTCGGCCGTATCGGCATGCCGGTCGACATCGCGGGTGCGGCGCTGTTCCTGGTCTCCGACCTCGCTTCGTGGGCGACCGGTATCGATCTCGTGGTCGATGGCGGCTCGCTGGTCGGCGGTGCGCACATCGACAGCGCGGCCGGCAACCCGATGGTCGACAACCTGCGGCGCGGCTGATTTTTTTCGCCTCCTGAATCCATCCGGCGCCCGGCCGCGTCCATTGGGCAAGAGCGGCGATCGCGCGCGGCTGGAATCGGGAGGGTGTCATGAGCGGGTCCCTGAAAAACGTCGTCCTGGCTGCCGTGCTGCTCGCCGGCGGCAGCGTGCTGTTCGCACAGACCCTGCGTCCAGCCGCCGCCGATGGTGCGGCGTGCCCGGCCTCGCTGGTGCAGCGGCGCGCGCCGTCCGCGGCCGCGGGGCTGCCGGGTGCGGCACCCGCGCTGTGGGTGGAACTGGCGTCGCCGCGTATCGCGCTCGCCTGATGGAACTGGGGGGGCGAGCCGCGAGCTTTACGCCGGTGGGGCGAATGGCCAGAATGCGCGCGGGTGCGGCGCCGCCGGCACCCGTCGCCGCAATCGTCCCACCGGAGGCCCGATGAACCGCACCCCGCTGCACGCCCTGCATCTCGCGCTCGGTGCGCGCATGGTGCCGTTCGCCGGCTACGAGATGCCGGTGCAGTACCCGGAGGGCATCGTGCGCGAGCACCTGCACACGCGCGCCGCGGCGGGACTGTTCGACGTCTCGCACATGGGACAGGTGCTGGTGCGTGGCACCGGTGCCGCCGAGGCGCTCGAACGGCTGCTGCCCTCGGACCTGCGCGGTCTGGCGCCCGGCAAACAGGTCTATTCGCTGCTCACCAACGAGCAGGCCGGCGTGCTCGATGACCTGATCGTCACGCGCCGGGATTCGGAGACCTTCTTCCTGGTCGTCAACGCCGGGTGCAAGCAGGCGGACGTGGCGTACCTGCGCGCCTGCCTGCCGGGGCTGGAGCTCGAGGAACTCGCGGGGCAGGGTCTGCTCGCGCTGCAGGGGCCGGCTGCGGTCGCGGTGCTCGGTGCGCTGGCGCCAGCGGTCGCGGGGCTGGTGTTCATGAGCGGCACGCAATGCGTGATCGACGGAGTACGGTGTTTCGTCACGCGTTCCGGTTATACCGGCGAGGACGGTTTCGAGATCTCGGTGCCGCCGGAGCACGTCGAGCGCATCGCCCGCCTGCTGCTCGCGCACGAGTCCGTGGCGCCGGTCGGCCTCGGCGCACGCGATTCGCTGCGCCTCGAGGCCGGCCTGTGCCTGTACGGGCACGAACTGGGGCCGGCGATCACACCGGTCGAGGCGGGGCTGGCGTGGGCGATCCCGGCGGTGCGCCGCGCTGGCGGTGCACGCGCGGGCGGTTACCCGGGAGCGCAGCGCATCGATGCCGAGTTGCGCGATGGCACGGCCCGGCGACGGGTGGGGTTGCGTGGCGAGGAGCGCGTGCCGGTGCGCGAAGGCGCGCTGCTGACCGACGCCGACGGCAACCCGGTCGGCGAGGTGAGCAGTGGTGGCTTCGGCCCCAGCGTCGGCGGGCCGGTGATGATGGGCTATGTCGAGCGCGCTTTCGCCGCCCCCGGCACGGCGTTGTACGCGCTGGTGCGCGAGCGCCCGCGTCCGGTCACGGTGTCGAAGCTGCCGTTCGTTCCCCGGCGTTATCACCGCGGCTGAGCAGCGCCGCGACCACGCGCTCGACCACGTCCGCCGGCGTCAGGCCGTCGCAGGGGATGCGCACCCCGGCGTGACGCCGGTACAGCCGCGTGCGTTCGGCGAACAGCTCGGCCACGCCCTGCCCCGGGGCGCGCACCAGTCCGCGCGTCGCCCAGTCCGCCACACGCCGGTGGAGCTCCTCCAGCCCGACCTCGAGGTAGACGATGGTGCTGGCGGAGGCCAGATGGCGCATCGCTGCATCCGCGTACACCGCGCTGCCGCCGGTGGCGACCACGCGCGCGTGCGCATCGGTGTGCACCAGCACGTCCTCCTCGATCGCGCGCAGGCGCGCGGCACCTTCCTCGTCGACGATGCGTTGCAGCGATCGCCCGCTGCGCGCCTCGATCACCGCGTCGGTGTCGAGGAACCCCAGTCCCAGGCGTTCGGCGAGCAGGGCACCGACGGTGCTCTTGCCGCAGCCGGGCATGCCGATCAGGGTGATTCCGCGTCGCTGTTCCGTCATGCCGCCGTACGCTAGAGTGAAACATTGCGGGTGCATTCTGACGACGCGGCCCGCGCGGGCGCAACCTGGCGAAGGAAAGGGAACGCAGGCATGACGAAGGAACTCACAGGTGCTGCTGCCTGGAATGCGGTGCTGGCGCGGCGTGACGGACTGCGCGGTTTCTCGTTGCGCGCGGCCTTCGCGGCCGATCCCGCCCGCGCGCAGCACATGCGGCTGCAGGCCGCGGGACTGACGCTGGATTACTCGAAGAACCTCGTCGATGGCGACACCATGGCCGCGCTGCTCGCGCTGGCGCGCGAGCGCGACGTCGCCGCCAGCGTGCGCAGCCAGTTCGCCGGCGAGACGATGAACCCCACCGAGCGGCGCGCCGCGCTGCACACCGCGCTGCGCGGCAGCGACGCCGGCGCCGTGCTGCCCGAGGCCGCGGAGGTTGCGGCGGTGCGCGCGCGCATCGCCTCGATCGCCTCCCGGCTGCGCGAGGGCGCGTGGACCGGGTGGAGCGGACGGGCGGTACGCGATGTGGTCAACATCGGCATCGGCGGTTCGCATCTGGGGCCCGCCTTCGTGACCGGCGCGCTGGGGCACCTGTGCGGTGCGAGCCCGCGCTGCCATTTCGTCTCGAACGTCGATCCGCGCGACCTCGAGGACACGCTCGCTGCACTGGAGCCGCGGAGCACGCTGTTCGTGGTCGCGTCGAAATCGTTCTCGACGCTGGAAACACTGCAGAACGCGCTGGCCGCGCGGCGCTGGCTGAGCGCGGCCGGTTGCCCTCAGGAGCAGGTCGCGCGCCATTTCCTCGCGGTGTCGTCGAATGTCGCGGCGGCGGTGGCGTTCGGCATCGCCGCGGACAATGTGTTGCCGATGTGGGACTGGGTCGGCGGCCGCTATTCGCTGTGGTCGGCGATCGGGCTGCCGATCGCGATCGCGACCGGGGCCGAGGCCTTCGACGAGCTGCTCGCCGGCGCACGCGCGATGGACCGTCACTTCCTGGACGCGCCGGCCGCGCAGAACCTGCCGCTGGTGCTGGCGCTGCTCGACGCCTGGTATCGCAACGCCCTCGGGTGCGCCTCGCTGGCAGTGATCCCGTACGACCAGGGCCTGGCACGGCTGCCCGAATACCTGCAGCAGCTCGTGATGGAGAGCAATGGCAAGTCGGTCGGCGTCGACGGCGTGCCGCTGCGTCGCGCCAGCGCCGGGGTGGTCTGGGGCACGGCCGGCACCAATGGACAACACTCGTTCCACCAGATGCTGCACCAGGGCACCGACATCGTGCCGGTGGATTTCGTGCTGCCGCTCGCCAGCCACAGCGCCAACGCGGCGCAGCACGCGCACCTGGTCGCCAACTGCATCGCGCAGAGTCAGGCGCTGATGCTGGGGCGCACGCTGGCGGAGGCGCTCGCCGAACTCGCCGCGCGCGGCGTGACGGGGCAGGAGGCCGAACGGCTGGCGCCGCATCTGGTGATGCCGGGCAACCGGCCGAGCAACACGATCGTGATGGAGCGCGTGACGCCGCACACGCTGGGCGCGCTGATCGCGCTGTACGAGCACCGCACCGTCGCCGCCGGCTACCTGTGGGGGCTGAACTCCTTCGACCAGTTCGGCGTGGAGCTCGGCAAGCGGCTCGGCGAGACGGTGCACGCGGCGCTGGTCGACGCCGCGCCCGCCGCGCGCGACGTGGACCCCTCGACCGCGTGGCTGATCGCGATGTACCGCACTCTGCACCGTTCGGTGCACGGGTAGACCGGATCCACCGCCCGGCAGCGCGTATGTCGCCGTTCGTACGTGGCCGCATGCAGGACCATGAAGCGAGGACTTATTCATGAACGCATCGTCGTCATCGCCGACGGTTTCCCGGCAGCTGCTGCTGGCAACCGACCTCAGCCCACGCTGCGATCGGGCGCTGGACCGCGCGGCGCAGCTTGCCGGTGAATGGGGGGCGGAGCTGCTTGCGCTGAACGTGTTCGCACCGGCGTCGTCGCCCCAGGGCGCGCTGGCCTGGATCGGTGGTGACGACGAACAGCTCCTGCGCGAAACGCACCGGCAGCTCGCTCGCAATCTCAGGCACGTCGAGGTACCGCTGACAGTGCGCGTCGGCCGCGGACGCGATCCCGCCGCCCTGATCCGGCAGGTTGCCGTGGACGCCGGGGCGGCCTTGGTCGTCACGGGAGTCTCCCGTCACGAAACGCTGGGGCGCTTCCTGCTGGGTTCGACCGTGGAGACGCTCGCGCGATCGCTGCCGCTGCCGCTGCTGGTGGTGCGCAACCGGGTCCACGACCGGTACCGACGCATCGTTGTGGCCACCGACTTTTCCACGTCGTCCCGCCACGCGCTGGCGACGGCGCTGGCGTTGTTCCCGGGGTGCGAACCGACGGTATTCCACGTGCTCGCGCTGCCGATGGCGGGCCTGACGGACGTCCCCGACGAGGCGGCGTGCCGGCGCGTAGAGCAGGGTGAACTGGCGGACTTCGTGCGCGCGGCCGGGTTGCCGCCGGACACACGGCTCGCAACGGTGGTGGAAAGCGGCGCGGTGGAGGCGACGCTCGCCCGCCATGTGCGTGAGCGCGACGTCGATCTCGTGGTGCTCGGCAGTCACGGACTCGGGGGAATCCTCGGCATCCTGGTCGGGAGCACCGCCGCCAGACTGCTCGAGTGGCTGCCTTGCGACACGCTGCTGGTGCCGGACCCACAGGCCCGTCCGTTGTGAGACGGGACCGGGTGCGGGCTCACGGCTCGGCGCGAGCGCTCGCCGGTCCTGTCGAATCCGGGTCGAAGCGCTGCAGGATGTGCCGGGTGATCCCCTTGGCCAGCTCTTCCTCGCCGAAGAACACGGTGCCGATCGCTTCCTTGCGCAACAGCACGGACTCGTCCTCGCTGTGCGTGCGCAGCACGACCTCGATATCCGGGTTGAGGGTCCTGGCGATCTCGACCATCTGCCGGAATCCCAGCGGATCGGGTGTTGCCACGACGAGCATGGCCGCTTCCACGATATGCGCCTGGATCAGCACTTCGGGGTCGGCGGCATTGCCCGAGACGGCGGCCATGCCCTGCTTGCGCAGATCCTCCACCAGGTCACGATTGCGTTCGGCGACCACGAACGGGATCGCGCGCACCCGCAACGCGTCGGCAATTCGCTTGCCGACCCTGCCGTAGCCGACCAGCACGACCTGCCCCTCCAGGTACCGGCGATCCGTGCTCATCGGGAGCATGGCGAACGGATCGCTGCGCTGGTCCAGCGTTCGGGCCAGCCGGGATCGCCGCAGGGCCCAGCGTCGCAGCGGCTCGTTGGCGGCGAACAGCAACGGGTTCAGCGCAATGGACAGCAGCGCACCGGCCAGCACCAGGTTCATGCCTTCCGGCTCCAGCAGGCCCAGGGAAAGACCCAGCCCGGCCAGGATGAACGAGAACTCGCCGATCTGCGCCAGGCTCGCGGAAACCGTCAACGCGGTGTTGAGCGGGTAGCGGAATGCCAGGATCAGGAGGAAGGCCGCGATCGACTTCCCGACGACGATGATCGCAAGGACCTGCAGCACGTGCCAGGGTTCGTCCAGCAGCACCGCCGGATCGAACAGCATCCCCACCGAGACGAAGAAGAGCACGGAGAACGCATCGCGCAGCGGCAGGGATTCCTCGGCCGCGCGGTGACTGAACTCGGATTCGCGCATCACCATGCCGGCGAAGAAGGCGCCCAGCGCGAACGACACGCTGAAGAGCTGCGCGGCACCGTAGGCAATGCTTATGGCCGCCGCGATGACCGCCAGCGTGAACAGTTCCCGCGAACCTGTGCGCGCGACCTGCCACAGCATCCACGGCAGTATGCGCCGACCGGCAATGAGCATCACGGCGAGGAAGGCGGAAACCTGCAGCAACGTCTGCCCGATCGTGATCCACAGCGGACGGGATGCCTGCGCGTGGGCGTCGACGTCTGCACCCAGGACGCCGGCCAGCGGCGGCAGCAGCACCAGCATCAACACCGTGGCCAGGTCTTCGACGACCAGCCAGCCGACGGCGATACGGCCATTCATGGTGTCGAGCGCGCCACGGCTTTCGAGCGCCCTGAGCAGCACCACCGTGCTGGCGCACGACAGCGACAGGCCGAAGATCAGGGCGCCGCCCCAGTCCCATCCCCACCACGACGCCACGCTCATGCCGAGCAGGGTGGCCATTCCCATCTGCACCACCGCGCCCGGCACCGCGATCCGGCGGACCGCGAGCAGGTCGTCGATCGAAAAGTGCAGTCCGACGCCGAACATCAGGAGCATCACGCCGATCTCCGACAGCTGGGAGGCGAGCTGCATGTCGGCGACGAATCCCGGCGTGGCCGGTCCGATGATGATCCCGGCGACCAGGTAGCCGACGAGCGCCGGGATCCGGATCCGCTGCGCGACGAAACCGAGGATCAGCGCGATGCCGAAACCGGTTGCCAGCGTGGTGATCAGCGGGATGTCGTGCTCCATGATCGGGTCCGTGAAATGGCGCCGGGGCGACGGGGTGCCCGCGCTACAGCCAGATCATCAGGCCGAGCTCGAAGCGGTGACTGAGCAGCGGGTGGTAGGGGTAGGCGCGGATGCGCATCTCCTGCAGTCCGGCGTTCAGGGCGTGGAAATCGGCCGCGAACACACGTTCCTCGCCGCCTTCGGGCACGGCCTCGAGCTGCACGCGCTGCGGACTCGTCTCGTCGGACTGGGGCGACGGATCGATCAGGCATTCGACCACGACGTCCGATGGCTGCAGGCCGTTCAGCAGCAGCCGCACACGCAGCGGCACGGTCTGGTCGTGGTGCACGGCGCCCGGCGGTTCGTTGGCGAGCGTGATGCGCACGCCCGCCCAGCACGAGCGCACGCGACGCTTCCAGGCGGCGAGTTCGCGCGCACCGGCCGCGCTGTCGGCCGACAGCCGGCGGTGTTGCTCGCGCGCCGGACAGTACAGCCGCGTGATGTAGTCCATCACCATGCGTCGCGAGTTGAAGCGCGGGATGATCGATTTCATCGAGGCTTTCGCCATCTTCACCCAGCCGCGCGAGTAGCCGTGGCCGTCGCGCGCGAAATACAGCGGCAGCACCTCGTGCTCGAGCAGGTCGAGCAGGTCCTTGCCTTCGTCGCGGTTGCGCTGCTCGAGGTCGAGCCGCGGGTCGCGCGGGGCGATTCCCCAGCCGTTCTCGCCGTTGAAGCCCTCGCCCCACCAGCCGTCCATCACGCTGAGGTTGATCACACCGTTGATCGCGGCCTTCTGGCCCGAGGTGCCGCTTGCCTCGAGCGGATATTCCGGGGTGTTCAGCCACAGGTCGACGCCGGAGACCAGTTGCCGCGCGAGGCGGATGTCGTAGCCCTCGAGCAGGATGATGCGGCCCTGGAACTCGGGGCGGTGCGCGAACTCGTGGATGACCTTGATCAGGTGTTGCCCCGGCGCGTCGCTCGGGTGCGCCTTGCCGCCGAACACGATCACGGTCGGGCGTTCCGGATCGTTGAGGATGCGCGCCAGGCGCGCCGGATCGGAGAACAGCAGCGTGGCGCGCTTGTAGGTCGCGAAGCGTCGCGCGAAACCGACCACCAGCGTGTCGGCCTCGGGGCGTGCGATCAGGCGGGTGACGCGCGCGATGGTGGCCTCGCTCTCGCCGTTGCGCCGGTACTGGAGCTCGACGCGCCGCGTGAGATCCTGCAGCAGCCATTCCTTGAGCTGCTTGCGAACGCTCCAGAACTGGTAGTCGGGGATCTGGTCGATGCGCTCCCAGTACTCGGGATTCGACAGCTCGGCATGCCACTCGTCGAAACGCATCTCGAACAGGTTGAACCATTCGTTGGCGAGGAAGGTCGGCACGTGCACGCCGTTGGTGACGTAGGTCATCGGGTTCTCGTCGGGCGGGACCTGTGGCCAGACGGCCTGCTCCATCACCGAGGCGACGCCCCCGTGGATGCGCGAGACGCCGTTGTGGAAGCGCGATCCCTGCAGCGCCAGCGTGGTCATGTTGAAGCTGCCGTTGGGCGCAGGCAGGCTGCCGAGCGCCATCAGTTCCGGCATGCCCACGCCGAGGCTGGTGGCGAAATCACGGAAGTAGGTCTCGAACAGCCCCGCGTCGAAGATGTCGTGCCCGGCCGGTACCGGCGTGTGCGTGGTGAACACGGTGCCGGCGGCGACGATCTCCAGCGCCTCGGCGAGCGTGAGCCCCTCCTGCACGTACTCGCGACAACGCTCGAGGACCAGAAACGCCGCGTGGCCCTCGTTGATGTGCCACGCGGTGGGGCGCAGCCCCATGCGCCGCAGCGCGCGCGTGCCGCCGATGCCGAGCACGATCTCCTGCTCGATGCGCATTTCGCGCCCGCCGCCGTAGAGCTGGCGCGTGATGCGGCGATCCGCCTCGGTGTTCTCCGGCAGGTCGGTGTCGAGCAGGAACAGGCGGATGTGGCCGACGCGCGCCTCCCAGACGTGCACCGCGACCGTGCGGCCCGGAAGATCGAGATCGATGCGCAGGCGTTCGTCGCCGATCAGCGCCGGTCGGATCGGCAGGTCGTTGAAGTCGGAGGGCACGATCTGCGAGATCTGGTTGCCGTGCCCGTCGATGGTCTGCGTGAAGTAGCCGTTGTGGTAGAGCAGGCCCACGCCCACGAAAGGAATCCCGAGGTCGCTGGCGGCCTTGCAGTGGTCCCCGGCCAGGATGCCGAGGCCGCCGGAGTAGATCGGGAAGCTCTCGTGCAGGCCGAACTCGGCGCAGAAGTACGCGACGAGGTCTTCGTCGGCGTCGAGGAAGTGCTCGCACTCGGGGCGCATCTCGCGCTCCATGTACGCATCGTAGCTGCTGAGCACCCGCCGGTATTCCTCGAGATAGGTGCGGTCCTCGACGGCCTCGTCGAGGATCTGCTGCGAGACCCGGCGCAGGAACACGCGCGGGTTGGCGCCGCAGGCGTTCCACAGCGTGCGGTCGAGGCGCGCGAACAGCGCGCGCACGCGGCGGTCCCACGAGTAGACGAGGTTGTTCGCGAGTTCGTCGAGGCGCGCGAGTTCCGGCGGCAGGCGCGGCTGGACCTCGAGGGAGAAGCGGGTGCCCGGCATGGCTGGATCGTGCTCCGTGGTCGGGCCCGGAGTATAACGAAAAATCAGGCGGCGGCTGTGTCGGCCAGCGCGCTCGCGTACAACTGTTCGTAGGCGCGTGCGCTGCGCCGCCACGACAGGTCAGCGCGCATGCCGCTGAGTTGCAGCCGCCGCCAGGCCTCGGGGTCGGCGTGCAGCGCGAGCGCGCGGCGTGCCGCCGCCAGCAGCGCCTCCGGCGTGTCGGTGAGGAAGTGGAAGCCGTTCGCGCTGCCGTCGGCGAGCGCCTCGGGTGTGGCGTCGACCACGGTGTCGGCCAGTCCGCCCACCGCGTGCACCACCGGCACCGTGCCGTAGCGCAGGCTGTACATCTGGTTCAGTCCGCAGGGTTCGAAGCGCGAGGGCATCAGGAACACGTCCGCACCGGCCTCGATGCGGTGCGCCAGCGCTTCGTCGTAACCGGCGCGGAACGCGATGCGCCCCGGGTGCGCCTGCGCCAGCGCCGCGAGTGCGTCCTCGCTGGCTGTCTCGCCGCTGCCGAGGATCGCGGCCTGGGCGGGGTGGCGCACCAGTTCCGGCAGCGCGGCCAGCAGCAGGTCGATGCCTTTCTGCTCGACCAGGCGGCCGATGAACGCGAACAGCGGGGTCCCCTCGTCCGACGCCAGCCCCAGTTCCTGCTGCAGCGCACGCTTGTTGGCGCTCTTGCGGCCCAGTGTCGTGGTGCCGTAGCGCTGCGCGAGCGCGGCATCGCGCGCGGGGTTCCATTCGCGGTCGTCGATGCCGTTCAGGATGCCGTTCAGCACCGCCGCGCGGTGGCGCAGCAGCCCGTCGAGGCCGTACCCGAACGCCGGCTGCTGGATCTCGCTCGCATAGCGGGGACTGACCGTGTTCACGCGGTCGGCGAACACGATGCCGGCCTTGATGAAGCTCAGCATGCCGTGGAATTCGAGCGCATCCGGATGCCAGTACCGCGCCGGCAGCGCCAAGCGCTGCAGCGTGGCGGCCGGGAACAGGCCCTGGTAGGCGAGGTTGTGGATCGTGAACACCAGCGCGGGCCGCGGGCGCACGTCCTGCAGCAGCAGCGGCACCAGCGCGCTCTGCCAGTCGTTGCTGTGCACCACCTCGGGCCGCCAGCCGATACCGAGGCGGTCCTCGGCGAGCAGCGCGGCGGCGTGGCACAGCAGCGCGAAACGCTCGGCGTTGTCGGGGTAATCGTGGCCATCGGGGCCCTGGTACGGGTTGCCGGGACGGTCGAACAGCGGCGGGCAGTCGAGCAGCCAGACGCGGTTGCGCGCGCGCGGCAGCCGCGTCTGCAGCAGGCGCACGTGCTGCCCGTCGATGGTGTGCGTGGCGATCAGCCGCACGCCGAGCGCGCTCGCGGCGGCGAGCGCGTCGCGGTAGGCGGGCATCAGCAGCGTGACCTGGTGGCCCAGCGTCTGCAGCGCGCGCGGCAGGCTCGCGCTCACGTCCGCCAGCCCGCCGGTCTTGATCAGCGGGTGGATCTCGGAGCTGACGAACAGCACGCGCATGGCTTCAGTCCCGCCACGGCGCCAGCACGATGCCGGCCAGCGGCGGCAGCGTGACGCTCAGCGTCCACGGGTGGCCCATCAGCGGCCCGGCCACCGCTTCGAGCGTGCTGGAGTTGCCCAGATCGCTGCCGGCGTAGTAGCGCGAGTCGCTGTTGAGCAGTTCGCGCCAGCGTCCGCCCTCCGGCACACCGATGCGGTAGCCGTGGCGCGGTACCGGCGTGAAATTGAGCACCACGATGCAGTAGTCGGGGCCATCGCGGCGCAGGTAGCTGATCACCGACTGGGTCGCGTCGTGGCAGTCGATCCACTCGAAGCCGCGCTGCTCGAAGCACGCGCCGTGCAACGCGCGTTGGTTGCGGTAGAGCAGGTTCAGGTCGCGCAGCAGCGTGAACACGCCGCGCTCGCGGTAACCCTCGAGCAGCTGCCAGTCGAGTGCGCGGTCGTGGTTCCACTCGGCGCGCTGCGCGAACTCGCTGCCCATGAACAGCAGCTTTGCGCCGGGATAGGTGTACTGGTACACGTAGAGCAGGCGCAGGTTGGCGAACTGCTGCCACTCGTCGCCGGGCATGCGCCCGATCAGCGAGCGCTTGCCGTGCACCACCTCGTCGTGCGAGAAGGGCAGCAGGAAGTTCTCGCTGAACGCGTACAGCAGCCCGAAGGTGAGGTCCTGGTGGTGGTAGTGGCGATGCACCGGGTCGTGCGCCAGGTAGCCCAGCGTGTCGTGCATCCAGCCCATGTTCCATTTCATCGAGAAGCCGAGCCCGCCCAGCCACACCGGCCGCGTCACCTGCGGCCAGGCGGTCGACTCCTCGGCGATCGTCAGCGTGCCCGGATGCTCGCCGTGGGTCATCTCGTTCAGTTCGCGCAGGAAGCGCATCGCGTCGAGGTTCTCGCGACCGCCGTGCTCGTTCGGCGTCCAGTCGCCGGGCTGGCGCGAATAGTCCAGGTACAGCATCGAGGCCACGGCGTCCACGCGCAGGCCGTCGATGTGGAACTCCTCGAGCCAGCAGTTCGCGCTCGCGAGCAGGAAGTTGCGCACCTCGTTGCGGCCGAAGTCGAAGATCAGCGTGCCCCAGTCGCGGTGCTCGCCGCGCTTCGGGTCGGCGTGCTCGTAGAGCGTGGACCCGTCGAAGCGTGCCAGCGCGTGCTGGTCGCGCGGGAAGTGCGCCGGCACCCAGTCGAGCAGCACGCCGATGCCGTGGCGGTGGCAGTGGTCGACGAAGTAGCGGAAGTCGTCGGGCGTGCCGAAGCGGCTGCTCGGCGCGAAGTAACCGGTAGCCTGGTAGCCCCAGGAGCCGTCCAGCGGATGCTCGGTCACCGGCATCAGCTCGATGTGCGTGAAGCCGAGCGCCAGCACGTGGTCGACCACGCGGTGCGCGAGTTCGCGGTAATCGAGGAAATCGCCGTCCGCGTCGCGCTGCCACGAGCCCAGGTGGAGTTCGTAGATGCTGAGCGGCGCGTGCTGCCAGTCGCGCTCGCGTCGCGCGCGCAGCCACGCCTCGTCGCCCCAGACGTGCGCGCCCGGCGCGCAGACGACCGACGCGGTGTGCGGCCGGCGTTCACACTGGCGCGCGTACGGGTCGCTCTTCAGGTGCAGCGCACCGTCGTCGCGCGATCGCAGTTCGAACTTGTACAGCGCACCGGCCGCCACTTCGGGCACGAACAGTTCCCACACGCCGCTGCCGCCGCGCACGCGCAACGGGTGGCAGCGGCCGTCCCAGTGGTTGAACTCGCCGACCACGCTGACGCGCTCGGCGTTCGGCGCCCAGGTCGCGAAGCGCGTACCGGCGATGCCGTCGACCACGCACGGATGCGCACCGAGCACGCGGTAGGCGTGCCGGTGGCGCCCCTCGCCGAACAGGTGCAGGTCGAGATCTCCGATCTGCAGCGCGAAACCGTAGGGGTCGATGTCGCAATGGATGCCGCCGCCGGCGTCGCGCCAGTGGATCGGGGGGTGCGGTGCCAGCGCGGTGACCTGCGGACCCTCGAGCAGGAACAGCCCGCTGCCGGCCACGCGCCGCGCCGCCAGGCGCTCCTCGCCCACCCACAACGCCACCGCCCACGGCCGCCACAGGCGCAGGGTATCGCCGTGGCGCCCGAGCAGGGCGAAGGGATCGTGGTGCCGGCACTGCAGCAGGCGCTGCACGTCGTCGCGCGCGAGCAACGGGGCGTCCGGTCCGGTGTGATCCAGGTCAAGGCTGTGGTACATCGTGAAGGGTCGGATTGGTCTTGATCGGCGAACAGCTGTCATGATTAGAAAGCATTATGGTGACAGTTACAAACCAGGCCGGCCGCGTCGCGGCGGGCTCCGCCAGGGAGGTTGCTCGATGAAGACCGCGCGTTCGGGCCGTTTCGTCAGCCGGCTGACACGCGACACGCTGGCGCTGATCCTCGCCGGCGGCCGCGGCTCGCGGCTGAAGCAGCTCACCGACTGGCGCGCCAAGCCCGCCGTGCCGTTCGGGGGCAAGTTCCGGATCATCGATTTCCCGCTCTCGAACTGCGTGAACTCCGGCATCCGGCGGGTCGGCGTGCTGACCCAGTACAAGTCGCACTCGCTGATCCGCCACATCCAGCACGGCTGGAGCTTCCTGCGCGCCGAGCTCGGCGAGTTCGTCGAGGTGCTGCCGGCGCAGCAGCGCATCGAGACCTCGTGGTACGAGGGCACCGCGAACGCCGTGCTGCAGAACATCGACATCATTCGCCGCCACGCGCCGGAGTTCGTGCTCGTCCTGGCCGGTGACCACGTCTACAAGATGGACTACGGCAGCATGCTCGCCGCGCACGTGGAGAGCGGCGCCGACGTCACCGTGGGCTGCATCGACGTGCCGCTCGAGGAAGCGACCGCCTTCGGCGTGATGGCGGTCGACGCGGAATGGCGCATCACCGAGTTCGCCGAAAAGCCCGCGCATCCGCAACCGATGCCCGAGGACCCGACGCGCGCGCTGGCCTCGATGGGGATCTACGTGTTCAACACGCGGCTGCTGTTCGCGGAGCTCGAGCGCGATGCGGCGCTCGCGGAATCCACGCACGATTTCGGCCGCGACATCATCCCGGCGGTGATCCGCAAGCACACCGTCTACGCCTATCCGTTCCGCGACCCGCAGACCGGCTCGCACGGCTTCTGGCGCGACGTGGGGACGGTGGATTCGTTCTGGCAGGCGAACATGGAGCTGATCGGCATCACGCCGGAGCTGAACCTCTACGACGACGAATGGCCGATCTGGACCTACCAGCGGCAGGTGCCACCGGCGAAGTTCGTGTTCGACGACGAAGGACGCCGCGGCATGGCCGTCGATTCGATGGTCTCCGGGGGTTGCATCGTCTCCGGCGCGCAGGTCACGCGCTCGCTGCTGTTCTCCGGCGTGCACGTGCACTCCTTCACGACGATCGAGGACTCGGTGATCTTTCCCGAGGTCGACGTCGCGCGCCACTGCCGCATCCGGCGCGCCGTGATCGACAAGGGCTGCGAGATCCCTTCCGGCACCGTGATCGGTTTCGATGCGGCCGAGGACGCGCGGCGGTTCCACGTGTCGCCGAAGGGCATCGTGCTGGTGACGCCGGAGATGCTGGGCCAGGAGCTGCACCATGGCTGAGCGCGAGCCGATGCCGGTGATCCTGTGCTGGCATATGCACCAGCCGGAATACCGCGACCTGCGCAACGGCCACTACCAGTTCCCGTGGACCTACCTGCACGCGCTGAAGGACTACGTGGACATGGCCGCGCACCTCGAGGCGGAACCCGCCGCGCGCGCGGTGGTGAATTTCGCACCGGTGCTGCTGGAGCAGATCGCCGACTATGCGGAGCAGCTGGGCGCGCACCTCGCGAGCGGTGCGCCGGTCAGCGACCCGCTGCTCGCGGCGCTGGCCGAGCCGGCGCTGCCCGTGGGCGTCGAGGAGCGCGCCCATCTGGTCAAGCAGTGCCTGCGCGTCAATCGTCAGCGCGTGATCGATCGTTTCGCGGCCTTCGGGCGCCTGGCCGCGATCGCCGACTGGGTGGTGGCGAATCCGGACGCGCTGCGCTACGTGGACAACCAGTTCCTCGCCGATCTGCTGGTCTGGTACCACCTCGGCTGGATCGCCGAGACCGAACGGCGCCGCGATGCGCGCGTGCAGCGGCTGCAGGACAAGGCGCACGGCTTCAGCGTGCACGACCGGCGCGAGCTGCTGGATGTACTGCGCGGGATGCTCGCCTCGGTGCTGCCGCGCTACCGCGCACTGGCCGAGGCGGGGCGCGTCGAGCTCGCGATGAGCCCGCACGCGCACCCGATCCTGCCGTTGCTGCTCGACCTCCGGGCCGGCCAGCAGACCGAACCCGAGGCGCCGCAGCCGGAGGTGGACGAGTACCCCGGCGGCGCGGAGCGGGCACGCTGGCACCTGCGCCACGGGCGCGAGGCGTTCCGACGCCATCTGGGGGTGGAGGCGCACGGCTGCTGGCCGTCGGAGGGCGCGCTCAGTGTACCGGCGCTGGCGGCGATCGCCGACGAGGGTTTCCAATGGGTCGCGAGCGGCGGGAGCGTGCTGGCCAACAGCCGCGGTACCGACGAGCCGCAGCACGGTGCGCACGGGCCGTGCCGGCATCGCGTCTATCGCGTCGCGGACATCGGGGTGGACTGCTTTTTCCGCGACGACGGGCTGTCGGACCTGATCGGGTTCACGTATTCGGGCTGGCACGCGGACGACGCGGTGGCCAACTTCGTGCACCATCTGGAGAACATCGCGGCCGGTTGCGCCAGCCCCGGCGAGTGCGCGATCTCGATCGTGCTCGACGGCGAGAACGCCTGGGAATACTACCCGGAGAACGGGTTCCATTTCCTCGAGGCGTTGTATCGTCGGCTGGCGCGCCACGAGCAGCTGCGTCTCGATACCTTCAGCGGATTTCGCGCGCGCTGCGGTGCGCGTGCGCAACTCCCCGGGCTGAAGGCCGGCAGCTGGGTCTACGGAACGCTGTCGACGTGGATCGGCAGCCCCGACAAGAACCGGGGCTGGGAAATGCTGGTCGACGCCAAGCGCGCCTACGACGAGGCGG
Source organism: Pseudomonadales bacterium (assembly GCA_022072145.1). Lineage (GTDB taxonomy): Bacteria > Pseudomonadota > Gammaproteobacteria > Pseudomonadales > UBA5518 > UBA5518. The sequence continues at coordinate 152,463 of JAJVIG010000005.1, forward strand.
TTGCGGCGGGCCGGCTGGCGCCGGAGCTGCGCGAGCGCGCGACGCAGCAGCTCGCGGTCTGCGAGGGCTCGGACTGGTTCTGGTGGTTCGGCGACTACAACCCCGGGCAGTCGGTGAGCGATTTCGAACGCCTGTACCGGCTGCACCTCGGCAACCTGTACCGGTTGCTCGGCGTCGAACCACCCGGCTACCTGTCCGACGTGTTCACGCGCGGAGGCGGCGACCCCGCGCTGGGCGGCGTGATGCGCAGCGCCGCGGCGCCGGGCGGCGCTGCGTGAGCCAACCGTTGTTCGCGCAGCGCGCGGCCGGGGTGCTGCTGCACCTGAGTTCGCTGCCGTCGCCCTACGGTGGTGGCGACATGGGGCATTCCGCCTACCGTTTCGTCGAGTTCCTCGCCGCGGCCGGGGCGCGCGTGTGGCAGGTGCTGCCGCTCGCGCCGACGCACGCCGACGGTTCGCCGTACAACGCCACCTCCGCGCATGGCGGCAATCCGCGCCTGATCAGCCTGGACTGGCTGGCCGATCGCGGCCTGCTGGCGGCTGCGGAGTTGCAGCGGGTGCGCGAGCGTGGCGCCGATCGCCAGTGGGCGCTGGACGTGGCGGCGCAGCGTTTCGCCGCCGCGTGCGCCACCGATGGCACGCGCCGCGAACGCTTCGCGGCCTGGTGCGCCGGGCAGCTCTGGCTCGAGGACTATGTGCTGTTCACCGCGATCGCCGAGACCGGCGCCGGCACCGTCTGGACCGACTGGGAGCCGGGGCTGCGCGATCGCGACGCCGGCGCGCTCGGGGCCGTGGCAGGGCGTCTGCGCGAGCGCATCGCGGCGCTGCGTTTCGAACAGTACGTGTTCGACCGCCAGTGGCAGGAGCTGCGCGCGTACGCGGCAAGTCACGCGGTAACGATCTTCGGCGACATGCCGATCTTCGTTGCGCACGACAGCGCCGACGTGTGGGCGGCGCGCGGGCTGTTCCGGCTCGATGCGGCGGGCCGGCCGGTGACCGTCACCGGGGTGCCGCCGGATTACTTCAGCGCCGATGGGCAGCGCTGGGGCAACCCGCACTACGACTGGGACGCGATGGCCGCGGACGGTTTCGGCTGGTGGCGGCGGCGCATCGCCGCCGAGCGCCGCCGCTTCGACCTGGTGCGCATCGACCATTTCCGCGGTTTCCACGCCTGTTGGCACATCGATCGCGAGGCGCCGTCGGCGGCGCTCGGGCACTGGGAGGACACGCCGGGCGAGGCGGTGCTCGGTGCGCTGCTCGAGGTGGCGGGAGAAGGCACGCTGGTTGCCGAAAACCTCGGCATCATCACGCCGGCGGTCGAGGCGCTGCGCCGGCGCTTCGCCTTGCCCGGCATGCTGGTGCTGCAGTTCGCCTTCGACGGTGACGGCGCCAATCCCTACCTGCCGCACAACCACGAGGCGCTCAACGTGGTGTACACCGGCACCCACGACAACGACACCACCCGCGGCTGGTTCGCGGCGCTCGACGAGCCGACCCGCGAGCACGTGCTCGACTATCTGGGTGCTCCCGGCGAAGCGATGCCGTGGCCGCTGGTGCGCGCCGCGCTGGTCTCGGTCGCACGACTCGCGGTGATCCCCATGCAGGATCTGCTCGAGCTCGATTCCAGCCATCGCATGAACCGCCCGGGCACCACGGTCGGCAACTGGAGCTGGCAGTGCCAGCCCGGCCAGCTCACGGCCGAACTGGCCGCGCGGCTGCGTGCGCTGTTCGGCACCTACGGCAGACTGGCGCCGGCCGCGGGCGGTTGACATGAGTCATTGCAATCCCGTGCAGGCAGGGAAAGAATGGCGCCGATACCATTGCGGCGGAGGGCGGATCATGGAGCATCGTCACCATGCACGCGTCCCGGTGGGAATTACCACGCTGATCTACCGGCGTGGCCTCCCCATCGCCACCGGCCGCATACGCGACGCCAGTACCCACGGTGTGTTCATCGAAACCGAATGCTGCGAACTCGCCCGCCACCAGCGCGTGCAGTGCGAGCTGCGCACGGCCGAGGATCGCCCCGGGGCGATGCAGTGCGTCTGGGGTTCGGTGGTGCGTACCGGCGAGGACGGGGCGGCGCTCGAGCTCGATGCCGGCGAGGTGCAGGTAGCCGATGCGATGATCGCCTTCGTCAAGCGCAACGGCGCGAGCGTGCACGGCTGATGTGAGTATCGTTGGGGGCGAGGAGGACGCGATCATGGCAATCGAGAAGTCGAAACCGGGCCGCAAGGGCGTTGCGGCCAAACCGAAGACCGGCAAGGCGCAGCAGGCGGTGACGGCGCAGGCCAAGGCGCGCGCACCGCGCTCGCTGAGCCCCTTCGAGGAAATGGACGTGCTGTTCGACCGGCTCTCGCGCGGGCTGATGTCGCGCATGGGCTTCCCGGCGCTCGGCGACATGGGCTGGCCGTTCCAGGCGCACGCACCGAAGGTCGACGTGATCGACCGCGGCAAGGAGATCCTGGTCCGGGCCGAGATCCCCGGCGTGACCAAGGACGAGCTGCACATCTCGCTGACCGACCAGACGGTCACGATCCGCGGCGAAACGCACAAGGAGAGCAAGGAGGAGCACGGCGATTATTTCCGGCGCGAGATCGCCAGCGGCAGCTTCCAGCGCACGCTGGCGCTGCCGGTCGAGGTGGTCGGCGATCAGGCCAGCGCGAGCTTCCGCGACGGGGTGCTGGAGCTGGTGCTGCCCAAGGTCGAGAAGGCTCCCTCGCGCAAGGTCCGTATCGACTGAATACGCCACTCGAACACACGACCGCGCGCGGGATGCACACCCGCGCGCCGGTCGCACGTTGCCTGCAAGGAGGAGAACCGGGATGCCCGAGGCCAAGAGTAGACAACGCGTCGGCCTGATGGGGCTGGGGCAGATGGGCCGCCAGATCTATCGGCTGGCCGCGGCGGCGGACGACGTCGAGATCGTGGCGGTGGCCGACATCGGCAAGCCGCAGGTGTTGCAGTACCTGCTCGAGACCGGCGCCGAGGACGGTTTTTCGTGCCGGCTCGAGGGCAATCACCTGCGCGGCGACGGGTTCAGCACGCGCATGCTGCAGCTGGTGGCGCCGGGTGACGTGCCGTGGGATGCCTTCGGCGTCGACTGCGTGATCGATGCGACCAGCCGTTACCGCCAGCGCGCGCACGCCGAGGCGCAGCTCGCCGCCGGCGGCCGGCGGCTGGTCTACGCCTCGCTGGCCGAGCAGCCCGACCGCGTGCTGATAGCGGGAATCAACGAAGCCGAGGCCAGCGCCGCGGACCGCGTGGTGTCGGCCGGCTCGCCGACCACCAACGCCTTCGCGCTGCTGCTCGATGCGATCGATCGCGCGCTCGGCGTCGAGTACGCGACCATGACCACGATCCACGCCTACACCAGCGACCAGCCGCTGCAGGACTACGCGCAGGGAGATCAGCGCCGCAGCCGTTCCGCCGCGCAGAACATCATCCCGAACGCCAACGCGTCGGCGGCCTGCATCGAGCAGCTGCTGCCGCGCTTCGCGGGCCGGCTGTCGGGGTGTGCGCTGAACGTGCCGGTGCAGCACGGTTCGCTGCTCGACCTCAACTGCGTGCTGCGCGAGGTGGCGGATGCCGGGCGCATCAACCAGGTGATGCGCGAGGCAGCGGCGGCGCGCCCGGAGCTTATCGGTGTCGCCGAGGACCCGATCGTGTCCTCGGACGTGATCGGCTGCCGGCAGTCGCTGCTGTTCGATGCGCAGGGCACCCAGCGTGCCGGAACGCGCATGGTGAAGACGCTGGCGTGGTACGAGACGCTCGGCCACGCCTGCCGCGTGCTCGACGTGGTGCGTGCCTACGCGGTCCGGGGCTGAGGGAGGAAGACGGCCATGAGAGTTGCTATCAACGGGTTCGGCCGCATCGGGCGTTCGGTGTTCCGCATCCTCGACCGCCGCGACGACGTCGAGGTGGTCGCGATCAACGACGTGTTCGACGACGCGGCGCTGATGTACCTGCTGCGCTACGACACCGTGATGGGACCGTTCCGCGGACCGCTGGCGCTCGAGGACGGTTGCCTGGTCACCGCGCACGGGCGCACGCGCATGCTCGGCGAGAAGGACCCGACCGCGCTGCCGTGGCGCGAACTGGGCGTGGATGTGGTGATCGAGGCCACCGGCAAGTTCAAGAAGCGCGACGAGTTGCAGCGCCACCTGGATGCGGGTGCTGCGCGCGTGATCCTGACCGTGCCGGCCAAGGACGAGATCGACTACACCGTGGTGCTCGGCGTGAACGACGCGGGCCTGCAGCCCGGGCACCGGATCGTGTCGAACGCGAGTTGCACCACGAACTGCCTGGCGCCGGTGGCGCGCGTGCTGCACGAGAACTTCGGCATCGTCGAAGGCGTGATCAACACCGTGCACGCCTACACCAACGACCAGCGCCTGGCCGACGTGCCGCACAGCGACTGGCGGCGCAGCCGCGCGGCGGCCGAGAACATCATCCCGACCACCACCGGCGCCGCGCGCGCGGTCGGCAAGGTGCTACCCGAGCTGAAGGGGCGCCTCGACGGCATCGCCTCGCGGGTGCCGGTCCCCGACGGCTCGGTGGTGGACCTGTTCGTCGAGCTCGGGCGCGATGTGAGCGTCGCCGACGTGCACCGCGCGATGGCCGAGGCAGCCGGATCGGCGCAGCTGAAGGGCATCCTGCAGTACACCGAGCAGCCGGTGGTGTCCTCCGACGTGATCGGCAACCCGCATTCGTCGATCTTCGACGCCGGCTTCACGGCCGTGCGCGGCGGGCGCTTCCTGAAGTGCCTGAGCTGGTACGACAACGAGTGGGGCTATTCGCAGCGCGTCTGCGACCTCGTGGAGCGCTTTCGCGCCTGGGCCTGACGGGGCGAAGCGATCCACACCACAGCGTCCGGGCTGCACCCGGACGGTTTTCGTAGGTCCGGGCTGTGCCCGGACATGAATTGTTCGGCCACAGGCCGAACCTACGCAGACATGTTCGGCCAAACGCCAAATCGCGGGCATGTTCGGGCAAATGCCGAACGTACGCGGGCATGTTCGGGCAAATGCCGAATCGCGGACATCGTCGGTCGCGGGCCCACGCGGCGCCCGCACTGACCGGGCAGGCGGCGACCTCGTTGATGCGGTGGTTTCGTTGAGGCGGCGGAACCTTTCTGGTAAGGTGACCTCCCATCCTCGCGGGGCGTCGCCTCGCGTCCAGACCAGTCAGATTCGACACGTTCAAGGCCAGGCATGACGCGTTTGATATTCGTCACGGGTGGGGTAGTGTCCTCGTTGGGCAAGGGATTGGCGTCGGCCTCGCTGGCGGCGATCCTGGAGGCGCGCGGACTGCGCGTCACGCTGCTCAAGCTCGATCCCTACATCAACGTCGATCCGGGCACGATGAGCCCGTTCCAGCACGGCGAGGTGTTCGTCACCGACGACGGCTCGGAGACCGACCTCGACCTCGGGCACTACGAGCGCTTCGTGCGCACGCGCATGACCTGCCGCAACAATTTCACGACCGGCAAGGTCTACGAGGAAGTGCTGCGCCGCGAGCGTCGCGGCGACTACCTCGGTGCGACCGTGCAGGTGATCCCGCACATCACCGACGAGATCAAGCGCCGCATCCTCGCCGGCGCCGAGGGCTTCGACGTCGCGCTGGTCGAGATCGGCGGCACGGTGGGCGACATCGAGTCGCAGCCCTTCCTCGAGGCGAGCCGCCAGCTGCGCGGCGAGCTCGGCGCCGGGCGTGCGCTGTTCATCCACCTGACACTGGTGCCCTACATCCGCTCCGCGGGCGAGACCAAGACCAAGCCCACGCAGCACTCGGTAAAGGAGATGCGCGCCATCGGCCTGCAGCCCGACATCCTGCTGTGCCGTTCGGAGGTGACGATCGACGAGTCCTCGCGGCGCAAGATCGCGCTGTTCACCGACGTGCAGGAGCGCGCCGTGATCTCGGTTCCCGACGTCGACATGATCTACCGGCTGCCGCTGCTGCTGCATCGCGACGGGCTCGACGACATCGTCGTCGAGAAGCTCGGGCTCGAGTGCCCGCCGGCGAAGCTCGACGAGTGGCAGGCGGTGGTCGACGGCAAGCTGCACGCGCACCGGCGCGCGACCATCGCGATGGTCGGCAAGTACATGGACCTGCTCGATGCGTACAAGTCGCTGAACGAGGCGCTGACGCACGCCGGCATCCGCACCGGCACGCGGATCGAGATGCGCTACATCGACTCCGAGCAGATCTCGCGCGAGGGCACCGGCGTGCTCGACGGCGTCGACGCGATCCTGGTGCCGGGGGGCTTCGGCGAGCGCGGCATCGAGGGCAAGATCGCGACCGTGCGCCACGCGCGCGAGAACTGCATTCCGTACCTCGGCATCTGCCTCGGACTGCAGGTGGCGGTGATCGAGTTCGCGCGCGACGTCGCCGGCATGCCCGACGCCAACAGCACCGAATTCAATGCCGCGACCGCGCACCCGGTGGTCGCGCTGATCACCGAGTGGATGAACGCCGACGGCAGCACCGAGCGCCGCAGCCGCGAGTCGAACCTCGGCGGCACCATGCGCCTCGGCGCGCAGCGCTGCCACCTCGAGGAAACGTCGCAGGCGCGCGCGATGTACGGCGCCCCCGAGATCATGGAGCGCCACCGCCACCGCTACGAGGTCAACGGCAATTTCCTGCCCCGCCTGCAGGAAGCCGGGCTGCGCGTGGCGGGCTGGTCGGCCGATCACACGCTGGTCGAGGTGATCGAGTTGCCCGACCACCCCTGGTTCGTCGCCTGCCAGTTCCACCCCGAGTTCACGTCCACGCCGCGCGACGGCCACCCGCTGTTCACAGGCTTCGTCGAGGCCGCCGTGCGCCACGCGGCGGAGCACGGACGCGATGTCTGAGGCGCCGCTGAAGACGGTGCGCGTCGGCGCCATCGAGGTCGCGAACGACCGGGCGTTCGTGCTGTTCGGCGGCATGAACGTGCTGGAGTCGCGCGAGCTGGCGCTGCAGGTCGCCGATGCGTACGTGCGCGCCTGCGAGCGGCTCGGCATCGAGTACGTGTTCAAGGCCTCGTTCGACAAGGCGAACCGCTCATCCATCACATCGTTCCGCGGCCCCGGGCTCGAGGAAGGCTTGCGTATCTTCGAGGACGTGAAGCGCACCTTCGGCGTGCCGGTGATCACCGACGTGCACGAGCCGTGGCAGGCCGCGCCGGTCGCGGAGGTCTGCGACGTGATCCAGTTGCCGGCGTTCCTGTCGCGCCAGACCGACCTCGTGGTCGCGATGGCGCGCACGGGGCGACCGATCAACATCAAGAAGGCGCAGTTCCTCGCGCCGCACGAGATGGCGCACATCCTGCGCAAGTGCGAGGAGGCCGGCAACGCCGAGCTGATGCTGTGCGAGCGCGGCAGCTGTTTCGGGTACAACAACCTCGTGGTCGACATGCTCGGCTTCGGCATCATGAAGCGCCTCGGCTATCCGGTGATCTTCGACGTCACGCACGCACTGCAGATGCCCGGCGGGCGCGCGGACTCCGCCGGCGGGCGGCGCCAGCAGGTGGTGGAACTGGGGCGGGCCGGCATGTCGCAGGGCCTGGCCGGGCTGTTCCTCGAGGCGCACCCCGATCCGGAGCGCGCGCTGTGCGACGGCCCGTGCGCGCTGCCGCTGGATCGGCTCGGAGACTTTCTCGCGCAGATGAAGGCGATCGACGCGCTCGTGAAATCGATGCCGGCGCTGGAGATCCGCTGAGCGCACACGGCGCGCAGGCGACAGACAGGGAACACATCAGTGACAGGAGACGTACTGCAGATGGCTGCGATCAGTGAGGTGAAGGCGATCGAGGTGCTCGATTCGCGCGGCAATCCGACCGTCGAGGCGAGCGTGCGGCTCGCCGGCGGCGCCGTCGGCGTGGCGTGCGCTCCCTCGGGTGCGTCCACCGGCTCGCGCGAGGCGCTCGAACTGCGCGACGGTGACGCTGCGCGCTACAACGGCAAGGGCGTGCTGAAGGCGGTGGGGGCGATCAACGGCGAGATCGCCGCGCTGCTCGCCGGACGCGACGCGCTCGACCAGCGCGGACTCGACCGCGCGATGATCGAGGCCGACGGCACCGAGAACAAGTCGCGCCTCGGTGCCAACGCGATCCTCGCGGTGTCGCTGGCCGCCGCGAAGGCCGCCGCGGTCGCGCGCGGCCTGCCGCTCTACGCGCACATCGCGGAACTGAACGGCACCGCCGGCCAGTACTCGATGCCGCTGCCGATGATGAACATCATCAACGGCGGCGAGCACGCCGACAACAACGTCGACATCCAGGAATTCATGATCCAGCCGGTCGGCGCGCCCAGCTTCGCCGAGGCCTTGCGCTGCGGAGCCGAGATCTTCCATGCGCTGAAGAAGGTGCTGCACGAACGCGGACTGGGCACCGCGGTCGGCGACGAGGGCGGCTTCGCGCCGAACCTGCCGTCGAACGAGGCCGCGCTCGAGGCGATCCTCGCCGCCACCGCGAAGGCCGGTTACCGCATGGGCCAGGACGTGACGCTGGCGCTCGACTGCGCCGCATCGGAATTCTACCGCGACGGCCGCTACGTGCTCGCCGGCGAGGGCAAGAGCTTCGATGCCGCCAGTTTCGCGGCGTACCTGGACGAACTCGCGGGCCGCTACCCGATCCTGTCGATCGAGGACGGCATGGACGAGAGCGACTGGGACGGCTGGGCCGAACTGACGCGCCGCTCGGGCCAGCGCCTGCAACTGGTGGGCGACGACCTGTTCGTGACCAACACGAAGATCCTCTCCACCGGCATCGAGCGCGGCATCGCGAACTCGATCCTGATCAAGTTCAACCAGATCGGCAGCCTCAGCGAGACGCTCGACGCCATCGCGATGGCGCGCCGGGCCGGTTACACGGCCGTGATCTCGCACCGCTCGGGCGAGACCGAGGACACCACCATCGCCGATCTGGCCGTGGGCACCGCGGCCGGGCAGATCAAGACCGGCTCGCTGTGCCGTTCGGACCGCGTCGCGAAGTACAACCGGCTGCTGCGCATCGAGGCCGAACTCGGCGCGCGGGCGCCGTACCGCGGCCGCGCCGAACTGCGGCGCGCCTGAACACGATGGCCGGCGCGATGCATCGGTGCGGTCCGGGAATGCCCGCATGATCCGCTGGAAGTGGGTCTGCGGCGCGCTCGGCCTGCTGCTGCTCGCGCTGCAGGCCGCGCTGTGGATCGGGCAGGGCAGCGTGGCCGAGGTGGTGGCGCTGCAACGCCAGATCGATGCCTACCGCCAGGGCAACGCGGCGCTGCGCGATCGCAACCGCCGCCTCGAGGTCGAGGTGCAGGAGTTCAAGAGCGGGCTCGACAGCGTCGAGGAAATGGCGCGCGAGGAGCTCGGCATGGTGCGCGAAGGCGAGACTTTCTATCTGCTGGTCAAACCCTGACCCGTGGGCGCGCAGGGCAGCGACGGCACGCGTGAAGCGACCCCGGTGTGGGTGGCGGTTCCGGCGGCCGGCAGCGGCGCGCGCATGGGCGCCGGCATCCCCAAGCAATACCTGCCGCTGGCCGGCAAGCCGCTCGCGGAACACACGCTGGCCGCGCTGCTCGCGGTGGCGCAGCTGCGCGAGACCGTGGTCGCGATCGCGCCGGGTGACCCGCACTGGCCGGCGCTCGCGCCAGCCCTGCGTGCGCGCGTGCGCGTGGTCGATGGCGGCGCGACGCGCGCTGCCTCGGTTGCGAACGCGCTGCGCGGTTTCTCGCGCCGGCCGGATCCCGGAGACTGGGTGCTGGTGCACGATATGGCGCGTCCCTGCGTGCGCCCCGGGCGGATCGCCGCGATGCTGCGCGAACTGGACGCGGACCCGGTCGGCGGGCTGCTCGCGCTGCCGCTGGCCGATACGCTGAAGCGCGCCGACGCCGCGCAGCGCGTCGCGGCCACGGTGCCGCGCGATGCGCTCTGGCGCGCGCAGACGCCGCAGGTGTTCCGTTTCGCGCTGCTCGAACGCGCGCTGGACGAGGCGCTCGCCAGCGGGGAGGAGATCACCGACGAGGCGATGGCGATCGAGCGGCTGGGGCTGCAGCCGCGCCTGCTGCCCGGCAGCGAGGACAACATCAAGGTCACGCGTCCGGAGGATCTGGCGCTTGCCGAATACCACCTGGCGCGCCAGGGAGCGCAGTCATGAGAATCGGCCACGGCTACGACGTGCATCGCTTCGGCGACGGCGAGGCGGTGACGCTCGGCGGCGTGCGGATCGCGCACACGCACGGACTGGTAGCGCATTCGGACGGCGACGTCGCGCTGCACGCGTTGTGCGACGCGTTGCTCGGCGCGATCGCCGCCGGCGACATCGGACACCATTTCCCCGACTCGGACGTGCGCTACCGCGGCGCGGACAGCCGCGAACTGCTGCGCGCCTGCATGGCGCTGGTGCGTGCGGCCGGTTACCGGCTCGGCAACGCCGACCTGACGATCGTCGCCGAGGCGCCGCGGCTCGCGCCGCACATCGCGGCGATGCGCACGAACATCGTCGCAGACCTCGGCGCGCGCGCAGCGGACGTGAACGTGAAGGCCACCACCAGCGAAGGGCTCGGTTTCACCGGCAGGCGCGAAGGCATCGCCGCGCACGCGGTGGTGCTGCTGGTGAGGGAGGACCACGCTGCATGAATCGCGACGGCATCGGCATGACCTCGCAGCGCACGCGTGCGCGGCTCGTCGAGCGGTTGTTCGAGCAGGGAATCACCGATATCCGCGTGCTCGAGGTGATGCGCACCACGCCGCGCCACCTGTTTGTCGACGAGGCGCTCGCGCATCGCGCCTACGAGGACGCCGCGCTGCCGATCGGTTTCAACCAGACGCTGTCGCAGCCCTACACGGTGGCGCGGATGACCGAACTGCTGCTCGCCGGCGGTCGGCCGGCGAACGTGCTCGAGATCGGGACCGGCTCCGGCTACCAGACCGCGGTGCTCGCGCAGCTGGTCGGGGAGCTGTGTTCGGTCGAGCGCATCCGCGCGCTGCAGGAGCGCGCCCGTCTGCGCCTGCGCGAGCTGAAGATCTACAACGTCGCGCTGCGCCACGGCGACGGCTTCGCCGGCTGGCCGTCGCGCGCGCCGTTCGACGGCATCCTCACCACCGCCGCGCCGCGCAGCGTGCCGGAGGAACTGGTGCGCCAGCTGCGTGTCGGCGGGCGGCTCGTGATCCCGATCGGTGATGACCGCTCGCAGCGCCTGACCGTGGTGACGCGTACCGAGGGAGGGCACGAGGCGCGCGAGGTCGAACCGGCACGTTTCGTGCCGCTGGTGAGCGGCACGGTGCGCTGAGAGCCAGCAGAGGGTGTCGCAAAACCTCTCACCGTGGGACGGTGCCAGCGCGCGGCGGCGATTCCACACCCGTGGGGCGCCGTGAATACGTCCGTGTAGGCTCGAACGCCGCATCCCTGCGGCGTACGCCCACCGGTGTGAAATCGCCGCCGCACGCTTCGCGGGCTTTTGCGACAGCCTCAGCAGCCGGGCCGCGGAATGCCGCTCATGGCCAGGTGAGAGGTGTCCAGGCCTCCCGGATTTTCCACAGAAATGTGAAAAACTACCGTTTTCACCAACGTGGACGGTTGACATCCGTCCGTGAACGGCGCAAATTGCCTTTAAGCAAATCGTTGAAAAATCATACCGATAAAAACTTTTCTTAAACAGGACGCGCAGTAAAGTCGCGCAAAAGCATAAAATAGGGCCGGATCCACGAGGGGATGGCCTGGGACACACCAGCCAACGGAATGAATGAGTCGAGCGAGCCCGTACATCGTCGTCCTGGCAACCGGTCTGCTGCTCGGTCTGGCGGGCTGTTCGAGCCGGCCGTACTACTCGGACCTGCCGGAGCCTGTCGCCGTACCGGAACCGGGGGCCTCGCGCAACACCCCGGCCCAGCAAGGCAACGTCTATACGGTCAAGCGGGGCGACACGCTGCACTCGATAGCGTTCGCGGCCGGTACCGACTGGGTCACGGTAGCGCGCCTGAACCGCATTGCGGCACCGTACACGATCTACCCCGGACAGCGGCTGCGGCTCAGTGCCTCGGGCGCCCCGGTGACGCTCGGCATGGAACCGGATCGTCCCGCTGCGTCCGCGTCCGGTGTGGCATCGGCCACCCGCAGCGCACCGGCGGCCACGCCGGCACCGGTGCGGCCGGTGCCGACGGTGGCTGCGCCGGCGTCGCGGCCGAGTGCACCGCCACCACCACCGGTGGCCTCCGGCAAGCCCGGAGCCTGGCAGTGGCCGAGTGCCGGACGGGTGCTGCAGGGCTACGCGAACGGCGCACAACCGCACAAGGGCATCGACATCTCCGGCAACTCCGGCGATCCGGTGGTCGCGGCGCGCAGCGGCACGGTGGTCTACGCGGGCAGCGGGGTGCGCGGGTACGGCAACCTGCTGATCGTCAAGCACGACGCGCACTGGCTCAGCGCCTATGCGCACAACAGCAGGCTGCTCGTGGGCGAGGGCGACTCGGTGCGGGCAGGACAGCGGATCGCCGAGATGGGAGACAGCGGCACCGACCGGACCAAGCTGCACTTCGAGGTGCGCAGGCAGGGCAATCCGGTCGATCCGATGCAGGTGCTGCCCAGGCGATGAGCGGGCGGCGGGAAAACTCGTAGCAAGGGGACAACGCGATGGCAATGGAAGCAGGCGTGCAGTTCGAGGACGAGGTGCTGATCACGGCGGATGCCGAGTTCGGTGCGGACTTCGACGGCGACATCGAGGGCCTCGCGGAAGCCGGGGCCGAGGAGCGCGACGACGAGTTCATCGCCACCCGCCGCGAGGATTCGGGCGTGCAGCGCACGCTCGACGCCACGCAGATGTATCTCGGCGAGATCGGCTTCTCGCCGCTGCTGAGCGCCGAGGAGGAGCGTCATTACGCGCGTCTCGCGCTGCGCGGCGACGCGGCCGGGCGCAAGCGCATGATCGAGAGCAACCTGCGGCTGGTCGTGAAGATCTCGCGGCGCTACCTGAACCGCGGACTGTCGCTGCTCGACCTGATCGAGGAGGGCAACCTCGGACTGATCCGCGCGGTCGAGAAGTTCGACCCCGAGCGCGGTTTCCGCTTCTCGACCTACGCGACGTGGTGGATCCGCCAGACCATCGAGCGCGCGATCATGAACCAGACGCGCACGATCCGGCTGCCGATCCACGTGGTCAAGGAACTGAACGTCTACCTGCGCGCGGCGCGCGAGCTCACCCAGCGGCTCGACCACGAGCCATCGGCCGAGGAGATTGCCGAGCTGGTCGACAAGCCGGTCGAGGACGTCAAGCGCATGCTCGGACTGAACGAGCGCGTCACCTCGGTCGACGTGCCGCTGGGGCCGGATTCGGACCGTTCACTGCTCGATACCATCGCCGACCAGCAGGTTTCGGACCCCGCGGAGCTGCTGCAGGACGAGGACATGCGCGAGAGCATCGCCGCGTGGCTGGAGGAACTGAACGACAAGCAGCGCGAGGTGATCGCGCGGCGCTTCGGGCTGGCGGGCTACGATGCGGCGACGCTGGAGGAAGTGGGGCGTGCGATCGGCCTCACGCGCGAGCGCGTACGCCAGATCCAGGTGGAGGCGCTGCGGCGCCTGCGCGAGATCCTCGAGCGCCAGGGCCTGACCGGCGACGCCGTGTTCGGGTAGGTCCGGGCCCGGACACCTTTCGCAGGTCCGGGCTGCGCCCGGACGTGATGTGCCCGGACATGAATCGTTCGGCCACGGGCCGAACCTACGCGGACACCTTTCGTAGGTCCGGGCTGTGCCCGGACGTGATGTGCCCGGACATGAATCGTTCGGCCACGGGCCGAACCTACGGGACGGGTGGCGGGGTTCTCAGCGCACCAGGTGTTGCAGCTTGTTCGGCACGCCGTTCCACCGTTCGGCGTCGGGCATCTGGTCCTTCTTCTCGGTGATGTTCGGCCACACCTGCGCGAGCTCGGCGTTGATCTCGAGATATGCCTGCTGGTCTTCCGGCAGTTCGTCCTCGGAGAAGATCGCGTCCACCGGGCATTCGGGTTCGCACAGCGCGCAGTCGATGCACTCGTCGGGATGGATGACGAGGAAGTTCGGGCCTTCGTAGAAACAGTCCACCGGGCACACCTCGACGCAGTCGGTGTGCTTGCAGTTGATGCAGTTGTCTCCAACGACGAAAGTCATGGCGCGCGGGCCTCTTGCTGCAGGTTGCGGGTGAATCGGAAGCGAGCGAAGTCTACCACGTCGTGCCGTGCGTGTCAGACGCGCGGCAGGATGAAAATTCAGCCATTTCCGCGCGCTTCCTGCACGAGTTCGTAGAGCAGCGCGTGCGCCTCGCGCGGTGTGAGCGCGTCGGGGTCGGTGGCGCGCAACCGCGCCGCCAGCGCCTCGGGCCGCGGGTCCGGGTCGAACAGCAACTGGCCCTGCGCGGGCGCCGCACTGGCACTGCCGCCCGGGTGCGGGGTCTCGAGTTCCTGCAGCTTGCGCCGTGCCTCCGCGATCACCGGCTGCGGCACGCCGGCCAGCGCCGCGACCTGCAGCCCGTAGGAGCGGCTCGCCGGACCCGGGCGCACTGCATGCAGGAACACGATGCGGTCGGCGTACTCGGTGGCGTCGAGGTGCACGTTCGCCACACCCTCGATTTCCTCCGGCAGCGCGGTCAGTTCGAAGTAGTGCGTCGCGAACAGCGTGAACGCGCGTTGCCGGCGCGCCAGCCGCGCCGCGGCCGCCCACGCCAGCGAGAGACCGTCGAAGGTGCCGGTACCGCGCCCGATCTCGTCCATCAGCACCAGACTGCGTTCGGTGGCGTTGTGCAGGATCGTCGCGGTCTCGGTCATCTCGACCATGAACGTGGAGCGTCCGCCGGCGAGGTCGTCGGAGGAGCCGATGCGCGTGAAGATGCGGTCGACCAGCGGGATCTCGGCCGCGCTCGCGGGCACGAAGCTGCCGATGTGCGCGAGCAGCGTGATCAGCGCCGCCTGCCGCATGTAGGTCGATTTGCCGCCCATGTTCGGGCCGGTGATGATCAGCATGCGGGTGCGCTCGTCGAGCGCGAGGTCGTTGGGGATGAACGGCCCGTCGAGCACGCGTTCGACGACCGGATGACGGCCACCGGCGATGTGCAGGCGCTGTTCGTCGCTGAAGCGCGGCCGGCAGTAGTCGAGCGTGGCGGCACGCTCGGCGAGCGTGGCCAGCACGTCGAGCTCGGCGAGTGCCGCGGCAGAGCGCTGCAGCGCGGCGAGGTCCTCGAGCAGCCGGTCCAGCAGACGTTCGTAGAGCCATTTCTCGCGAGCCAGCGCACGCGCGCGGGCGCTCAGTGCCTTGTCCTCGAAGGTCTTGAGTTCCGGCGTGATGTAGCGCTCGGCGTTCTTCAGCGTCTGGCGTCGGATGTAGTCCGCCGGCGCCTGCGCGGCCTGCGCGCGCCCGAGTTCGATGTAGTAGCCGTGCACGCGGTTGTAGCCCACGTGCAGGTTCGCGAGCCCGGTGCGTTCGCGCTCGCGCGCCTCGAGGTCGAGCAGGAAATCGTGCGCGCCGGAATCCAGCTGGCGCAGCTCGTCGAGTTCCGCGTCGTAACCGTCGGCGATCACGCCGCCGTCGCGCACCACCACCGGTGGATTCTCCACCAGCGCGCGCGCGAGTTCCGCCGCGACCTGCGGGAACTCGCCTGCCGCTTCCAGCAACCGCCGGGTCAGCGGTGCCTCGAGCCCCGCGCAGGCCGCGTGCAGCGCGGGCAGGCTGGCGAGCGCGGTGCCCAGCCGGCTGAGGTCGCGCGGTCGCGCCGAGCGCAGTGCCACCCGCGCGAGGATGCGCTCGATGTCGCCGATCGCGCCCAGCGCCTCGCGCGGTGCGTGGTGACGCGCGTCGTCGACCAGTTCGGCGATCGCCGTCTGGCGCGCCTCGAGCTCCTCGCGCCGGCGCAGCGGCCGGCGCAGCCAGCGGCGCAACCAGCGCGCGCCCATGGCGGTGCGCGTGGTGTCGAGCACCCACGCGAGCGTGTGCTCGTCGCCGCCGCTGAAGTTGCTGTCGATCTCGAGGTTGCGCAGCGACGCCGCGTCGAGCACCACGGCGTCCTCGCGCGCATCGGGCAGCAGCGCGCGCACGTGCGGCAGCTCGCTGCGCTGCGTCTCGCGCGCGTAGCGCAGCAGGCAACCGGCCGCGGCGAGTCCGGCGTCGAGCTGCGCGCAGCCGAAACCTTCCAGATCCCGGGTGCCGAACTGCGCGTTCAGCAGCTCGGTGGCGCTGCGCAGCTCGAACTCCCACGGCGCGCGCGTGCGCAACCCCGGCTGCCCGGCGAGCGGGGCGCGGCGCGCGCCGTGCTCGGCGACGAGCAGTTCCGCGGCCTGCAACCGCCTGAGCTCGGCCGCCAGCGCGTCCTCGCCCTCGACCTCGAGCACGTGGAAGCGCCCGCTCGCGAGGTCGAGCGACGCGATGCCGAAGCGCGTGCCGCTCTCCGCGACCGCGACCAGCAGGTTGTCGCGCGCCGCATCGAGCAGCAGCTCGTCGGTGAGCGTGCCGGGCGTGACGATGCGCGTGACCTCGCGTTCGACCGGACCCTTGCTGGTCGCCGGATCCCCGATCTGCTCGCAGATCGCCACCGAGACGCCGGCGCGCACCAGCCGCGCCAGGTAGCCCTCGACCGCATGGTGCGGCACACCGGCCATCGGTATCGGTTGTCCGGCCGACATGCCGCGCGAGGTCAGCGTGATGTCGAGCAGCGCGGCGGCGCGCTTCGCGTCGTCGTGGAACAGCTCGTAGAAATCCCCCATGCGGTAGAACAGCAGTTCGTCGGGGTGCTGTGCCTTGATGCGCAAATATTGCTGCATCATCGGGGTATGGGCGTCGTTGGAACTCACGGATTCGTCTCGGAACACCTGCTGACCATGGGGCGTACCACCGTGTCCCGCAGGGCGGGCGTGGCAGCCGCGTTATCCGTGGGGTGCGGATGGTTCGCCCCGTCACGGCAGCGGCGAAGTCTACCAGTGTGCGGGGTTCTGGCGAGCGACGGTAGCGATCGCTCAGCGCGTACGTCAGCCCTGCACCAGCTGGTCGGTCTTCGCCGCCAGGATGAAATCGTTGCGGTGCAGGCCGCGGATCTTGTGCGTCCACCAGGCCACGGTGACCTTGCCCCACTCGGTGAGCAGCGCCGGGTGGTGGCCGGTTTCCTCGGCCAGCGCGCCGACGCGGTTGGTGAACGCCAGCGCATCGACGAAATTGCGGAAGCGGAACTCGCGGCGCAACTGCAGCACGCCGTCGATCACCTCCGGCTGCCAGTCGGGGATCTGCGCGATCAGTTCGGCGAGTTCCGCGTCGGTGACGCGTGGCGCATCGGCCCGGCAGGCTTCGCAGCGTTCTTCGGCAAGGGGCATGGCGGGTATTCCTCGACTCGATGTGATCGATCAGAAGCGATACGCGGCCGACACGTTCAGGTACTGCGCCTGCGCGTCGTGGTCGGCGAAGCGGTAGGAGAGCCCGAGGCGCACCCCGTTCGACCAGCCCGCATCGACCCCGGCGCGCACGCGCCAGCCGTCCTGCTCGACCCGGTAGCCTGGCGTCGTGAACCAGGCCACGCCGGCGGCACTCTTCAGCACGGCGCGCACCGCGTCCGGGTCATCGTCGAACTCGTGTTCGTACGCGGCGTCGCCGTAGAACTCGAGTTCGGCTCCGCCCAGCCGGCAGGGGTAGCTCGCGAACACGCCGGCGCTGCCTACGCTCGAGTCGCGGTCGAGATCGTCGAACTGCATCGCGGTGGAACTCGCACCGCGCTCGGCGTAGCCATCGACTTCGATCGCGAGGTGATCGGCCTGCAGGAACGGCCCGAAGCGCCAGCCTGCGTTCGCGCCCATCATGTCCACCCCCAGCGTTGCCGACAGGCCGCTGACATCGGCGCTGGTGTCGCCGGATTCGCGGCGCTGCTGCACGCTGCCGAGCGTGAACACGCGTTGGATGTCGTCGAGGTCCGATCGGCCCACCGTGAGCACCAGGTCGGCGAACCAGCCGTCGTGGCGATAGCCGGCGAACACCGAGCCGAGCAGGCCGTCGGTGTCGAAGGCGCTGCCGCTGCCGTCGAGGTCGGTGTCGCCCTGGCGTGAACCCAGCGCCATTCCCGCGAACCAGCGCTCGGCGATGCCGACGCTGCCGCCCAGCGTGAGGTCGGCGCTGTCGGAACTCGCTTCGGGGCTGGCGCGGGTTTCGTCGAGGTCGCTGCGCTGGGCCTGCGCGGCGACGAACACCTGCGCTTCGCCGAACGTCGTGGCGAAGCGGTTCTGCGCCAGGAAGTCGTCGACCGTCGCGCGGTGGCCGCGGGCATCGGCGAGCACGGCCTCGGGCAGCAGCGACACCATGCCCGGCGCGCGCAGCACCGAGGCGGTGTAGTCGGCGAGGATCCGTGCGGTCGGCTGCGTGGGGTGCAGACCGTCGTTGGTGACGAAGTCGTCGGGATTGCCGCCGCTCGACTTGCCGAGTCCCGGTGCTTCGGTGCAGTCGACGCCGGTGACCGACCACTCGCTCGCCGAGTAGCAGTAGCGGCTCTGGTCGATGCCGGCGCGGAAGCCGAACGTGACCGGCGCGGCCAGCAGTTCCTGGAACAGCGTGGCCCAGTCGACGATCACGATGTTGCCGCCGGTGCCCGGCAGACCCGCCGCCATCACGGCGTTGTAGGTCGCGGCGCCGGCGTTGCGCGCCTCCGCCTTTGCGCTGCGGCTGCCGTCGGATTCGAGGTTGGTGCTCTCGGGCAGCAGGCCGAGCGGCGGGAAGGTGGGCACGACGATCGTCTGCGCGCCGGCGCCGACCAGACTGCGGATGAGTTGCAGCGAATCCTGCGCGCCGCGCGTGGCAGCCGCCGCCGGGTCCGCCGGGTCGGAATCGCGCACGTCGTTGCCGGCCGGATTGACCACGAACAGCGTGCGCGGCCCGATCGTTAGCGTGCCGGCCTGCAGGCGTTGCAGGAAGCCGGGGCTGGTCGCGCTCAGGTCGGCGGGAACCAGCGCGTCCGTGGGGTGCACCACGGTCGAGGTGCCGGTGACCGCCTCGAGCAGCTCGCGCGCGCGTCCTCCGGCGTAGGAGAAATTGAGGTTGCCGGTGGCCGGGATGTCGGTGCGCGCGCCCGGGTAGAGCAGCGGCGTCGACGGCACCAGTCCGCCGACGCCGAGGTCGGCGGCCAGCATCTCGATCCACGCGCGCCCGCGCTCCCCGCTCGCCGCGTCGATGTTGGTCAGCCGAAAGCCGGTGCTGCCGTCGAGCGCCGCGCCTGGCGGCGCCACCAGTCCGGGAAAGGCGACCGAGACGAAATCGACGTCGGGGAACTGCCCCACATCCTCGAAGCTCGCGCCGAAGGCGATCATCTGGTCGTACGGCGTGCCTGCCTGCGCCTGCAGCGCCACGGCGCCAAGTGCCCCGATCACGGTGGCCAGAACGCGTTTCTTGATGTTCATCGGCTGGGTCTCCTGCTGGTGATGTCGGGCCACGCCGCCCCCGCCCGCGGTGCGACACCGGCCCCTGAAGGGTGCCGGGCGGCGACGGCCATCACTTGCTGTCCGCAGCAGCACGGTCGCGGTATGCTCCGCCCGACCGCGTGTCTGCGCGCGGCGCTTCGCCACCCATACAAAAAGGAAAATACCATGAATCAGGCTTCGAGCACGCAGGGCACCGGCGATCAGCCAGCGGCACCGATGACGCCGCTGAAGGGCCTGCTGGTCCTGCTCGCGATCATCGTCGTGGTCGGTGCGTTCATCGCGCTTAATTCGGCGCTGGGCGTCCACGACTTCTGGGCCGGCTTCCTGTTCCTGCTCTACTGGGCCGGCATCGAGCATGCCGCGCTCGAGAAGGTGCCCGCCTGCGTGGTCGGGTCGGTGGTGGGTCTGACGATGGCGTGGCTGCTGCAGAGCCTGCCCGTGTGGTTCGGTGACGCCGGCGGACTGATCTTCATGGGACTGATCCTGGCGCTCGTGTACTGCCAGGTCATGGGGTGGCTGACGCTGGCGGTGAACTTCGCGACCATGCTGCTGCTCACCGCAGGCACCATCCCGGCGGTGCAGAAGGGGGTCGACTTCGGGGACGCCTTCGTCGGGCTCGGGCTGGCGTTCGTGTACTTCATCGGACTGGTGTGGATCGGCACGCGGGTGATGGCGAAACGCCAGCCGGCTGCGGCGGGGCAGACGGGCAAGGCCTGAGGTTGGTGCCCGGCGGCCGTTTGCCGGCTGCCCGGGATCGAGACGCTGGACTGACCCATCCGGGCCGCCGCCGCGCACCGTGCGCGCGGCCGGCGGCGCGGGTATAGTGCGCCCACCACCCGATCGCGACGCCCCGGCATGGATGCACGACGGCGGGCGGTTGCCGGATACTGGATATTCCGCCAGTTATCTGTTTGAATATACAGCACCCGGTAGTTCCTCATTCACAGCACACCCGAGGGGTCGACGACAATGGACGCGAACAAGCAGAAAGCACTGGATGCGGCGCTGGCGCAGATCGAGCGCCAGTTCGGCAAGGGAACCGTGATGCGCATGGGGGACCGGACGCAGGAAGCGATCCCGGCCATCTCCACCGGATCGCTGGGACTGGACATCGCGCTCGGCATCGGCGGTCTGCCGCGCGGGCGGGTGGTCGAGATCTACGGACCGGAGTCCTCGGGCAAGACCACGCTCACGCTGTCGGTGATCGCCGAGTGCCAGAAACTGGGCGGCACGGCCGCCTTCATCGACGCCGAGCACGCGCTCGATCCGGGTTACGCCGACAAGCTCGGTGTCAAGGTCGAGGACCTGATCGTCTCGCAGCCCGACACCGGCGAGCAGGCGCTCGAGGTCGTCGACATGCTGGTGCGCTCGGGTGCGGTAGACGTCGTCGTGATCGACTCGGTGGCCGCGCTGACGCCGCGCGCCGAGATCGAGGGCGAGATGGGTGACTCGCACGTCGGCCTGCAGGCGCGGCTGATGAGCCAGGCGCTGCGCAAGATCACCGGCAGCATCAACCGTTCGAACACGCTGGTGATCTTCATCAACCAGATCCGCATGAAGATCGGCGTGATGTTCGGCTCGCCGGAAACCACCACCGGCGGCAACGCGCTGAAGTTCTACTCGTCGGTGCGCCTGGACATCCGTCGCATCGGCTCGGTCAAGGACGGCGAGGAGGTCGTGGGCAACGAGACGCGCGTGAAGGTGGTCAAGAACAAGGTGGCACCGCCGTTCCGCGAGGTGCAGTTCGACATCCTGTACGGTCGCGGCATCTACCGCATGGGCGAGGTCATCGATCTCGGCGTGAAGCTGGGCCTGATCGACAAGTCCGGCGCCTGGTATTCGTGCAAGGGCGAGCGCATCGGCCAGGGCAAGGCCAACGCGGCACGCTTCCTGGCGGAGAACCCGGCGCTGGCCGGGCAGCTGGAAGCCGAGATCCGCGCCAAGGCGCTCGCCAGCGGCGCGGTCGAGCTGGCGGTCGAGGCGATCGAGGAAGCCTGAGCGCGCCCGGGCGGGCCGCCATGGCAGCGTTGCGTCGCGCACCGGTACCCACCGGCGACCCGATCGTCGTGCGGGGCGCGGCACTCGACCTGCTCGCGCGGCGCGAACACGCGGCGCGCGAGCTCGATGCCAAACTCGTTGCACGCTTCGGTCGCGACGCACCCATCGACGAGGTGTTGCAACGCTTGCGCGACGAAGGGCTGCAGAGCGATCAGCGTTTCGCGGAAGCCTTCGTGCGCGCGCAGCGCCAGCGTGGACGCGGACCGCTCAGAATCCTGCACGAACTCGCCGGGCGTGGGATCGAGCGCGAACTCGCGGCGGCCTGCGTGGACGCCTCGGCGCCCGAATGGGCCGAGGCGGCACGTGCGTGGAAGTGCCGCCGGTACGGGGAGGCGCGGGTCGGCAGTGCGGCCGAGCGCAGTCGCATCGCACGCCAGTTGCAGCAACGCGGTTTCGGCACCGCACAGATCCGCTTCGCGCTCGAGTGACGCGTGTTTCCGCTGCATGACGACAACGTCCGGTTGCACGCACCTGTCGGGACCTGGCTGATCATCGCGCTGAACGTGCTGGTGTGGGCACTGCTCCAGGGTTTCGGCAGCGAGCAGGCGCTGGCGCGCTCGCTGTGCCTGCACGGCCTGATCCCGGGCGACCTGCTCGGGCAGGTCACGGCGGGCACGCAGATACCGCTGGGGCCGAATCTCGCGTGCGTGATCGATGGCAACGGCAGCTGGTTCAGCCTGTTCAGCTCGATGTTCATGCACGGCGGCTGGTTCCACATCATCGGCAATATGTGGTTCCTGTGGGTGTTCGGCGACAACGTCGAGGACGTGATGGGGACCGCCCGCTATCTGGTGTTCTACCTGCTGTCGGGGCTGGCGGCCGCCGGTGCGCAGATCCTCACCGAGCCGGGCAGCGCGGTGCCGATGGTCGGTGCCTCGGGTGCGATCGGCGGGGTGCTCGGTGCCTACGCGCGGCTGTATCCGCGCGCGCATGTGCACACGCTGATCTTCCTCGGCTTCTACGTGACCACGGTTGCGGTGCCGGCGGTGTTCATGCTCGGTTACTGGTTCCTGATCCAGCTCGCGAGCGGGCTCGCCGACGACGGCGGGGCCGGGGTCGCGTTCTGGGCGCACGCCGGCGGTTTCGGCGCCGGGCTGCTGTTGTCGCTGCTGCTCGTCGGTCCGCAGCGCCTGGCCGAACACCGCGACGGCCAGCAGCGGCAGTTGTCGTCGCGGCACCGGTGGTTGTGAGCCTCGGCGAGCGTCGGGAAACTTCGCCGACGGTTGTCGGTTTTTTTTACGTTTCCTTATCGGCAACGATTTGGGTGAAAACTGTTTTTCCTTGCAAGACAAACCGTTACAGGTATTGGCCTGCAGGTTGCTGAGTTTTTCGCGGTCATCGTGAAAACGCGTCGCCATACCCTCCTCGACGGTGGTGAAAGCGACCTTGCAAGGAGAGAAGAACATGAAAAAGCTGATCATCACATCGGCCGTTTCGGCCCTGCTGCTCGGTGCGGCGCCTGCGACGTGGGCGGCAAACTCGTTCAGCTTCAGCGATCTGACGGGTGCCGAGTACGACACCGCGGGTGTTTATGTGAAGGGGAAGTACTCGTTCACGGGGGACACCGATGACGGTGGCGGGCTGGACGAGGTCATTTTCCAGTTGTGGGACGACGGGGTGCAGAAGTTCACCCAGACGTCGTCGGTTTCACTTTTGTCGAGCGGGACCTTCAGCTTCGAAGTCTGGTATTCCGGGTTGGTGGGAACCTCGGCGCCGGGTGTGGGGTTGTATCTTGTCGACAACGGTGGCTATGCGCACTCTATCGATCCGTACTATGTACCCCACTACGCGGATCCGACCGATTGTGAGGTCGACTGCGGACCGGTTGAGACACCGGAGCCGGGGACGGTCGCACTGCTGGGACTCGGTCTCGGGTTGCTCGGCGTCACGCGGCGTCGTCGCCAGTCGGTCTGAGCGGCGGTCTCGCGGCGCTCCGGGGCCAGGCACCGGGAGCGATGGCGGAACGCGAGGGGAACGTTGCCGGTAGCGGTGCGTTCCCCTTTTTGATTCGTCACACACCCGATCGGCGCTGAGGCCGTGAGCCGCTAGAAGCGGCTCAACAGCATCGCATGACCGAGCGCGATCAGCACGGTTGCGGCCAGCAGAAGATAGGTCGCACCGATCAGTATCTGCACGAGTTGTTGCCGTCGCGCAGGGGCTGGGCGCTGCGGACCGGCAGGCAGTGCCATGATTGCGGTCCGATTGTCGTTCGGGGGAGCAGCAGTGCGCAGTGGTTCGGCCATCAGGCTCGCGATATATCCCTTCTTGTAGACCGTCTGGATGCAGCGGTCACTGCCGTCGCGCGTCAGGGCGTGGCGCAGCGCCGACATCGCCCGGCGCACCGCCTCGTCGGATACCACACGGCCGTCCCAGACGGCCTCGATCAGGCAGTCGTGGCTCAGCATTTCCTGCGGGTGCGTGAGCAGGAATTCGAGCAGCCGTGCGACGCGTGGCTCTAGCGTGATATCCGCTTCCCCATCGCACAGGCGGTGAGTGTCGGCGTCGAACAGCCAGTTGCCGAAGCGGTACTGTCGTGTCATGCGCCCCATTCCTGCGGCGGCGCGTGCGGAACAGCGGTCCGCGGCGCCGATGATGGAGAGCGGGAGTCCACTATGCACCCACACGCCGCCCGCGTCCACCCTGGGGGTTTACGTTTCCCGTGGCTCGGACGGGACGATCCGAGGATCCGGGCTGTGCCCGGATGCCGTTCGGCCACAGGCCGAACCTACGTGGACCTTCGCCTGTAGATCCGGGCTGTGCCCGGATACCGTTCGGCCACAGGCCGAACCTACGGGACGTGCCCGGCCGCACGGCCGATTGTTACGGATTCGTGCGGATGCACTGCAGGTGATTGATCGGCAACGCGTATTTTTGCGGCACGAACTAATCACGGAATCGCCCGGATCGCGGGGCCGGAACGTGATCTGCTGGCACGGCAAGCGCGGCGATATGCGCCGTGCGTCCGAAGCCGTGGAGGGCTTGTCATGAACACGTCAACGCTGGGCAGGAAAGTTTCGGCAGCGATCGGCGGTGGCTGCGCGATCGCGTGCGTGGTGGCGCTGGGTGGCGGGCCGGTGTGGGCCGCAGCGCCGGTGGCCGAGGACACGATGACCGTGATCGACAGCCGCGCGGAGCGCTCGAAGATGACCGGCATCCGCGCCGCGCCGCGCTACGCCGAGACGCGGTCGGTGGTGGTGCGCTACGGCGACCTGGACCTCGCGCGTGATGCCGGCGTGCAGACGCTGTACGCACGGCTGATAAGAGCCTCACAGGCGGTCTGTGCGCCGCGCGAGGACCGCATCCCGGCGCAGCGCGCCGACTGGAGGCGTTGCCACGACGCCGCGCTCGACGAGGCAGTGGTGGCCACCGGGCTGGAACGCATCGTCGCGCTGCACCGTGAGCGCAGCGGTCGCGACCTGTCGACACCGGCCGAACTGCTCGCAGCCACGGCACGCTGAGCGCCCGCCGCCGAGGTTCGGCGCGCGCGGCGGTCGCGGCGCGATCGGCATCGGCGATCAGAGCACGTGCAGCGTCGTGTCCGCGAAGGTGTCGAGGGCACGCAGTTCCGCTGCCCCCGGCGCGTTCGTGATCACTGCCACGCTGGCGCGCGCCGGGTCGAGATAGGTCGCGCCGACGCGCAACAGATCGTCCAGCGTCACGGCGAGCACGCGCGCGCGGAACGCGCGCCGCTGTTCGGTGCCGCGACCGAACAACTGCTCGTGGAAGTGCTTCTTCGCTTCGCCGGCCGGCGAGGCCGGCTTGTCGAGCGAGGCGATCACGCCGAGGATCGCCTCCTCGACCGGTTGCCATTCGTGGTGCGTGCCGTGCAACCAGTCGAGCGCGGCGTCGAAATCGGCCAGCGTGGCGGCGTGGCGCGGGTCGCGGTACGAATAGAAGCGGAACGCCGCAATGCCGGCGTCGTGCGAGGCGCCGCCGCCGTAGGCGCCGCCCTGTTCGCGGATCGCGCGATGCAGGAAGCCGTTGCGCAGGAAGCCGGCGAGCACCGTCAGCGCCGCTGCGTCGGGGTGCGCGGTGGGCACCGTGGGGTAGGCCTTGGCGCAGAAATTCACCTGCGTGCTGGTCTGCCAGATTTCGCGCACACCCTCGCGCACGGCCGGTGGTGCGAAGGCGCTGGCCGGGGCGCCGGGCGCGGTGTGCTGCCAGCAGTCGCAGAGTGCCTGCAGGGACTGCGCTTCGTGTGCCGCGTCGGCAATCAGCAGCAACTGCCGTGGCGCGGTGGCGATCGTCTCGTGCAGCCGTTGCAGCCGGATCGCGAAGGCGCCGAGTTCCTCGTCGGACTGCAGCGCCTTTTCCAGCGCCCGCGTGCGCCGTATCCCCTCCAGTCCGGACAGCGTGTGCGAGAGCAGCGCGGTGGGACTCATGCGGCTCGCGGCCGCGGCCATCGCAAGGCTGTGGCCGCTGCCGGTGACCGACTGGTCGCGGCGCGCGCGCATCTGGCTGAGCAGTTCACGCAGCCGCTGCGGTTCGTCGAAGCGCGGCGCCAGCAGCGTTTCGTGCAGCAACGTGAACATCGCGCCGGCATTGCGCGCCAGCGCCTTCGACGAAACCACCAGCACCGCGCGCGTGCGCTGCTCGTCGTCGACGCCACCGCGGATCGTGGCACCGGCGTTCACGCCGCCACTCACCGCCGCCTGCAGCGCCTGCGTCTGCAGGTAGTCGCGTCCGCCGCTGCCGATCTCGCTGAGGAAATTGCCGTAGTAGGGCAGCAACTCCTCGAGTTCGGGAGCCAGTTGCGGCAGGTCGACCACGATCTGCTGGTAGACGATGCCGTTGGTGCCGCGCGTGTAGGTGGTGAGCGGCTGCGTCGCCGTCGAAAGCACGCGTGCGGTGAGATCCGGCACTTCGAGTGGCACGTCGGCGATGGTGACGCGCGGCAGGCAGGAATCGTCGGGCTTGCTGTTCTGGCGCTCGGCCAGCGTGCTTGCCGTCGCGACGATGCGCGCGCAGTCGTCCTCGTCGAGCGTGGCGCGGATCGCTGCGAGGCGCTGTTCCTCGGCTGCGCGGCGGCGCTCGGCGAGTCCGGTGTCCGGGTGCATCGCCAGCCGCACGCGGTGCGGGTTGTCGAGCAGCAGTTCGCGCACCAGGCGTTTCACGAACTCCGGATCCTCGATGTCCTCGGCGAGCTGGCGCAGCACCGGCTCGATGTTCAGCACCGCGACCGGGTCACCGCGATGCACGGCACCGCCGATTCCCATCAGGAGCAGCTGCAGCCCGAACGGGTAGCCGTCGCCGCCGATCTCGCGCTGGTGCAGTTCCAGCTGGTGCAGCACGGCGCGCACCTGCTCCACCGGTACTCCGTTCTCGCCGATGTCGCGCAACGTGCCCAGCACCAGCGCCTCCACTGCCGGCGCGGCAGCGGTTTCGCAGCCTTCGAGTCCGCAGCTGAACACGATCTCGCGGTTAGAGTCCTCGAGTCCGCACAGCGGCGACGGCGCGCTGCCGAGCTCGCTGGTCTCGAGCGCGAACTGCAGCGGCGAGGCGCTGTTGTCGAGCAGGATCCCGTTCAGCAGGTGAGCCTTCATCAGGTCCTCGAGGCTGGTCGACTTGCCGAGCAGCCAGCCGAGCACCACGTGGCTCTTGCGCACCGGCTCGTCTTCCTCCTCCCACGCGTAGGCTTCCTCGACCACGAGCGGGGCGTGGTAGCGTTTCTCGTCGGGCACCGCGATCCCGATCGGCAACGCCTCGAAACGCGCCAGCGCGCGCGACTCGAAACGCTCCTGCAATTGCGCGGCCGGGAGGTCGCCGTAACTCATGAACACCGCGTTGCCCGGGTGGTAATGCGTGCGGTAGAACTCGCATAGCTGCTCGTAGCCGAGGTCCGGGATGTGCTCCGGATCGCCGCCGGAGTTGTAGTGGTAGGTGGTGCAGGGAAACAGGTATTTAGTCAGCGTCTGCCAGAGCAGGCTGGAGATCGCGCTCATCGCGCCCTTCATCTCGTTGTAGACCACGCCCTTGAACTGCAGCGGCGTCGTGGGGTCCGACGGCGTGGCGAACTCGAGCCGGTGGCCTTCCTGCGCGAAGTCGTACGGGTCGAGGCGCGCGAAGAACACCGAGTCCAGGTACACGTCGAGCAGGTTGAAGAAGTCCTTGCGGTTCTGGCTGGCGAACGGATACGCGGTCCAGTCGCTGCTGGTGAAGGCGTTCATGAACGTGTTCAGCGAGCGGCGCGTCATCATGAAGAACGGATCGCGCACGGGATACTTCTCGCTGCCGCAGAGCGCCGTGTGCTCGAGGATGTGCGCCACGCCGGTCGAGTCCTGCGGCACGGTGCGCAGCGCGACCAGGAAAACGTTCTCGGGGTTGTCGCTCGCGATGTGGTAGTGCTGCGCCCCGGTGGCGCGATGGCGGTACTCCTCGACCACGGCGCCGAGCGCGCTGATCGGCTCGCTGCGCACCCACTCGAAAGCCGGGTGGACGCTGCTCGGTGCGAGGCCGGGGACGGATTGCTGGCTGTTGCTCATCGACTGCTCGGATGTCCGCTGGAATGGAAGGGCTTCGGCGCGCCTCATCCCCGGGGGGCGACGACGGCGCGGCGGATTCTAGCCCGCGGGCGGGTGGTGTGTTAAGGCGCGCCCCCTCGCTGCGCTACACTGCGGTCGCAGACGGCTCGCCCGGGGGCGTGGCTGCGCGGAGGGGACCCCATGAAAAGCGGATCGTGCATGTGCGGGGCCGTCAGGTTCACCGTGTCCTGCGAGCTGAAACCGCCCGATGCCTGCCACTGTGTCCAGTGCCGCAAATTCTCCGGTCATTATTTCGTCGGCACGGACCTGCCGCGGGGTGCGGTGTCGATCACCGGCATGGACCATGTCACGTGGTACCACTCCTCGGCGAAGGTGCGCCGGGGTTTCTGTTCGCGCTGCGGCAGCTCGATGTTCTTCGACCCGCCGGCCAAGGACTGGATCGGCATCGCGATGGGCGCCTTCGACGATCCGACCGGGACGCATACGGAACTGCATGTGTTCGTCGCGGAGAAGGGCGATTACTACGAGATCTGCGACGGGCTGCCGCAGTATCCGACCATTCCGCAGCCATAGACGGAAGTGTTTGTCATGCGCCCCCTGGAACTCGACAAGGCCTTCACGCTGATCGAGCCCGGGCCGGTGGTGCTGGTGACCACCAGCGACGGTGGCCGGAGCAACGTGATGACCATCTCGTGGACGATGGTGATCGACTTCTCGCCGCGCTTCGCGATCACCACCGGGAAGTGGAATCACTCGTTCCGCGCGCTGAAGAAGACGCGCGAGTGCGTCGTGGCGATCCCGACGGTCGACCTGCTCGATACCGTGATCGGCATCGGTACCTGCTCAGGCGCGGACACCGACAAGTTCGCGCGCTTCGGGCTGACGCCGCTGCCGGCGCAGGTGGTCGATGCGCCCCTGATCCGCGAATGCCTGGCCAACATCGAGTGCCGGGTAGTCGAGATCGTCGCCAGGCACGACATCGTGGTGCTCGAGGCCGTCGCGGCGCACGTGGCGACGTCGCGTCGCGAGAAACGAACGCTGCACGCGGTGGGCGACGGCACCTTCATCGTCGACGGCGAGCGGCTGGACCGGCGCACGCTGATGGCATCGAAACTGCCGGAAGGCGTCTAGCGGCGACGCTCGGCGCATGTTCGGCCTGCGGCCGAACATGTCCCGTAGGTTCGGCCTGTGGCCGAACAAAATGTCCGGGCACAGCCCGGACCTGCGGCCGAACAGGGCGTGCCGAAGATGTCCGCGTAGGTTCGGCCTGCGGCCGAACAAAATGTCCGGGCACAGCCCGGACCTACAAGGCATCCGCGCATTGTCCATCCGTCACGGCTAGATCCGGCAACGGCGGCACCTCGATGCGCAGCGCGAACAGCCACGGCCACAGCTTGCCCGTGACCCACAGCAGCCCGGTGTCCGCATCCCAGGCGATGCCGTTCAGCACGTCGGCACGGCGACGCTCGCGTGCATCCAGCAGCTCGCCGAGTTCGAGACGCCAGCGCGCACAGCCGCTGCGCGGGTCGATGGCGACCACGCTGTCGCTGAGCCACACGTTCGCGAGCAGCCAGCCGTTGACCCATTCGAGTTCGTTCAGCCGCTCCAGCGGCCGCGCGCCCGCCCGCACCTGCAGGCGGCGCAGTTCGCTGAAATCCTCCGGTCGCCGCCAGCGCAGTGTCGCGCTGCCGTCGCTCTGGATCAGGTGAGTGCCGTCGCTCGCGAGCCCCCAGCCCTCGCCGCGGTAGGCGAAGCGTTGCTCGGGTTCGAGATCGGGCAACGTGAAACGCTGCAGCACGCCCTCGCGCCAGGTCAGCAGGTAGAGCTTGCCGTGGTGCGCCGCGATGCCCTCGGCGAACCAGTCGCCGGGTAGCGCTCGCGTGCGCAGTGGTCGCGCGTCGCCGAGCCGGCGCTGCACCAGGCGGGACTCGCGGTAGTTGCCGCCGCTTTCGATCAACAGCCCATCGCTGAGCACGAGGCCCTGCGTGAACAGGGTGCGGTCGTGCGCGACGCGTTCGATCACCGCGTGCGCGTGCACCGGGATGGTGGCGAACACCTCGTCGGGCGCGGGTGCCGCGTGCAGCCACGCCGCGCACGCCAGCAGCGCACCGAGTGCGAGGCGGCAGGCCTCGCGGCGCGCTGCACCGTTCATCCGCCGCGGCCCTTCACGATGTCGCGGATCAGGAAGCGTGCCGGTGAGACCGTGCGCTGCAGCCGCTGTGTCAGCGGCGAGGGTTCGCCGCAGATCGCGGCGGCGATCGCGTCCGCGCACAGCGGCGCGCTGGTCAGTCCGCGCGAACCG
Organism: Pseudomonadales bacterium; assembly: GCA_022072145.1. Taxonomy (GTDB): domain Bacteria; phylum Pseudomonadota; class Gammaproteobacteria; order Pseudomonadales; family UBA5518; genus UBA5518. Next base: position 182,678 of record JAJVIG010000005.1, read on the forward strand.
TGACCGGTGCTGACGTAGAGGCCGGGCAGGTAGCTACCGGTACGGTCGATCGCGCGCCGCGCGTTCTGGCGCAGGGCCGCGAAATCACGGCGGAATGCGCTCGCGTCGGGCAGCGCGCCGGCGATCGGCAGCCGGTCCGCGGTGCTGGTGCGATAACCCACGCCGCCGCCCAGTGCGTCGAGCGCAATCGCTGCCGGATCGAGGTGCGCAAGGATCTCGTGGGCGCGGTCGAGGTTGCCGCGATGCTCGGCCTGCGTGGGCAGGTAGTCACCGGCGCCGCGCACATAGCTGGCGCCGCAGCACAGCCACTCGCCGCGCGCGGGCGCCACGTAGCCGCCGGCGCAGACCACGCAGTGCGGCGTGGCGCCCGCCAGCGCGCGGGGTATCAGCGTGACCTGACCGCGCAGCGGCGTGATCGGCAACGGGTTGTCGGCGAGCACGTCGTTGGCAGCGGTCGCGGTGGCAACGATCACCACTGGCGCGCCGATGTTTTCGCCGCCGGCGAGCCAGGCCCGCCAGCCGCCGTCGATGCGTTCCAGCCGCTCCACGCGACACCCGAAACGGGTCTCGATCAGCGGATGGTCGAGCAGCCGTGCGCGCGCCTCCTGCGGTACCAGCCAGCCGCTGCCGGGCAAGTGGATCGCACGGCGTGCCAGCGTGATGCCCGCGATCGCCGAGGCTTCGGCGGCGTCGACGAAGCGCGCAAGTTCCGGAAACGTCGCATAGCGCTCGGCGAGCGCGGTGAATCCGGCCTCGTCGTCGTCGGCGAGTTGCAGCAGTCCGCAGCGCGCATACGCGTCGCTGTCGGCGCCGAACAGCGCGGCGTAGAAGCGCAATGCGTGCAGGTAGCTGTGCAGCGTGAATTCGCCGTGCGCGCTGTCGCTGGCCGGCAGTTGCGTGAACAGGATGCCTTGCGGCGCGACCGGCGCCCCGCGCTGTGGCGCCTCGCCGGCATCGACGACGCTGACCCGCAGCCCGCGGCGCGCGAGCGCCTGGGCGCAGCACGCGCCGGCGATGCCGCCTCCGATCACCAGTGCATGCGCGGCAGACGACGCGACGCTGGCGCCGAGGTGCCACGGGGTCTCGGTGAGCGGCTCGGCAGCGGCTGCGGCAGCGGCAGCTGTGCCAGCCGTGCCGTCGAAACGCGCGCTCAGCATCTCGCGCTTGCGGCCGAAGCCGGGCACGCGCTCGACGGCGAAACCGGCGTCGGCCAGCCCGGTGCGCACGGCGCTCGCGGCGGTGAAGGTCGCCAGCGTGGTGCCCGGCCGGCTCAGCGCCGCCACGCGGCGCAGCACGGCCGGTTCCCACATCGCCGGGTTGCGTGCCGGCGCGAAACCGTCGAGGAACCACGCGTCGGCGGCGACTGCGAGTTCGGGGTGCGCGGCGGCGCCGCAGGCGGCGAGCGCTTCATTCACGTCGCCCACGTACAGCTGCAGGCGTACGCGCCCACCGTCGAAGTCGAGCGTGTGCAGGCCGCCCATTGCGGGAGGCCACGCGGCAGCGAGCGCCGCGCTGTAGCGCCCGAGTTCCGGCCACGCGGCGTTGGCGCGCACCATCGCCGAACGTGAGAGCGGGTGCGCCTCCAGGCTGCGGAACACCAGCCGTGCCTGCGTTGGCGCGCTGCGCTCCCACAACTCCCAGGCGAGCAGGAAGTTCAGTCCGGTGCCGAAGCCGGTTTCGTTGATCACGAACAGCGTACCTGGGCGGTCGGGCAGCGCTCGCCAGCGGGGCTCGAGCGCGTTGTGCACCAGGAACACGTGGCGTGCCTCGGCGCAGCCGTCGTCGCGACTGTAGTAGACGTCCCCGAACTCACGCGAATACGGCGTGCCGTCGGGAAGCCAGTCGGGCTCGGTGGGGCGGGGCGGGGAAGCGGGCGGCGGCGTGTCGCGATTCATCGGCGGGACCGGAGGCAAAACGGCGCGCATCATAGCGCAGCCCCTTGCCTCGGCGATCGTCGAGTTCCGGGAGTGCTGCGCCTGTTGGGAAGGAGCCGTACAGGCTTGGGTATTTTTCCCATGCGAGTCCGAATGCCGGTGTGTACACTCCGGTGTCGTCATCCCTCCCTGATGACGTGCGCATGGTATCGCTGGAGCGGCGCGCGTTGAGCGCCATGAGTTCGTTTTGCCGGTTGTTCGCGAAGGTTCACGGCCCTACCCCATTCCGAGAGAGCAAGGAGTTTCAGCATGGCAACCCCCATTCTCCCGCCGGAGATCGACATTTCGAGTCCAGAGGCCTATCTGGACGAGGAGCGTATCTGTGCCGATTTCTCGAGGTTGAGAAGGGAGATGCCCGTCGCATGGGTGGACCGGGAACCCTACCGGCCCTACTGGGCCGTCGTGCGCAACGCCGATATCAAGTCGATCGAGAAGAATCCTGAGGTGTTCATCAACGAACCGCGCCTGACCTTGCAAACCCGCAAGGCCGAAGCCGCCTCGGCCAGGATGTTCGGCGGCCGTCGCTATGGCATCCGTACCATCCTCGACATGGATCCGCCCGACCACCGCAAGTACCGGGACATTTCCCAGCGCTGGTTCGTCGGGGCCGGTTTGAAGAAGCTGTTGGAGCGGGTGGATGCGATCGCCGGACGCTTCGTGGACAAGATGGCCGAGCAGGGCGGAGAGTGTGATTTCGCCAGTGAGGTGGCAATGTGGTACCCGCTGCACGTGATCCTCTCCCTGCTCGGCCTGCCGGAGGAGGATGCTCCCCATCTGCTGAAGCTCACCCAGAATCTGCTGGCGGCCAGCGATCCCGATCTGCAGCGCTCCGACCTGGGCGGCACCGATGTGATTCCCGAATTTCTCGATTACCTGGGGCGTCTGCTGGCGGAGAAGCGTGCCCACCCTGGCGACGACCTGGCCAGCGCGATTGCGACCGCCACGGTGGATGGGGCGCCGATGGACCCTCTGGAGGCAATGTCCTATTACCTGATCATGGTGACCGCCGGCCACGACACCACTTCCGGCGCCATCACCGGCGGGCTGCATGCGCTGGTCCGGCATCCCGCGGAAATGGACAAATTGCGCGCCGATCCGACACTGATGCGCAACGCCAGCGGCGAGATGTGCCGCTGGGTGTCACCGGTAAAACATTTCATGCGTACCGCGACGCAGGACATCGACTTGCATGATGCCTCCATCAAGGCCGGTGATGGTGTGGCGTTGTTCTATGCGTCGGCGAACCGCGACGAGGCCTGTTTCGATGATCCGTTCGCGTTCCGCGTCGATCGCAAGGTCGAGGGGCACCTCGCCTTCGGCTTCGGCATTCACAGTTGCGTCGGACGACAACTCGCCCTGGCGGAGATGGATGCCTTTTTCGGCAGGCTGATTCCCCGCTTGCGCCACGTCGAGTTCGCGGGTGACCCCAAGCTCATCCAGTCCAACATCATGAGCGGTTACAAGAGTCTCCCTGTACGCTATGAACTCGCGCACTGAGATGAACCTGCGGCCTGCGTCGTCCGCTACTGCCCTGGAGTGATCGGTTCCGCCGCACCGGCCATGAAGGAACTGTCGCCGGCGGTCCACAGCGGGGTGAGTTTCACCGCGACGATTTTCCATCCGTCGCCGGTGCGCACCAGATCGTCGGTGTAGTAGCCGCCGATCACATAGCGGCGGGGCGGCTCCTGGTCATTCAGGAAATGCTCCGCCTGCATGTAGACCACGCAGCGGGCCGTATCCCCGTCGATGGTCACGGTGGGATTGCTCATGCTGTGCTGGGTGCCGTCCAGGCCGGCAAAATAGACGCTGATGTTGGCTTTGAGTTCGTCCGCGCCGATGCGGTGGCGCGGGATGCCGTTCCATGCCTCGAAGTCCATCTCCACCTCATCGGCGAAGATCGAGCGGTACAGATCCCAGTCGCGCGTGTCGATTCCGGTGGCATACCGGTAGACCGTTTCGGCAACATCGATGCGTTCGTCCTGGTGGGTGGGCGCAGCCGTCTCCACCAGATCCGCCCCGGCGCGGTAGCGGGCGATAGTGCGGACTTCCTCCCAGTCGACGATCAGACGCCGCGAGGCAAAGCGCCAGCCGTTTGCGTCGCGGATCATCTCGTCCTGGTAGCGCAGGCTCCAGGCAACCAGTTCCGCTCCGTTGCCGGTCAGCCGCAGATGATCGGCCGTGCCATAGGTCTCCCCGGTAGCGCGATCCCCGGTGATCGAGAACAGCTGGTTGTGCACACGGTGGTGGGTGTGCACATAGAGGTGGCCCAGGTAGTCCAGATTGGCGAGGTTGGCCGCGCGGCCCTCGGTGCGGAATCCGGGGCCTTCGATCACGCACTCCTCGGTCATCACCTGCGCCCACAGATCCTTGTCGCGGCGGTCGGCGCCGCACGCATAGAGTATTGCCGCACGGCGGATCGCCGCTTCGTCGCTATCGATCGACATGCCTGGTCTCCTGTTCGGGTTTGCGTTCGGCGGCTGCACCGCGGGCCTGGTCGGATCAGACGAATTCCGGCCCGAACATCTGCGACACCATGTCCGAGAGTGCCGGATTGCGCCGCAACTCGTTGCCGCCGTCGACCGCAAAGCTCTGGCCGGTCATCCACGCCGATTCCGGTCCGGCCAGGAAACGGATCGCCGGCGCGATGTCCTCCGGTTCGCCGAGCCTGCCGAGCGGAACCTGCTCGATGACGCGTTCGACCACCGCCGGCGTTTCGAACATGCTGTGCGTGCCGGCGCTGCGGGTCATTCCCGGTCGCACGGCATTGACCCGGATTCCGCGCGAACCCAGTTCGTCGGCGGCAACCCGCACGAATCCTTCGAGTCCGGCCTTGGACGTGTTGTAGGACGACAGGTACGCATAGTTCAGCTTCGCGGCGACCGACGAGATGCACACGATGCTGCCGCCCGGTTTCATCAGAGGAGCCGCGTGCTTCGTCGCCAGCACCGCGCTGACCACATTGAGCCTGAAATCGGTGATCAGGTCCTCTTCCTCGAGCAGCAGGATCGGCTTGAAGCCGCTGCCACCGACCGTACTGATCACGATATCCAGTCGGCCGCCAAGTTCATGGGTCCTGCGCAGGGCCGCGATCACTTCGGCCTCCTGGCAGGCGTCGCCCGGGAACAGTTCCACGCGTCCCTTGTGCCCGGCGAGGATTTGCCCACGCGCTGCTTCGAGCGCCTCCCGCCGGCGGCCCATCAGCACCACCGATGCTCCGTCGCGCACCAGCAATTTCGCGGCGGCGATGGAAATGGCTGCTGCGCCGGCCGTGACGAGAGCGGTCCTGCCTTCGAGTGAGCGTTCTGCGAACATGGTTCCTATCCTTAGAGCTGCGTGTTGGTCGGGCGTTGCCGGGGAAGATTCGCCTACTTGTCGTGGTAGTCGACCCACTCGACGATCTTGCCGTCGCGCACCACGAACACGCCGACCACCGGGTACACCTGGTCGGGCTTGCCCGCTGTCTTCACGGTGTCGACGCGGCGGTTGACGACGATGCCTCCGTAGGCTGTGGTTTCACGCGTATCGACCTCGATGCTGACGCCCGGCGTCATGAAGGACTGGAACGCCGCCTTGAACGCGTCCGGCCCGACGATGGCAGGCTGATCCTCGATCAAGCGCACGCTGGCGTTTGGTGCGAGGTAGGCTGCACCCGCCCCGGGAGTGCTCCACGCGGCGATGAACGCATTCACGACGTCGATCGCCGCCTGTTCGGTGGTCTGCTCCGCGGCCGCCGGCATCGCCAGCAGCACGAGCGTGGCTAGCACGGCGGCGAGGGTTGCGACCGAGCGGCGCGTTGCGTTGGTGGCGATGGTGCGGATCATGTCGAGTCTCCTGTTATGGTTTGGATTGTTTACCGGTCGGGTACTTGTAGGGGGGCGATTATGAACGGATTTGCCGCCCTTGGCGCGGGGGCGGGATTTCGCATCGGCTCGATGTGCGGGAGCGCTGCATGCGGCTTGTGCACCTGGCTCTCGTCCTGGTGGGCAAGCCGACACCCAAGTGCACTGGCCGGGCCGTGCATTCACGGGTTGGCTTCGGTCGGAATGGGGCATTATCCTACCGGCGCCAGGCAAGCGCGCTAACGGCCAATGAGGATTAGACCATGACCCGCATCACTGTCTCGTTGCCCGACGATTTGGCCGAGCGCGCACGGACGGCCGGGCTGCTCTCCGATGAAGCGATCCGTCAGCTGCTCGAGGATGCGATGCGTCGCGAGGCCGGGCGGCGTCTGCTCGAGATCGCCGACCGGTTGCGTGCGTCGAAGATTCCCCCGATGAGCGAGGATGAGATCGTCGCCGAGGTCCACGCGGTACGCGCGGAGTTGCGCGGACACAATCGCTGATGCAGCGGTTCGCCCTCGACACCAATATCATAGTCTCGGCGCTGATCTGGGGTGGCGTGCCTTACCAACTGTTACAAGCGGCCGTGGCCGGCGAAATCGTGCTGTTCACCTCTCCGGCGTTGCTCGATGAATTGCGAGGTGTTCTCTATCGCGCGCACCTTGCCTCGCGACTGGCGCAGCAGCGCTCATCGGTCGATGAAGCCCTGCGGCGCTACGGCGAGTTGGCCGTTGAGGTCGTGCCGCTCGCGACACCGCGTATCGTGCCGCGCGATCCTGACGACGATCACGTCATCGCCTGTGCGGTTGCCGCGCACGCACATCTCATCGTCTCCGGCGATCGGCACCTGCTCGATCTCGAAGCAGTCGACCACATCGCCATCGTGACCGCTGGCCAGGCGCTCGCCCTGATCGGGCAACAGCGGGCACCGAACTGAATGCGAGCGAGCGCGCAGGCAGCTCCGCTTCTCCAAGGACGGGCCTGCGACGATCGTATACTGCGCGCATGATCCGCTTCGCATCGTTCCTGATCACCGCGCTGCTGTCGCTCGGCGTGTTGCCGGCCGCGGTGGCCGGCGATGCGGCCGTCGATCCCCGCAGCGGCACGGTCCGTCTCTTGCTGAGCGGGGAGCCGCCCAGCCTGGATTCGCTGCGCGCGACCGACCAGATCAGTTTCTTCGTGCTGGGGCACCTGATGGACGGGTTGCTGCAGTACGACGCGCGGAACCGGCTCGCGCCGGCGATCGCCGAGCGCTGGGAGGTACGCCCCGACGGTGCGACGTTCTGGCTGCGGCCCGATGCGCGCTGGGAGGACGGGGCGCCCGTGACCGCCCACGATTTCGTCTACGCGTGGCGTGAACTGCTGCGGCCTGCGACCGCGGCGCCGTACGCCAACCTGCTGTATCCGGTGCGCAACGCGCGCGCCATCGCCGCTGGTGCGCTGGATCCTGCCGCGCTCGGGGTGCGCGCCGCCGATGATCATCGCCTCGAGGTCGAGCTGGCCGAGCCGTGCGCGTGGTTCCCGGCGCTGACCGCGTTCGTGACGCTGCTGCCGCAGCCGGCGCATTTCCGTCCGGCGCAGGGCGAGCGCTACGCGGCCGACGCTGGCCGTCTGCTCGCCAACGGGCCGTTCCGGCTCGCGAGCTGGGTGCACGGCGCGCGGCTCGCGCTGGCGCGCAACCCGCGCTACCACGGCGTCGCGTCGATCGCGCTGCAGCGCATCGAGGTGCCCTACATCACGGCCGACGAGCGCGCCGAGCTCAACCTGTTCCTCGACGGTCGTATCGCGCTCGCCAGCGTCGCGGCCGATTCGCTGCGTCAGGCGCTGTACGCGCGCCTGCAGCTCGAGCGTTTTCCGGACGGCTACGTGCATTTCCTGAGCTTCAATTTCCGCGCGGGGCGCCTCACGCGCAATCCACACTTGCGGCGCGCGATCCAGGCGCTGGTGGATCCGCGCGAGATCGTCGAGCAGGTGCTGCGCATGCCCGGCCTGCTGCCGGCCGAATCGCTGTTTCCCTCGGTGCTGCACGGCGAGCGTGGCGCGTTCACCGCCGAGCATCCGCTGGCACCACCGCCACGCGGTGGCGAGGTGGCACGCGCCGAGCTCGCGCTGGCGTTGCGCGAGCTCGGATTGGCCGCACCGCCGCGCCTGCACCTGCTGACCGGCGAGGCGGCGACCGCACTGCGCATCGGCGAGTTCCTGCAGGCGCGCCTCGGCGAGGAACTCGGGATCGAGCTGCGGCTGGACCGCCAGATCACCAAGCAGCGACTGCAGCAGATGATGCGTGGCGAGTTCGACCTCGCGCTGCAGAACTGGGGACCGGACTTCGACGATCCGATCGCATTCGCGCAGTTGCTGGAGGCCGGCAATCCGGTCAACCGCGGCGCGTATGCCGACACGCGCTACGACGCGCTGCTGGCCACCGCGCGCGCGGCGGCGCCTGCCGCAAGCCGGCTCGGCGCGTTCGCGGCGATGCAGCAGCTGGTCCGCGACGAAGCCGTGCTGCTGCCGGTCTACGAGAACGTGCGGCTGTACGCGCGCCATCCCGCGCTCGCGGGCGTGGTGCGCGCGCCGTTCGGCGGCGACCCGAACCTGCGCCATGCGAGGATCGTCGCTCGGTGAGCGTTCGTGGCGGGGCAGCGCGGCCATGCCTTATCATCGGCCGAACGTTCCGACGGAGAAGCGCATGCGCCCATTGCCTGGCGATCTCGAGCTGGCAAGCCTGCTCGCGTTCGCGGCGGGCTTCGCGGTCTCGGTCGGTGCGGCGGCGCACGCGCTGCTCACCAAGCGCGACCCGCGCAGCGCCGGCGTGTGGATCAGTCTGTGCCTGTTCTTCCCGCTGCTGGGCGCGCTCGCCTACGCTCTGTTCGGCAACAACCGCATACGAACCCGGGCGCGCCGCCTGCACGCGCTGCCGCACGACGAGGGGCCGGCCGCGCCTCTGGCGCTGGAGCACGTTGCGGCCGAGCACCTGATCGCGCCCGAGTACCGCAACCTGGCGCTGCTGGGGCGTGCGGCGAGCGGCAACGAGCTGCTGACCGGCAACAGCGTCGAGGCGCTGTTGTGCGGCGAGAACGCGTACCCGGCGATGCTGCACGCGATCGGTGAGGCCCGCCGCTACGTCTGGCTCGCGAGTTACATCTTCGAGGCGCGCGGCATCGGGCGCGAGTTCATCGAGGCGCTGGGCGCTGCGAGCGCGCGCGGCGTCGACGTGCGCGTGCTGCTCGACGGTTTCGGCCAGTTCTACACGGTGCCGCTCGCCGCGCCCGCGTTGCGCCGCGCCGGTGTGGACGTGGCGCGCTTCCTGCAACCGCGGCTGCTGCCGCCGAACCTGTCGCTCAACCTGCGCAACCACCGCAAGATCCTCGTCGTCGACGGCGACCTCGCGTTCACCGGCGGCATGAACATCCGCGGCAAGCACATGGCCTCCGGTGGACGTCCGGCACAGGTGACCGATGTGCATTTCCGGCTGCGCGGGCCCGTGGTGCGCCAGATCGAGGACGTGTTCGCGGCCGACTGGCTGTTCAGTTCGCCGCAACCGCTGCCGCGTTCCGAGCGGCCGCTGCAGCCCACCACGCTGCCCGAGGAAGCCGAGTGCCGCGTGATCGTCGACGGACCGAACGAGGATCTCGACAAGCTGTTGTGGGTGCTGGTGGGTGCGATCAACGCGGCGCGCCACAGCATCCGTATCATGACACCGTATTTCCTGCCGCTGCGCGAGCTCGCGGTGGCGCTGCAAACCGCGGCGCTGCGCGGCGTGCAGGTCACGGTCGTGCTGCCCGCGCACAACAACTTCGCGTTCATGACCTGGGCGGCCACGCACGCGCTCGGCGAGTTGCTGAAGACCGGCGTGCGGGTGCACTTCTTCGAGGGGCCGTTCCTGCACACCAAGCTGCTGCTGGTCGACGACTATTACGCGCAGATCGGCTCCTCGAACCTCGATCCGCGCAGCCTGCGGCTCAATTTCGAGCTCGCGGTAGAGATCTACGACCACGCCTTCGGCCGCGAGCTCGCGCGCCACTTCGCCGCCACGCTGGCACGCTCTCGCGGTTATTCCTACACGGACTGGCGGGCGCGCGGTGCGCTCGCGCGCCTGCGCGATGCGGCGTTCTGGGTGTTCTCGCCGTACCTGTAGCCTCGCCGCGGCGGATCGGCTAACGTAGCGCCCGCACAGCACCACCCCCACCCCCACCGGAGGCGACAGAGCGTTCATGAGCGATAGCCAGACCGTCAGCATGGACCCGCAGCGGTTCTTCACCGGCGCCCTGAACGTGCTCCACGCCGGTTTCGTTGCGCCTTCGCGCGTGCAGGCCAAGCGCAATTTCGCGCGCGTCCATGGCGGTGCGGTCATCGATCTGGCGCAGGTACGGCTCGAGGACGGCTCGGAGCTGCTGTTCCGCGTCGCGCTCGATCACGGCGAATTCCGCGGCAAGCTGGGCTTCACGGTGTTCCGCAAGGCGCTCACCCAACTGCTAGGCAAGCTGTCGCAACGGATCCGGTTCAAGGAGAAGCTGAGCATCTATTCGAGCGAGGAGACGGGCGCGCTGCTGCTGAACCTGCCGGCGGTGCTGAACGACGGCGGGCAGGCCAACGTGATGATGCTCGGCATCGACAAGCCCGAGCCCGGCGCGATCACGCTGCGCCTGCAGTTCCTCGACCCGGACCAGTTCCGCCCGTAGGTCCGGGCTGTGCCCGGACGTAAATTGTTCGGCCGCAGGCCGAACCTACACGGACATGCATTCGCCCGTAGGTCCGGGCTGTGCCCGGACGTGAATTGTTCGGCCAGAGGCCGAACCTACGGGACATTGTTCGGCCAGAGGCCGAACCTACACCGTCACGCGCGGGAGCGGGGGACGGGGGATGCTTAGCTTCTGTGCGGGCGCCATCACGGTAGCCATGCCGCTCAACACCGGCTTGCCGGCCTGGTTCAGGACCACGGTGCGGATCTTCACGAACTTCTTCTCGGGCAGCAGTTCCTCCACCGTGAGTTCGACGGTCAGGGTGTCGCCGATGCGCACCGGTCGCTCGAAGCGGAAGTCCTGCCCGATATAAACGGTACCCGGCCCGGGCAGTTCCATCGCCAGCGCGGCGGAAACCAGGCCGCCGGTGTACATCCCGTGCGCGATCCGCCCCTTGAACTGGGTGCCGGCCGCGAACTCCTCGTCGAGGTGCACCGGGTTGACGTCGCCGGAGACGGCGGCGAACAGCAGCACGTCCTGCTCGGTGACGGTGCGCGTGGTGGTGGCGCGCTGGCCAACGGACAGTTCCTCGAAGGTGAAATTCTGCAGCGTCGACATGCGGGACTCCGGTTCCGGTGCGGGGAGGGGCGGATTATCGCCGGGCTGGCGCGCCGATTGCCAGCCGCGAAGCTTGTTCGCTACAGTCGGCGGGCGCGTCGGGCAGTCACAACATGGGCGGGGCACGGAAATGCGGAGCATGGAACTGGTCGAACGGGCACGCGATGCTGCGGGTATGCCGCAGTCGATGGGTTCGCCCGCGCACGGCAGCGTCAACGCGCTGCTCGCGGCCGCGGTGGCGCGTTTCGGCGACAGGCCCGCGCTGAGCGGTTTCCGGCACACGTTGAGCTTCCGGGAACTGGACCGGCTGTCGGGGGCGTTCGCGTCGTGGCTGCAGCACCACACCGACCTGCAGCCAGGGGATCGCATCGCGATCCAGATGCCGAACCTGCTGCAGTATCCGGTGGTGGCCCTCGGCGCCCTGCGTGCCGGACTGATCGTGGTCAACACGAACCCGCTGTACACCGCGCGCGAGATGGAGCACCAGTTCCGCGACTCGGGCGCGCGCGCGCTGGTCGTGATGGCGAACATGGCGGCCGCGGCGGCGGCGGTGCTGCCGCACAGCGAGATCCGCCACGTGGTGGTCACCGAGGTCGCCGACCTGCATCCCTTCCCGCATCGCGTGCTGCTGAACGCCGGGGCGCGCTACATGAAGAAGATGGTGCCGGCCTACCACATCCCCGGCGCCGTCGCGCTGCGGCGCGCGCTCGCGCTCGGCGCCCGGCGCGCGCACCGCGAGGCGCAGCCGGCGCGTGAGGACGTCGCGATCCTGCAGTACACGGGCGGCACCACCGGCGTGTCGAAGGGGGCGATGCTCTCGCACGCCAACGTGGTCGACAACGTGCAGCAGGCCGGGGTGCTGTTCTCCACCTACGACTTCCGCGAGGGGGAGGAAACACTGCTGCTGCCGTTGCCCCTGTACCACATCTATGCGTTCAACGCCTGCCTGGGAATGATTGCGCGCGGGGCGCGCACCTGCCTGGTTGCGAACCCGCGCGACCTGCCGGCGCTGGTCGGGGAATTCGCCCGCGAACGCCCCACCGGCTTCGCCGGCCTGAACACGCTGTTCGTCGCGCTATGCAACAACGAGCAATTCCGCGCGCTGGATTTCTCGTCGCTGAAGCTCACCATGTCCGGCGGCATGGCGCTGACGATGGACGCCGCCAAACGCTGGAAGGAAGCCACCGGGGTCGACATCGTCGAGGGCTACGGCATGACCGAGACCTCGCCGGTGATCTCGCTGAACCCCGTGCATGCGAACCGGCTCGGCACCATCGGCCTGCCGGTGCCCTCGACCGAGGTGCGCATCGTCGACGACGCCGGCAACGAGGTCGAGGCCGGGCAGCCCGGTGAACTCGTGGTCCGCGGCCCGCAGGTGATGCTGGGGTACTGGAACCGGCCCGACGAGACGGCGAAGGTCATGAGCGACGGTGGCTGGCTGCACACCGGTGACGTGGCGATCGTGACCGCGGAGGGCTACCTGAAGATCGTCGATCGCAAGAAAGACATGATCGTCGTCTCCGGTTTCAACGTGTACCCGAACGAGATCGAGGACGTCGTGGTTGCACACCCGGATGTGCTCGAATGCGCCGCGGTGGGCATCGCGGATCCGCGCACCGGCGAGGCCGTGCGTGTGTTCGTGGTACCGCGCAATCCCTCGCTGACCGAGCAGCAACTGCGTGAGTACTGCCGCCAGAACCTCACCGGCTACAAGATGCCGCGCGACTTCGTGTTCCGCGACGAGTTGCCGAAGTCGAACGTGGGCAAGATCCTGCGTCGCGAACTGCGCGACCGATGACCCGCGGCGGATCGTGATCGCATGGCCGCGAGACCGCCGCACGCGGGGACGTTTCCACCCGCGCTGCAGGAGCTGCACGCCCGCCTGGGGGAGACGCTGGGAGCGGACCGCCCGCACCTTGCGCGCCAGTTCGCGCAACTCGCCGACCTGCTGCGCCGTGGCAAGCCGCACGATCGCCTGCTGACCGGGCTGGGAGCGGCGATCGACGAATCACTGGCGCGCGTCGAGCGCCGCCGCGCGCTGCTGCCCGCGAACATCGAGTATCCGGCCGAGCTGCCGGTCGCGGCGGCGCGCGAACGCATCCTCGAGGCGCTGGCCGCGCACCAGGTCGTGATCCTCGCCGGCGACACCGGCTCGGGCAAGACCACGCAGTTGCCCAAGCTCTGCCTGGAACTCGGGCGCGGCGTGCGCGGCATGATCGGGCACACGCAGCCGCGGCGCATCGCCGCGCAGGCGGTGGCCGGACGCATCGCCGAGGAGCTGGGCCCCGCGGGCGCCGCGCTGGTCGCCTGGCAGGTACGGTTCGCCGACCGCTCGACCCCCGACACGCTGGTCAAGCTGATGACCGACGGCATCCTGCTCGCCGAGATCACGCACGACCGGCGCCTCGAGCGCTACGACACGATCATCATCGACGAGGCGCACGAACGCAGCCTGAACATCGATTTTCTGCTCGGCTATCTGAAGCGGCTGCTGCCGCAACGGCCCGACCTGAAGCTCGTGGTCACGTCCGCGACCATCGACGTGGAGCGTTTCGCGCGCCATTTCGCCGGTGCTCCCGTGATCGAGGTCGCCGGGCGCACCTATCCGGTCGACGTGTGGTACCGGCCGCCACCCGAGGACGAACCCGAGCTGCCGGCGGCGATCGTCGCGGCGATCGGGGAACTGATCGCGCACGAGCGCGGCAGCCCGCATGCCGGGCGCGGCGACATCCTGGTGTTCCACGCCGGCGAGCGCGACATCCGCGAAACCGCGCTCGCGCTGCGCAAATCGGGGCTGCCGCACATCGAGGTGCTGCCGCTGTATTCGCGGCTGTCGCAGGCCGAGCAGGCGCGCGTGTTGCGCCCCGGGGCGCGCGGCGGGCGGCGCATCGTGCTGGCGACCAACGTGGCCGAGACCTCGCTGACCGTTCCCGGCATCCGTTACGTGATCGACCCCGGGCTGGCACGGATCAGCCGCTACAGCGTGCGCTCGAAGGTGCAGAGGCTGCCGATCGAGCCGATCGCGCGCGCCAGCGCCGAGCAGCGCAAGGGCCGCTGCGGTCGCCTCAGCGACGGCATCTGCGTGAGGCTGTATGCGGAGCAGGATTTCCAGGCGCGTCCGGAGTTCACCGACCCCGAGATCCTGCGCACCGGACTCGCGTCGGTGATCCTGCAGATGCAGGCGCTCGGCTTGGGCGAGATTGCGCAGTTTCCGTTCCTGGACCCGCCCGAGGAGCGGCAAGTCAACGACGGGCTGCGGCTGCTGGAGGAACTCGGCGCGCTGGATCGCCAGCGCCGGCTCAGCACGATCGGGCGCCAGCTCGCGCGCCTGCCGGTCGATCCGCGCATCGCGCGCATGCTGATCGCCGGGGCCGGGCTCGGCGCGTTGACCGAGACGCTGGTGATCGCGGCGTTCCTGAGTGTGCAGGACCCGCGCGAGCGCCCGGTCGAGCGCCAGCAGGCGGCCGACGAGAGCCATCGGCGCTTCGCGTGCCCGAGCTCGGATTTCGTGTCGGTGCTGCGCCTGTGGGAGTACGTCGAGGAGCGCCGCCAGGCACTGAACGCCAGCCAGTGGCGGCGGCTGTGCCAGCGCGAGTTCCTGTCGTTCCTGCGCCTGCGCGAGTGGCGTGACATCCATCACCAGTTGCGGCTGGTGTGCCGCGAGCTCGGGCTGGCGGAAAACCACGAAGCCGCCAGCGAGGAGACGCTGCATCGCGCGCTGCTCGCCGGGCTGGTCACGCACATCGGCACGCGCGGCGAGGAGCGCGACTACGAAGGTGTGCGCGGCCGGCGCTTCGCGATCCATCCGGGCTCCTTCGTGTTCCGCAAGTCGCCGAAGTGGGTGGTCGCGGCAGAACTGGTGGAGACCACGCGCATCTACGCGCGCGGCGTGGCCGCGATCGAGCCGGAGTGGGTGCTGCCGTGGGCCGAGCACCTCGTCAAGCGCGAGCACCACTCGCCGCACTGGTCGGTGCGCGCCGGCAAGGTGCTCGCCAACGAGCGGGTCCGCCTGTTCGGGCTGGTGCTCAGCGATCGCGGCAACGTCGATTACGGGCGCATCGATGCCGTCGAGGCACGCCGCATCTTCCTCCAGAGCGCGCTGGTCGAGGGCGACTACCGCAGCCGCCAGCGCTTCTGGCAGCACAACCGCGGGCTGCTCATGGAGATCGAGGCGCTCGAGGCCAAGGGCCGCCGGCGTGACCTGCTGGTCGACGACCGCGTGATCTTCGAATTCTACGACGAGCGCCTGCCGGCCGAGGTGCACGACCATCCCTCGCTGGAGAAATGGCTGCGCGCGGCGCTGGCGCGCGACGCCGATGTGCTGTGCATGCAGCGCGAGACGCTGTTGCGCCGCCTCGACGCGACGCCTGGGGCCGCGCAGTTTCCCGACCAGCTCGCGTGGGGCGAGCTGCGCGTGCCGCTGGTCTACCGCTACGAACCCGGGCACCCGGCCGACGGGGTGAGCGCGGTGGTGCCGCTCGCCTTGCTCGACCAGTTCCCTCGCCACCTGCCCGAATGGCTGGTGCCCGGATTGCTGCGCGACAAGGCGATCGCGCTGCTTAAGGCCTTGCCGAAGCAGTACCGCAGGACGCTGGTGCCGGTGCCCGACACCGTCGATGCGCTGCTGCCGCGGCTGCAGGCGGCCGACACGCCGCTGGCCGAGGCGCTCGGCGCGCTGCTGACACGCGAGCGCGGCGTGCTGGTGCCGCGCGAGGCCTGGCAGGAGGCGGTGCTGGATCCGTTCTATCGAATGAACCTGCGCGTCTGCGATGCCGACGGCGCGGTGGTCGCCGAGGGGCGCGACATCGCCGCGATCCGCCTCGCGCTCGCCCCGCGCGTGAAGACCGAGGTGCAGCGCGCCGCGCCGGCGCGTTTCGCACGCAGTGGCATCACGCACTGGGACTTCGGGGCGCTGCCCGAGGTGGTGCGGGTGGCCGGCAAGGCGCTCGACGTGCCCGGTTATACGGCGCTCTGCGACGCCGGCGAGTCGGTCGCGACCGAGACCTTTGCAGACGCCGCCGAAGCGCGCTGCGCGCACCGCGCTGGAGTGCGCCGGCTGCTGCTGCTCGAGTGCGCGCAGGCGGCGTCGTGGTTACGGCGCAACCTGCTGAAGGATGCGCGGATAGGGTTGCAGTGGGGGGCGGGCTTCGACCGTGGCGCGCTGGTGGAAGACCTGCTGCTCGGCGCCATCGACGCCTGCCTGCCGGCGGACGACGCCGCGCTGCCTCGCGATCCGGAGGCATGGGCCGCACTGCTCGCGCGCGCCCGCAAGGACATCACATCGTGCGCGAGCACGCTCGAGCGACTGCTCGCGCGCATCGCCGCCCAGCGCCACGCGATCCAGTCGCAGCGCGCGGTGCTCGCGAAGCCGGCCTTCGAGGCCAGCCGCCGTGACATCGAGGCGCAGCTCGCCGCGCTGTTCGCGCCGGGGTTCCTGTACCGCACGCCGGCGCGCTGGCTGGACCGTCTGCCGGTCTATCTGGAAGCCATCGCGGTACGGCTCGAGAAACTGCCGCTCAGGTTGCCGCGCGATATCGAGGCGGTGCGCGAGCTCGAGGCGCTGCGCACGCGCCTGGACCGCCACCTGGAACACCATCCCGGCGTGGCGGCCGCCGCGCGCGTGGCCGACTACCGCTGGATGATCGAGGAATACCGCATCTCGCTGTTTGCGCAGCAGCTGGGCACGCTGACGCCGGTGTCGGCCAAGCGGCTGGACAAGCTGTGGGAGGAACTCGTCGCACGGCGCTGAGGCGCCGGCGGGGCAGGGGGCGATCGGCTACACTTGCCTCCCGAACCCCAGCCGATGTGTGTCGATGGCCGCCCCCCTCAGACAGGAATCCTCGATGGTCCCCGTGACCGGCAAGGTGCAGTTGCACCTGCGCCGGCTGTGGTGCGGCGACAAGGGCCGCGGCGAGCCGGTGCTGATGCTGCACGGTGCGGCCGAGGACGGACACATCTTCTACTCGCATTCGGGGCTGGGGCTGGCCAGCTGGCTGGCGCGCAACGGCTGCGAGGTCTTCGTGCCGGACCTGCGTGGCAAGGGCAAGAGTTGGCCCGCGATCAACCAGCACAGCGATTTCGGCTTCCATGAGGTCGTCACCGAAGACATTCCGGCGCTGGCCGCCGCGGTGGCGCGCTGCGCCGGCGGGCGCGAGCAGACCTGGATCACGCACTCGCTCGGTGGCGCGCTGGCCGCTGCGGCGATCGCGCGCAGCGGCCCGGAGGCGCTCGGCGTGCGCCAGCTCGCGCATTTTGCCGCACGCCGGCGTATCCGCGCGGGTGGGCTGCGGCGGCGGCTGCTGGTCGATCTGTTGTGGCGCCGGATCGGGCGTATCGCGGTGGCGGTCGAAGGCTACCTGCCGGCGCCCGCGCTGCGTCTCGGGACCGCGCGCGAGTCACGGCGCTGCTTCCTGGACGGGCTGCGCTGGGCGCGCGAGGAAGCGTGGCTCGATCCGGAGGACGGTTTCGACTACGGCTCCACGCTCGCCGCCGGCGTGTGGCCGCGCAGCCTGTACTTCGCCTCGGCCGCCGATCGCGCGTTCGGACATCCCGAGGACGTACGCGATTTCATGCACGAGATCGGTCATCATGACGGCCGCATGCTCATTGTGGGCAGCGCCGCCGGTGGTGGCGGCGACTACTCGCACACGGGGCTGCTGGTGCATCCGGAGGCGGAAAGCGAGCTGTTTCCGCAACTGCTGGACTGGATGCGCGAGGACTGACGGGGCGGGGTGCTGCGTGCCCGCGTGCTAGACTGCACGCGCTGTGAAAGACGGATGTGAGACGATGGACACGAGACGAACAGGCATCAGCGCACTGCTGGGTGCCGCACTGCTGCTCGGCGCGCTGGCGGCGCGCGCGAACGACACCCCCGCCGATCCGTGGGAAGGCTTCAACCGCCGCGTGTTCGCGTTCAACGAGTTCATGGACCGCACGCTGCTCGAGCCCGTGGCCAGCGGCTACCAGGCGGTGACACCGGGCTTCGTCGATGTGGGCGTCAGCAACTTCTTCGCCAACCTCGGCGAGGTGCCCAGCTTCGTCAACCATGTACTGCAGG
Source organism: Pseudomonadales bacterium (assembly GCA_022072145.1). GTDB lineage: Bacteria > Pseudomonadota > Gammaproteobacteria > Pseudomonadales > UBA5518 > UBA5518. The sequence continues at coordinate 200,805 of JAJVIG010000005.1, forward strand.
GCCGTGTCGCCGACGCGGGGCTCGATGCGGGGCGCTTCGCGGTCAACACCACGCTCGGTATCGCGGGGCTGTTCGACGTTGCGAGCAGGATGGGGATCCAGCAGAAGAGCACCGACTTCGGCGTCACGCTGGGGCGTTGGGGCGTGGACCCGGGACCGTATCTGGTGCTGCCGCTGCTCGGCCCGTGCACGGTGCGCGACGGCGTGGGCCGCGGTGGCGACTGGTTCCTCACACCGGTCAATCACGTCGACGACGACACCGCGCGCTGGTCGCTGCGCGCGCTGGACACCGTCGATACGCGAGCCGACCTGTTCGCCACCGAGGAACTGATCACCGGCGACCGCTACGCGTTCCTGCGTAACCTGTACCTGAAGCGGCGCGTGTTCCTGATCGACGACGGCCCGGCCGAGGCCGATTTCGACGACGATTTCGACGAGGATTTCGACCCGTAGGTCCGGGCTGTGCCCGGACATTGTTCGGCCACAGGCCGAACCTGCGCGGACATGTGTTCGGCCATGGGGCGAACCTGTGCGAACGGTGAACATATGCGACTGCCGGTGCTGATCCTGCTGCTCGTGTTCGGTCACGCCGTCGCCGCGCCGTCGCCGCCCGACAGCGTGTATTACAACGCTTACGTGTACACTGCGGATCCCTCGCGGCGCGTCGCGCAGGCGGTCGCGGTTCGAGGTGACGAAATCGTTGCGGTAGGCGATACGGCAAGCGTGCTCGCGCTCGCCGGGCCCGCCACCGAACGCGTCGATCTGCGCGGGCGCATGATGATGCCCGGGCTGCAGGATGCACACATCCATGCGCTCGGCATCGTGCCCGGTGCCGGCTGCGACCTCGACAACCGCCCGCTGTCGCTGGCGGAACTCGCGCGTTTCGTCGCCGACTGTGATCGTGGCGCGCCCGGTGGCGTGCGCGAGCTGCTGCTGGTGCGGCAGTGGAACTACGCGCAGGGCAATGCGCCCGCCGCCGGACTTCGGAACCTGCGCGAGGCGCTGGATGCGGCCAGCCGTTCCCGCCCGATCGTGCTGCTCGGCAGCGATGGGCACCACGGTGGTGCCAACTCGCTGGCGCTGGCGCGCGCGCGCGCTCCCGACGGCACGCACATCGGCTTGTCGGCGGCCACGCTGCAGAGTGTCTTCGCCGGGTACCGCGAGTTCGTCGGTGTCGATGCGCACGGCGAGCCCGATGGCAGCGTCAACGAGGAGGCGCGCGATCTGATCCATCCGGCCACGCTGGTCGAAACGATCGGTGTGCCGGCGGACGAGGATCTGCCGCAGGTCGCCCGCCTGCTGCTCCAGTCCGGGATCACCTCGATCCTCGATCCGACGGCCACGCCGCCGACGCTGGAGCTCTACCGGCGCCTGATCGCCGCGGGTGCCGTCGTTCCGCGCATCGCGGTCGCGCTGTACCTGGATCCGCGCGAATTCCGCTCGCACGCGGACGGACCGATCGATGTTGCCGCCATGGTCGAGCGAGCGCACCGGTTGCGCGCCGAGTGGTCCGGCGCGCGGGGGCTGCGCATCGTCGCGACCAAGCTCTTCGTCGACGGCGTGCTCGAAGGCAATCCGCTGGCCGATCCACCCGCGCTGCCGAACGCCGCGCTGGTGGAGCCGTACCTGCAGCCGCGGTTCCGCTACGATGCCGCACTTGGCATGCCATATCCGGTGGGCTACGTCGACACCGGATCCGATATCTGCCGCGAGGTGCAGGCGAAGCCCGATGCGTGGCGCACGGTGGAGCGGCGTGAGCGCTTCCGTGCGCGCCACGGCTTCCTGCCGGCGCAGTGCGCACTCGGCAGCGGTGTGCTCATGCTGAGCGAGTCCTTCGTGCGCGACTACGTGATCGCGATGGGCCGGGACGGTTTCGCGGTGCACGCGCACGCGATCGGTGACCGCGCGGTGCGCGTGGCGCTCGCTGGCTTCGAGGCGGCGCGCGCGGCCGGGGCCGAAGGCGGGCCGCCGCACACGCTGGTGCATGCGCAGCTCGTGCATCCGGCGGATCGGCGACGCATCGGTGCCATGGGAACACCCGTGGTATTCACGTTCGCGTGGGCGGTCGGGGATCCCGCCTACGACATGAGTGTGATTCCGTTCATCGACCGCATCGACGGCGCAGGGGGGCTGTACCGTCCGGACGGCTACTATCTGCGCAACGCCTATCCGGCCGCGAGCATCGCGGCCGCGGGCGGACGGGTCGTGGCCGGCAGCGACGCGCCGGTCGACACCCGCGATCCGCGGCCATTTCGCAACGTCGAGGCGGCGCTGACGCGCCGCGCCGACGGCGGTCCGCCGCTCAATCCCGTCGAGGTGCTCGACATCCACGCGGCGATTGCGGCGTACACGCGCCACGCGGCCGTGGTTCTCGGTCAGGACGAGCGCAGCGGCACCATCACGGCCGGGAAACAGGCCGACCTGATCGTGCTGGACCGCAACATCGTCGAGCTGGCCGAGCGCGGACGCAGCGAGCGCATCGGCGGCACGCGGGTGTTGCTGACCCTGGTCGGCGGGCGGCCCGTCCATCGGGATCCACCTTTCATTCACTGAACTGCAGACGCCCTCACAACAAAGTTTCGAGGCGACCGCGGCAGGCACTAGGCGCGGGCCGGAATTCGTTCTAGGCTTCGTCGACGGTGCGGGACTACGGAGCGGTTCGGCACGCTCGCGCGATCGACCGAGAACACGAACACCAACGGCCTTGGCGCCGGCGCCAGGCCTCTCATGGAGAGACGGATCATGCCCAGGACTCATCGTGTGTTTGCCCGTGATGGTCTGACGGAGTCGGGACTCCAGCGGGATCTGTTCGAGGATCTGGCGCTTGTCGGCGATGGTGTGTCGCTCTCGGGGCGGCCGGCGCTCGGGGAGGGGATTTCCGGGCGACCGTCTGCTGGTGCCGACTCCACGCTGCCTGCTGGCGCGGAATTCGTGATGACGGACCTCATGAACGGGTTCACGCCTGCGTGGCGAGGCTTCGAGCGTGACAGTGGCTGGCTCGACGAGGTGCGGGCGGCCGCGACGCTGCTCGACGCCGCGGGCAATACCCAGCGCGTGGAGCGGACCACCGACCCGGTCGCGGACTCCGCATCGGAACTGGGCCAAGTACCTGGCGCCGCGCTGCCCGTCTACACGATCAACCAGGTCGGGGACTACATCAAGCAGGGTTTCTGGGACTGGTTCGGCGGCGGCTACCGCTCGTACAACATGAGCGCGTCCGGAACCGGCGCGAACAGCGGCACGCTGTATTACGACTACGACGGGTTCTCCGGTGTGAGCGGTGCCGGCACCGACAGCAACGGCATCAGCGCCGCGCGCCAGGCGCTGGTGGACGACGCGCTCGACTACATCGGCGAGATGCTGGGCATCAACTTCGTCAACGCCAGCGTGACCGCACCGCCTTCCGGCGGCGTGGACCTGTACTTCAAGGACAACGACAGCGGGGCGTACGCCGATTCCTCGCTCTATGGATCGGGCAACGGCACCACGGGCCACAAGTACATCGACTACTCGTGGGTCAATATCGAGTCGAGCTGGTCCGGCGGTACCTCGACCGTCAACGACTACACCTACCAGACGATCATCCACGAGGTGGGTCATGCGCTGGGCCTGGGGCATGCCGGTCATTACAACTTCACGCTGAACTGGGTCACCGACACCACCGACCCGAATTATCTGAACAATTCGAATGTCTACCTGAACGACAGCTGGCAGATGGCGATCATGTCCTACGTCGACCAGGACACGAACACCTACATCCCGGCCGGCACCGACTACAACTTCGTGATCTCCTATATGGCGGGTGACTGGGAGGCGCTGCGCGACTATTACGGATCGGGCAACGCGTTCAACGGCAACACCGTCTACGGTTTCAACACTACGATCACTACCGGGGTCAGCGAAACCTTTGCGAACCTCGCTACCTGGGCCGACGAAACAGCATTCTGCATCATCGACAGCGACGGTACCGATACGGTCGATTTCTCGGGCTACGCGGCCAACCAGTTGATAGATCTGACCGTCACTTCCGGCAGCTGGACAGCGCCCACGACGTCGAACATCGGCGGTCAGGTCGGCAATATGACGCTGGGCGTGGGCACGGTCATCGAGAACGCCAAGGGTGGCTCCGGCAGCGACGAGATGTACGGCAACATCTACGGCAACGTCCTGTATGGCAACGCCGGCAACGATACGCTGCGCGGTTCGGCGTGGAGCCAGCGTGACAGCGACGGCAGCGACACGATGTACGGCGGCACCGGCAACGACTTCATGGGCGGCCACAACGGCAACGACATCATGTACGGCGAGGACGGCGTCGACAGCGTGATCGGCGATTCCGGCCACGACATCGTCTCGGGAGGCGCCGGCAACGACTGGGTCGTCGGCGATTACACCGACGGTACTGGAAACGGCAACGACTCCGTCTACGGCAACGCCGGCAACGACACCCTCGAAGGCGGTACCGGCAACGACTATCTCTCGGGTTGGACCGAGTCCGATTACCTGATCGGCGGCGAGGGCAACGATTCCGTCTATGGCGGCGACGGCAACGACACCATTGTCGATCAGGACCTGCTGTTCTCGACCAACGACGACTATTACGACGGCGGCGACGGGATCGACACGCTGGTGCACGAGAATTCCTGGGTGTCGTCGGTCGAGTTCAACCTCACGACGGGCCGCACCTACCTCAGCGGCGTCGAGCGCGAGCAGTACGTCAATATCGAGAACCTGCGCGTCGGCGGCAGCGCCAAGATGGTCGGCAGTGCGGCGGCCAACGTGCTCACCGCAACCTCCACCACTGGGGCAAACATGATCAGCGGCGAAGGCGCGAACGATACCGTCTATGCCGGTGGCGGTAACGACACCGTCGATGGCGGCAACGGTGACGATTACCTGTTCGGCCAGTTCGACGACGACAGCATCACCGGCGGCAGCGGTGTCGACAGGCTCTACGGTGGTGCGGGCAACGATACGCTGCTGGGTGGCTTCTCCACCGACATCCTGTTCGGCGAGGACGGCAACGATACGCTGCGTGTGCTCGCCGGGGAGTTCTTCGACTCGGTTTACGGCGGCGCGGGAACCGACACTCTGGATCATTCCGCGGTCACGCGCTCCGGCGACACGTTCGATTTCGAGACCGGGACCATAACGACCACGTACGCCACGGGCACGCCGGTGCTCTCCTCTATCGAGATCTACCAGGACGGCTCCGGTGGCAACACGATCATCTCCGATGGCGGAAGCCATGCTTACTACGGCAACGGCGGCAACGATCTGATGATTGCCGAACTCGGCGGCGAAACGATGGACGGTGGATCCGGCACGGACACCATCGACCTGTCTCGCTGGAGTGGCGCCTATATCATCGACATGGTGAGCGGTTCGTCGAACTACGGCAGTGAGCTGTACACGAACTTCGAGAACCTGGTCTCCGGCGCCGGCGCCGACTCGATCACCGGCACCACCGGTGCGAATTCGATCAGTACGGGCGGCGGCAACGATTCGATCGACGGCAATGGCGGCAGCGACACGGTCGCGAGCGGCGACGGCAACGACGTGATCACGGATGCGCACTCGTCGGCCGGGGATGTGTTCGACGGTGGCGCCGGTGTCGATACGCTGGTGTCGGATTTCACTTGGGTCGATGGTGTGCTGTTCGATCTGGCCGTCGGCTCGATGTCGTACCTTGGCACGACGTACGACACACTGAGCGGAATCGAGAACCTCACCATCGGCGGCGGCGCGGACGTGAACGGCGATGCGAACGCCAACCTGGTCACGGTGCTCGACACCGGATTCGATCACGGCAACACGATCGCGACCGCTGGGGGCAACGACACCGTGTATTCCGGAATCGGTGCCGACGACGTCGACGGTGGCGACGGTGCCGATCTGCTCGATGGCGGCAAGGGCGTGGACACGCTGCTCGGCGGCAACGGCAACGATACCGTCTGGGGTGCCGCGTCGGACGTGACCGACGACGGCGGCGACTCTCTCGGCGGGGGGGCCGGCGAAGACCTGATCGGTGGCTCCTACGGCAACGACGTGATCGACGGTGGTGCGGATGCCGACGCGCTCTACGGCGACGACGGCAACGACACCGTCGCAGGTGGCGGCGGCGACGATCTGTTGCGTGGCGACTGGGGCTGGGGCGGGGATGCGAGCGGTGCCGATTCGCTGAGCGGAGACGCCGGCAACGACACGCTCTACGGTGGCGCGGGCGCGGATGCACTGCTCGGCGGCGCGGGCGAGGACTCGCTGCTCGGCGGGGACGACAACGACACGATCACCGGCGGGCTAGACATCGACGACGTCAATGCGGGCGCCGGCGACGACACGATCGTGTTCACGCCGTTCAACTTCTTCGACAACGTCACCGGCGGGAGCGGCACCGACACGCTCGATGCGACCGCGGTGAGCAGCGGTGGCTTCACCTTCGATTTCGAGACGGGAAGCATCTCCGGTTATTCAGGCGTGCAGACCGTGAGCGGGATCGAGATCTATCAAGACGGCTCCGGCGGCAACACGATCATCTCGAACGGGGAAGGCAGCGCCTATTACGGTAACGACGGCGATGACCTGATGATCGCCGAGATCGGCAGCGAGACCATGGACGGCGGCGGCGGCACCGACACGCTCGACCTCTCGCGCTGGAGCGGAGTCTATGTGGTCGATATGACTACCGGCTCGTCGAATTACGGTGGTGAGCTCTACACCGGTTTCGAGAATCTGATTTCGGGCGCAGGCAACGACTCCATTGCCGGAACCGCTGGCGCCAACGAAGTCACGACTGGTGACGGGGAGGATACGGTTTCCGGACTCGCGGGCAGCGATTCGCTCGCCTCCGGTGCCGGCGCCGACGTGCTCTACGGTGGCACCGGCGAGGACACGCTGGACGGTGGCGCGGGCGCCGACACGATGGATGGTGGCGACCAGGACGACGTTTACTACATCGATCACGCCGGTGACGTGGTGACCGAGGACTTCGACGACAGCATCGGCGGCGTGGACACCGTGGTTTCCGTGATCGGCTACACGCTCGGTTTCGGCCTCGAGAACCTGCGGCTCGATGGTGTGGCGGCCATCAACGGCAACGGCAACGCCGGGGGCAACGTGCTGATCGGAAACGACGCGAACAACAAGTTGCAGGGGCTTGCCGGCGACGACACGCTGGACGGCGGCGCCGGTGACGATACCCTGAACGGCGGTACTGGCACCGGCGACACCGCCTCGTACGCGATGGCGTTGGCAGGGGTGGTGGTCAATCTGGCGCTGAGCGGTGCGCAGGCCACCGGTGGCGCCGGCACTGACACGCTGCTGAATATCGAGAACCTGGTCGGATCGAGCCACGACGACACGCTCAGCGGTCGTGGTAACGCGAACCTGATCGACGGCGGGGCCGGCAACGACTCGCTGTTCGGCGGCGCCGGAGCCGATTATCTGCTCGGTGGTGAGGGCAACGACACCCTGCGCGGCGCCGGGGGCCTCGACACGATGGACGGTGGCGCTGGTGACGACTTCTATTACGCGAACAGCACGGAGGACGTGGTGGCGGAACTCGCCGACGACCTGGCGGCCGGAATCGACACGGTGCAGTCCTCGACCAGTCATACGCTCGGCTTCGGCATCGAGAACCTGATCCTGTTCGATGCCGGCGACGCGAGCGGCATTGGCAACGCCGGCAACAACACCGTCACCGGCACGGTAGGCGCGAACGTGCTGTCGGGACTGGACGGTGGCGATACGCTGAACGGCAGCATGGGCAAAGACACGCTGCGCGGTGGCAACGGTGCGGATTCGCTGATCGGTGGCGGCGGCGTTGACGTGCTCGACGGCGGCGACGGCGACGACACGCTGGACGGCGGCGTCGATGCCGACACGGCAACCTACTTCAGTGCGAGTGGCGGTGTCACGGTGGATCTGGCGGTGGTGGGGGCGCAGAACACGGTCGGCGCGGGCAACGATACGCTGATCAGCATCGCCAACCTCTCGGGCTCTGTGTTCGGCGACACTCTGAGCGGCAACGGTGCCGCGAACCTGCTGAACGGACTCCCGGGCGACGATGTGATCTTCGGCGGCGCGGGCGCGGATTCGCTGCTCGGCAGTTCCGGCAACGACACACTGGAAGGCGGCAACGGCGACGATTCGCTCGATGGCGGTGCCGGACTCGATACCGCGAGCTACGCCGGCGCTGGTGCGGCGGTGACGGTGAGCCTGCTGGCCGCGGGCGCACAGGCCACCGGGGGGGCGGGCAGCGACACGCTGGTCGGCATCGAGAACCTCGAAGGATCGGCATTCCGCGACACGCTGACCGGCAATGCGGGGAACAACGTGCTGGCGGGGCTCGGGGACAACGATACGCTGAGCGGCGGCGGTGGCGCGGACACGCTGATCGGCGGCACCGGAGCGGATTCGCTGAGCGGCGGTGCCGGGGCGGACCACTTCGTGTTCGCCTCGCTGGTGGGCTCCGACCGGATCGGCGATTTCACGAGCGGCAGCGACCGTTTCGTCTTCGCACAGTCGGCGCTGTCGATCGGCAACGGCGATGCTGTGGTCGACAACGCGGTGGCGGTGGCCGGGCCGGGCGGCTTCTCCGAGTTGGCTGAACTCGTGATCGTGACGGGAAACATCGCTGGCGCGATCACCGCGGCCAGTGCGGCGGCGGCGATCGGTTCGGCGACCGGGGCGTACGGTTCCGGCGACACGCGGCTGTTCGCGGTCGACAACGGAACCGACTCGGCGCTGTTCCTGTTCACCTCGGCCGCGGCCGACGCGCTGGTGGATTCCGGTGAACTCGCGGTGCTCGGCTTCGCCACCGGAACCGCCTCGACGGCAATGTCGGACTACCTGTTCGCGTAGACACTCCGTTCGGAGTCAAGCGTTTTCTATGGTTGCATAGAGCTTGGCTCCGTCGTACGAGGTCAATACCAATCAGGTTTTCGCATGGCGACGGCTCTAAAATTCCCGGGCCGGCTCTCAGCACGCGAGCAGCGAGTGTGGCAACGCCTCGATCGACACCGGACGTGGCCAAGCGTGCGAGCATCGCTATCCAAGTCGCACTCGCCGCGAACTCGGCCCGTTTGACCTCTTGCGTCGAAACGCTGCGCCGGCATCAATAACCAAACAACTTATAGTCCTCTTGGTAGAATAGCCTTATTCGACCCTCATCGTAACTCGAAACGTTAACCTCATCAGATGATATTCCAAAGTTCTTTTTTGACTCCAAAAGTCTCATGCCATCGTAGTTAACCTTGCAGTCAATTCTTTCCGAGAGATCTTCAAATATTGAATGGAACCCCATCTCAAATTTATAAATGACGTTTTCGTGAATATAGAAATCAACCTGTGGCCTTAGATGGTTATCGTACGCAAACGGATTTTTTTTATAGCGTGAAAAAGCATCATCTAGCCACAAAGAAAAAAAAAGTGGATCTGTTAATTCCTCATGACTTCTTCCCCTGTTGCGCATAAGAAACTCTGATTTAATTCTTGCGAGCGGATCGCGAACAATCATAAACAACAAATTAAAGCATTGCGTTTTAAAAGCAGCCCTAACCAGGCTTCCTTGCCAATGCTGGGGGGAGCACCTTAAAACACGATTGACTGAGTCTCTTCCTCCCCCCCCATCGAAGTAAGACATTTTGTACCCAGAATTCCGAAGCGCTGACTCAACAGTTGTGCCGCCGCATTTCGGTACGTGAAAAAAAAACAACGTCCTAACGCCATCGTAAAATACCGGCATACGTGCTCATCTCTCAATATTTGACAATATAGAACGAATCAACTTTAAAGACTCTTCAGAGCTCCTTTTACTGGAACATTCCTTCGCCATCCACGCGCTTAACTCTACATCAATCAGGCCATCCAAAACATTATTCGAGAGAGACACATCAAACTCAATACCAAGCTTTCTTAGTGCCTCGGATAACTTTCCGACATTCGGAACATTAATTCCCAATTCAGGTGCTGGGTTGCCTGACAGATTTAGCCCATACACAAGATCCCCTATGTCGTGATAGATCAAAACACCACAGCGAGGAGCCAACAACTTTTTTGCCAAATTTGCGCCGGAACGTCTTTCAAAAACATGGACATCAGCATCAACGCGACCTAAGAGTTGCAAGGTATGCAGGGCCGAGCCTTCTGAGAAAACGAGCACACTAGCGCTTCTATATATATCAAGCTGCTCCTTCAAAGACAAACACTCTGGTCGCACCACCTTGAATCCGGCACGCGTAAAAAGATATTCAATATAGGCCTCTCCTGCAAACCTCGCGGACATTCCCGCCCGAGAGATATAGTATTTTTTTCCAATTGGTCTCGGATTAATTTCTGCCGTACGCTCATTTTGGGTCAGCAACTCCAAATATTCATCCTTTGGGCCGACGCCCACCTCTTCCATTTGAGGCACACAAACTAGCTCTTCAACGATTACCGGACTATTGATAATTACAACCCTGCTTTTCGGAACGCCAAACCATTCCAGTATGGCCTTAAAAAAAACCGGAGCCCCATCAAGACTCGTAAAGCCGTCACTAAATCGATTTGCAAAACAGTAATAAATATCATCCAAAAATTTATACGGTAAGATTCTACTGCTGAAGTCCGCCACCTGGTGGCCATAATGATCGCAAACTGGCCCACACCAAGCCAGCTTCTTATTTGTTACGTGAAACTTCCCGGCATATGGGAATGGCTTATGGTCAATGGCCAAGCCTGACCTTCTGTGCCGAAAACATTGACAGCCTTCCCAGTCCTCCCATAACGGGCCGCCTCGATGAAAACTCTTACCCCTTGGATTGTCTAGAAGTTCGTAAAACGGATAGATCTCAACGTTATTGAAAAGCTTAAAATCAATCTTCATTTGTAACTACTCTCCCCATTGATATGCTCCCACGCGCAGGATGACCAGAGGCGAACTCGATAATCTCGTGATCTGTGCTATAGGGATGTGGCATGGCGTATGAGTCTCTTGCAAAACGCGTGCGGTAGCATTGATGTTTTGCGATGGTGCGCGAAAAGGAAGAGAGCGTGGCGGCCGTTTCTGGCATGATGCGGTTGTCGAATCCAACACCATATCGCCCACGGCGTGAATGCTACCCGTCGAGACCTGATCCAGCAACGCTGGCATGTGATTCAGCATGAGGTGCCTCCCGAACTGAAGCAAGACCTCGGCCCGACAACGCCGAAGCTCGAGCGATTGATCCACATGCTGGAGTGGCTGAGCGGCGGCGGTGGCGCGGACACGCTGATCGGCGGCGCCGGAGCCGATTCGCTGAGCGGCGGGGCCGGAGCGGACCACTTCGTGTTCGACTCGCTGGCCGGCACCGACCGGATCGGCGACTTCGCGAGCGGCAGTGACCGTTTCGTGTTCGCACAATCGGCGCTGTCGATCGGCAACGGCGACGGTGTGGTCGACAACGCGGTGGCGGTGGCCGGGCCAGGCGGCTTCTCCGAGCTGGCCGAACTCGTGATAGTGACCGGCAACATCGCTGGCGCGATCACCGCGGTCAGTGCGGCGGCAGCGATCGGTTCGGCGACCGGGGCGTACGGCTCCGGCGACACGCGGCTGTTCGCGGTCGACAACGGCACCGACTCGGCGCTGTTCCTGTTCACCTCGGCTGCGGCCAACGCGCTGGTGGATTCCGGTGAACTCGCGGTGCTCGGCTTCGCCACAGGGACCGCCTCGACCGTCGTGTCGGACTACCTGTTCGCGTAGGTCCGGGCTGCGCCCGGACATTGTTCGGCCGCAGGCCGAACCTACGCGGACATTCGTTCGGCCGTACGCGGACATTCGTTCGGCCGCACGCGGACATTCGTTCGGCCGTAGGTCCGGGCTGCGCCCGGACATGATTTGTTCGGCCACAGGCCGAACCTGCGCGGACATTGTTCGGCCGCAGGCCGAACCTACGGGTGGGGGGGCTCGCGTGCGACCAGCGCGGCCGCGGCGCGCAGCACCCCCATGCCGGCGTCCGCGCGGTAGGCGTGTTCGGCGATGTATCGGCGGAAACGCTTGCCGCCAGGGCATCCGTGGAACAGTCCCAGCACGTGGCGGCTCAGCTGGCACAGCCGCCGTCCGTGCGCGAGTTCGCGCTCCACGTACGGCAGGAAGGCTTCCAGCGCCTCGTGGCGCGTGCGCAGCGGGTCGGTGTCGCCGAACAGCCGCGAATCCACGCGCGCGAGCAACCAGGGATCATGATACGCGGCGCGCCCAAGCATCACGCCGTCCACATGCTCGAGGTGTGCGGTGCACGCATCGAGCGAGGCTATGCCGCCGTTGATCACGATCCGCAGCGCCGGGAAGTCCTGTTTCAGGCGGTACACGGTCGGGTAGTGCAGCGGCGGGATCTCGCGATTCTCCTTCGGTGACAGGCCCTGCAGCCAGGCCTTGCGCGCGTGCACGATCACCGTCCGCGCGCCTGCCGCGGCGATCGTGGAGACGAACGCGGCGAGTTCCTCGTACGAATCACGCAGGTCGATGCCGATGCGGCATTTCACGGTGACCGGCACCGCCACCGCGGCTTGCATCGCGGCGACGCAGTCGGCGACCAGCGCGGGTTCGGCCATCAGGCAGGCGCCGAAGCGCCCCGATTGCACGCGGTCCGACGGACAGCCGCAGTTCAGGTTGATCTCGTCGTAACCCCGGTCAGCGCCGATGCGTGCCGCCAGGGCGAGCTCGCGCGGATCGCTGCCGCCGAGTTGCAGCGCGAGCGGGTGCTCGGCGGCGTCGAAGTCGAGCAGTCGCGCGCGATCGCCGTGCACGATCGCGGCGCTGGTCACCATCTCCGTGTAGAGCCGCACGCGGCGCGACAGCAGGCGCGCGAAATACCTGTAGTGGCGATCGGTCCACTCCATCATCGGGGCGATGGCGAAGCGCCATGCGCAGGAAGGCGCTGAATTTCCGGTGCTATCCATTTCGATCGAGGACGGGCTGTGTTCCGGGGTGATGTGCGACTGGCTCCGGGGGAGGGCATGCCATGACCGTGTGCAAGCCTAAGACGAAAGCGGGTGCCGTGGAAGCGTGAAGCCGCTGCCACGCGTCCCTTGCTGCAGGAACACCAGGCTTCATGCGATCGCATGAAGACGAGATGCGCGATTGCCTTCATCGTTCGATCGGCAACAAAAACCCAGAGGACCGGCGCATGGCATTCTCCGTACCCGGACCGGGACCGCGCACGCGCTCCGATCCCGACTTTACAGAGACCCTGTACCACCGCATGGCGATCACGCGTGCGATCGAGACACGCATGGAACGCCATGTGCGAGAGCACCGCTTCGCGGGCTGGTGGCATCCGGGCGAGGGGCAGGAAGCGGCCGGCATCGGCGCCACCGCCGCCATGAAGCATGAGGACTACCTGTTCTACCAGGGCCGGGGTTGCTCGTGGGCGATCGGCAAGGGCATGGCGCCCGATCCGATCCTCGGCGATCTGCTCGGCAAGGTCACCGGCGCCACGCGTGGCAAGGGCGGCGGCGTGCCGCACTGGGTCGACTATTCGATCGGCGTGATGGGCGAGGGTGCGACGCTCGGCAGTGTCTACCCGCTCGCGGCCGGTGCGGCGCTGGCGGCGAAGTTGCGCCGCAGCGGGCAGGTGGCACTCGCGAACTTCGGCGACGGCACCGCCTCGCGCGGAACGTTTCACGAAACGCTGGTTCACGCGGCGGCGTGGAAGCTGCCGCTGATCTATTTCTGCGAGAACAACGGTCTGTTGGTCGGCACGAAGCTCGGCGCTGTGTGTCCCACCGAAAACATCGCGGACTTCGCGGCGGGTTACGGGATTCCAGGCGTGATCGTCGATGGCCAGGACGCCGTCGCGGTGCACGAGGCCACGGCAGCCGCGATCGCGCGCGCCCGTGCCGGCGAAGGACCCACGCTGATCGAAGCCAAGGTGTTCCGTCGCCGTGGTCACTATGCAGGTGACCCGCAGAATTATCGTGACGCGCGCTACGCCGAACAGTACCGGGATCCGCTCCCGGTCCTGGGTGAGCACCTGGCGCCCGAGGTTGCGAAGGCGTTGCGCGATGCGGCCGAGGCGCAGGTACAGACGGCGTACGAGGCGGCGATGGCCGCGGCGTCGCCGGATCCGTCCGTCATCTACCGGAATCTCTATCATGGCTGAGCAACGCACGACGACGATGCCGTACAACGCGGCGATGGGCCTTGCACTGGTGGAGGAGATGCGCCGCGACGAGCGGATCTTCGTTCTCGGCCAGGGCGTCGCCACCGGTGGCTGGTTCGGTGCGGAGAAGGGTCTTGCGGCCGAGTTCGGTACCGAGCGCGTGATCGATAGCGGCATCGCCGAAGCCTTCGAGGCCGGTGTCGCGGCCGGTGCCGCGATCGCCGGCATGAAGCCGGTGATCAACATGGGCTTCGGCGATTTCGCGCTGATCGCCGGCGACGAGATCTTCCAGAAGCTTGGCAAGTGGCGCTATATGCACGGCCTCGACGTGGCGATGACCGCCGTCGTGATCTTCCCGATCGGCGTCATGGGCGGCGCGGGTTCCGAGCACTCGAGCTGCCCCGAGGTGCTGGGCATGCATTTCCCCGGGCTCAAGGTCGTGGTTCCCTCGACCGCGGCCGATGCCAAGGGCCTGATGACGGCCGCCTTGCGCGAGCCGAACCCTGTGCTGTTCCACAGCGTCAACAGCCTGGGCTTCCAGAAGGGCGAGGTGCCGCTCGACCCGGAGTTCATCGTGCCGATCGGCAAGGGCATCGTGCGTCGCCCCGGCAACGCGCTGACCGCGATCACCTACGGGTCGATGGTCGAGCGCACGCTCGCGGCGGCTGCGCGACTCGCCGGCGAGGGCATCGAGATCGAAGTGATCGACCTGCGCTCGCTGGTACCGCTCGACTGGGAACTGGTGCTCGCATCGGTCAGGCGCACGCACCGCGCCATGATCGTGCACGAGGCCATGAAGACCGCCGGCCCCGGAGCCGAAATCGCGGCGCAGATCCAGGAGCGGGCGTTTTTCGACCTCGAGGCGCCGATCCGGCGGGTCGCGGCCAAGGACGTCCCGCTGCCGCAGCACAACGATCTCGAGCAGCTGTGCATTCCCTCGGTCGACGAGATTGCCGCAGCCGCGCGCGAGCTTCACGGTACCTGAGGAGGGAGCGCCCGGATGACGACGCTGAAGGAGCTCCGCATCCCGCACATGGGGTCGGTGGAGAACGCGAAGCTGGTGGCTTGGCACATCGAGCCGGGGGCGGCCTACACCGCAGGCCAGGTCCTCTACGAGGTCGAGACCGACAAGACCCTGGCGGAGATCACCGCCGACGATGACGGTGTGCTTGCGCGCCGGGTCGCGGACGAAGGAGACGAGCTGAAGGTCGGCGACCTGGTCGGCTGGTGGACCGCGGCAGGCACCAGCGCCGAGGCGGTGGCCGCTGCGGTGGCGGGATCGGCGGGTTCGGATACGGGCCGACTCCCGCCGCGAGTGCGTCAGCTTGCGCGCGAGCATGCTGTGGACCTGGCGTCGCTGGTGGGCACGGGCCCTGGCGGGCGCATCACGGGTGACGATGTGTTGCGGGCGGCGGGTGTCGGTGACGCCGGCCCATCGTCGCCGAAGTCTGCACCTGCGGACGCATCCGGCGCGGCGGAAATCCCGGCCGGTTACGCCGCGATTCCCTGCGATGCGCGACCGAACTCGCTGCGACGACGTACCATCGCCCGTCGGCTTGCGGAGTCGGCGCGCACCGCGCCGCACCTCACCGCCGATATGCAGATCGATCTCGGCGCCATGCTGGCCGAGCGCGCCCGCCTCAACGCGCAGCGCAAGGCGCAGAACCTCGCGAGCCTGTCCGTGCTGAGCTTCGTCGCTGCCGCCGTCTGCCGGCTGCTCCCCGAGCACTCCGCGCTGAACGCGACCTTCACCGATTCGCACACGCTGCACTGGCAGGTCGTGAACCTGGGCATTGCGGTCGACACGCCGGAGGGGCTGGTCGTGCCGGTGATACGGGACGCGGGGCGCTTGTCGCTGGTGGAACTGAATGATGCGATTGCCGGGGCTGCGACACGGGCACGCGAAGGGACGCTGCGCGCCGGGGAGCTCGAGGGTGGAACCTTCACGATCTCGAACCCGGGTTCGCTGGGGCCGGTGCTGCGCGCCGAGGCGATCATCAACCCGCCGCAGGTTGCCTTGCTGGGGCTTCCAGGCATGCTGCATGCACCGGTTGCGATCGAGGACGGGAACGGCGGCCATCGTGTCGAGGTGCGACCCGTGCTGCGCCCCTCGCTCACGTTCGATCACCGCGCGCTCGATGGCGGCCAGGTGATCGGGTTCCTGAACGCGCTCGTGCGCGAACTCGAGACCATGCCCGGCTGAGCCGGCATCACTGGCGAGGCAGCGTGCGATGAGCGCAGCCGACCGACTCGACGGCACGAGCAGCGACTGCATGGTGCGACTGGACGAATTCCTGCGTCAGCGGATCGAGGGTGCGAGCGGCGCCATGGTGCTGAAGCGCATCGATGGTGGCCAGTCCAATCCGACCTTCTTCGTCGACTATGCGCAGCGGCGGCTGGTTCTGCGCAAGCGACCCGCCGGGCCGCTGTTGCCCTCGGCACACGCGATCGACCGCGAGTACCGCATCATGTCGGCGCTGGCGAACACCGGGGTTCCCGTCCCGCGCATGTTGCTGTACCACGCGGATCCCGACCTGATCGGCACCGCCTTCTACGTGATGGAGCGCGTGGAGGGACGGGTGTTCGCCGACTGCAGCTTGCCCGGCGTTGCGGCGTGCGACCGTCGGTCCATGGTGCTGGCGATGGCCGAGACCCTGGCTGCGCTTCATCACGTCGACTGGCGCGCGCAGGACCTCGCGGACTTCGGGCGCCAGGGCAACTACTTCGAGCGCCAGATCGCGCGCTGGTCACGGCAGTGGGCATTGTCCAGGACGCGCGAGATTCCCGAAGTGGAGCAGTTGATCCAGTGGCTGCCCGCGCATCTGCCGGACGACGATGTCACGACGATCGCCCACGGCGATTTCCGGATCGGCAACCTGATGTTCCACCCGACCGAGCCGCGCGTGGTTGCGGTGCTCGACTGGGAACTCGCCACCCTGGGGCACCCGCTCGCGGATCTTGCCTACAGTGCACTTGCGTGGCGGCTGCGGAGCGACGAATACATGGGCATGCGGGACCGCGATCTCGCGGCGCTCGGCATCCCGACGCAGGCCGAGTACCTGGACGCCTATAGCGCATGTGCGCCGGAGTCCGGTTGTCTCGTGCCATTCCACAGCGCGTTCGCGCTGTTCCGGCTCGCGGTGATCTTCGAGGGCATCGCCTCGCGTGCCGCGAGCGGCGTGGCCAGTGCGGAAAACGCGCAGGACGTGGGGCGTCTCGGTGTGGTATTCGCACGACGCGCCATCGAAGCCATCGAATCCGCGTAGAGGGGGGGCAGGCGATGGACTTCGAGTACGCCGGGGCGGTACAGCAGATGCGGCAGTGCCTGCAGGCGTTCATGCGCCAGCACGTGCTGCCACGCAACGATGCCTGGTTGCGTGCTGCCGGGGGCGGGAGGTACCCGCTCGACGTTGTCGAGCCCCTCAAGGCGAGGGCACGCGACGAAGCACTCTGGAACCTGTTCCTGCCGGGCCTGCGCGACGACGAGCCGGGAACACGGCTCGGCAACCTCGAATACGCGCCGCTTGCCGAGATCATGGGGCGCGTGCCCTGGTCCCCGGAGGTGTTCAACTGCAACGCGCCCGACACCGGCAACATGGAGTTGCTGCACCTGTTCGCCACCGGGGAGCAGCGCGAGCGATGGCTCGAACCGCTGCTGGACGGATCGATCCGCTCCTGCTTCGCGATGACCGAGCCGGACGTGGCCTCGTCGGACGCGACCAACATCCGCACCTCGATCCGGAGCGAGGGCGACGAGTTGGTGATCAACGGCCGCAAGTGGTTCACGACCGGCGCCATGCATCCGAACTGCCGGCTGTGCATCGTCATGGGCATCACCGACGAGCAGGCATCGCCGCACCAGCGTCACTCGATGGTGCTGGTGCCGATGGATACGCCGGGTCTGCACGTGCTGCGCAACGTCCCGATCATGCATCACCACGCGCCCGAGGGGCATTGCGAGCTGCTGTTGCGCAACGTGCGGGTGCCGCGATCGAACCTGCTCGGCGAGGCCGGAAGGGGCTTTGCGCTCGCCCAGGCGCGCTTGGGCCCCGGGCGTGTGCACCACTGCATGCGCACCATTGGGCAGTGCGAGCTCGCGCTGGAGCTCATGTGCGAGCGCGCGCTGACGCGCAAGGCCTTCGGCAGGCACCTTGCCGAGCATGCCAATGTCCAGGACTGGATCGCATGGTCGCGGGTCGAGATCGACCAGGCACGACTGCTCGTGCTGCGCGCGGCCGCGACGATGGATCGCCACGGCAACGGCGCGGCGAAGGTGGATGTGTCCGCGATCAAGCTGGTCGCCGCGCGCCTGCAGACGCTGGTCGTCGATCGCGCGATCCAGGTCTTCGGATCCATGGGGCTGACACCCGACACACCGTTGTCGTTCCTGTGGACCTGGGGACGCGCGATGCATTTCCTCGACGGGCCGGACGAGGTGCACCTGCGGACGGTGGCGCGTGCCGAACTGGAACGCGCGCGCGGCGACCTCGGGTCCACCGCCCCGTACTACCCGACACCGCGGTACGTCGACGAACCGCAATGAGCGCCCCGTGCGGCGAGGTGTGAGGCCGCCGTGGCCACTGCGTTTCGTTCCGGCGAACGGCGCCGGCGCGGATGCTCAGATACGGCGCACCTCGGCGTCGAGCAGGGGATGCTCGCCAGCACCTATCCAGCGCCAGCACATCGTGCCCGTGCCGTGCCCGGCGGTATCGATCCAGTTCGGCAACCCGGGATCGCGGTGTGCGACATGGATCCGGACGCTGCCGTCGGGCTCGTAGCGAGCGGTGTGCTTGTTGACGTGGATCCGGTGGTAGCGGTA
Source organism: Pseudomonadales bacterium (assembly GCA_022072145.1). Classification (GTDB taxonomy): domain Bacteria; phylum Pseudomonadota; class Gammaproteobacteria; order Pseudomonadales; family UBA5518; genus UBA5518. The sequence goes on from JAJVIG010000005.1 coordinate 219,743, forward strand.
GTCGAGCGATTCCATCCACCAGTTGCTCAGCTGGAAGTTCCAGCTCTGGCATTGCGGTATGCGCGGCGCGGTGATGACCAGCATTTCGTCGGGTGCGAGACGCCATGCGCCATGGAAGTAAAAGATGTTGGGGTCGCCGCCGATCCTGCGGCAGTACTCCTGGTCCGCCGGTGGCAGCCGATTCAGCGTCGGCAGAAAGCTCTCGGCCCAGTTCTCGAACATCACGGCGCTGCCGTGCACGAAGCCGACCGCACCCTGCAGTGCGCGCATGAGCTGTGCGGCATCGAGCGGTTGCGGATACTCGCCTGCCGCGCCGATGCGCTCGATCCGCAATTCCGCGGGACGTTCGCTGCGTCGATCCTGAAAGGTCTGCCGCACATTGATCGAGTTGGTCGCGGGCCCCATGCGAAGCCAGTTGCCCGGGTGTTCGCGCTGGCTCACGATCAGCTCGAAGCGTCCGTCCGGGCCGATCTGCATGTCCCTGGCATCGATGTAGCCCGTGGTCTCCATGCCGCCGCCCGACGCGTACCGGTTGATCACGGCACCGAAGCCCAGGTAGTCGACGGTGCCGCGGGTACCGCTGATGCGGTAGTCGTGGGCGGCGTCGATCGCGCAACTCTCGTAGCGGTTGTCGGGATTGTCCGCGCCAAGCTTGAGCGTCTCGTGCGCAGGACACCGCAGTTGGGGGAAGAGCGGGTCACCGTACTCGAGGAACGCCTCCAGCCCACCGCGCAGCAGCCGGCTCAGGTAGCGGTAGCCCTCGGCCGCCGTCAACGCGTCCCTGGGTACCTGGTCGCCGAGCACCAGCGGGCCGATCGCTTTCAGGCGGTCGCAGAAGTCCGCCCAAGCCGAACCGTCGAGAATTGCGCGTTCTGCATCGTTCACCGGGAACCTCCTCATTGATTCGACGGAGTCGGGCCATGCGCGGATTTCAGCGCCTGCGCCCGCTTTGTGCAACCCGTTGCAGGGGACGGACTGCCCATGAGGTGCCGAAATCTCATTCGAACGGGTGATGTCGGCCAATTCCGGGTGCCTCACGACATCCGCCATCTGCTCGGCCGGCGATTCATCTACCGGGATGATGCTGCCGGCGCTCGTCCGTTTCATGCTGCGCGACACGGCCAATGCGAGGAGCGCCACCGCCATGCAATTCGGAGTTTCGATCGCCTTCACCGATCCCGCGGACTTCGTTCCGCTCGCGGTTGCGGCCGAGCACAGCGGCTTCGACGTCGTCACGCTGCCGGATCACCTGATCTACCCGCAAACGCTTTCCGTCCCGTATCCCTACACGCCGGACGGCGTGCCGCGCTTCGCTGCGGACGACCCGTTCGTCGATCCCTGGCTGGCAGCCGTGGCGATGGCGACCGCGACGAAGAAGCTGTGGTTCTACACCAGCGTCTACGTGCTTCCGGCGCGCAACCCCTTTCATGTCGCGAAGCTGCTTTCCAGCGCGGCCGCCCTGACCGGCAATCGCATCGCGCTCGGCGCCGGCATGGGCTGGATGCCGGAGGAGTTCGCCGCCGGTGGCCAGCAGTTCGGGCAGCGCGGCAAGCGCGCCGACGAGATGATCACGGTGCTGCGCAAGCTCTGGTCGGGTGACTGGGTCGAGCACCACGGCGAGTTCTACGATTTCGCACCGCTCAAGATGCGTCCCGCCCCGACCGCGCCGATTCCGGTCTACGTCGGCGGCTTCTCGAAGCCCGCGCTGCGCCGCGCAGTGCAGAACGACGGCTGGATCGCGGACCTCCACAGCCTCGCTGAACTGCACGCCCTGATCGGGGAAGTGCGCACGCTGCGCGCGGCCTCGGAGCGCGCGGCGGAGCCGTTCCGGATCCTGTCCTTCGGCTGCAGCGACGCGTTCGGCGCCGACGGCTATCGCGCCATGCGCGACATGGGTGTCGACGTCGCATGCACGATGCCGTGGCTGTTCTATGGCGTCGATCCCAAGGCACCGGTCTCCGCCAAGATCGACGGCATCAAGCGTTTCGCGGACGACGTGATCGGCCGGTTGTGAGGGGGGCACGCAGTCGGCGACCCGGAGCCTCCCTCCTTCACGTCGCCGCGGGCAACAGTGACCGAGTCGTCCGTGTGTGGATGCTGATCATGCCGGTCGCCGCGAGCTTGTCCAGCGCTTGCCGCGTGATGGCGTCGATTACCTGCAATACCGGTGGAGCACCGGGCCATGTGGTCTCGGCGAATACGGTCTCCACGCGTTCGCGATCGGCGCCGTCCCGTACCACGGCGACGATGACCGGATCCGGTGCGCCCGGCACCCGGGTTTCTTCGCATTGTTCGAGGCCATCGCCCAGTAATTCGCGGGCGCGCGCGGCGAAGTTCGCCGCCGGATCGGATGGCGGCGTCCTCGGTGTCGGCGTCCCTTCCGGCGGCGGTGCCGCCATTACCTGCTCCAGCCGTTTCAGGAATGCCTGTCTTCCCCCCTTGAGCTTGATCTGCGCGAGGTTGCCCATGCCGTCCAGCACGCCCTGCGCGAGTTCGGTCTTCTGCGCGAGCGACGCCAGCATTCCGTGCTCGATGGTGTCCTCGGCGATCAGGTTCACCACGGTGACGGCGCGCAACTGGTTCTTGCGCCAGGCGCGCGCGATGCGCTGCTCGAGTCGCGCCGGGTTCCACGGAAGATCGCAGTTGATCACGACACTGGCATTCTGCAGGTTGAGCCCCACGCCACCGGAGTCGGTGCTGAGGAACAGCCGGCACGCCGGATCCTGGCGGAAGGCCAGGATTTCCGCGCGGCGTCGCTTCTGCGGGACATCACCGGTGTGCCAGGCATAACCGATACGCTGGCTGTCGGCCCACTCGCGCACGCGCTCCAGCATGCCGGTCCATTCGGAGAACACGATGACCTTCACATCGGCATCGGCGAGACACTCGTCCAGCACGCGCGCGAGTTCGTCGAGTTTCGGACATTCGCGAGAGGGATTGTTCTTCATGATGCCTGGAGTGTCGCAGATCATGCGCATCATGTTCAGCCGCAGCATCAGCAGATCCTGTTCCTTCGGCGACAGGGCCCGGCGCTGCGCGATCGCCAGCAGTTCGGCGACTTGTCGTGCGACGGGCGTATATTCATCGCGCATCGCCGGCGTCAGGGCGACGAACAGGTTGCGATCCGTACGATCCGGAAGTTCGGTCTCCACATCCGCCTTGCGTCGGCGAAGCAGGACCGGGTGTACGCGCTCACGCAGCCGGTCGAGATTGCGGTAACCGGCTGGCCGGCCCTTGTCGTCGAACTCGTAGTACTCGCGATTGAAGCGGAACAGCGGGCCGAGCAGTGCGGGGTCGAGGTAATCCACGATCGAACGCAACTCGTCGATACGATTCTCGATCGGAGTTCCGGTCAGCACGAAGGCGTAGCGGCTCTCCAGCCGCTTGACCGCCTGGGCGGTCTTCGTGGACCAGTTCTTGATGCGCTGCGCCTCATCGAGCACCACGATATCGGGCCGCAGCCGCGCGTTGATGTCCAGGCTGTCGGTGACGATCTGCTCGTAGTTGGCGATGGTGAAGAACGGCGGATCCTCGGCCGCGTACATCCGTACGCGCACTCCCCGAGCGCCGTACACGAGTCCGACCGGGAGGTCCGTGAAGCGGCGGATCTGCTCTTCCCACTCCGCTTTCAGCGAGGCAGGCGTCACGATCAGCACACGCTGCGCCTTGCCGAGATGCCCGAGCAGCGCACAGGCGGCGATGGCCTGGATGGTCTTGCCCAGTCCCATCTCGTCGGCGAGCAGTGCACGCTCGGTGAACGCCAGATGGAGCATGCCCTCGCGCTGGTACGGCAGTAACGGACTGTGCGTGATCTGTTCGGGATGCGTGCCCGCGGCAATGCCGGCGAGATAGTCACGCCGGCCAAGGATGCGATCGCGCTCACGGCGGCGTACCTCGATCCACGCTGGCACGTCCTGCGAGATGCGAAGTCGTCTGCTGCGCGAAGCGCGCAGCTGCGCGAGCAGTGTCTCCGGCTCGATGTCGCAGCGCTGCAATCCGTGAGCATCGAAGTACCCGCGCAGAGCGCGCGAGAGCTTCGTAAGGTTGCGGTCGATGCGCAGGCCCTGCGCTGCGGCATCGGGCACGATGTCCACGCGCGGTGAACCCAGCCGTTGCGCCGCCTTGTACTCGGCGCGATGGCGCCGGCCAAGCTGCAGCAGGATCGCTTCCAGATGTTTGCAGCTACCGAGCCCGTTGATGCGGAAATCGGTGCACGTGCAGGAGAATTGGCGCGTGAGCAGATCGCGAACCTCGGCCCGGTAGACCATGCCGCTCGGCGATCGCACCTCGAAATTCGAGAATACCGGCTGCGTCGGATCCAGATTCGTGATCCGATGACGTTCTTCGCGCGCACGAAGCTTGCGTTTGACCAGTTCGTGGGTATCCGTGGTGCGCCAGTCGGTGGGTGGTGGCAGCGGGGGATCGAGTCGTCGTGCGCGGTTCGTTCGAGTGGTTTTTTTCATCAGCGTCGATCCGTGTTCACGCGGGTTCTACGCGCGGCGCATCTCATCCAGCGCCGCACGGGCCGGGAACCCGCTGCGAGTCTCGCCCGAGCGTGCCGCGAAGCGGTCGATGCCACGTAGCACCCATGCCTCGATCGCCTCCACCGCGTTCGTGTAGGCCTCCTCGAGCGTGTCATCCGCCGGGAAGCACCCCGGCAGATCGGGTACTACTACACCGAAAGCCGTGGTATCTCTACCCGGTTCGACGGCAATCGGGAACTTCATTTTATTCTCCTCATTTCAACTCCGCTTGCCGGCGGATGGTGCCGAGCGCCATGCCTGTCCCGCATGGGCCTGCACGAGGCGTGTGCAGTCGGCCGGTCCAGGCCGCGCGGCAGGTTCCATGACGGGGCGATTATCCACGAAGAGGCGATGCACTTCGATCCACCCGGCTTGCGATATGCTTGGTGGCGAGCGCGGGTTCGACCGCGATGGCCGGCGGAGGACGATGCGATGGACGACGGGGAGCGGACGGCCGAGGCGAAGATCGCGGACTGGCTGCACGAACGCCTGGGGGGGCGCGTGCTGCGCATCGAGCGCCAGGCGCGCTGGCGGCCGGTGTGGTTCGTCGAACTGGAGTGCGAGGGTGAACGGCTCGCGCTCTGCGTGCGCGGCGAGCGCACCGACATGCCGATGGTGTTTCCGCTGGAGCACGAGATGCGCTTCCAGTCGCTGCTGCACGGCTTCGGCATCCCGGTGGCGCGCGTGCACGGCTGGATCGAGGATCCACCCGCCTACGTGATGGACCGGGTTCCCGGGCGCGAGGACTTCGCCGGGACCGGTGACGACGAGCGGCGTGCGGTGGTCGATCACTACCTGCAGCTGCTGGCGAGGCTGCACGCGCTGCCGCTGCAGCCGTTCGTCGAGGCCGGCATACGCCGCGCCGCGACGCCGGCGGAGTCGGGGCGCCTCGGCATCCAGCGCTACGAACAGATCTTCCGCGAACGCAAGCGGCATCCGGAACCGCTGATGGAGTTCTGCCTCGGCTGGCTGAAGCGCAACTGGCCCGACACGCGCGGGCGCGAGGCGCCGGTGCTGTGGGACGGCGGACAGTTCCACCATGGCGGCGGGCGTGTGCTGGCGGCGCTCGATCTCGAGCTGGGGCACATCGGCGATCCGATGATGGATCTCGCCGGCTGGCGGATCCGCGACACCGTGATCGGTTACGGGGATTTCGACGCGCTGTACACGCGCTACGCCGAGCTGAGCGGGCGGCCGGTCGACCTCGATGCGATCCGCGTCTACTACTTCGCGTTCACGCTGACCAATCACCTTGCGCTCGGCGCCACGCTGCGCGAGCCGCCGCCCGGGTCGGACGTAATGATCAATCTGCGCTGGTGTTCGGAAACCGATCTGTTCGCGATCGAGGCGCTCGCGGAGATCCTCGGCATCGAACTGCCCGAGGTCGATGCGCCGGCGCCGCGACCGAGCGTGGTGAGAGGCCTCCACGAGCACCTGGTGCGTTCGCTGCGCGCGCTGCACACCGGCGACGCCTACCACGACCACCAGCTCCACGTCGCGTTCCGGCTCGCGCGGCACCTGCAGCGTCACGACGAGATCGGACAGGCCGTGCTGGAGGCGGATCTGGACGACCTCGCGACGCTGCTCGGGTCACGCCCCGCGGACTGGCAGCAAGCCGAGGCCGCGCTGGAGCGCTTCGTGCTTGCCGATGCCGCCGCGGGCCGCCACGACCGCGATCTGGTGCCGCTGTTCCACCGTATCAACCGCCGGGCGCAGCTGCTGCTCGGCCCCGCAGGCTCGGCGATGACGCGCCATTTCCCCGCGCAGCGCTTCGATCGCCGCACCCGGAGGACCGTCTGATGCCCAAGGCCACGCAATTCGAGCTCGGGCTGATCGGGTCTCTGCCGGTTGCGCGAGCCGTCGATGCGCCCACGCATATCCTTCCAAGCAACTATCCGAGCGTTCCTCCGAGAGCGTCAGAGCCGGCTCTGTAATCAGGCGCCGCCACAACGGCAGCAGAGTTGTCAGCGTGGCTCAGAGGCCTTGCCAGATACTTTCGGCCCGTCAGCGTCTTTGGCATTGTCTTGGCCGACGATCCGCGGGGCATACAAAGTGGCCGTGACTTCCAAGCGACCGCCAGGAGCGGTCCGGATGGTGGATGTCACTTCCCGATGATGGGTGTAATAGAACACGAATGGCTTTCCAGTGATTGGTATGGTGGCCGCCGCCACGGAGACCGCATTCATCGCATTTCCTGAATCATCCTTGCGTGCATAGACAATCAGGTAGCTTGCTTCCCGCTGATCGTAATTGATGAAGAAGGCGTGCTTCAATACACCGTTCGAATATTCGAACACGTCCGGTTCTATGCGATGAATCTCCCGATAATTATCGTCAAGCAATACGACCGTAGGAATGAAAAGCTGATCTCCAACGGGCTCACTTACGATCCGTAACTCATACGCACGCTCATAGACCGGCAAATCGAATGCCGCGAAATAACTGATACCCTCGGCGAATCTGCGCACTGGGTCGCCTTCTGCGCCGACCGCTATTCGCTGAGGGTCGTTGAACTCGATCGGACGGTAGTGTACATCCCGATATTGCTCGCAGCAGACGATTGCGGACTGCATGCGCTGACTGTAGTTGATCGGAGCGCAAGCAGCGCATATCGCCGCCAAGATCAATACCGTGGCTGGTTGCGCTGTTACCAGACTCACTGACTCACGACCGTCTGACTAGCGTGTTTTGGCTTGATGTGCTGTGCGACCCGCTGAGCAATCGCATCAATTCCGTTCGTCAAACCAGAGAGGCTTTCTGTTCCGTGCGTTTTCAGGGTATCGATGTCAGCGTAGCGATATTTTTCATCGCTGGCGAGATGCACGGTCTTCAGATAGGGGTTCGAATGGCCGTAGCTGTATTGCTCTTCATACAGCACGGATTTTGACTTGCGCTCGACGAGGCGCGCGCTCAGCGTCACTCCCGGTACGTAATCCGATGTTGGGGTAGAGGCGACATAACTAATATTGAATTTGAAATCCAGGTACGCGTCGACGTCGCTGGCAGGATAGCTGTCCAGAAAATCCGATCCCTGCTTGCGGACTACCGGCTGATCCACAACCGTGTACCCTATTGCCGCCAGTTCATTCTTGACCGCCGCGATGGCATGCGACGTCCAATCCGGTTCCTGACCGGCGACGGCGGACTGATAGCTGCTGGTCTTTCCCGACATCTCCGCAGCCGCAATCAAGCCCCCAACCAAGCCGAACTGCATGCCGGGATGATTGAGAATGACCACAGAGATTTCAGGCGGAGCAGGCGGTGTCAGCACCGCGATTTTCTTGAGATCAGCATTAGCTTCGGCATTGAAGGTCTGCTTCGGTGCAGATGCACAACCGCCCAAAATGAATACGGCAAAGCAGACCGCCGCAATCCTGCGAATCATATTCCCTCCTTGGACACTACATTCCGATTATTAATAAGTGATTCTGCTCAGTTCAGGAATCTGTATCGTGTTGAGGTGACAAGCCAAGCCCTTCATTGTGTGCGGAACATATCGCACTTTGTTGCGAGTGACAACCGTGCTGGAACGAGATAGTGGCGCCCTTGCGAACCATGATTCAATATTCGGCCATCCAATGCCATGCTGATGACGCACTATTTCCCCGCGCAGCGCTTCGATCGCCGCACCCGGAGGACCGTCTGATGGCCAAGGCCACGCAATTCGAGCTCGGACTGATCGGGCTCGGCACGATGGGAATGAACCTGCTGCTGAACCTGGCCGATCGCGGCAACGTGGTCGCAGGCTACAGCCGTGACCGCAGCAAGTCGGCCGAGCTGCGCGAACTCCCCGCCGACAACATCCAGGGCTTCGACGACCTGGCGGAATTCGTCGCCGCGCTGCGTATCCCGCGCGTGGTGCTGCTGCTGGTGCCGGCGGGCCCTACCGTCGACTCGGTGGTCGCGGGGCTGCGCCCGTTGCTCGCGCGCGGGGATTTCATCGTCGATGCCGGCAATAGCTTCCATCGCGACACCACGCGGCGCATCGCCGAGCTCGCGGCCGACGGCATCGAGTTCGTCGGCATGGGCGTCTCGGGCGGCGAGAGCGGCGCTCGCCACGGGCCGAGCATGATGCCCGGCGGCGGCCAGCGCGCGTGGGAGCGGCTGGGCCCGCTGCTCGAGAGCGCGGCGGCGCGCGTCGGGGACGAGCCCTGCGTGGCGCCGATGGGCGAGGGCGCGGCGGGCCATTACGTGAAGATGATCCACAACGGCATCGAATACGCGCTGATGCAGATGCTCGCCGAGTGCTACGACCTGATGCGCCGCCGCCTCGGCATGAGCAACGAACAGATGGCGGCCGAGTTCGCACGCTGGAATGCCGGGAGGCTGCAGAGTTACCTGGTCGAGATAACGGTCGAGGTGCTGCGCACGCCGGAGCCACACGGCGCGGGCGCGCTGGTCGATGCGGTGCTCGATCGCGCGCGCGCCAAGGGCACCGGCAAATGGAGTTCGCAGGACGCGATGGACCTGGGCGTGCCGGTGCCGGCGATCGACGCGGCGGTCAGCGCACGCGAGCTCTCGGCGTACAAGACCGAGCGACTGCGCCTGGCGCCGTTGTATTCCGACCCCCCGGCGGCACCGCTCGATCGCGCCGTGGCGCTGGAGGCGCTGGAACGTGCGTACCATGCGGGTGCCTGGATCGCCTACGCGCAGGGCCTGGCGCAGATCGCGCAGGCATCGGCGGAGTACGGGTTCGGTACCGAGCTCGCCACGGTCGCACGTATCTGGCGCGCCGGCTGCATCATCCGCGCCGCGATCCTCGACCCGATCGCCGCCGCGTTCGCGTCCGATCCCGTGTTGCCGAATTTGCTGGCGGCGCCGGTTGCGGTGCGGGCGCTCGACGACAGCGTCGACGGCCTGCGCGCGACGCTGCGCGTGGCGATCGATGCCGGCATTCCCGCTCCGGCGCTGGCCGCGGCACTCGCGTATTTCGACGGCATGCGCAGCGCACGGCTGCCGGCGAACCTGATCCAGGCCCAGCGCGATCTGTTCGGCGCGCACACCTACGAGCGCACCGATCGCGATGGTGTGTTCCACTCTGCATGGGGAGCGCCGTGATGCCCAAGCGACAACCGGTGGTGGTGGCGATCTTCGGCGCGACCGGTGACCTCACGCGGCGCAAGCTGCTGCCCGCGCTGTACAACCTCTACCTCGACGGCCACCTGCCCGAGCGCTTCGTGGTGATCGGGGTGGCGCGACGAGGCGAGCAGGACCAGTTCCGCAACGACATGCAGCAAGGGCTGGGTGCGCATTCGCGCCGCGGAGCCCCCGATCCCGATCGCTGGGCCGCCTTCGTTTCCAGCATCGAATACCAGGCGGGCGGCTTCGACGAGGACGCCACCTACGCCGCGCTCGCCGCGCGCATCGAACGAGCCGAGCAGGAAGCCGGCGCGCCGGCCGCGCGGGTGTTCTATCTGTCGACGCCGCCGGGCGTGTTCGCACGCGTCGCCGCCGGGCTCGGCGCCGTCGGGCTGGGGCGCGGGAACCCGCTGAACCGGATCGTCGTCGAGAAGCCCTTCGGCCACGACCTCGGCTCGGCCGAGGCGCTCGATGCGTCGCTGCGCGCGGTGTTCGACGAGGGACAGATCTACCGCATCGACCATTACCTGGGCAAGGAAACGGTGCAGAACATCCTCGCGCTGCGCTTCGCCAACGCGCTGTTCGAGCCGATCTGGAACCGCCGCTACGTCGACCACGTGCAGATCACGGTGGCGGAGTCCGACGGGCTGGGGACGCGCGGCGGCTATTACGACGGCGCCGGCGCGTTGCGCGACATGATGCAGAACCACCTGCTGCAGCTGCTCTGCCTGGTGGCGATGGAGCCGCTGGTCAATTACGAGGCCGAGGAACTGCGCAACAAGAAGGTCGACGTGCTGAAGGCGGTGCGCACGCTGCCGATCGACGATCCGCACGCCTGCGCGGTGCGCGGCCAGTATTCCGCCGGCAGCCTGGACGGCAGGACCGTGTGCGGCTACCGGCAGGAGCAGGGCGTGGATCCGCGTTCTAGCACCGAGACCTACGCCGCGCTCGAACTCTACATCGACAATTGGCGCTGGCACGGCGTGCCGTTCTACCTGCGCACCGGCAAGCGCATGCCGCGCAAGCTCTCGCAGGTCGTGATCGCCTTCCGGCCGGTGCCGCACCGCATGTTCCCGGTGCGCGCCACCGACAATTTCGAGGCAAACCGGCTACTGATCGGCATCCAGCCGGAAGAGGAGATCGTGCTCGGATTCCAGGCCAAGGTCCCCGGCGCCGGCATGAAGCTGAGCAGCGTGGCGATGGACTTCAAGTACGACGAGGCCTTCGGCGCACCGTCGCGCGAGGCCTACGAGACGCTGCTGCAGGAAATCATCGAAGGCTCGACCACGCTGTTCATGCGCGCGGACCAGGCGCGCGCGGCGTGGGAGATCGTCGAGCCGCTGCTGGAGTTGTGGCGCGAGAGTCCCGCCAGCGGTTTCCCGAACTACGCGGCGGGCAGCTGGGGGCCGGCGAGCGCCGAGATGCTGCTCGCGCGCAACGGCCGCAGCTGGTACAACCCGATGCCCGCGCCCGCCACCGACTGCACCCCGTGCGCGAGCGACTAGCGTGCGCATCCGCCGCTTCGATTCGCCCGCAGACCTGGCTGCCGCCGCCGCGCGCACGTTTGTGGCGGCGGCGCGGCGCGCGATCGCGGCGCGCGGCGGGTTTTCGGTCGCGCTCGCCGGCGGCTCGACACCGCGCGCGCTGTACCAGCGGCTCGCGGAGGCGCGGCTCGACTGGTCGTGCATCGACGTCTACTGGAGCGACGAGCGCTTCGTGCCGCGCGGTGACGCGCTCAGCAACGAGGCGATGGCGCGCGCGGCGCTGCTCGATCGAGTCGCGGCGCCGCGCGTGCATCCGATGGTGTGCGCCGCGAGCGCGCAGGCCAGCGCCGAACGCTACCAACGGTACCTGCCGCCGCAACTGGACCTGGTGCTGCTCGGGATCGGTGCCGACGGCCACACCGCCTCGCTGTTTCCCGGCGCGAGCGCGCTGCACGAGCGCACGCAGTGCGTGGTGGCGGCGCGCGGCCCGGAACCGGCGCGCGAGCGCATCACGCTCACCGTGCCGTACATCAACGGTGCCCGTGCGGTCTGGTTCCTGGTCAGCGGCGCCGACAAGGCAGCCGCGCTGGCGCGCGTGCTGCACGGTGCCGAGGATCCCGATCGCACGCCCGCGCAGGCGGTGGCCCGCCACGCACGCCGCGTCACGCTGTTCGCCGACCGCGCCGCGCTCCCCTGATTTCGGCGTGTGGCCGAACGGGTTTGGCACGAATGTCCGGGCACAGCCCGGACCTGCGAAAATTTGTCTCATCCCGCGGTCAGGCCGCCGTCGAGGGTGATCGCCTGTCCGTTCAGGAAACCGTTGTCGTCGGCGCAGGCCCACAGCATCGCCTGCACGATCTCCTCGGGCCGCGCGAGGCGCCGCATCGGGTTCGCGGCCGCCATGTTCTGCAGCGTGGAGCCGCGCTCGCGCAGCGGATCGAGCAACGGCGTGTCGGTGAAGCCCGGGCACAGCGCGTTGATGCGCACGTTGCGTTGCGCGTACTCGAGCGCGGCGGTGCGGGTGAGCCCGATCACGCCGTGCTTGGCCGCCGCGTAGGGGCCGAGCAGCGGCGCGCCGGTCACGCCGGCGACCGAGGCCACGTTCAGGATCACGCCGCCGCCCTGGCGCACCATCGGCGGCAGCTCCGCACGCAGGCACAGGAACACGCCCTTGAGGTTCACCGCGATGTTGCGGTCGAACACGCTCTCGTCGCAGTCCTCGATGCGCGCCAGTGGATGACCGATGCCGGCGTTGTTGATCGCGACGTCCAGCCGCTCGAAGCGCGCGACGGTGGCGGCGACGAACTGCTGCACTTCGCTGTTGATCGCGACGTCGCAGCGCATCGCGAGCACCCGGTCGGCGCTCGCCGGCAGCGTGGCGACGGTGGCGTTGAGCGTGCCGAGATCGATGTCGGCCAGCGCGAGCCGGGCGCCCGCCGCGGCGAAGGCGGCGGCGGCCAGGTGCCCGAGGCCGCTGCCGGCGCCGGTGATCAGTACGGTGCGTCCGCCGTAGTCGTAGCGCGCCATGCCGTGCCCCTCCGCTGTACCGAAGCCGCCATCAGGCGCAGCCGCGGCGCGCCAGCGTCACCCGCGAGGCGGGGCGCCGGCCCAGCCGTTCGCTGATCCACACCGCGCAGTCCATCAGCGCCTCGAGATCGATGCCGCTGTCGATGCCGAGTCCGTCCAGCAGGTAGACGAGGTCCTCGGTCGCGACGTTGCCCGATGCGCCGGGTGCGTAGGGGCAGCCGCCGAGCCCGGCCACCGAGGCATCGAATACCGCCACGCCGCTCTGCAGCGCTGCGTAGATGTTCGCGATCGCCATGCCGTAGGTGTCGTGGAAATGTCCGGCCAGGCAATGCGTTGGCACGCGCTCGGCGACGCACGCGACCAGCCGGGCGGTCGCCAGCGGCGTGCCGGTGCCGATGGTGTCGCCGAGACTGACCTCGTAGCAGCCCCCGTCGTAGAGCGCTGCGGCCACGTCGCGCACACGCCCGGGAGCGACCGCGCCTTCGTACGGGCAGCCCAGCACGCACGAGACGTAACCACGCACGCGCACGCCGGCATCGCGTGCGGCCTCCATGATCGGCACGAAGCGTGCCAGCGACCCGGCGATCGAACAGTTCACGTTGCGTCGCGAGAAGCTCTCGCTGGCGGCGGCGAACACCGCCACCTCGGTGGCGCCGGCTGCCAGTGCGGCCTCGAAACCGGCCAGGTTCGGCGTCAGTACCGGATAGTCGACGCCGGTCGTGCGCTGCAGCGTGCGCAGCAGTTCGGCCGCGTCCGCCATCTGTGGTACCCACTTGGGCGACACGAAGGCCGTGGCCTCGATGCTGCGCAGGCCGGCGGCGGCGAGGCGCGCGATCAGCTCGCGCTTGGTCGCGGTGGGAACGAACTCGCGCTCGTTCTGCAGCCCGTCGCGCGGGCCGACCTCGACCACGCGCACGCTGGCCGGCAGCGCGTTCACGCCAGCGTTTCCGTCAGCGTGAACTCGAGTGCCGGCTCGGCGACGAACTTGCGGGCGTCCAGTTCACGTTCGCCGTCCCAGCGATACGCGACCAGTTGCCCGCCGGGTCGCGCGACGCTGTAGTCCAGGCAGGCGATGTTCCCCGCCAGCGGCGCCGGGGTGCCGCCCAGCCAGTAATGCCCGATGAACACCGGCACGTCGTCGTGGGCGTACTCGACCAGGTGATCGCCGTCGATCCGGTCGTCGGGGATCGCGGTCACGAGCTGTTCGGAGCCGAGGAACGCCGCGCGATAGCTGCGCGCGCCCCGGTCCCACCAGCGCACGCGGATGTGGTGGCGCACGATGCCGTCGACGTCCTCGAAGCGGTGGTGGACGGGCAGCGGGATTTCCTTGCCCTTCAGCAGTGTTTCCACGGCCTTGTACTCCCACTTGCCCGGCGAGCATGCGGCGTAGAGCAGGCTGTTGCCGAGTCTTCCGTCGCGGCCGTAGAAGCGTGCGATACGCTCGATCGCGGCGCCGTCCCAGCATGCGTGCACCACGCGCAACCCGCCCAGATCCAGCCACAATGGCAACCGGGCGAACCAGTCCAGCAGTTCGCGGTAGTCCGCGGTGTATTCCCACGCGTCGAGGAAGGCCTTGTGCTGCTGGTAGTTGTGCGCGTCGTGCTCGCGGAAGTAACCGCCGCCGGCGCGCGGGGTCGCGTAGGCGATCGCATTGAATTCGTGGTTGCCCATCACCGCCAGTGCGCTGCCGGAGTCGATCATCGGGCGCACGATGCGGATAACGCCACGCTGCGCCGGGCCGCGGTCGATGAAATCGCCGAGGAACACCGCGCGCCGCGTCGGGTGCCGGTACACGCCGTCCACTTCGGCGTATCCCAGCGTGCCGAGCAGCGCTTCGAGCGTGCGCGCGTGGCCGTGGATATCGCCGATGATGTCGTAACTCACGCCGTCCGCCTCCCGCGTTTACTGCGTCCTGCGGGCCATTCTAGCCGAGCCTCCGGGAATGCCGCGACCCGTGGCACGGCGGTGCTCGTGCCGGTTGTACGGTGTGCTGCATACGGGTGGATCGCCGCATCTACTGCGATGGACATGCCCGCACCGGGTCTCTATGCTGCGAGCCGCCGCGGGGTCGGCCCGCAGCGCGTGGAGAGGCAATGGAAGAGTCACTGTTCAGCGCGGCGTTCTGGCTTGCGGTGGGCCAGATCATCGCGATCGACATCCTGCTCGGTGGTGACAACGCGGTCGTCATCGCGCTCGCCTGCCGCAAGCTGCCGCCCGAACAGCGCCGGCTCGGCATCCTGTGGGGCGTGGCCGGAGCGATCGCGCTGCGTGTGGTGCTGATCTTCTTCGCATTGCAGTTGCTCGCGCTGCCGTTGCTGAAGGCGGTGGGCGCGTTGCTGCTGTTGTGGATCGGCGTGAAGCTGCTGCAGCCCGAGCACGAGGGACATGCCCGGATCGATGCGGGCACGAGCCTCCTGGGTGCGGTCCGAACGATCATCATCGCTGACGCCGTGATGAGCCTGGACAACGTGATCGCGGTGGCCGGCGCCGCCAGGGGCAGCATGGCGCTGGTGGTATTCGGGATCGTGGTCAGCATCCCGATCATCGTCTGGGGCAGCCGCTTCGTGCTGCGGCTGATGGACCGGTTCCCGGTCGTGATCACGCTGGGGGCGGCGCTGCTCGGCTGGATCGCCGGCGAGATGCTGGTGACCGACGTCAGCGTCGCACCGTTGCTGGCCGACGCACCGCACTGGGTTGCCAAGGCCAGCGCGGCTGCCGGCGCGCTGGGGGTGGTGGTGGCCGGCAAGTGGCTGGCGCGCCGGCACGCAGCAGTGGTGCCCGCCGTGCGCGAGATCGCTATCGGGCCGCGCGACGGGGGCCGCTGACGCAAGGGCGGGGAACGACGCATTGCAACCGGGGGGAGGAGAGCGATGAGCCTGCGCGTACTGCTGGCGGTGGATGGGTCGAGCCATGCGCTGCGCGCGGTGGAGCATCTGCTGCGCCTGCGCGAGGCGGGCTGCGTTATCGAAGCGCACCTGCTGAACGTGCAACTGCCGCTGGAAACCGGCCATGTGCGGATGTTCATCGCACGCGAGTCGCTCGAGGCGTATTACCGCGACGAGGGGCTGGAGGCGCTGCGCGAGGCCTGTGCCCTGATGGAGCGCTCCGGGCAGGTATACAGCTCGCACATCGCGGTCGGCCACGCTGGCGAGACGATCGCCCGTTACGCGGGCGAGCTGGCCGTCGACCTCGTGATCATGGGAACCCACGGGCGCACCGGCCTGCGCCAGGCGGTGATGGGCTCGGTCGCCACCGGGGTGCTGCGCCTCGCGCCGGTGCCGGTCACGGTGGTCAGGCCGGCGCCGGGCTGAGAGCACTCAATCCTCGAAGCTGATCATCACCTTGGCCGAAACATCGGTGTCGCGCGCCGTGGCCAGCGCCTGCATGAAGTCCTGCAGCCGGAAGCGGTGGCTGATGATGGGGGCGACGTCGATCGCCGGGTCCCGCAGCATCTCGATGACCTCGGGGAACTCCTTCGGGTAGGCGATCGCGCCGCGGATCGCGAGTTCCTTCATCATGACCAGCGAGAGGTCGATCGGCGCGGGCTTCTTGTGCAGCGATACCACGATCACACGCGCCGCAAACGGGGCGATGCGCACGATCTCGGTGAAGGCCGCCTCGGCGCCGCTCGCCTCGATGAACACCGAACTCGCGGTGAGCGGGCTGCCGTAGACCTCGCTGGCGCCGTGCGCCGCGCGCAGGCCGGCGAGCACGTCGTCGCGCCTGGGGTTCAGCGTCAGTGTCGCGCCGAGTTGACGCGCGCGGCGCAGCCGCTCGTCCGACAGGTCGATCACCGCGATCTCGCGCACCCCCTGGTGACGCAGTGATACCACCGCGCCCAGCCCGATGCAGCCCGCGCCGTAGACGACGGCCTTGTCGTGCGTGGTCACGGCGGCGTTGTTGACCGCGTGGCGGGCGACGGCCAGCGGTTCGACCAGCGCCGCGCGCTCCAGCGGCAAATCGTCGGGCAGGGCGTGCACGTTGACGCCCAGGCGGGCGTTGCGTACCAGCAACCGCGGCGTGAACGCGCCTTCCGGGCCGCCGTTGCCGATCTCCAGCATCGGATCGACCACCACGCGTTGTCCGGGGACGATGCCGCGCACGGCATGGCCCACCGTTTCGACGGTGCCCGCGAACTCGTGTCCGAGCGGCATCGTGCCGCCGGGAGCGACGAGGATGCCGCCCATGTCGACGTACGACAGATCGCTGCCGCAGATGCCGCAGGCCGCGGTGCGCAGGATGATGTCGTTGGCGCCCGCGGCAGGCTCGCGCGCCGGGTCGAGCCGTACGTCGCCGGGTCCGTGGATGTTCACCTGCAGCATCGTTTTCTCCTCAATCCAGGGGGCATCGTGGCCAATGCAGGTTCGGCCTGTGGCCGAACGATATCCCGTAGGTCCGGCCTGTGGCCGAACGATGTCCCGTAGGTTCGGCCTGTGGCCGAACGATGTCCCGTAGGTTCGGCCTGTGGCCGAACGATGTCCCGTAGGTTCGGCCTGTGGCCGAACGATTCACGTCCGGGCACAGCCCGGACCTACGGGAGAACATTCCATGCGCCGGACACCGTCCACGCAGGTGCGGCCTGTGGCCGAACAAATGTCCGGGCGCAGCCCGGACCTACAGCCGAACGATGTCCCGCAGATGCGGCCTGTGGCCGAACGATTCACGTCCGGGCACAGCCCGGATCTACGAGGACGATGCCACGGGTGTGCATGATAACGGAT
Organism: Pseudomonadales bacterium; assembly: GCA_022072145.1. Classification (GTDB taxonomy): domain Bacteria; phylum Pseudomonadota; class Gammaproteobacteria; order Pseudomonadales; family UBA5518; genus UBA5518. The sequence goes on from JAJVIG010000005.1 coordinate 237,077, forward strand.
CAGCTGAAGCCGAAACCGTCGCCGATGACGATCGGGGTATTGGTCCAGTGGCCGCTCGGGGTGCGGTAGAAGCCGCCGGCGGCGAGCGCGCCGCCGTCGGCATTGACCGTCGTACCGGTGACCCAGGCGGACAGTTCACTGGCCAGGAACACCGCGCAGCCGGCCATGTCGCGCGGCTCGCCGAAACGCCCGAGCGGCGTCCAGCGCGCCACGTGTTCCTGCAGTTCCGGTTTCACGTACTGCGAGGGCTTGACCTGCTCGGTCTCGGTGGTTTCAGGCGCGATGGTGTTCACGCGGATGCCTTCGGGGCCCAGCACCAGCGCCAGGCTCTTCGTGAAGCCGGTGAGCGCGTGCTTGAAGGCCGAGTAGACCGGGCACATCGGGATCGCGCGGAAGGCCTCGATCGAGGAGACGTTGACGATCGTCGCCCCCGGTGCGCGCCGGCGCAGCAGCGGCAGCGCCGCCTGCGAGACCGTGAACACGTGGCGCAGGTTGATCGCGTACAGGGCGTCCCACAGTTCCTCGGGAGCGCGGTCGAAGGGATGCATGAACTCGCCGATCGAGTCGCCGACGTTGTTGACCAGCGTGTCGATGCCCTCGCCGCGCGCATCGAGCGCGGCGATCAGCGCGCGCACCGCCGTGCCGTCGCGCACGTCGCAGACATGGATCTCGGCCTCGACGCCCGCCTCGCGCAGCGCCGCCTGCGTTGCCCCGGCGCGCGCCGGGTCGATCTCGGCACCGACGATGCGCGCGCCGAGGGCGCCGAAGGCTTCCGCGATGCCGCGGCCGATGCCGGCGCCGGCGCCGGTGATGAGCGCGCTGCGTCCGCGCATGTCGATCGATGGAGCGGTGATGCCCGTCATGCAAGTCTCCCGTGCCTGGTGGATGCCGTAGCGCGCCACGCCGTGGGGCGGGCGCGGTCGCGGTGCAATTGCCGGCGGGAACTCACCAGTTCTTGACGAATTGCAGTCCCCAGCTGCGCGGCGCGGTGATGATACCCTTTACCGCGCCGCCGGAGTTCTCCTGGTGCAGCAGCAGACCGTCGTCGTCGAGCAGGTTGTTGCCGAACAGTGCCACGGTCCAGTCCGCGCGCGTCTCGCTGAGCGCGAGGCGCGCGTTCACGGTCGTGATCGCGCCGGCCCAGAAGTAGTTGTCCAGCGTGGTGGAGGCCTTGTCGCGGTGATTCACCGCGGCGTAGAGCTGCATTTCCCATGCATCGCCGAGCGTGCGGCGGTACTCGCCCCAGGCCGTGAGCGTGTGCCGCGGGGCGCGTTGCAGATCGTCCTTGCCGCTCGGCAGGTCGTCGAGCCGGAAGGTGCAGGGGCTGCTCGAGAAGTCCTCGCCGGCGGCCTGGCGCAGCGCCTTCATGTAGCCGCCGCAGTTCAGTTCCTCGGAGTCCTCGTAGTGCGCGTCCAGCCACGCCCACGCGGCACCGGCGGTCAGCGCCTCGCTGATGCGCCAGGTCGCGTCGAGCTCGATGCCCTGGGAGATCGCCTGCGCAGCATTGACCACCGTCGCGGCTCCCTGCGGCGTGATCGTCGCTGCCTGCATGTCTTCGAAGTCGGTGCGGAACAGTGCGAAATTCAGCAGCGCGCGGCCGTCGAGCAGCGTCACCTTGCCGCCGGCCTCGATCGCGATCGACTCCTCGCCGCCGAAGGTGTCGCCGGCGCGCGTGTAGACGTTGATGTTCGAGCTGTTGAAGCCGCCGGCCTTGAAGCCGGTGGCGACGGTCAGGTACAGCATCGCGCCGTCGCGCGGGAAGTACTGCAGCTTCAGCGACGGGATCCAGTGGTCTTCCTCGATGCGGTCCCTCGCGGGCGGCGTCCCGCCCGGCGCGGCGATCAGCAGCGGGATGTCCTTGAACGTGAGTCCCGGTCCGATCGGGTTCGCGAGCACCGAGCCGTAGACGATCGGCAGCAGCCACGACCACGATGCCAGCGACGGATCGGCGGCCAGCGCGCTTGCGCTGATCTGCTCGGCGCTGGGGAAGCTGCCCCACGGTTGCCCCAGTCCGTTCACGTACAGCGTGCCCTTGGCCATCCGCGTGTCGTTGCTTTCCTCGGCGTAGCGCAGACCCAGCGTCAGGCGCCAGCGCGGGTCGAAGTCGTACTGGCCTTCGAGGAACACCGACCAGGTCTTGATCGCCTGGTCGAGGTTGCTCAGCCCGCTGACCGGGTCGCCCGAGGGCGTGATCAGCCTGAAATACTCGGCGGTGCCGGTCGCGAAGCCGTTGGCGACGTTGTCCTGCAGGTCGCCGAGGAACGCGAGCTGCGGGTTCGTCGCCAGACCCCGGACCACCGAAGGCAGCACGCTGCCGCCCAGATTCAGCGCCGCGAAATCGCCGGCGTGCGGCAGCGTGTGCATATCGTAGTAGTCGATGAAGGCACCGCCGATGAAGCGCAGCGCGCGGTCCTCGGGCGAGGTGATGCGCAACTCCTGGCTCCAGTACCCGACGCGCTCGGTCATGCCGTTGATGGTCAGCGAATCGACCGGCGAGGCGGTGATCCAGTCGCGCGAACGCGCATCGTAGGCCGTCCAGCCGCTCACCGACTTCAATGCGTAGCCGCCCGGCAGGTCCCAGTTCACGTGCACGGTCGCGCTCCAGATCGATGCCCGGGTAGCTCGACCACACGCCGAAGGGGTCGCCGACCAGCTGGTCGAAGATGCCGACGTTCTCGTGCACCATCTTCTCGTACTTGCCGAACAGCGACAGGTCCTCGGCCGGACTCCAGCTCGCGGAGACGCGGTAGCCCTCGGTTTCCTGGCCGCCGCCGTCGGGGCCGATTTCGTTGCGCAGGTAGGTGCCGCGCTTGCTGTTCAGCGCCGCCGCGCGCAGCGCGAACGTTTCGGTGAGCGGGCCGGAGATGCTGCCCTCGAGCTTGTGCGAATCGAAGTTGCCGGCCTCGGCGAGCAACCGCGCGCTGTACTCGGTGCTCGGGCGGGCAGTGTGCATCGCGATCGCGCCGGCGATCGTGTTGCGCCCGTAGAGCGTGCCCTGCGGGCCACGCAGCACCTCGATGCGGTCCATGTCGAACAGGGGATTGCGCGACAGGCGGCTGCGGCCGAAATAGATCTCGTCGATGTAGATGCCCACCGAGCTCTCGACCGTGTCGAGTCCCGCACTGCCGAGTCCGCGGATCGCCACCGACGAGACGCGCCCGCCGTCCTGCGTGATCAGGCTGGGCGTCTGCAGCGACAGTCCCTCGAGCGTGGTGATGCCTTTCTTCTGCAGCGAGGTAGCGGTCTCGACGGTCATCGAGATCGGCACTTCCAACACGTTCTCGGCGCGGCGTTGCGCGGTGACGATGATCTCTTCGAGTTCGAGACCGGAGGTGTCCCGGGCGAGCGGGGCGGTGGGGTACAGCGCCAGTGCCAGCGGGCCAAGTGCGGCGGCGAAACGCCCGTAACGTAGTGCTCCACGCATATTCCTTCTCCTTGTTGTTGTTGTGGAGAGAGCGGAATTCCGGAGCGCCTGGAACAACGGGAAGCCCCGGGCCGGGATCGAGACTACCGGGGAGGGTGTGCGAATGCAAACGGGTCGGGCACGGGCATGGAGAAAACCCGTGACGCGTGCGGCGGCGATGTCACACCGGTGGGCGTACGCCGCAGGGATGCGGCGTTCGGGCCTGCAGGGACGTATTCACGGCGACCCACGGGTGTGACATCGCCGCCGTGCGCTTGCACCATCTTTCGGCGAAGCGCTTTGCTACAGCCGCTACAGTCGCGCGATGACCTCGCTGCCGATCTGTGCGATGCGTTCGCGCAGGTCCTGGCGCGGATCCGGCAGCAGGCGCGCGACCAGCCGGTGCGCGCCGGCCTCGCGCATCGCCTGCACGCGCTCGAGGCCGGTCTCCGGGCGCCACATGGCGGTGATCTCGATCTCTGCAGGGTCGCGCCCGATGGCCTCGCAGGCGCGTGCGAGCTCGCCGATCATCGGCGCGAGTTCCTCGGGTTTCTCGCACGGCGCGAACCAGCCGTCGCCGAGGCGCGCGATGCGCTCGAATGCCTTGCCCTTGTTGCCGCCGACGATCACCGGCAGCGGGCGCTGCACGGGCAGCGGGTAGCTCTTGAAACCGCTCCAGTCGAGGAACTCGCTGCGGTGTTCCACGAGTTCGCCGGACCACACCTTGCGCAGCGCGGCGACGTAGTCGTCGTAGCGCGCGCCGCGGCGCTCGAACGGCACGCCCATCGCGCGGAACTCCTCGGCCAGCCAGCCGATGCCGAGCCCGAGCATCAGCCGCCCGCCGGAGGCGAAGTCCAGGCTCGCGGCCTGCTTGGCGAGCAGCAGCGGGTTGACCTGCGGCAGGATGTTCACGCCGGTGCCGAGGCGCAGCCGCGTGGTGTGCGCGGCGATGGTCGCCAGCGCGATCAGCGGGTCGATCAGGTTCGTCTCCGGCGGAATGCCCATCTTGCCCGAGGCCGCGTACGGGTAGCGTGACGCATATTCGGCCGGCACGATCACGTGCTCGAAGGTCCACGCGCTCTCGAAACCGGCCGCTTCGGCCGCGCGCGCGATCGCCACGATCTGCCCGATCGCGGTGTAGCCGACGTTCACCGGGATGATGCCGATCTTCATCTGCGTGCTCCTCATGACTTGGTGCCTTCCTCGACCCATTCCCAACGCACCGGCTCGCCGAAGTCGTCGTAGACGGGCCGGCGCACCAGGCGGGCGCGGGCGCGCCGGGGCGGAACCTTCGGCTTCGGCTTGCGCCGCCGCGCCTCGATGGCCGCGACGACTTCCGGAACGTAGGTGCGATCTTCCCGCGGGCGCGGCGCGAAGGTGTGGAAGCCGCCGGGCGCACCGTGCAGCGGATCGCGCCCGCTGATGCCGCGCGCGATTTCCTCGACCTCGCCGCCGCGCGTGAGGTAGTCGCGCATCTGCCGTTCGATCTCGGCGCGCAGTTCGTTCTTGCTCGCGAGCTGCTTCACGGCGTGTACCCGCGATCACGGGTTCGGTTGCCTTGCTTCATCGTGGGAGCATATGCGCCATGTACGGCTCAGGCAACCGGCTCGCGCGCCTCGCCCGCGGGTGCGGCCGCCGACGCGGCGGCCGACTGCTGGTGGCGCCACAGCGCCGCGTAGGCGCCATCGGCGGCCAGCAGTTCCGCGTGGCGCCCCTGTTCCACCACGCACCCATGAGCCAGCACCACGATGCGGTCGGCATCGACCACGGTCGACAGGCGGTGCGCGATCACCAGGCTGGTGTGGCCGGTGGCGATCGCGGCCAGCGCGTCGAGGATCAGGCGCTCGGAGCGGCTGTCGAGCGAGGAAGTCGCCTCGTCGAAGACCAGGATCGGCGGGCGCTTGAGGATGGTGCGTGCGATCGCGACCCGCTGGCGCTCGCCGCCGGAGAGTTTCAGGCCGCGTTCGCCGACGCGGGTCGCGAGACCCGCCGGGAGTTCCGCGACGAACTCCGCCAGATGCGCCAGCCGTACGGCCTCGCGCACCTCCTCGTCGCTGGCCCCGGGGCGTCCGAAGCGGATGTTCTCCAGCAGCGAATCGTCGAACAGCACGGTGTCCTGCGGCACGATGCCGATCGCCGCGCGCAGCGAGGACTGCGTCACGCCGCGAATGTCCTGGCCGTCGATCAGCACCGCGCCGCCGTCGGGGTCGTGGAAGCGGAACAGCAGCTTCACCAGCGTCGATTTGCCCGCACCGCTCGCCCCGACCACCGCCAGCTTGCTGCCCGAGGGGATCGCGAAGCTCACGTCGTCGAGGATCGGGCGATCCGGGTGGTAGCGGAACGACACGCCGCGGAACTCGACCTCGGCGCCGCGCACCGCGAGCGCCGGCGCGCCGGGACGGTCGGTGATGCGTGGCTGCACCGCGAGCAGGCCGAACATCTGCTCGATCGCCGCCAGCGAGCCCTTGATCTCGCGATACACCATGCCGAGGAAGTTGAGCGGCATGAACAGCTGCATCATGAACGCGTTGACCAGCACGAAATCGCCGATCGTCATGCGTCCGCGGTTCACGTCGACAGCGGCGAGCAGCATGGCGCCGGTCATCGCGCAGGCCACGATCGCCGCCTGGCCGCCGTTCAGTGCGAACAGCGTGAGCCGGTTGCGCCGCCGCGCGCTCTCCCAGCGTTCGAGTTCCGCGTCGTAGCGTCGCGCCTCGTGCGCCTCGTTGCCGAAGTACTTCACCGTTTCGTAGTTGAGCAGGCTGTCGATCGCCAGCGTGTTGCTGGCGGAGTCGGCGCGGTTGGCCTCGCGCACGTACGCGGTGCGCCACTCGGTGGTCGCCACCGAGAAGCCCACATAGATCAGCACCGAGGCCAGCGTGATCGCGGCGTAGCCGACGCCGTAATTCCAGGCGAGCAGCGCCGCCACCACGACGATCTCGACCAGCGCGGGCGCGATGTTGAACACGAAGAAACGCATCAGGAAGCTGATGCCGTTGGTGCCGCGCTCGATGTCGCGCGCCAGCCCCCCGGTGCGCCGTTCGAGGTGGAAGTCCAGGTCGAGCGCGTGCAGGTGCTCGAACACGCGCAGCCCGATGCGGCGCATCGCATGCTCGGTGACGCGGCCGAACAGCGTGTCGCGGATCTCGCCGAACAGCACGTTGGCGAAGCGCGCCAACCCGTAGGCCACGATCAGTCCCGCCGCCGCTGCCAGCCAGTCGCCGGTGGCGGCGCTCATGCCGTCGACGGCGTGCTTGAGCAGGAACGGCGCCCAGATGCTGCCCACCTTGGCCGCGACCAGGCAGGCGAGCGCGAGCACGATCCGCGCACGGTACTCGAGCAGGTACGGTGCGATCAGGGCGAGCGCGCCCCAGGCGAATCCGCGCGCTTCGGTGCTGTCGAATCGGCTTCGGCGCATGGGGCCTGGTCGGCAGGGGAAGATGACGCGGATTCTACACAGCGCGCGCGGGCACGTCCCGGCGTGCGCGCAGGCGTGCGTTCGCGCACAATCACACGCCTGCGGGTTAACGCACGATTGCAGCTGAGCGCGCTCGCGCGCGATGCGGACGGGTTCGGGGCGGAGGTGGGCGGTGGCGGCAAGGGACGACGAGGGGCGGCGCGGCGCGCCGGTGCCGAGCGGGCGGCTGGCGCGGCTGGGGCGCATGGCACGGCTGGCGGGCGGGATCGCCGGCGGCGTGCTGGCCGAAGGCGGGCGCCAGCTGGTGCGCGGCAACCTGCCGCGCGCGCGTGACCTGGTGCTCACGCCGGCCAATGCGCGCCGGCTCGCCGGGCAGCTCGCGACGCTGCGCGGCGCCGCGATGAAGCTGGGGCAACTGCTGTCGATGGACAGCGGTGACCTGCTGCCGCCGGAGCTGGCCGCGATCCTGGCGCGGCTGCGCGCCGACGCCGAGGCAATGCCGCGTGCGCAGCTCGAGGCGGTGCTGCACGAGGCCTGGGGCAAGGACTGGCAGCGGCTGTTCGCGGACTTCGGCTGGCAGCCGGTCGCCGCCGCATCGATCGGGCAGGTGCACCGGGCGACCACGCTCGACGGGCGCCAGCTCGCGCTGAAGATCCAGTATCCGGGCGTGGCGCGCTCGATCGACAGCGACGTCGACAACGTCGCGGCGTTGTTGCGACTCACGCGGCTGCTGCCGGCCGGGATCGACGTCGGTCCGCTGCTCACCGAGGCCAAGCGCCAGTTGCGCGCCGAGGCCGATTACCTGCGCGAGGCCGAGCACCTGCAGCGTTTCGGCGCGCTGCTCGCCGGCGATCCCGGCTTCGTGATGCCGGAGGTCGACACCGCGCTGACGCGACGCCGGGTGCTCGCGATGAGTTTCCTGCCGGGCCGGCCGCTGGAGGGCATGGACGTGGCGGCGCAGGCGGTGCGCGACCGCATCGCGGAGCTGCTGTTCCGGCTGCTGTTCCGCGAGATCTTCGAGTTCCGCCTCGTGCAGACCGACCCGAACTTCGCCAACTACCGCTACCAGGACGCCGCGCGGCGCATCGCGCTGCTCGACTTCGGCGCCACCCGGCGCTACTCGCTGCGCATCGTGGCGGGCTACCGCACGCTGTTCCGCGGTGCGCTGGAGCGCGATCGCGCGCGGTTGCTCGCCGGGGCACACGCGATCGGCTATTTTCCGCGCGACCTCGACCCGCGCTATCGCGAGGCGCTGCTCGATCTGTTCGAGCTCGCCAGCGAGCCGCTGCTCGCCGGCAGCCGCTATGATTTCGCCGGCTCGGATCTGCCGGCACGGCTGCGCGACGCGGCGCTCGCGCTGGGATTCGAGGGCGGTTACCGGCACAATCCGCCGGCGGACGCGGTGTTCCTGCACCGCAAGCTCGGCGGCATGTACCTGCTCGCGGCGCGCCTCGGGGCGCGGGTGGACCTGGCGCGGCTCGTCGAACCACATCTCTGAGGGGAGCATTGCATGGCAAGGAGCGCACGCAGAAAGACCACGAGTGGCCTGCGGGTACTGGTGACCGGCGGCACCGGTTTCGTCGGCTTCCACACCGTCAGGGCCTTGCACGAGGCCGGCCACCAGGTGCGGCTGCTGGTGCGCAGCACCGACAAGATGCGTCGCGTGCTGGGGCCCTTCGGGCTGGACGCGCTCGATCACGTGCAGGGCGACATCGCCGACGAGCAGTCGGTGGAGCGCGCGCTGGCGGGCTGCGACGCCGTGGTGCACGCGGCGGCCAACGTCAACATCCACGCCACCGACGCGCTGCAGACGATCCGCGTGAACCGCCGGGGCACCGAACTGGTGATCGGCGGCGCGGTGGCGCGCGGCATCGAGCGCATCGTGCAGGTCTCGAGCAGTACCGCGCTGTTCAATCCCGGCCTGGACAAGGTCGACGAGAACTCGCCGCTCGGCACCCAGGCGGTCGGCTACGGGCGTTCGAAGATCGAGTCCGATCTGTACGTGCGCGGCCTGCAGCAGAATGGGGCGGGTATCTACACCACCTATCCGGGCAGCATCATCGGACCGGACGATCCCGGGCTCAGCGAGGCGATGCAGGGACTGGTGACGCTGCTCGACGATGTGTTCGTGATCACCTCGTCGGGCACGCAGATGATCGACGTGCGCGACCTGGCGAGCGCGCACGTGCGCCTGATCGAGCGCGGCGGTCCGCCGGCGCGCTACATGATGGGCGGGCAGTTCTTCTCCTGGGCCGAGATGGCCGACATCCTCGAGGACGTGATCGGCGCGCGGCTGCGCCGGGTGCGCGTCTCGAAGGGTATGCTGCAGGCGCTGGGGCGCCTCGGCGACGTGGTGCACCGCATCAAGCCGTTCAAGGCGCCGGTCACCTTCGAGGCCGTATGGTACGCAACCGAATGGACGCCCTCGGACGACTCGAAGGTCAAGCGCGAGCTCAACCTCGAGTACCGCGACATTCGCGAGTCACTGGGCGACTCGATCGTCTGGCTGGCGAAGAAGGGCTACCTGGCGCATGCGGAGTTCGCCGAACACATCCTTGCCCGGCGCGCTCGCAAACGCCCCCGCAAACCCCGCCCGTAGGTCCGGGCTGTGCCCGGACATGGTTCCGCCGGTCCGGGCTGTGCCCGGACGGATTCCCGCAGGTCCGGGCTGTGCCCGGACATTCGTTCGGCCACAGGCCGAACCTACGTTACGCGGACCTCGATGCGGCGCGGGCGCACTTCGGCGCGCTTGGGGATGTGCAGGCGCAGCACGCCGTCCTTGAGGCGGGCCTCGATGCCGTCGGGGTCCAGTTCGCCGCTCAGCGCGAAGCTGCGCCTCCAGGTCGTGCTGCGCACCTCGGCGTGCAGCGGCTGCAGGCCCTCGGGCAGCGCGAGGTCCGCATTTCCCTCGATCAGCAGCGTTTCCTTGTCCACCTGCAGGTTCAGCCCCCCGGGCGCCACGCCGGGCAGGTCCGCGATCAGCGTGATCCCGTCGGCGTCCTCGTACACCTCGACGTTCGGCCGCAGCGCGGTTTCGCTCGCGGCTGCCCCCGGGGCTGCTTTCTCCGTGGTCTTGCGTTCGCTCATGGTCGTGTCCTCCTCAGGCGATCGGGATCTGGCGCGGGCGCACGGCGGCGCGGCGCTTGATCACGAGGTGCAGGATGCCGTTGCGATAGCTGGCTTCCACGCGCTCGGGATCGACGTCCTCGGGCAGCGTCACGGCCCGGCGGAAATCGCCCTCGAAGCGTTCGCGCAGGTACCAGGTGCGCTTCTCGCGCGGTTCCGGTGCGCGGCTGCCGCCGATGCTCAGCACGTTCTGCTGGATCGTGACGTCGAAGCGCGACGCATCGAATCCCGGGGCATACACGTAGACGTGGACCGCGTCGTCGGTCGCGCCGATATTGATGGGCGGGAACGCGCCCGCGCGTCCGCCGCGGATCGCGCCGCGCGGCCAGCCGCCGAACAGCTGGTCCATCTCGCGTTGCAGCCGGTCGAATTCGTCGAACAGGCTGCGTTCTCCGTTCGTCAGGTACGTGAACATCGTTTACCTCCGACTCCTGTTACGTGGGTGTGTGCGCAGTCCGTCGGTTCCGGGGCGCGCCGCAATGGTTTCGGCGGGTCGACTGCACACGTTTACCAGATGGGGGTCGGCGGGCGCGTTTCAAGCCCCGGCCTGCGGCGTCAGGCCTTGCGCACGAATTCGGACTTCAGCTTCATCGCGCCGATGCCGTCGATGCGGCAGTCGATGTTGTGATCGCCGCCGGCCAGGCGGATGTTCTTCACGCGGGTACCGACCTTCACGACCAGCGAGGATCCCTTGACCTTGAGGTCCTTGATCACGGTGACCGTGTCGCCGTCGGCGAGCGGGTTGCCGTGCGCATCCAGCACCGGCACGTCGTCGGACACCTGCACCTCGCCGTCGCCCGCGCAGGGCCACTCGTGCGCGCACTCGGGGCAGACGTGGTTCACGCCGTCGACGTAGGTGTAGGTCGACTGGCAGCGGGGGCAGGACGGCAGGGTGCTCATCGGGAATCTCCGGGGCGATGTACGGGAGTCGGCCGCAGGCGGGTGCTCCGGCGGGCGGCGCGGGATGATACCCTGTGCGTCGATTCATCACGACAACGGAGAACGACACGCATGGGTGCGAAAGTGGCTTTCATCACCGGCGCGAGCCGCGGCATCGGCAAGGCGACCGCGATCGCGCTGGCACGCAAGGGTTTCGACGTGGTCGTCACCGCGCGCACGCTGGAGGACGGCGAGGTGCCGCGCGGTGGCGCGCACGATCCGGGCACGGGGCCGGTGCCGGGCAGCCTGCGCGCGACGGCGGCCGAGATCGAACGCCTGGGCCGGCGCGCGCTGCCGATCCGGCTCGACCTGCTCGACCTCGCGTCGATCGACGCGGCGATCGAGCGCACCTATGCCGAGTGGGGACGCATCGATCTGCTGGTCAACAACGGCATCTACCAGGGTCCGGGCGTGATGTCGTGGATCAGGGATCTCACCGAACAGCAGTTCCACGACATGTTCCTCGGCAACGTGTTCGCGAACGTGCACGCGATCCAGCGCGTGGTGCCGCGCATGATCGAGGCCGGTTCCGGCACCGTCGTCAATGTGGTGTCGGCGGCGGCGATGATGGATCCGCCGGCGCCGGCCGGACGGGGCGGCTGGGGTTTCGCCTACTCGGCGTCGAAGGCCGCGCTGATCCGCATGGTCGGCGTGCTGAAGGTCGAGTACGCGGACACGCCGCTGCAGTTCTTCAACATGGAACCGGGACTCGTCATCACCGAGGCGATGGAAATGCGCGCCGACCGCGAGGCCTTCTCGCAGTTCGCCGACGGCGGTGGCGCGCCGATGGCGGTGCCGGCGTCGGTGGTCGCGTGGCTGGCGACGGCGCCGGAGGCGCGCGAACTGAACGGGCAGACGGTGGCGGCGCAGCCGCAATGCCTGAAGCTGAACCTGGTGCCGGAGTGGCAGCCCAGGCGCCGGGGCGCCTGAGCGAAGCCTGCAATCACATGTAGATCGCGACCAGTTCGTAGACCAGCGCGGGGCGTTCCTGGCCCACCACGTGCACGTTGGTCTCGATCGTGAGTCGCGTGCCCTTGGGCAGGCGCTCGACCGACTTCACGCGGCTGCGCGAGTGGATGCGGCTGCCCACCGGCACCGCGCCGGTGAAGCGCAGCTTGTCGGAGCCGTAGTTCAGGATGTTGTTGTAGCCGGTCAGCTCGTAGGTGGGCTGCTGCTTCATCTTCGGCAGCAGCGCGAGCGTCAGGAAGCCGTGCGCGATCGTGGTGCCGAACGGGCTTTGCGTCTTGCAGCGCTCGGGGTCGGTGTGGATCCAGTAATCGTCGCCCGACAGATCGGCGAAGCGGTCGATCAGCTCCTGCGTGATCTCGAGTTCGGCGCTCCAGGCGCCGAAGTCCGGCGAAACGAGTTCCTGCAGGGCCTCAACGTCGTCGAATCGGTACTGTTTCATCGGCTGCTCCTGTGTGGCGATGGTTTAGCGGGGGTGACGAGGCGCGCTATGATAGCGGCCGTCCGGGCCGCGTCCCATACCCTGGCCGCCTGAGTGCAGATGTCAGGCGGGGGCGAAGCGTATTGTCATTGCATTGACGGCGCCAAACCCCACAATCAGCGCCCTGACGCGAAACCCCGCGGGGTTTCCCGCTGCCGCGCGGTCGCGTGCCGCCGGTTCATTTACCCGGGAACGAGGAGTCGACGATGCGTGAAGCGGTGATCGTGGAAGCACTGCGCACGCCCATTGGGCGTGGCAAGATGGTGGTCGGTGAGCTGTCCGGAATCCATCCGGCACATCTGCTGGCGCTGGTGCAGCGCGCAGTGATCGACAAGGCCGGGGTCAAGCCGGAGGACGTCGACCAGCTGATCGGCGGCTGCGTGACGCAGGCCGGCGAGCAGGCCGGCAACCTGTGCCGCAACGCCTGGCTGTCGATGGGCACCAGCTACGTGCCGGGCGCGAGCACGATCGACACCCAGTGCGGCTCGGCGCAGCAGGCCAACCACCTGATCTCCGCGCTGATCGCCGCCGGACAGATCGACATCGGCATCGCCTGCGGCGCCGAGGTCATGAGCCACGTCGGCCTCGGTGCCAACGTGTACAACGGACCCGGTTACTTCCAGCCGCCGAACTGGCCGTGGGACAGCACGCCGGACCAGTTCGGTTCGGTCGAGCGTATCGCGAAGAACCGCGGGCTGACGCGCGCCGACGTCGATGCCTTCGCACTCGAGTCGCAGCGCCGCGCGGCCGCCGCGTGGGCGGCGGGCCACTTCGACCGCGAGGTCGTCGAGGTCGAGGCGCCGGTGCTCGGCGAGGACGGCAAGCCGACCGGCCAGACGCGCATCGTTGCGCGTGACCAGGGCGTGCGCCCGACCACCGCGGAAGGACTCGCGGCGCTGAAGCCGGTCAAGGAGGACGGCATCCACACCGCCGGCAACTCCTCGCAGGTTTCCGACGGCGCCGCCGCGGTGCTGTGGATGAGCCGCGAGGAAGCCGAGCGCCGCGGCCTGAAGCCGCGCGCGCGCATCGTCACCGGCGTCACCGTAGGCACCGACCCCTACTACCACCTGGACGGCCCGATCGACGCCACGCACGCCGTGTTCCGCAAGACCGGCATGAAGATGAGCGACATCGACGTGGTCGAGATCAACGAGGCCTTCGCGGCCGTCGTGCTGTCGTGGGCCAGCGTGTTCAAGCCCGACATGGCGAAGGTGAACCCCAACGGCGGCGCGATCGCGCTGGGCCATCCGGTGGGCTCCACCGGCGCGCGGCTGATCACCAGCGCGCTGCACGAGCTCGAGCGCGCCGACAAGACGATCGCGCTGGTCACCATGTGCTGCGGCGCCTCGATCGGCACCGGCACGATCATCGAACGCCTGAATTGAGAGGGAGCCGAACATGAGCGAACTGTCCGGAAAAGTCGCGATCGTCACCGGCGCGGGCCGTGGCCTGGGCCGCGTGGAGGCGATCCAGCTGGCGCGCCAGGGCGCGCGGGTGGTGATCAACGAGATCGGCCTGCCGGCGGCGCGTGAAGCCGCCGAGAGCGCGCGCGAGGAGATCCGCGCCTTCGGCGGCGAGGCGATCACGGTCTATGGCGACTGCGCCGACTGGAACGACTCCGAGGCGCTGTTCAAGACGGCCATCGAGACCTTCGGTGACGTCAACATCGTGGTCAACAACGCCGGTTTCTGCCGCGACAAGATGCTGTTCTCGATGACCGAGGAGGAGTTCGACTCGGTGGTGCGCGTGCACCTGAAGGGCCACTTCGTGAACATGCGCCACGCCGCGGCGTACTGGCGCGAGAAAGCCAAGACCACCGGCGGCACCGTCTACGGGCGACTGATCAGCACCTCGTCCGAAGCCTTCCTGTTCGGTTCGGTGGGACAGCCGAACTACGCCGCCGCGAAGGCCGGCATCGTCGCCATGACGATGGGCGCGGCACAGGCGCTGATCAAGTACGGCGTCACGGCGAACGTGATCATGCCGCGCGCGCGCACCGACATGACGATGGGCGGCGGCACGGCCGCGATGTTCCAGAAACCCGAGGAGGGCTTCGACCACTTCGACCCCGTCAACGTGGGTCCGTTCGTGGGCTACCTGGCCTCACCGCGCGCGCAGCGCATCTCGGGCTACGTGTTCGTGGTCTGGGGCAAGCAGGTCACGATCATCGAGGGGCCGAAGTTCGGCAAGGTGTTCGAGAACGACGACCGCTGGACCGTCGACCAGCTCGACGCCACGCTGTCACCGCATTTCGAGACGCTGCGCCCGATCGTCGACGGCTTCACGGTCGTTCCCACCGCCTGATCCGCCGTTCGTCGCAGGCCGCTTGCGCTTCGGCGCACGCGGCCTGCGATCCGCCCCCGCGGCCACTCCGTATGCCCCAGGATGCTCGCCGTGGAAACCGGGGCGCGCGCCCTTGCGCGACCGGTCGTCGACGGAGGACGTGTAATGGCCGCACTGGCTGGATTGCTCACCCCGATGCGCGTCGTCGTTGCGCTCGCGCTGTTCGGCGTCGCGGTGGCGCTGTGGCGTGTCGCTGCCGGCGATGCGCCCGGGCAGGTTGCCGCGCAAGGCGCAGGGGCGGACCGCGCAGCAACGCTCGAACTGGCGGCGCGCGACGTGGTGATCGCCGGGCAGCGCCCGCTGAGCCGGCGCCTGCCGCTCTCCGGCACGCTGCACCCGCTGGTGCAGGGCCAGGTGGTCGCCCGCGTGTCCGGCGAGGTGCTCGAGCTCACACGGCGCGAGGGCGAGGCGGTGGAGGCCGGCGAGGTGCTTGCGCGCATCGACACCCGCGCGCAGGAGGCGCTGGTCGCCAGCCGTCGCGCGGAGCTGGCACGCGCGCGCGCGCAGCTCGGGATCGCGGCGCTCGAACTCGAGCAGACCGCGCGCCTGCGCGCGAAGAACGTGATCGCCCAGCACGTGCTCGACACCGCGCGCGCCACGCACGATGCGGCCACCGCCGAGGTCGAACTCGCGACCGCGCAGCTCCGGCTCGCCACGATCGGCGTCGAGGACGCGGTGGTGCGCGCGCCGATTGCCGGCGTGGTCGCGCGCCGCTTCGTCGAGCCCGGCGAGAAGGTCGCGGTCGACACCCCGCTGCTGGCGCTGGTCGATCTGACGCGCCTCGAGCTGCGCGCCGCGGCACCCGCCGCCGAACTGACCGCGATCGCGGTCGGGCAGGGCGCCCGGGTACGCGTCGACGGTTTCGGCGAGCGCGTGTTCGAGGCACGCGTCGAGCGTATCAATCCGGTCACCGAGCAGGGCTCGCGGCAGGTCATGCTGTACCTCGCGCTGGGCAACGCCGACGGCGCGTTGCGCGGGGGCATGTTCGCCGAGGGCGAACTCGTGATCGAGCGCAGCGCGCCGGTGGTGGCCGTGCCGGCCGCGGTGGTGCACCACGAGGCGGGCGAGGACTTCGCGTGGGTGGTGGAGGCCGGCGCGCTGGTGCGCCGGCGACTCGAGCTGGGTGCGGCGCGCGGCGACGATGGCGCGGTAGAGGTGCGCGCGGGGCTGCACGCGGGCGCGGTGCTGCTCGCCGTGCCGCTGGAGGCGTTGCAGGCGGGTACACCGGTCAGGCTCGCGATGACGCCGGATGCCGGCTCGCCCGCGGGCGGGGCCGGTCCCGCCAACGCGCGCTGAACGGAGGACGCCACCATGTGGATCACCCGCCTCAGCATCGACCAGCCGGTGTTCGCGACCATGGTCATGCTCGCGCTGCTGGTGCTCGGGACGGTGTCGTACCAGCGCTTGCCGGTCGAGCAGATGCCGGACGTCGAGACCCCGTTCATCTCGGTGATGGTCGGCTACCCCGGCGCCTCGCCCGAGGCGATCGAGAACGACGTGCTCAAGCCGATCGAGAACGCGATCAACAGCGTCGACGGCATCGCGCGGATCTACAGCACCGCGCGCGAGGGTATCGGCTACATCCAGACCGAGATGCGCCTCGAAACCGACATGGCGGAGGCCACGCAGGAGGTGCGCGACAAGATCGCGCAGCTGCGCCCGCAACTGCCGCGCGAGATCGAGGAACCGCTGGTCTCGCGCACCAACGAGCAGGACAACGCACAGCCGGTGGTGAACCTGGCGTTGTATTCCGACACACGCTCGTTGCGCGAGCTCTCGACGCTGGCCGAGCAGACCGTGGTGAAACGGCTGCAGGCCGTACCCGGCGTGGGCAGCGTGGTCGTCAACGGCGCCGTCGAGCGCCAGATCCGCATCCGCCTGCAGCCCGAGCGGCTGCGTGCGCACGGCGTGGGCGTCGACGAGGTGATCGCGGCCGTGCGCGCGGCCAATCGCGACCTGCCGGCCGGCTCGATACGCCACGGCAACCGCGAGCAGCTGGTACGCGTGGAGGGCCGCATCCCGGACCCGGCGGGTTTCGGCCGCATCGTGGTCGCGACGCGCGGATCGGCGCAGTACCTGCAGCAGGGCGGGTTGCCGATCCACCTCGACCAGGTCGCCGAGGTCGTCGACGGCGAGGCCGAACCGGAATCGATCGCGCGCCTCGACGGCAAGCCCTCGCTCAGCCTGAACATCTTCAAGGTGCAGGGTTCCAACGTGGTCGAGGTGGGCCACGGCGTGCAGGAGGCGGTGCGCGAACTCGCGGGCAGGCTGCCGCCGGACGTGCGCTTCGTGACCGTGCAGTCGAACGCCGAGCAGATCGAGGCGCAGCTCGATCGCGTGCGCGAGACGATCGTCGAGGGCGCAGCGCTCACCGTGCTGATCGTGTTCCTGTTCCTGCATTCGTGGCGCTCGACCGTGATCACCGGCGTCACGCTGCCGATCTCGGTGATCGCGACCTTCATCGTGCTCCATGCCTGCGGCTTCACGCTGAACTTCATCACGCTGATGGCGCTCAGCCTGTGCATCGGGCTGCTGATCGACGATGCGATCGTGGTGCGCGAGAACATCGTGCGCCACCTGGCCATGGGCAGGAGCCACCGCGACGCGGCGCGCGAAGGCACCGCGGAGATCGGGCTCGCCGTGACCGCGACCACCTTCGCGATCCTCGCGGTGTTCGTGCCGGTCGCGTTCATGGGCGGATTCATCGGACGGTACTTCTTCCAGTTCGGCATCACGATCGCGGTAGCCGTGCTGGTCTCGCTGTTCGTCGCCTTCACGCTCGATCCGATGCTGTCCTCGGTCTGGCACGAACCCACCGAGCGGCGCTGGCGGCGCTTGCCGTGGCTGGGGCGGCTGCTGGCGCGCGTGGAGGCGGGCGTGGAGGCGCTGCACCGCGGCTACGCGCGGGTGCTGGAGTGGGCGCTGCGCGACGGGCGGCGCCGCGTGTGGCTGCCGGTGTTCGGCATCGTGCACGCGCTGCGGCGGCGCGACTGGCGGGCGCTGGGCACGCTGAGCAACCGCGGCATCGTGCTGTGGTCGGCCGCGGCGGTGTTCGCCGGCAGCCTGCTGCTGGTGCCGGCGATCGGCACCGAGTTCTTCCCCGCGAACGACGCGGGTTTCATCTCGCTGCGCCTGAAGGTGCCGGTCGGCTCCAGCCTGGAGTACACCGATGCCAAGACGCGGCAGGTCGAGCAGGCGCTCGACGAATTCCCCGAGATCGCGCTGATCGACACCCAGGTGGGAACCTTCGAGGGCCGCAACCACGCGCGGCTGAACCTGCGCCTCGGCGATCGCGAGGCGACAGGCCGTCGCTCGCAGCAGGAAATCGAGAGCGCGATCCGCGAGCGCCTTGCGCGGGTGGCCGGCATCGAGCTGCAGATGGGCTTCAACGACACGATTTTCGTCTCGATCGTGGGCCCCGACACCGGCCGGCTGCGCGAGCTGAGCGAGGCGCTGATGGCGCGCATCGCCGAGGTGCCCGGCATCGCGGACCTGGAGAGCAGCGAAAGCGGCGCCAGCCCGACCGTGGGCATCACGGTGCGCCGCGAACTCGCCAGCGATCTGGGGCTCACCGTCGAGCGCATCGGCGCGACGCTGCGGCCGCTGATCGCCGGCGACGAGATCGGGCGCTGGCTGGCGGCCGACGGGCAGGATTACGCGGTCGTGGTGCAGTTGCCGCAGGGCGCACGCCAGATCGCCGCCGACCTCGGCGAACTGCATCTGGCGAGCTCGCGGCTCGACGCCGCGGGTCTGCCGCTGCTGGTGCCGCTGCGCCAGGTCGCGGAGTTCCGCGAGACCAGCGGACCGATGCAGATCAAGCGGTTGAACCTCGAGCGCCGCGTCTCGCTGTACGCGCGCGCCGACGGCCGCCCGGCCGGCGACGTGGGTTCGGACGTGCAGCGCCTGATGGCCCGGACCACGCTGCCGCCGGGGTACCGTTTCGACATCGGCGGCCAGCAGGAAATGATGACGCAGACCTTCAGCGCTGCGCTGGCCGCGATGGGGCTGGCGGTGCTGTTCATCTACTTCATCCTCGCCTCGCAGTTCGCGAGCTTCGTGCAGCCGCTGGCGATCATGGCCTCGCTGCCGCTGTCCTTCGTCGGAGCGTTCGCCGCGCTGCTTCTGACCGGCAGCACGCTCAACCTGTTCTCGGTCATCGGCATGATCCTGCTGATGGGACTGGTGACCAAGAACGCGATCCTGCTGGTCGATTTCACCAACCAGGGACTGCGCGCGGGCCAGCCGCTGCGCGAGGCGGTGCTCGCCGCCGGGCAGGTGCGGCTGCGCCCGATTCTGATGACCACGCTGGCGATGATCTTCGGCATGCTGCCGATGGCGATCGGCGCCGGCAGCGGCGGCGACATCAACGCGCCGATGGCGCGTGCGGTGATCGGCGGCGTGATCACCTCGGCGGTGCTGACGCTGGTGGTGGTGCCGGTGATCCAGACCTACCTGCACGCGTTGTCGCAGCGGGCGCGCGCGTGGTTCGCCGTCGGCCTTCCGTCCCGCGCAACGTAGGTTCGGCCTGCGGCCGAACCATGTCCGGGAACACGTCCGGGCACAGCCCGGACCTACGACCGAACCATGTCCGGGAACACGTCCGGGCACAGCCCGGACCTACAGCTCGTCGAGGCAGAGCAGGGTGAGGGTGCCGCCGGGCAGGAACACGCCGGTTTCGATGAACATGGCGTTGCCGCTCGCCAGCGGCGTGTGGACCACCGTGTGCCCGTGGATGGTCCAGTCCACGCCCGTGGTCGGCGGCGCATCGCGCTGGCGCACCCGCTCGCGGGCCCACAGCATCTCGCGCTGCAGCAGCGCATCCTGCGCCGCCTCGGCGATGCGGCCCCAGTCGCTCACCGGGCACTGCGCATGACAGATGCCGAAGCGCTTGCCGTTGCGATGGTGCAGCGTGATCGCGTACGGCAGCGTCGCGCACAGCGGCGCCACGGCGCGCGCCGCCGCGCTCGGCTGCTCGCGCTCGATCCCCCATTCGCCGCCGTTCAGGCGCCACATGTCGAGCATGCGCCGGTCGCCGCCCAGCGTGCGCAGCAGCATGTCCTCGTGGTTGCCGCGCACCGCGTGGAACCAGCGCTCGCGGATCAGCGCGGCCGTGCCCGGGGAGTCCGGGCCGCGGTCGATCAGGTCGCCCACGCTGAACAGCCGGTCACGGCCCGGCGTGAAGAAGCGGCGTTCGAGTTCGCGCTGCAGCACGGCGAGATGGCCGTGCAGGTCACTGACGACGAAGTCGCGGCCGAAGCGGTTCGGCGGCACGTGGCGGTGCAGTTCGTTCATGCCTCCACCGTACGCGGCGCGGCCGGGCCTGTCGAGCCGGATGCCGCGCCGGTGGCGCGCCGGCTGGTACGCGCGAGTCGCCACGCGATCGCGCTCGCCGCCAGTGCGATGCTCGTGAGCATGCCGGTCCAGAAACCGGTGACGCCCAGCCCCGGATGCCAGGGCGATCCCATCGCGAGCAGCCAGCACAGCGGCAGACCGAACAGCCAGTACGCGGCGATGTTGATCGCCGAGGCGACGCGCGTGTCCTTGTAACCGCGCAACGCCATGCCGGCGGCGACCTGCACCGAATCGAACAGGCGATAGGCCGCCGCGTAGAGAAGCAGCAGCGCACCGAGTGCGGCGACCTCGGGATCGGAGGTGAACAGCGCGGCCAGCGGGGTGCGCCAGATCACCGTAGGCAGCGCCTGCAGCAGCGCGAGGGCGGCGCTCAGCGTCATGCCGGCGACGCACACCGCGCGGGCCCCGTGCGGATTGCCGGCGCCGAGTTCGTGCGCCACGCGCACCGTCATCGCCTGTCCCAGCCCGAGCGGCACCGTGAGCATCAGCGTGTCGACCGTGATCGCGATCGCGTGCCCGGCGATCGCAACCGCACCCAGCGAGGCCATCAGCATCGGCAGCACCGCGAAGAAGCCGCCCACACCGAGCAGCGACAGGCCGATCGGCAGGCCGATCGACAGCGTGTGGCCGATATCGCGTGCCGACGGTGGCGCAAACGCGTGCCACAGCCGCTGGTGCCGCAGCGCGGGCAGCGCGAACGAGCACGCCAGCCACGCGAGGAGCAGCGTCGCGAAGGCGATCAGCGTCGCCCAGCCGCACCCGGCGCCGCCCATGCCGGGCTGGCCGAAGGCGCCGAGCACGAAGGCGATGTCGAGCGGGATGTTGAGCAGGAACGCGCCGGTGTTCAGCCACATCACGCTGCGCGCTAGCCCCATGCCCTCGGCGGTGGTGCGGAACAGGATCACCAGCGGCAGCAGCGCGGCGGTGCCGATGGTCGGCGTCAGGTAGCCGGTCGCGATCGTGATGACCTCCGCCGGCAACTGCAGCACCGGCATCAGCGCACGCAGCGCGACGATCGCCAGCGCCGAGACCACCGCCAGCGGCAGCGCGAGCCACAGCGACTGCTGGAACTGCCGCCGCAGTCCGGCTTCGTCGCCCGCGCCGTGACGGTGGCCGATCAGCGCGCCGTTGGCGAGCATCACGCCGAAGATCAGCAGCAGCGCCATGTCCCACGCGTAGAAACCGATCGTGACCGCCGCGAGGTCGTCACGTCCGGCGTGGCCGGCGACGATCACGTCGGTGACGCCCATGCCGATGATGCCGAGCTGCGACACCGCCAGCGGCAGCGCGAGGCGCAGCAGGCGGGGAGACTCGGCGCGCAGTGCACGACGCAGGCGGGAGACGGCGGATCGCATGGCAGGCATTGTCCGCAATCGGCGCACCGGGAGCCAGCGGGCGCCGCGCCGTCGCTACGACAACGGTGCGCCGGTTCAGACGCCGCGGCGCGGATCGAAGCGGTAGAAGCGCGCGAGCAGCGCGAAAGCCTCGGGCAGGGTTTGCTCCAGATACGCCGGGACCGTGAAGAAGTGCTCGCTCAGCACCGCGAAGAACTCCTCCGGCGAGTGCAGCGCGTAGTCGTCGATCGGCAGGTCGCCGCAGGCGTCCTCCTCGTCCTGCATCGCTTCCCAGGCCGCGCTCATCACCGCCTGCCATTCGGCGCCGCTGATTCCCGAGCCGCCCAGGTCCGGCACGCCGTTCATGTCGCCGTCGCCGAGGTCGAGCTTGTGCGCGCACTCGTGGATCACCACGTGGTAGCCGTCCTCGATCTCACGCGAGTCCTCGACGTCGCGCCATGACAGCAGCATGGGTCCTGCGTCCCAGCTCTCGCCGGCGACTTCCTCGTGACCGGTGTGCACCACGCCTGCCTCGTCGAATTCCTCGCGTGGCGCGAGGAACGCGTCCGGATAGACGATCACCCCGTGGAACCAGCGGTACGCGCCGAGCCCGAGTTCGAGCACCGGCAGCGCGGCGCCGATCGCGATCTCGATCCGTTGGCGCTGATCGAGCGTGAAGCCCGCCGCCGGTGCCACGGTCTTCGCGGCCAGGAACAGCGTCGCGGTTTCACGCAGGCGCGCGAGTGTGGCTGCATCGAGACCCGCGACCAGCGGCAGGCGCGCGCACACCGCGTCCCAGTCCGCATCGGCGAGCGCGTGGCGGGCCAGCCGCCGCCGGCGCCAGAACGCGCTGAACCGCCCGCGCAACGCCGCTACCGCCGCCGCCCTCAGCGCACCACGGTCACGGCGCAGTGCGCGTGCCTGATCACCTTCTCGCTGACGCTGCCGAGCAGCAGCTCGCGCACCGGCGACAGCCCGCGGCTGCCCATCACGATCAGGTCGGCGGCCTCGCGCCGCGCGATCGCACAAATCTCGTCGGCGGGCTCGCCGATACTCACCAGTGTGCGCACGCCGACATTGCCGCCGATACGCTGGCGTGCCTTGTCGAAGCTCGGGCCGGCGATGAGGCGTTCGGATTCGGCGATCTCGGCCGCGCTCAGCGAGGCGAGCGCCAGCGTCTCGCTGCCGGGGGAGTGGTGTACGTGCAGCAGGACCAGTTCGGCGCCGTTGCGCGCCGCGTAGGCACTTGCCCACGCGGCGGCATGCGCGGAGGCGTCGGAGCCGTCGACCGGCACCAGGATCTTTTCCATCTGTCAGGGCCTCCCGTGGGCGCAGGGTTCAGAGCAGCGGGGCGATCACGAGACTCACGATCGCCATCACGTTGATCAGGATGTTCATCGACGGGCCGGAGGTGTCCTTGAACGGATCGCCCACGGTGTCGCCGACCACGGTCGCGGCGTGCACCGGTGAACGCTTGCCGCCGTAGTGGCCCTTCTCGACGTGCTTCTTGGCATTGTCCCACGCGCCGCCCGCGTTCGACATCGTCAGCGCGAGCAGCACGCAGCCCAGGAGGCCGCCGCCCAGCGCACCGCCGAGCGCCTCGGCGCCGATGCCGAAGCCCACCAGCGGCGGCGTGATCACGGCGATCAGTCCGGGCAGCAGCATGCGTCGCAGCGCCGCCGAGGTCGCGATGTCGACGCACTTGGCGGTGTCCGGGTCCGCCGTGCCTTCCATCAGGCCCGGTATCTCGCGGAACTGGCGCCGGATCTCGACGATCATTTCCATCGCCGCGTCGCCGACTGCGGTCATGGTGATCGAGGCGATCAGGAAGGGAATGATGCCGCCGATGAACATCCCTACCAGTACCTCGGGGTTGTTGATCGACAGGTTCACGGCGCCGGCGCCGGTTTTCGCCCAGTGCGCATCCACGGTCTCGACGTAGGCGGCGATGATCGCGAGCGCGGCGAGTGCCGCCGCCCCGATCGCGAAGCCCTTGCCGATCGCGGCAGTGGTGTTGCCCAGCGCGTCCAGTGAATCGGTGATGTCGCGCGTTTCCTTGCCGAGTCCGGCCATCTCGGCGATGCCACCGGCGTTGTCGGCCACCGGACCGTAGGCGTCGATCGCCATGGTGATGCCGACCGTGGCCAGCATGCCGACCGCCGCGATCGCCACGCCGTACAGTCCGGCCATCGAGGTAGAGACGAAGATGATGCCGCTTATTGCAAGCATCGGCACCGTGACCGACTGCATGCCGACCGCAAGACCCGTGATCAGCACCGTGGCCGGTCCCGTCTGGCCGGATTCGGCGATGCGCAGCACCGGCTTCGACGAGGTGTAATACTCGGTCACGAGTCCGATCAGGATGCCGCCCGCGGCACCGCAGATCACCGACCACCAGACCACCGCATCGATACCGAGCGAACCGATCATGAACCACGCGGCCGCGATGAACAGCAGCGGCGCGGCGATCGTGCCGCTGCGCAGCGCCACCGCCGGCTGGCTGGCCGACATCAGCCGCACGATCGCGATGCCGATCAGCGAGGCGATCAGTCCGGTCGATGCCAGCGCGAGCGGCAGGAACATCAGCGCCGCTCGTCCGGCCGTATCATCGAGGCCGGGTGCGAGCTGCGCCACCGAGGTCACGGCCATCGTCGAGGCGATCGCGATCGAGGCGATCATCGATCCGCAGTACGACTCGAAGATGTCCGATCCCATGCCGGCCACGTCGCCGACGTTGTCGCCCACGTTGTCGGCGATCACCCCGGGGTTGCGCGGATCGTCCTCGGGGATGCCGGCCTCGAGCTTGCCGACCAGGTCCGAGCCGACGTCGGCGCTCTTGGTGTAGATGCCGCCGCCGACGCGCGAGAACAGCGCCACCGAGGAGGCGCCCATGCCGAACCCGTGGATCGCGTGCGCGGTTTCCGGGTCGCCGCCGAAGAAGAGGTACAGCGTGCCGAGCCCGAGCAGTCCGAGCGAGGCCACGCACAGCCCCATGATCGATCCGCCGTAGAACGCCACCGACAGCGCGGCGGCCGCTCCCTGCGTGTGCGCCGCGGTGGTGGTGCGCACGTTGGCGCGCGTGGCGGCGAACATGCCCAGCCAGCCGGCGAGCGCCGAGCAGACCGCGCCGCAGAGGAAGGCGATCGCGGTGTTCGCGCCGAGGAAGATCCACAGCAGCGCGAACAGCACGGCCGCGAAGATCGCGAGCGTGCGGTACTCGCGGTACAGGAACACCATCGCACCGAGGTGGATCGCGTCGCCGATCTTGCGGACCTTGTCTTCGCCGGCGGGGTAGCGGGTGAGCACCAGATAGATCACGAGGGCGCTGGCGAGTCCCAGCGCACCGAGGACGGGCGGAAGCTGCTGTATCTGCGGCATGTCGACCCCTTGCTGTGTTGCGGGATGAACCGGAGCCGCCGCGTGTTGTGGTTCTGCGCGGTCGGCGCTGTGGATCATCCGTGCCGATCGGCCCCTGGCGGGCGATGACTCACGGCAGCGGAACTACAGAGCCGTCCTGATGGTAGTCGACATTCGCCGAAACGCTCAAGCCCGTTGACCAACGGCCGCTGGCAGCGGCAGGTCGAGGTTCAGACGAGGTATACCGGATCGCCGACCTGCAGCACTGCCTCGCCCTCCACGGTGGCGTAGATCCCGAGGTGGCGTGCCAGCAACTCGACGATCGCACGTGTCATCGGCGGTTCGGCCGCCAGGCCCAGTTGCGGCTGCGCGCGCGAGGGAATGGCGCAGCGGATCGTGCGCCCGCGCGGCCTGACGGTCAGCGCACCGATGCGCAGTTCCCGCCCGACCAGCGCGAACTCCGGCACCGGCTGCGCGGGATCCACGAACTCCAGCACGAGGTTGGGCCGAAAGCGCTCGACGCGCGCATCGACGCCGCGGCTTGCGCCGAGGTGTGCCAGTGCCTGCGTGCTCAGCAGGTGCAGCGGGAAGATGTCGAAGAAGGTCCCCGGCGGCGTCATGTATTCGGCCATCACCAGCAGCATGTCCCCGGGGGTCTGCGAGAAGTCGAGCTCGCCCTCGTCGGGCAGGCGGTTCAGGTCGCGTTCGACCTCCGCGAGCTCGAGCTGGCGCCGATGGCGGTAGAACTCGCGCTCGCTGGCCGCGCGCAGCGGCTCTAGCGTGCATTGCCGTCCGAGCGCGGCACCGAGCCCGGCGTCGCTCTCCGGCGTGCGTGACGCCAGTTCCGTGCCGTCGGGACAGCGCACCAGCACCTCCGGCACTGCGCTGCCGGTCACGCCCGGGGCGCACTCCCCGCCGCCGGCGAAACGCGCCGTGAACTCCAGCAGCCGCGGCCACTGGCGGGCGCTCCTGATCTCGCCCGCGGCATCGCACACCGCCCACACGCGGTCGCCGGCCAGGCCGCCTGGGCCCACGCGACAGCGTGGCAGGGCTTCGCCGCCCATGCTCTTGACGGGGTAGCGGCGGATCCCGACGACGTGGGCGATCGCTTGCATGGGATTCCCTGGGTTCGGCTCGATTCGACAGCGGCAACATTATAGACGTTCGCCGGCCGCGGGCGTGTCGTACGTGGCGGGTTGGGTTACGATGCAAGGTGCGGATCCGGAGCGCACCTCGATGAGCGATTCGGGTGAGGCGGTTACAGGCACCGGTTTCCGGCCCTTTTTCTGGGTCGACGGGCAGCTGCGGGTGCGCGAATGGCCGGAGGTCACGGCGCGCGCGCTCGCGATCCCCGCCGCCGAGGCGATCGGGCGGCACTGCAGCGAGGTGCTGCGCGGCTGCTTCACCGGACGCGAACCGCCGTGCGCGGCGTGCCGCAACGACGTTCCACGCAGATCCGCAACATCGTCCGCCAGACCCGACCGGGCCGCCGGCTGCGCGCGGCTGCCGGTGGCACAAGGCGACGAGCTGGCGCTGATGTGGGCGCCGTTGTCACGGCTGGTATCCGGCGATGCCGGGCACGCGAACACCGAACGGCTGCTGGTGCGCGGTGCGCTGGCGGCGCACCTGGGTTCGATCGAGGAAACCCTGGAGTGGCTGCGTCGCGCCTGCGCGGCGGACGACTGCGAATTGTTCCTGCTCGACGCCAGCGGTCGCGAGGTGTTCCTGGTCGATTGCGAAGGACTCGACCGCGACGCATTCATGCAGATCACACGCATGCCGCTGGGTACGGGCTATCCCGGCCTGGTCACGCAGGCGCAGCGTCCGTTGTTCACCAACCATCTGCAGCAGGACGGACTGCTGCAGCGCGCGGATGTGCAGCGCTGCGGCATCCGCTCGCTGATCGGCGTGCCGCTGGCCAGCGGCGGACGGGCGCTCGGCTATCTGGGGCTGGGCTGGCGCGACGAGCGGGTGCCGATGGACTGGGCACTGCGCTTGCTGCAGGACCTGAAGGCGCTGATCCCGCTGGCGATTCCGCGGCCGAGTGCAGGCTCGCCCGCGCTCGACGCGCCGCAGCAGGGACTCGCGGTCCGCTGCCTCGGCGCCTGGCAGGTGCGCATCGACGGTATGGCGGTGCCGTACTCGGCGTTCGGGCGGCGCAAGGCGGTGGAACTGCTGCAGCACCTGGTGCTGGCGCGTGGACGCCCGCTCGCGCGCGAAAGGCTGGTGGATCTGTTGTGGCCGGACGCCGGGCCCGACGCCGGCAACGGCCGGCTGCACGTGGTGGTCAACGCGCTGCGCACGGCGCTCGCCGCCGGCGGCCCGGCCGGGGCGGCGGGCTACGTAGTGTGGCGTGGTGACGGTTATGCGCTGGACCTTGCGCGCGCGCACGCCGTGGACCTTTACGAGTTCCTCGATCGGGTCGCCGCGGCGCGGCGCGCGCTGCGCGCCGGCAACGAGGTGCAGGCGCTGGCGTGGCAGGAGTCGGCGCAGGAGTGTTACGGCGGTACGCTGTTCGCCGACCAGGTGCTGGGCGACGAACTCGAGGGCGAGCGCGCGCGTCTCGCGCGGTCCTTCATCGAACTGAGCTACGAAATCGTCGGCACCCGGCTGCGCTGGGGGCAACTGGACGGCGCGTTGCGTGCTGCCCGGCACGCGCTCGACATCGAGCCGCTGGCGCCGGATCTGCACGAGCTGCTGATTTCGCTGCTGCAGGCCGGTGGTCGCACGGCCGAGGCGCGGCGCGCGACGAAGGCCTGCCGCGCGCTGCTGGGGTACGCACCGGAAGTGGAATCCTCGCGCATCGGGCGGGTGCTGCGACCGCTGCGCTGAGCGTGGCGGCTCAGCGTGGTGGTCCGCTGCGCACGAACAGCAATGCCAGCGCGCCGAGCGAGCCGAGCGCGGGTGCCGCGAGCAGCAGCAGTCCCCAGTCCGGCAGGATCAGCCCGGTGCGCGCATCGAAGCGGAAGCAGCCGAGCGCCATGCGTCCGGGCCGTGGCAGCACCGGAATGAACTCCCCGCGCAGTTCGCGCACCAGCGCGTGCAGACGGCGCAGGTCGCTGCGCCCGGCGGCCATCGTCATGCGGTCGATCAATTGCCCCTGGCGCACCGCGGCTAGCAGTGCGGCGTGATCGAACTGACCCGGTTGCGCGGCTGGGCGCGCCTCGAATCCCAGCGCGCCGGTGATGAGGCGAAGCTGCGCGGGCGTGGTGGTCGCGAACGACCAGCCGGCGGTGTCTGCCAGGCCCAGAGCGGCGGCCTGCGAGCGCAGATCCTGGAGCGTGTCGGCCTCGTCGAAGCTCAGCGCCAGTATGTGGTAGTCGCTGCCAGCGCCGCCGACGCGGGCGGTCGCATCGTGCAGCAGCGAGAGAAACGGTGTGCAGACCCCGGTGCAGCGGCGATAGAAGAACGTCAGCAACAGCGGCTGCTGCCCGGCCAGTTCGCTCAGCAACGCATTGCTGCCGTCCCCGAGCTCGAGGCGGATGTCCGGCAGGGCCTGCCCGCCACCGATGCCGAAGCCGGTATCCGCGTGTCCCGGGGCGTCCGGCGCGAGTGTCAGCAGCAGCGTGAGCAGCAGGCCCGGCCAGGCGGTGCGCATCGGCGTGCGCTCAGTCGGTGCGCGTGGCGGTGCGCCACTGCCGCACGGTATCCAGCGCGTAGTAGAGGAATCCGGCCAGGAACAGCGTCGCGAACGCCGCCGCGATGCCCGCGGTGGTCGCACCGTGGGCCAGTTCGGCCGGGTAGGCGGCGAAGCGGCGCGGGATCGACCATGCACCCGCGAGGTAGAACATCGCGAAGAAGCCGTAGGCGCCGCCGACGAGCAGCAGGGCGATCGTGCGGTCGCGCCGCGGCGAGGCGTCGGCGGTGGCGGCAGGACGCGCCAGGTGCGCGAAGTAGCCGGCGATCAGGAACACGAGCCCGGCCAGCATGTAGGTGTGGAAGTGCGCCGGCACCCACAGCGTGTTGTGCAGGCGCGTGTTCGCGCTGATCGTCGAGTCGATCACGGCGCCGATGCCGCCGATCGCCCAGCCCGCCAGCCCGGCGAACAGCAGTATCGAGGCGAGATTCCAGCGCATCGTCGCGCGGTAGACCAGCAGCAGGGCGCCGAAAATGGTCACGATCGCCGCCGGGAGAGCGCTGGCGTAGGAGGCGACCTGCCCCAGGTACTGCAGTCCGCCGGGCTGGGCGAAATCCATGTACAGGTGGTGCAGGTACGCGAGCAGCACGATGGCGAGCACCGTGTTCCACGAGACCACGACCACCGGGTTGGTTTTCCACGGGCGTCCCGCGTAGTCCGGCAGGATCTCGTAGGCCAGCGCGACGCCCAGGTACATCGACAGGTTCACCAGCGTGTGGCCGAAGAAGAAGGTCAGGTTCTTCATCAGCAGCGCGTCGCTGGAGGTGCCCGTCAGCAACTCCAGCGCGAACAGCACGATCACGATCACGGCCGAGACCAGCGCGGCGATGCCGGCGATCAGGCTCACCGTGACGATCAGTAGCGAGGGCGGCAGCACCGGTTCGGTCTGTCCGCGCAGATAATGCCACCCGAGCGCCTGCGCCAGCGTGAAGCGGGCGGCGATCGCCCGCAGCAGGTCGAGCGACCACACCAGCCAGGTCGCGCCCAGCACGGTCAGCGAGGCGAGGAACAGCACCGCGGACCACAACGGCCACTCACCGTGCAGCGGCAGCGGGTAGAGGAAGTACCAGCCCGCCGCGAAGCGCCCGAGCAGCACGCAGGCGAGCAGCATCAGCACCCCGATCACGGTTCCCGCCAGTGCGATGCGTCCGATCAGCGGCGACGGTGCGACGTGGCGCGCGAGCACGCTGGCCGCGCAGCCCATCGCCGCCACGTACCACACGCCGACCATGCCCACGCCGTGCAGCGTCATCAAGGGATAGAACCAGCCGGCCATCGCCTCGAGACCACCGGCCTGCACCGTCCGCATGGTGATGCCGAGCAGGGCGAGCACCGGGAACAGGATGAAGGTGACTGCCATCCACAGTGCGGTCTGGGTGTCGATCGTGCGCATTGGCGTCTCCTCGTGAAAGTCATTCGACCGTGATGCCGGCGCGCATCAGGTGGTGCCCGGCGGCGCAGTACTCGAGGCACAGCACCGGGTAATGGCCGGGCTCCCGGAAGTGCACCCGCACGCGGTTCACGTAG
Source organism: Pseudomonadales bacterium (assembly GCA_022072145.1). Classification (GTDB taxonomy): domain Bacteria; phylum Pseudomonadota; class Gammaproteobacteria; order Pseudomonadales; family UBA5518; genus UBA5518. Next base: position 266,960 of record JAJVIG010000005.1, read on the forward strand.
CCGGGCATCGCCTGCGTCTGGGCCAGCAATTGGCGGTCGACGCCGTAGACCCCGAAGCCGTGGTTGACGTCCAGTGCCGTGACGCGGAACTCGACCAGCGTGTCGGCCGCGACGGTGATGCGGTCACTGGTGGCCACGTTGAGCAGGTCCCCGGTGCTGTCGACCGCCACGTCCGAGAACAGGAACTCGAACTGGCGTGCCGTCACGTGGATCACGCGATCCGGGGTCGTGGCGGCCTGCACGTACGGGGTGCGCGGCAGGGTGAGCGCGAGCACGGTGATCGCGCACACCAGCCCCGCCATGAACAGCACACGGCGCAGCGCATAGGCCCGGTGCGTGTCCACCGTGGCCGGATCGCGCGTGCTGCGCGCGACCCAGACGAACACGGTGACGATCAGCAGCGTCGCGGCGATGAATCCGTACAGGATCGCCGACTGGGGACTGCGCAGGGCGGGTGCCGGCATCGGCGCCGTCGCCACGCCGACCGCAACGCTCGCGGGATGCTGCCTGCTGACCTCATCGATGTGCGCGAGCAGCGCCGAGGCCTGCGTGTCGTCCAGCGCGAGGTTCGGCATCACGATGCGGTTGTATCTTTCGTACAGCCGGACGGCCACCGGATCGCCGGCCGCGATCATCGCCTGCGGATCCGTCACGAAGCGCATCAGCCAGGCGCGCTCGCGGCGCGCGCCGACGTCGTGCAGGTCGGGACCGATCCGGTCGCCTTCGCCGATGGTGTGGCATGCGGCGCATTTCTGCTGGAACAGCACCTGCCCGGATGCTGTGTCGGCGGTCGCCGCACCGTGCGTGACGGCGGCGAGCAGCAGGGCGATCCGGGCTGCAGCATTGCGCATGGACGTTCTCCCGCGGCAGGTCATTGCACACGGTGAATAGCGCCGGGCGCTTACAAAGCGCTTACAGGGTCCGCGCCAGCCTTACGCACCGGCGCTCACTGCGGTACAGTTGCCACCGCCGCCGGTGCTCCGCCGGCGCCGGAGGATGCATCGACGGACCCGCCATGCACATCACCCAGTTCACCGACTACGCATTGCGCGCGCTGATCTACCTGGGCACCAACGACCAGCGCCGCGTCACGATCCAGGAGATCGCCGAGCGCTTCGACGTATCGCGCAACCACCTGATGAAGGTGGTCAACGAGCTGATCCGCAACGGCTACGCCGAGGGCGTGCGCGGCAAGGGCGGCGGGCTGCGGCTGGCGCGGCCGGCCGGCGAGATCGTCGTCGGCGAGGTGGTACGGCGCATGGAGCCGGGAATGGAACTGGTGGAGTGTTTCGGCTCCGGCTGCAAGTGCATCCTCGATCCCGAGTGCCAGCTGAAGTTCGCGCTCTCGCGCGCGCTCAGCGCCTTTCTGGCAGTGCTCGACGAGCTCACCCTGGCCGATATGCTCGGCGAACAGGAGGAGGCCGTGCTGCGGCTGGCTCCCGTGCCGGTGCGCCGCAAGACCAAACGCCTCGCCGCCGCCGGCGGCTGATCCTTCTCGTCCCAGTCGCCCGCATTCCCGTCCGGTCCGCGCCCGACCTGATCCTGGACATCGCGGCCGTGCCGCCCCGCGACGGCGGCTTCACCCCGGGGGGACGCCGTGAATACGTCCATGCAGGCTCGAATGCCGCATCCCTGCGGCGTACGCCCCCCGGCGCGAAACCGCCCCCGCGTGCGGATCGGTTCTGTGGCTGCCCGAACGGGGTTCGCGCGCATGTCCGCGCAGGTTCGGCCTGTGGCCGAACATGTCCAGGCACAGCCCGGACCTGCACGAACGGTGCCGTAGGTTCGGCCTGCGGCCGAACGAACGTCCGGTCGTGCGCACTGCTCGCGGGCGCGCGGAACGGCAATGGCAAATCCGCCCATAAAGATGCATTTGTATTGCAGCTTTCAGAAGGTGCACGTAGAATGCATCTTCAAGCGGTCCATTGGTGGCCGTGAGCTCCCAGTGAATCTCTCGAGGAAACCGTGATGATTGCCTCCCGGAAGTTATGGAACTGGTTGGCGCTCGTCTGCGTGCTGTCGTTCGCGGCACTCGGATGGGTGGGCACCGAGATCTACCTGCATGCGCCGCCGATCCCCGAGCGGGTGCAGAGCGACCGCGGGGACGTGCTGTTCGACGCCGGCGAGATCCAGCGCGGGCAGGAAGCCTGGCTCGCCGCCGGTGGCCAGCAGATGGGTTCGGTGTGGGGGCACGGTTCGTACCTCGCGCCGGACTGGTCGGCGGACTGGCTGCATCGGGAGGCGCTCGCGTTGCGCGAGATCTGGGCCGCGCGCGAGCAAGGGGCCTCCTACGCGGAACTCGACCCCGACACCCGGGCCGCGCTCGATGCGCGGCTCGAACGCACGATGCGCGCCAACGGCCACGACCCCGAGCGCAACACGCTGGTGCTCGATGACGACCGCGCCGCGGCCGTGCGCGAGGTCGCCGCGCACTATGCCGGCCTGTTCGGTTCCGACCCGGCGCTCGACACGCTGCGCGAGCAGTACGCGCTGATGCCCGACAGCCTGCGCGATCCGCTCGATCGCCGTGCGCTGACCGCGTTCTTCTTCTGGAGCGCGTGGTCGGCGGCCGCCGATCGTCCCGGCGAGAGCGGGTTGTCGTACACCAGCAACTGGCCGCACGAACCGCTGGTCGGCAACACCCCGACCGCATCGCTGGGCATCTGGTCGATCGCCAGCGTGATCCTGATGCTCGGTGCGATCGCCGGCATGATCCTGTTCCACGCGCGTCACGCCGATACCGACCCGACACCGCCGAAGGCCGATCCGCTGATCGATCTGAAACCGACGCCGTCGATGCTCGCCACGCGCAAGTATTTCTTCGTGGTGATCGGCCTGATCCTCGCGCAGGTCGGCATGGGAGTGATCACCGCGCACTATGCGGTCGAAGGGCACAGCTTCTTCGGCATCCCGCTGGCGGACGTACTGCCGTTCACCGTGAGCCGCACCATCCACACCCAGTTCGCAGTGCTGTGGATCGCCACCGCGTGGCTGGCGACAGGGCTCTACATCGCACCGGCGATCTCGGGCCACGAGCCGAAGTACCAGAAACCCGGCGTGAACCTACTGTTCTACGCGCTGCTGTTCATCGTCGTCGGCTCCACCGTCACGGGCTGGATCGGTAGCCTGCAGAACCCGGGAAGTGATTTTTCGTTCTGGATCGGCAACCAGGGCCTCGAGTTCACCAGCATGGGCCGTGTCTGGCAGGTGCTGCTTTTCATCGGGCTGCTGCTGTGGGTGACGCTGCTCGGGCGCGGGCTGTGGCCGGCGCTGCGCACGCCATCGGAAAGCCGCGGGCTGATCGCGATGGTGTTCCTGTCGGCGCTGTGCATCGGCGGCTTCTACGCGACCTCGCTCGCCTGGGGGCAGAAGACGCACTACGCGATGATCGAGTACTGGCGCTGGTGGCTGGTGCACCTGTGGGTGGAAGGCTTCTTCGAGGTCTTCGCGACCGCGGTGATCGCGCTGCTGTTCGCGCGCCTCGGCCTGATCCGGGCCACCACCGCCAACAGCGCGATCATCCTCGAGACCATCGTGTTCCTGTTCGGCGGCATCCTCGGCACGCTGCACCACCTGTACTTCACCGGCACCCCGGTGTCGGTGATCGCCATCGGCGCGATGTTCTCGGCGCTGGAAGTGGTGCCGCTGGCGATGATCGGCGTCGAGGCGTGGCGCAACTACCGCCTCTCGCGTGCCGCGCCGTGGGTGCAACGCTACCGCTGGGCGATCCTGTCGTTCATCGCGGTCGGCTTCTGGAACGTGGTCGGTGCCGGCCTGCTCGGCTTCTCGATCAACACCCCGATCGCGCTCTACTACATGCAGGGCATGAACATGACGGCCGCGCACGGCCACGCCGCGCTGTTCGGTGTCTACGGCATGCTCGGCATCGGGTTGATGCTGTTCTGCCTGCGCGGTCTGATGGGCAACGCCGCGTGGTCTGACCGTCTGCTCGGCTGGACCTTCTGGTCGCTCAACATCGGGCTGGCGATGATGGTGTTCATGTCGCTGGTGCCCGCCGGCATCGCGCAGGCGTGGGCGAGCATCACGCACGGCGTGTGGTTCGCGCGCTCGCCGGAGTTCGTGCACGGCACGATGATGGAAACCTTCGTCTGGCTGCGCGTGCCCGGCGACATCGTGTTCGCGTTCGGCACGTTGTTCCTGGCGTGGTTCGCACTGCGGCTGCTGGGCGGGCGCCGGACGGCGCACGCCGCGGGTGCGGGCGACGCGAGCCCCGCGATGGCGCATTGAACGCACGGTCTCCGACCCGAGACTTGCTCCTGTGGCCCGGCCCTGCGCCGGGCCTTTTTTTGTTGGTCCGGGCTGTGCCCGGACATGTTCGTGTAGGTCCGGGCTGTGCCCGGACAGGGATTGTTCGGCCAGAGGCCGAACCTGCGTTTCAGGCGACGTTCACCGCGTGCGCGCCGGTGATCAACGGCAGCCGGTCCGCGGTCACCACGCCCGGGGGCGCGGCACACACCGCCGCAATCGCGTGCACCGCGGGCATCGCGGTCATCAGGCCGGGGTCGAACTCGCCGAAGCGCAGCGGCTGGTACACGCAGCGCAGCGACGGCGCACCGTCGATCTGCACCACCCAGCCTTCCTCCACCGGCCAGTCGGGCTCGAGCTTGTTGCCCAGTTTCCACGCCACCGACAGTTCGATCACCGCGCGCCCGTGCACGCGGCCCGACCAGCGGCAGCGCAGCCCGCTGATGCAGCCCTTGCCGATGCGCATGTAGCCGAGGTCGACGTCCCCGGTCGCGGCGGCGTACTCCACGTCGTAGCGGATCTCCTCGACCTCGACCTTCAGCGCCGCGGCCATCATCGCCACCGCTTCCTTGAACGAGGGCATCGCCCGCTCCGCGAGCGCCGGCGCCTCGGGATCGTCGACCGGCCGACCGAAACCGATCGCCTCCCACGTGCCGGCCGAGGCATACGCGGTGGCGTCCACCGATTCCAGCACCGAAATGCGGTCGATGCGCGCGCAGCCTGAGCTGGCGACCAGCGCGATGATGTTGATGATCCCCGGGTTCACGCCGCTGCCGTAGATGGACGCGCCGCCGCGCGCGGCGGCGGCCTCGATGCGCGCCAGTTCGTGCGCGCCGAACATGGCGCCGGTGATGAAGTACGCGGTGGTCACGATGTTGCAGCCGGCCTCGAGGATGCGGACCATGTGATCGACATCGGGAAACTGCGGCATGTAGCACACGCAGTCGGGCCGCAGCGCGAGCAGCGCGTCGACGTCGCGCGTCGCCGCGATTCCCAGCGGCGGCAACCCGCACAGCTCGCCCACGTCGCGGCCGGCCTTGTCCGGCGAGTGGCAGTAGCAACCGACCAGTTCCAGCTGCGGGTGATCGACGATCGCGCGTACGGCCGGCCTGCCCACCACGCCGGTGGTCCACTGCACGATGCGCAAGCCCATGGCTCTACCCCTGCTGATGATGAATTGTCGGGTGTGGCGTTCGCGGACGCGGCGCGTGACTCCCGGGGCGATGATAGGGATCCGCGACGCCCGCTGTCACCCCGCTAATACCGGATAGCCCAAACTGGGCATTCCGGCCATCCGCGTCGGATTGCGCTCCCTAGAATCGGATGCAGGTCAGCGGCTGCGTGCCGTCATCGTCCGGTTCACGGAGGCAGACAATGAAAACATTTTCCACCGATCACCCGCTCGCCAGCCTGCTCGATCCCGCGGGCTCGCCGTGGAGCGCGGTCGCGGCCACGGTCGTCGCGCTCGACGGCACCCCGCTCGCGATGCAACCCACCGCCGCGGTGCGCAACAGCTGGCGCGACCGCCCGATCGGCGCGGTGCGTTCGGTCGAGGTGCGCGCGCTGCAGAGCGCCGACGCGCTGGCCTTCCACCTGCGCTGGGCCGACGACGCGGCCAACCGCGACCACGGCGACAACACCGTGTTTCCCGATGCCGCCGCGATCGCACTGCCGCTGCACGCCGATGCGCCGCTGATCACGATGGGTGCGCCAGGAGCGCCGCTGACCGCGTGGTTCTGGCGCGCCGACAGCGGCAACCAGGGCTTCGAGGTGCGCGCCGAGGGACCGGGCAGCACGCGCATCACCGGTCGCACCGTGCAGGCCAACGCACTCTGGAGCGACGGCGTGTGGCAGCTCGTGCTCGCACGCTCGCTCGCCGGGGAAGGCACCGCCGACAGCATCGCGCTGGCGAGCGGGCAGGCGAGCCGCTTCGGCGTCGCGGTCTGGGAAGGCGCGCACGGCGAACGCGGCGGGCTGAAGGCCTTCTCGGGCGACTGGCGCGAACTGCTGCTCGCGTAGCGGGTGGGCCGGTCGCGACAGCGGTACGTTCAGGACAGGAGAGGGGAGAGACGCAATGCCCGGGATCAAGCGCCAGATGGCCATGGTCATGGACCTCAACAAGTGCATCGGATGCCAGACCTGCACCGTGGCGTGCAAGACCTTGTGGACCGCGAGCGAAGGCATGGAGCACATGTTCTTCAACACCGTGAACACGATGCCCGGCGAAGGAACGCCGCGTGGCTGGGAGGCGATGGGCGGGGGGTTTCCCGGCGGCGAGGCGCAGCTCGGCAAGCTGCCGGCGATCGGTGAGTTCGGCGACGCGTGGAAGTACAACCACGAGGAAGTGTTCTACGGCGGCAAGGGCCAGGACGTGCACCTCGGCGTGCAGGGCGAGGCGCCGACATGGGGGCCGAACTGGGACGAGGACCAGGGCGGCGGCGAGTTTCCCAACAGTTTCTTCTTCTACCTGCCGCGGCTGTGCAACCACTGCACGCACCCGGCGTGCAAGGAAGCGTGTCCGCGCGGCGCGATCGAGAAGCGCGAGGCCGACGGCGTGGTGGTGGTGAACGAGGACCGCTGCCGCGGCTACCGCCACTGCATGGAAGCCTGCCCGTACAAGAAGATCTACTTCAACCACGTGAGCCAGGTGTCGCAGAAGTGCATCTTCTGCTTCCCGCGGCTCGAGCAGGGCGTGGCGCCGGCCTGCGCGCGCCAGTGCCCGGGGCGGGTGCGCTTCGTCGGCTACCGCGACGACCAGGACGCGCCGATCTGGAAGCTGGTCGACAAGTGGAAGGTCGCGCTGCCGCTGCATCCGGAGTTCGGTACCGAGCCGAACGTGTTCTACGTGCCGCCCAGCGCGCCGGCGCGCTTCGACGCCGACGGACGCATGGACGAGTCGAAGCCGCGCATCCCCGACGAGTACCTGGTATCGCTGTTCGGCGAGCGCGTGCTCGAGGCGCTGCAGACGCTCGCCGGGGAGCGCGCGAAGGCAGCCCGCGGCGAGCGCTCGGAGCTGATGGACCTGCTGATCGCCTACCGCTGGCAGGACATGTTCGGTGGTTTCGATCGCGATCCGCAGACCATCAAGTGGGTCGAGGCCTGAGGGTTCTGCACGGGGTCCGCAACGGTCGGTCGGGAGGAGAGTCGCACCATGCCCATCTCACGTCGGAGTTTCATCATCGGTTCCGCCGCGGTTGCCGCGGCCGGTGGTCTGGTCCTGTACAACCTGCGCCCGCGCACGCCGGTGAAGCCGGTGTTCCAGCCGGCGCCGTCGGTGGTGGCGCAGCGCGTGCGCTACAACGATTTCTCCGATATCTGGCGCGAGAAATGGACCTGGGACAAGGTCGTCAAGGGAACCCACACGCGCGCCAACTGCATCTCGGCGTGCTCGTGGGACGTGTACGTGAAGGACGGCATCGCGTGGCGCGAGGAGCAGGCCGCGATCTACGCGCCGCACCGGCCCGACGTGCCGGACTTCAACCCGCGCGGCTGCCAGAAGGGCGCCTGCTACACGCAGCTGCAGCTGGCCGAGTCGCGCGTCACGCATCCGCTCAAACGCGTGGGCGAGCGCGGCGAGGGCAAATGGAAGCGCGTGTCGTGGGACGAGGCGCTGACCGACATCGCCGACCGCATCATCGACGCGGCGATCGAGCAGGGCACCGAGTCGGTGGTCTTCGACGACGGCACGACCAACGCCGGCTACGGTCCCGAATCGGCCGGTGACATGCGCTTCGCGCAGGCGCTGCAGACCACGCGCATCGACTCCTGGGCCGGCGTCAGCGACATGCCGATGGGCGCGGTGCAGACCTGGGGGCTGTACAACAGCGAGGGCACCGCCGACGACTGGTTCCTCTCGGACTACATCGTGGTGTGGGTCGGCAACCCTTCGTACACGCGCATCCCCGACATGCATTTCATGCATGAGGCGCGCTACCGCGGCGCGAAGCTGGTGGTGATCGCGCCCGACTACAGCCCGAGCGCGATCCACTCCGACCTGTGGCTGAACGTGAAGCCCGAGACCGACGCCGCGCTCGGGCTCGCGTGCGCGCAGGTCATGATCGAGGAGAAGCTGTTCAAGCCCGGGTACGTGCTCGAGCAGACCGACCTGCCGTTCCTCGTGCGCACCGACAACCAGCACTTCCTGCGCCAGTCCGACGTCGAGCGCGGCGGCGCGGACAATGCACTGTACCTGTGGGACGAGGCGCGCAACGCGATCGTCGTGGCGCCCGGTTGCGAGGGCGACGGCGACGAGGGCCGCAGCCTTGCGCTCGGCGACATCCGCCCCGCGTTGTCGGGTCGATTCGAGGTGAAGCTCGCCGATGGCTCGAGCGTCGAGGTCGAGACGGTGTTCGACAGGCTGCGCGCGCAGCTCGACGCCGCGTATCGCCCCGAGCAGGCCGCCGCGATCACCGGTCTGCACCCCGACACCATCCGCACCTTCGCGCGCCAGATGGCGGCGGCGCGGCGCTCGATGATCTTTGCCTCGTGGGGTGCCTGCAAGCACTACCACAGCGATCTCTTCCAGCGCGCGATGATGCTGCTGATGGCGCTGACCGGCAACCAGGGCTACCAGGGCGGCGGCGTGCGCATCGCGGCCTGGTGGGGCATGGACGGACTGGACGCCATCGCCTCGCAGTCCGCGCTGACGATGATGGAAAAGCTGCAGATCATCCCGAAGGCGATCCGCGGGCTGACGCCGCGCGACTACGAGAAGGTGTTCATGGGCATGAGCGAGCGCGAGTCGATCGTGCCGCTGATGGTGTTCCTGTACGTGCACGCCGGCTACCGCGAGATGTGGGACGAGCAGCACCTGCAGGACCCGGCGCTGCCGCGGCACCTGCGCGAGTACGTGCGCGAGTCGCTGGACCGCGGCTGGATGAAGGTCTATCCGCCCGAGGACCGCTCGCCGAAGGTCTACATCTTCACCGGCTGCAACCCGTTGCGCCGCTGGCCGGCCGCGCAGATCGCGCGCGAGAAGCTGTGGCCGAAGCTCGACCTCGTGGTGTCGGTGAACTTCCGCATGTCGACCTCGACGATGTACGCGGACTATGTGCTGCCGGTGGCGGGCTACTACGAGAAGTACGGCATCAAGTACGGCCAGACCTACGTGCCGTACATCATCTGCTCCGACAAGGCGACCGAGCCGCCGGGCGAGGCGAAGTCCGACTGGGAGACCTTCGGCCTGCTCAGCAAGTACGTCGCCGAGCGCGCGAAGGCGCGTGGTGTCTCCGAGGTGCGCGGCTTCCACGACGAGCCGCTCGACCTGCGCACCGTCTACGACCGCCACACGCAGAACGGCAAGTCCGATCCCACCGATCCCGAGGATCCCGTCAAGCTGATGGACGCGATCTTCGCCAACAGCCCCAGCGTGGGAGCGAACAGCGGCCGCGAGGCACTCGACATGGGCGCGGTGCCGGTGATCGGCACCGGCCGGCCGTCGCTGATCTACCAGAACTACAGCGAGTACGACAACGACGACACGCACTGGCCGCACCGTGACTTCGTCGAGAAGAAGGTCGCGTGGCCCACGCTGACCGGCCGCCAGCAGTTCTACCTCGATCATCCGTGGTATCTGGAGGGCGGCGAATCGCTGCCGGTGCACAAGGATCCGCCGCTGGCTAGCAGCGAGTTCCCGCTGCGCGTCTACGGCGGCCACAACCGCTGGAGCATCCACGCGATCTGGCGCGACCTGAAGCTGATGCTGCAACTCGAGCGCGGGCAGCCCGTGTGCTTCATGAACCCGCGCGACTGCGCGCCGCGCGGCATCGCCGACGGCGACATGGTGCGCGTGCACAACAACCGCGGCGAGTTCGAGTGCATGGTCAAGGTGGCCGCGGCGACCGCGCCCGGCGAGGTGATCGTCTACCACGCGTGGGAGCCGTACCAGTTCAAGCAGTGGAAGGGGCCCACCGAGCCGATCGAGGCGCCGTGGAAGGCGCTGCATCTGGCCGGCGGCTACAGCCAGCTGCACTACCGCATGTTCTACGGCGCCCCCAGCCACGTGCCGCGCGGCGCCGCGGTGGAGGTCAGCAAGGCATGAACGCGGCGATCGACGGCCAGCGCCTCGCGGAGGGTGCGCGGCTGCGGGCGGAAGCGTGGGGGCTGCTGGCCGCCGCGCTCGAGTACCCGGACGACGAGCTGATCGCGCTGGTGCGCGAAGGCGCGCTGATGCGCCGCGCGCGCGAGCTGATCGGCACCCTGGATCCAAGCCTGGACGCGACGCTCGCGTGGTCCGCGCTGGCCGAGGTGCCGCCCGCCGACGGGCTGGCGATCGAATACTCGCGCCTGTTCGACGCGATCGGCCCCGGCGGTCCCGCCTGCCCGCTGCACAGCGGCGTGCTGCTCGGCGAGGACGGGCGCATGAAGCTGCTCGAGGAACTGGTGCGCTTCTACAACCACTTCGGGCTCACTGCGGCCGGCGCGCCCGGCAACGAGTTTCCGGACCACGTGCTGGCGCAGCTCGATTTCCTGCAGTTCCTGAACCGCTGCGAGGCCGAGTGCCTGAGCGAGGGCGGCGAGGGCGCCGACGACTACCGCCGCGCCTGCGCCGATTTCCGGCGCCGCCACCCCGCGCGCTGGTCGGCCGACCTGATCGAGCGCCTCGAGCGCCACCACGCGCACTCGTACTACCTCACCATCGCGCGCCTGATCCGCCACCTCGCCACGTAGGTCGGGGTTCAGAGGGTGTCGCAAAAGCACTGTGGGTGGAGTCGAAAACTAGGGTCAGAGTCAATTTTGCGGAGGAAAACCAGGGTCAGAGTCAATTTTGCGGAGCAAAAGTTGACTCTGACCCTGCTTTTCGACGGCCGCTTGCCCCTTTTGCGACACCCTCTTCAACCCGACGGACGTTGGCACAGCCCCGTCGGCATGAATGCCGACCTGCGAGCGCAGGGTCTCGGCTGCCGAACACCTTTTGCTGCACACGTGCATCGACGCCTGCAAGGATTCTCTCGTCGATGGTGATTGCGGCGCGACACGAACGAACTGCCATGCGGCGGTATCACCCGAACTCGACGAGCTCGATCATCAGCGGGTCGGTCGCACGCTCGAAGTAGCACCACGCGATCGGCGGTGCGGCCTCAGATGCCGGGTACGCGCCGGACCACACCGGTGCATAGCCGTGCGTCGCGAGACGCTCGTTCCACGCGTCGATGCGGTCGACCACGTAACGCAGGTGCTGGACGCCCTCGCGGCCGGAGGCCACGAAATCGCGGTGCGGCGTGGGTCCCGAGATCCATTCGACCAGCTCGATCTCGATCGATCCCGAGCGGCCGAAGGCCACCTTCAGCTCGGTCGTCACCGGCTCGCCCCGGTAGACCGAAGGAAACGCTCCGTTGGCGAGTACCGTGAACGGGCCGAACAGGGGCTCGTACAGCGCGAGCGCGGCACGCAGGTCGCGCACGACCAGGCAGATCTGGTCGAACGGCGGCAACCCGAGGGCCGCGGCAGGCGGGGGGTGCGAGTCGGCGCTGCTCACGAGTTCGACCATCGTAGCGGCAGGTTGCGCATTCCCATCACCGGGCCGGTGTAGGCTTCGATGCGCACACCCGGTTCGAGCCGGAAGTCCGGGATGCGCGCCAGCCACTCCTGCAACGAGACCATGATCTCGGCCTTGGCGAGGTGGGCACCGATGCAGCGGTGCGGTCCCACACCGAAGGTCATGTGGGTGTTCACCTCCCGCTCGAGGTCGATCGTGGTCGGGTTGGCGAACACGCGCGCATTGCGGTTCGCGATGCTGTTCGGCAGCACCACGCGGTCGTTGCGCCGCATGCGAACGCCGTGGAACGCCAGGTCCTGCTGCACGCGACGGTAGAGGTTCGCCACGGCATTGATGCGCAGCAGTTCCTCGGTCGCCGCCGACAGACGTTCGCGGTTCGCGAGGCTCGCGCGCAGGTGGTGTCGCGCCGTCTCGTCGGTGGCCAGGAAGCGCCAGATGCAGGTCATCGTGCTGGTGACCGTGTCCAGCCCGGCCACGAACAGCAGGAAGCCGCAATTCAGCAGGTCCTGGTGCGGGAACGGTTGACCGTGCTCGTCGCGCGCGCCGAGCAGCACGCTGGCCAGATCGGTGTCGCCCGGGTGGGTTGCCCGCCACGCGAGGTGGTCATCGATCACCGCGTAGATATCGGCGATGTTCGCCGCGCGCACGGCCTCGTCGTTGCTGCGCATGAACACGTCGGAGAGGGCGTGGAACTCCGCCAACCGCTCCTCGGGCATGCCCATCAGGTGCAGGAACATCCCGGTCGGGAGCACGGCCGAGAATTCGCGCACGAAATCGCAGCGACCACGTCCGGCGAATGGCGCGATCAGTTCGCGCGCGCGCCGGCGGATCCCGTTCTCCATGCGTGCGATCGCCGCCGGCGTGAACAGCGGGGCGAGCAGCGAGCGGAAGCGCTTGTGCTCGGGCGGATCCACGCCCTGGGGTTGCATGACGGGGTACGGCTCGATCGGCGGGACCGGCGTCTGGTAGGTGGAGAAGCGCGCGTGGTCGCGGTACGCCTCGCGGATGTGCTCGTAGTCCAGCAGCACCCAGTGTCCGCCGTTGCGTGGCGTGTAGAAGATCGGCGGGGTGTCGCCGTCGACCAGCGCAGCCCAATGCGCGATCGGATCTTCCACACCCGCAGGCAGTGAGAATATATCGAAGTCACGCACCAGTTCCGGCGGTACGTGATCGGCAGGTCCGGGTGCGTAGTGCGCGGAACTCATCGGTACGCCTCGCGTGCGTTCAGTCGAGGATGATCAATGCGCCTTCCGGGCAGTTGCGCACCGCGAGCCGCGCCTTCTGCTCGAGTCCTGCGGGAACGTCGGGCTGCAGGATCACGCACTTGCCTTCGATCTCGTCCGTGCCGAACACCTCGGGGCAGCGATCCTGGCAGCGCGCGTGCCCCTGGCAGAGGTCGATCACGACATCGACTTTCATACGTCCTCCGTCTGGCGGGTGGGAAGCAGCGGGGCGGGATGCCCTGCAGATCGAGGCACGTCGCGCACCTTGTAGCCTGCCGGACCTTAGGTAAGGTTCCGCAGGCTGCCAAGGGCGATTGTGATCAGTGAGGGGACGAATCCGCGCAGCCCGGACCTACCGTTTCAGGAGGGCGCTGAGGGATTCGGCGATCGGCAGCAGGTTCTCCAGCGTCGAGCGGGTCAGGCGCTGGAAGTGGTCGGCGGCCTTCTGGGTGACGTAGAGGTGCCCGCGCTCGTCCTGCTCGATGAACCCGAGTTCGCACAGCGTCTTCACGCGCCGGCGCACGGTCTCGCGCGGGATGCCGGTCGCGTTGGCGATCGACAGTGCGTTGCACGGGCGCAGCAGCCGCCGCTGCAGGTCCGGGTCGTTCAGCATCGACTCCGGCAACTCGGGCTCGCCGCTCCTGAAGAACTGCCCGAGGTTGCGCGTCGCGATCTCGCCGAGCACCAGCGTCAGCAGCATGTCGCCGCCGAACTCGCGGTAGGTCTCGCGCATCGTGGGTACGATGAAGCGCGACAACATGTACGAAAGTTGATAGTAATGTTCGGAGAATTCGGTATCGTCGATCTTCAAGTCACGCGTCCTCTGCCGGGCCGCCGATCCGCGCGGGCGGCGGGATCATAGCGAAGCCCCGACGGGCTGTCGACGCGATGACCCGGCCGCGAAATGACGGTTCCGTAAGCCCGATGCGACGACAGGAATGCATGAGGTGGCGATGACGACGGCATGGAAGGAGCAACTCGAGGACGCCTCCGAGGCGTGGCGACGCTGGTGCCGCGCGGTGGAGAGCGTGGGCCTGCAGGCGTTGCAGGACACGATCACGCACGACGAGATCGACCTCGCGGAAGGCCTGCGTCACATGGGGCGCATGGCGCGGCTGGTGCTGCAGGTGAGCACCGAGAACCGCGATGCGCTGCACCCCTACCTGTGGCGCTCGCTGGGGCCGGACCTGAAGATGGGCGGCGACAACCCGCAGGGCCTCTACCTCGCGGCGCCGATCAACGGTGAGGACACCTTCCGTGTGAGCGGCACGCGCGGCTCGGCGCGCTGGCTGTCGTTCCTGACCGGACGCACGCCGGCCGCGGTCGCCGCCGGCCAGTCGGCGTGGGGCGCCGCGCTGTTCGCGCCGGACCTGGCGGTCGATGACGACGGACGCTTCGAGATCACCATCGCCCCGACCCCGCAGCCCGGCAACTGGCTGCGCAGCGATCCCCACAGCGCCACGCTGATGATCCGCCAGTTCTTCGGCACGCCCGAGGACGTGCGCCCGATGGACATCACGATCCGCAACCTCACGCGCGCAAACGCGCCGCTCGCCCCGTTGACACTCGATGCGGCGATCGCCGGCATCGACGCCGCCGCCGCCATGTTCGGCGGCATGGTGCCGATGATGCAGTCCGAGCTGATCGGCAAGGCCGGCTCGAAGAACCGGTTCAAGACCGACATCGGCGACCCGACCTCACGCTCCGGCGGCGTGCCGGGCGGCAACGCGGTCACGGCGCGCTGGGCGCTCGAGTCCTCGCAGGCGCTGCTGGTCGAAGTCACGCCGCCCACGCCGTGCACGTACTGGGACGTGCAGGTGGGCAACGGATGGTACGAGTCCTTCGACTACCGCAACCACTTCAGCGGGCTGACCTGCGAGCAGGCGTATCTGGCTCCCGACGGCGCGCTGGTGCTGGTGGTGGCCGAACAGGATCCCGGCACGGTGAACTGGCTGGAGACGGCGCATCACCGCGAGGGCCACATCGCGATCCGCTGGCAGCTCAGCGACGGCAAGCTGCCGATCCCGCGCTGCCGCGTGGTCGATGTGGCGGCGGTGCGCGAACTGACGGGGCTGCCCGCCGTGACGCCCGCGCAGCGCCGCCGCCAGCGCGAGTTGCTGCAACGCGCTTTCGACGCGCGCTTTCGTCCCTGAGCGCGCGGCGTCGCCAGCGCTAAGCAGTCGCCGCGTTAAGGCGTCGCCGGGCTCAGCAATCCCCGCGCGCCGCGGCCGCCTCGCGCAGCGCCGCGAGCGCTTCGGCGTGCAACGCCGGGTTCGCCGCCGCGACCACGAAACCGCCCGCGGCCGCACTGCCGCCGTCGCGCGCGCTGACCACGCCGCCCGCGGCCTCGATGATCGGGATCAGCGGCTGGATGTCGTAGGCCTGCAGCCCGCCTTCGATCACCAGATCGATCTGCCCCAGCGCGAGCAGGCAGTACGAGTAGCAGTCGCCGCCGTAGCGCATCAGCCGGCAGCGCGCCGCCACGTGCTCGAAGTCCGCGAGTTCGGCCGGCAGCGGGAAGATGCTCGGGTGCGTGCAGTAGAGGATCGCATCGGCGAGCCGCGTGTCCTGGCGGGTGCGCAGCGCGCGGCGCTCGCCGTGGCGCAACTGCAACCACGCGCCCTCGCCCGAGCCGCAGAACGTTTCGCCGAGGTACGGCTGGTGCATCAGCCCGGCGATGCAGCGCTGATCCTCGCGCAACCCCAGCAGGATGCCCCACGCGGGCACGCCGCTGATGAACGCGCGCGTGCCGTCGATCGGATCGATGATCCAGCTGAAGCGCGAGTCACCGGCGATCGTGCCGTGCTCCTCGCCCACGATGCCGTGGTCCGGGAAACGCGCGCGGATCGCCTCGCGCAGAAACTCCTCGACCGCGCGATCGGCGATCGTGACCGGATCGAAACGCCCGGCCGCGCCCTTGTCGGTGACCTCTAGCGGCTGGCGGAAATGCTGCAGCGCGATCTCACCCGCCTGCGCCAGCAGTTCCCCGGCGAAGGCGAGCGCGGCGCGCGTGTCGGTAGTCATCGTCGATCGCTCCGTGGTGTTCCCGGCGCGCCGTGCCATAGCAGCCACTGCGCGGCGTAGTACGTCGTCATGATCAGCAGGCCGGCGTGCGGCAGCGGCGCGAGGAAGCGGTTCCAGGCGATGGTCGCGTCGGAGAACACGAACAGCGCCGCACCGGCGAACAGCAGCAGCGGGCGGTCCGCGAGTGCCGCGCCGCCCAGCATGGCGCCGATCGCGAGCATGTAGGCCGCCACCGGCGGCGCCAGCTCGCCGGTGGCGGGAAGCACCCGCCACGCGAACAGTGCAAGCGGTACCAGCGCCGCGGCAGCCAGGGCGCGTCGCCAGCGCGCTGCGCCGCGGTGGCGCCAGAACACACCGGCGTAGGCGAGCTGCGCGAGCAGGAAACTCGCGAGCCCGGCGGTGAACAGCCCGCCGTAGACGCCGTTCAGTCCGAGCAGCAGATCACCGAGCGCCGAGCACAGCAACGCCACCACGTAGTGCACCCGCCACGCACCGCGCAGCAGCCGGGCGCTGGCGAGCGCGAGCAGCAGCGCCGGCAGCGTTTTCACGCAGGCGCCGGTAATGCTGTCGTTGTAGCCGAAGAACAGCAGATACGCGCCGCAGAGCAGCGCGTAGACGCCGCCGGTGCGCGCGATCACCCGCGCAGTGCTTCGGCGAACAGCGGGCTGACGCGCTTCGTCCACGGCGCGGCGCGTTCGATCTGCGCCGCCAGCCGGATCAGCGTCTTCTCGTCACCGTAGCGCGCCGCGAAGTGCGTGCCCACCGGAATACCGGCCGCGTTCAGCGTGAGCGGCAGCGTGATCGCCGGCTGCCCGGTGCAGTTGCAGATCGCGCTGAAATCGCTGTAGCCGAGCGCGTCGCGGTAGAAGACGTCGCGCTCCATCGTCAGCACCACGTCGTCGACCTTCCACGGCGCGCGCGCCGCCATCGGCATCAGCAGCACGTCGATGTCCTGCATGAAGCGGCTCATCGCGAAGCCGAGCCGCTGCACCGCCTGGCGCGCGGCCTCGTAGTCGAGCGCGCTGATCGAGCCGCCCTGCTGGTAGAAGCCGTAGACGATGGGCTCCAGATCATCGGGCCCCGGCTCGCGGCCGAGTTCGCGCGCGCGTTCGCGGATCGCCGAACACACGCCCACGAAGGACAGCACCCCGAAGGCATCCATGTAGCGCTGGAAGTCGGGCGGGAGTTCGGCATCGAACACCTCGTGGCCCAGCGAGCCGAGCAGCGTGCGCGCGTTCGCGATCGCGTCGAGGTTGTCCTGGTGCACCGCATTGCCTAGCGGCGAGGCGGTGATCACGGCCACGCGCAGCCGTCCGGGCTCGCGCTGCAGCTCGCTCAGGTAGCTGTCTTCGGGCGCCGGCGGCCAGTACGCCGCACCCGGCTCCGCGCCCTGGCTCAGGTCCAGCAGCAGCGCGGTATCACGTACCGTGCGCGAGACCACGTGCCCGCACGACAGCCCCGACCAGCCCTCGCTCTTGTCCGGCCCCAGCGGGGTGCGCGCGCGTGTGGGTTTCAGGCCGACCAGGCCGCACATCGCGGCCGGGAAACGGATCGAACCGCCGCCGTCGGTGGCGTGTGCCACCGGCGCGATGCCGGCCGCCACCGCCGCCGCCGAGCCGCCCGAGCTGCCGCCGGCCGAGTACTCGAGGTTCCACGGGTTGCGCGTCTTGCCCCACAGCGAGGACACCGTGTTCGGGATCTGGCCGAACTCCGGCGAGGTGGCCTTGCCGAAGATGCTGAGCCCCGCCGCCTGGTAACGGCGCACCACGGTGCTGGTGTGGGGCGCCACGCGGTCACGGAAGAAGCGCGAGCCGTTGGTGGTCACGGTGCCTTCGATGTAGACCCCGAGGTCCTTCAGCAGGAACGGCACGCCGGCGAGCGGTGCGTCCGCCGGGAGGGTCTTCAGCGCCGCGCGCGCCTCGTCGTAATGCTTCAGGCACACGGCGTTGATGCGCGCGTTCACGGCCTCGGTGCGCGCGATCGCGAGCTCGAGCAGTTCGGCCGCGGAAACGGTGCCGCGGCGTACCAGCCCGGCCAGCCCGATCGCGTCGTACGCGAGGTAATCGCGCAGCGCCATCGTCGAGGTGCCTGCCGCCGCCGCGCCGGGCGGCATCAGCACCGCGGCGGCGGCGACGGTGGCCGCACCGTTGACGAATTCGCGGCGGCTGAGGGTCTTCTGTTGTTCGGGCATCGTGCTCTCCGGAGTCCTGGCGGTGAAAGGCGCGTTCGCGGCCGGCGGCCGCGAGGCGGATGGGGTGAATGATGCCCCAGACGGCCGGGGCCGGTCACGCCCGGGCTGCTACGCGCGTGCGGCAGGCAGCGGACGGCGCGTGACCAGCGTGGCGAACGCGAAGCGCTGCCCGTCCGCGTCGGTGCGAATCTCCTCCACGCACTGCAGCACCTCGAGCCCGGGCAGCAGCTTCACCAGCTCGCCGGGCGCCACCCGATGCGTCGCACCCCGCGGGCCGGCGACTTCCTCGGTGGTGCGCAGGTGCTGCTGGCAGATGAACACCCCGCCCGGCGCCAGCAGCGCCGGCACCGCGCGCGTGATCGCGGCGTTCGCGAAATGCAGCTGCATCACCAGCTGGTAGGGCCCGGGCAGCGGCAGGCCGGCGTCGAGGTCGTGCTCGATCCAGTTCACCGCAACGCCAGCCGCCGCGGCGGCCCCTCGGGCCTGCGCCAGCGCGACAGCGGAGATGTCGAGCGCATCGACCGCGAAGCCGCACGAGGCCACGAAGATCGCATTGCGCCCCGCGCCGCAGGCGATGTCCAGCGCCCGCCCGCGCGGCGCGGCCGGCACCCAGCGCCGCAGGCACTCGGGCACCTCGCGCTCGGCGGGTGCCGCGCGTTCCGCGTAGCGCGTGTTCCATTTCTCGCGGTCGTGCAGGGACATGGGGTGGTCCTGTGGGGAGAGCGGTGAACTATAGCGTGGGGGTGGGGTGGGTGGCGTCCTCCCGGATGAAGCAGGTCGGCTTCTCGGATGCGGAGTTCGCGGCGTAAGCCGGCTGCATTGCAACTGAGCGAAAAGCGGTGCCAACCATCCTGACGCGGCGAGGTGTCAGGCGCATCGAGTTTTCGAACAATTGCTCCAGTGGACCTTTCGGTGCTACCTTGGTGTCACCATCTGCGGAGTGCACAGACATGTCGACTACCTCGCTGAAGCTTCCTGAAGAGCTGAAGCAACTCGCCGCAACGGCGGCAAGACAGCAGGGCGTTACACTGCATGCGTTCATGGTCGATGCCATTCGCGCCGCCGCCACCAATGCGGAGCGGCGGGCACAGTTCGTTGCCGACGCAGTCGGCGCGAGAAAGGACGCGATGGAATCCGGCAAGGGGTACGAGGCCGCCGAAGTACATGCGTATCTCCAGGCGCGTGCACAGGGCCGTTCCGCCAGAAAGCCAAGGGCCAAGGCGTGGCGCGCCTGATTTACGCCGAACGAGCGCTTTCCGATCTGGCGCGGCTCGTGGATTTTCTGGTGCAGACTGAACCTGGTGCAGCGATGGAAGCGGTAGACCTCATCACCGAGGCGGTGCAGGTGCTGGAGAATCATCCGCTGATTGGGCGTTCCGCGGAGCTGGGGTTGCGGGAGCTCGTGATTTCCCGTGGAAAATCCGGTTATATCGCGCTGTACAGCTATGAGCCGGAGCAGGACACGGTGCTTCTGCTTTCGGTAAGACATCAACGCGAAGCTGGCTTCGTGCCGCATTGACCCTCACTCTGCCTCTGACCGCTGAGACGTGGAACTCATGAGACAATGCCCATGACGCGACCATTGGCGCATCATGGCGAACGGCCTTCTATACAGCGTTGGGCGTCAATCGCAGCGTCGTCTTTTTTGCGTTGCATTTCACTATTTATGTAGATACACTAACTTAGTGGCAATAAGCTACGATCCGATAAAGCGTGAAGCAGCGCTTGCGACTCGAGGCTTGGACTTCGAGGATGCCCAGCATGTCTTCGACGGCCCCAACTTCGAAGTCGAAGATGTGCGCAAGGACTACGGCGAAAGACGATTCATCTGCTTCGGCATGCTCAGTGACCGTATGGTTGTTGTCGGTTACACGCCGCGTGGCGCGGATCGCCATGTATTTAGCATGAGGAAAGCAAATGACCGCGAGAAAGCGCGTATCGCGCCACTCCTTGGGCTCTGACCTCGCCCGTGTCGCGTCCCACGTGATTCAGCCGGAAGAGTATGAAGAGCTTCCGGAGCTGACAGACGAGATGCTTGCCCGTGGCAAGGTCAATAGAGGTGGACGTCCACGTTCGGCGAATCCGAAGCGGCTCATCTCTATCCGTCTGACCGAAGACGTAATTGAACGTTGGCGCGCCACAGGGCCAGGGTGGCAGACTCGAATGGCTGAAAAGCTTACCAAGTCTGCACCGAAGTGACGCCCAACCAGCGGATCCAGCCGACGTCCGTTTCGTCGCGTCGCTCCTCGCCGGCCGCGGCTGATCCTTGTCGTTAGATTCACCGGAGGCAATCCGTGTACACCTGCGGCAGTATGTGCAAAATTTGCACATGCTGCCGCAGACGGGGCCGTGTCAGGAGAGAGTTGGCCGGAGGTCGTGGTTTGCGTTATACGCAAAATCGACCCTCACTCCTCATGCCGGTCCCGTGACGGCACCCGGTACAGCCACGTCGCGAGCGCCACGCCGAACAGCGCCAGCGCGAGCTGCAGCCAGCGCGGTTCGACGAAGAACACGATCGAGACGGTCAGTGTGGTGCTCATCAGCACGATCGCCACGATCTTGGTCCGCCACGGGATGCTGCCGTACTCGTTCCATTCGACGATGATCGGTCCGAACAGCGGGTGCGCGAGCAGCCAGTCGTGAAAGCGCAGCGAGCCGCGCGCGAAGCAGGCCGCCGCGAGCAGCACGAACGGCGTGGTCGGCAGCACCGGCAGCACCACGCCGGCGATGCCGAGCCCGAGCGCGATCACGCCGAGCACGATGAACAGCGCGCGCACGGTGCGCGAGGAATGGAGCCGGTCGCTCATCGCGATGCGCCGTCCGCGTGTCCGCTCGCCTGCAGCACTTCGGGTTCGATCGCCAGCGCGCGGCTCGCGTCGCTCAGGTAGACCTGCCGGTCCTGGATGGTGCACTGCAGGCGCATGTTGCGCTCGGCGAACGCCGCGAGCGCGCGCGTCGTCTCGCCGGGCAGCGCGAGCACCTCGAGTTGCGGCAGCCGCGCCAGTGCCTCGCGGTTGCGCTCCCACCAGACCTCGATCGCGCGTGCGCCGTAGGCCAGCACCACCACGCGTTCGGCGCGCCCGGCGGCGCGGCGCAGCCGCCGCTCCTCGGGCAGGCCCACGTCGAGCCACAGGCGGATCGCGCCGGTGTCGTCCTTCAGCGAGAGGTCGGGTTCCTCGTCGGCGGATATGCCGCGGCCGAATTCCAGCCTGTGGTCGGCATGCAGCGCGAACGCGAGCACACGCACCATCAGCCGCTCCCCGGTTTCCGAGGGGTGGCGCGCCAGCGTCAGCGTGAAGGATTCGTAGATGCCGCGGTCGACGTCGGCCACGTCGAGCTCGAGGCGGTGGATGGTGGATTTCAGTGCCATGCGTTCAGCGTTCCCGGCGGCAGCGGCTGAGCCGCCACTCGCCGGCCGTGATCGCCCAGCGCTCATGGTCGCGCCAGCGCCCGTTGATCTTCATGTAGCGCGTGCACAGTCCCTCGTGGCGCAGTCCCAATGAGGCGGCCAGTGCGCGCGAGGCGGTGTTCGCGGGCTGGATCGCGGCTTCGAGCCGGTTCAGTCCGTGCTCGCGGAATGCCAGCGTGATAACGCGACGCACCGCCTCGCGCATCAGTCCGCGCCCGGCATGGGGGGCGAAGGCGTAGTACGAGAGCTGCGCGCTCTGGTAGCCACCGCGCAGCACCTCGCCGAGGTTGACCACGCCGGCCAGTGCGTCGTCCTCGACCAGCACCAGGTGCCCTATGCAGCGCCCGGCCTCGATGCGCTGCAGGTACTCGCGGTAGGCGCTGCGCGTGTCCGGCGGTTCGACCCAGCGCGCGTGCAGCGCGCGGCTGTTCTCCACTGCCGCCAGGAACGCCCGCGCGTGCGCAGGCTCCGGCGCCGCGAGCTGCAGGGGCGGGCGTGCGGTGCGGGCAGGGCGAAGGCGGCGGGCGGTGCTGGGCATCGTGGGCGGCGGTTCGGTACGGGTTGCGTGGGCCGGTGCGGGTGCGGCTATGGTAGCGGCGCCGCACGGACGCCGGAAGGCGGGCGGGCGCCGGGCTCTCAGGTCAGCTCGATGCCGTACCGGCGCAGCAGCACCGCAAGCAGCCCGAAGCACGCCCCCGTGATGACCACGCAGGTCAGCAGCGTCGGCCAGAATCCCAGCCGGGCGAGCAGCGCCGGGAACACCAGGAACATCGGCAGTGTGGGCAGGACGTACCAGAACGTGTACCACGCGTGATTGGCGATCTTCGAGGGTGGCTGGTGCTCGACATACAGCCAGATCAGCGTGAGCACCGTGACCAGCGGCAGCGCGGCCACCACGGCGCCGATCCGGTCGCTCCTCTTTGCGAGTTCCGATACGGCAACCACGACGGCGGCGGTGATCAGGTACTTGGTCAGGATCAATGTCATGCGAGCGGTGCTCCGGTGGCAGATGCCCGGCGATTGTTGCACGCGGGGAGTGCCACGGGTGTTCCGCAGCACAGGCCGTCGCGGTGCGCGCGTGTCAGCGCAATCGGCCGGCTCTTGAGTCACGCCCCGCATCGGTCTTATCGTGGGGCGTTTTCACGCGGGGCGAGCGGCATGACAGATGATCAACGGCAGGCAGAGTCGATGCTCGATGCGGCGCTCGCCGATCGGCTGGCCGCCGGGACCATCACGGTGCCGGTGCTGCCGGCGGTGGCGTGTGCCGTGCTCGCGCTGCTAGCCGACCCGGACGCCGACGGCGCGGCGATCGCCGGCACGATCCGCAACGACCCTGCGCTCGCCGGCCACGTGATGCGGGTGGCGAACTCGCCGCTGCTGCGCGGCGGCGCGCCGGTCGTCTCGCTGCAGCAGGCGATCGCGCGGCTCGGGATCCGCCGTGTCGGCGAGATCGCGCTGGCGGCCTGCCTGGGTCCGCAACTGTTCAAGGCGCCTGCCTATGCGCGGCTGATCGATGCGCTGTGGACGCGTTCGTTGGCGACGGCGCTGTGGGCGCGCGAGATCGCGCGGCAGCTGCGCTCGAACGTCGAGGTCGCGTTCCTGTGCGGCCTGCTCGCGCGGATCGGGCACCCGGTGGTGTTGCAGGCGATCCAGGAACTGCTGTCCGGTGGCCGCGAGGCGCCGGACGAGGCGGGCGTGGCGCGCCTGCTCGAGCGCCATGGCGCAGCGGCGGGCCGACTGCTGGCCGTGGCGTGGCACCTGCCGGAAGCGGTGGCGCAGACGATTGCGTACATCGACGATCGTGCGCGCGCGAGTTCGGCGGCCGATCTGGTCGCGCTGGTGGCGGTGGCCGATACGTTCCCGGCCGAGCCGGTACCCGACGCGGCGGCCGAGGCGGCGCGGCTGGTGGAGCATCCGGCGATCGAGGCGATCGACCTCTACCGTGCCGACGCCGAGGAACTGCTGCAGCGCGCCGACACGGTGCTGCAGACACTGGCGGAGATGCGCGTGTGAGCGAACACCAGGTCGATCTGCTGGTCATCGGCAGCGGGCCCGCCGGCCAGAAGGCGGCGATCCAGGCGGCGAAGGGCGGCTGGCGCGTGGCGCTGGTCGAGGGCGACCGCAGGCTCGGTGGCGCCTGCGTCTACCGCGGCACGATCCCGAGCAAGACGCTGCGCGAGAGTGCGTTGAGGCTGCGCCAGGCGCGCCAGCTCGGTGGCGTGCATGCCGGCGCGTGTCCGGCGGGGCAGGAGATGGCCGCGCTGATCCGCAACCTCCAGAACGTGACCGGCGCGCACGACGGCTTCATCCGCGCGCAGCTCGAGCGCAACGGCGTGCAGTGCGTGCACGGACGCGCGCGCTTCGTGGCGCCGCGGCGCGTGCGCGTCGAGGGACTGCGTGGCGAGGCGGCGGTCTGGGACGCCGCGAACGTGATCATCGCGACCGGTTCGGTGCCGCGCCACGCCGACGGTGTGCCGGTGGATCACGAGCACGTGCTCGACAGCGATTCGGTGCTGTCGATGCTGTACCTGCCCGAATCACTGCTGGTGCTCGGCGGCGGGATCATCGCCAGCGAATACGCATCGGTGTTCGCCACGCTCGGCGTGCGGGTGACCATGATCGACCGCTATCCGCGTCCGCTCGGCTTCGTCGACGAGGAGATCGTGGCGCGTTTCCTCGCGGCGTTTCGCGCCGCCGGCGGCGAGTTCGTGGGCGATGCGCGCATCGCGGAGGTGCGCTGGGACGGTGTGTCGCGGGTGGTGACGCGGCTCGAGGACGGGCGCGAGTTCGCGGCCGACAAGCTGCTCAGCGCGGCCGGTCGGGTCGCCAACGTGCGCGGGCTGGATCTGGCGGCGGCGGGGCTCGAGCTCACGGCCTCCGGGCATATCCCGGTCGATGCCTCGTGTCGCACGCCGGTGCCGGGCATCTACGCGGTGGGAGACGTGATCGGGCCGCCCGCGCTGGCGTCGGCCTCGATGGAGCAGGGCCGGCGCGCCAGCGCGCACGCGCTCGGGCTCGACCTGGGGGCGCTCGGCGCGACGATCCCGACCGGTATCTACGCGATTCCGGAAATCGCGACGGTGGGCCTCGACGAGGCCGCGGCGCGGCGCGCCGGGACCGCGGTGCGGGTGGGGCGCGCGCTGTTCGGCGAGATCGCGCGTGGTCAGATCTCCGGCAACCAGGACGGCATGCTGAAGCTGGTGACCGACGACGCGGGACGGCTGCTCGGCGCGCAGATCGTGGGCGAGGGCGCCACCGAGTTGATCCACATCGCGCAGATGGGGCTGCTCGGCGGTTTCGCGGCCAGCGATTTCGTCGAGAACATCTTCAATTTCCCGACCCTGGCCGAGGCGTACCGCGTCGCGGCGCTGCAGATCGAAGCGCAACCCGGCGCGGGAGCGCGGCGCGGATGAGGTTCACACCGACGCCGCTCGCCGGTGCGCAACTGGTGGCGATGGAGTTCGCCGAGGACGAGCGCGGTGGTTTCGCGCGCTCGTTCTGCGCGCGCGAGTTCGAGCGCCACGGGCTGGACCCGGTGGTGGCGCAGTGCAACGTGTCGTGGAACCGCCGGCGCGGCACGCTGCGCGGGCTGCACTACCAGGCGCCGCCGCACGCCGAGGCGAAGCTGGTGCGCTGCACGCGCGGTGCGATCTGGGACGTGATCGTCGACGTGCGTCCCGACTCGCCGACCTTCCGCCGCTGGCACGCGGTGGAGCTCAGCGCGCTCAACCGGCTCGCGCTCTACGTCCCCTCCGGCTTCGCGCACGGCTTCCAGACGCTGGCGGACGACAGCGAGGTGCTCTACCAGATGTCGGCCTTCCACGCGCCCGGGCACGCGCGCGGGCTGCGCTGGGACGACCCGCTGCTCGCGATCGCGTGGCCGCTGCCCGATCCGATCGTCTCGGAGCGCGACCGCTCGTTCGCGCCGCTGTCGTGAAGATCCTGCTGATCGGCGCGAGCGGGCAGCTGGGCGGCGAGCTGCTCGGCCACGGCGACGGGCACCGCATCCTCGCGCCGCCGCGCACGCTGTGCGACCTGGAGCGGCCGGCGCAGTGCGCGGCCTTGATTGCCGACGAACGTCCCGACGTGGTGATCAACTGCGCCGCGTTCCATGACCTGCCGGCCTGCGAGAGCGATCCGGCGAGCGCGTTGCGCATCAACTGCATCGGAGTGCGCGCGCTGGCGCGCGCGTGCGCCGGCGCCGATGCGCGCCTGGTGACGTTCAGCACCGATTACGTGTTCGGCGGTGCGCGCAGCGTGCCGTGGCGGGAGCTCGACGCGCCGCAGCCGCTGCAGGTCTACGGTATCTCGCGGCTCGCCGGCGAGTACGCGGCGCTCGCCGAGGCGCCCGCGCACGCGCTGGTGGTCCGCACCTGCGGGCTCTACGCGCGGCGCGGCAGCCGTTCGCGCGGCGGCAACTTCGTGCTGGCGCGCATGCGCGAGGCGTTGGCCGGCGAACGCATCGGGATGGCCTGCGAGCAGGTGGTCTCGCCGACCAGCGCAGCCGACCTCGCGATCGCGGTGCTCGCGCTGCTCGTGCATCCGGACGCGGGCGCCGGAATCTACCACCTGGTCAACGAAGGCGCGTGCAGCTGGTACGAGTTCACCTGCGAGATCGTGCGCCTGCTCGGTGCGCCGGCCGAGGTGGTGGCGGTCGATCGCGGCGCGCGCAGCGGCGCGATGCGCCGCCCGAGGTATTCGGCGCTCGCGAACACGCGCGCCGCCGCACTCGGCATCCGGCTGCGCCCGTGGCGCGATGCGCTTGCTGAGTTCATCGAATCCACCGCACCCGGTGGGGCACCGCTGAAATCGTAGGTCCGGGCTGTGCCCGGACATTTGTTCGTGTAGGTCCGGGCTGTGCCCGGACATGAATTGTTCGGCCGCAGGCCGAACCTGCGCGGACGATTCCGTAGATCCGGGCTGTGCCCGGACATTGTTCGGCCGCAGGCCGAACCTACGCCAGGGTGCGTTCGATGGTCTGTTCGAAGTGGCGCGTGAAACGCTCGGGCTGGCCGAGCGGATGCGCGCGGATCTGATCGCGCAGCCCGTGGC
Organism: Pseudomonadales bacterium; assembly: GCA_022072145.1. Lineage (GTDB taxonomy): Bacteria > Pseudomonadota > Gammaproteobacteria > Pseudomonadales > UBA5518 > UBA5518. The sequence goes on from JAJVIG010000005.1 coordinate 293,623, forward strand.
GCAGCGCCAGCCGGCGCGCGGGGTCGGCCGCGAGGCGGTTGGCAATCTGCACGTATTGCTCCACGTCGTCGGCGCACAGGTCCCCGAGGCCGGCGTTGTGCAGGTTGCTCGCGCTGAGGCGCTCGAAGAAGGCCGGCCCCGCGAGCGTGACCACGGGCACGCCCATCCACAGGCTTTCGCAGGTGGTGGTGCCGCCCACGTGCGGGAAGGGATCGAGCGCGATGTCGATGCGGTTGTAGTGCGGCATGTGGGTGCCGCGCACCGGCGCGAACTCGATGCGCTCGGGCGCCACGCCGTGGTCGGCGAACAGCGCGCAGATGTTGGCGCGAAAGCACTGCGCGCCGCCTTCGGGACGCACGAACAGGAAGCGCGAGCCGGGGTTGTCACTCAGGATCCGCGCCCACGCGGCGAAGCAGTCGCGCGTGTACTTGTAGGGATTGTTCGCGGTGCCGAACGTCAGGTGGCCCTGGCGCTGCTCGGGCGTGCCGGGCTCGATCGCGATGTCGGTGAAGCCGAGGCGGCCGATGCACACCCACGTCTCGGGAACCAGGAAGGGCTTTTCCAGCAGCAGCGAATCGTCGGTGGGACGGTTCCACGGATCGACCAGGATGCGGTCGATGTGGCTGAGTCCCGCCGAGTGCGGGTAGCCCAGCCAGCTCACCTGCACCGGCGCCGGCCGCCAGGCACAGACCTGCACGCGGTTCAGCAGCGTGGTGCCGCCCAGCTCGAACAGGATGTCGAGTTCGTCGTCGGCGATGATCTGCGCGATGTCGCGGTCGCTGCCTTCGCGGATCACGCGAAAGCGCGCCACGTTGCGCTCGATGTGCTGCTGCACCGCGTCGGCCTCGCCGGGGTAGAACGAATAGCAGTAGAACTCGAAGCGCTCGCGGTCGTAGTGGTCGATCAGCGGCAGCGTGAAGTACGTGACCGGGTGGTGGCGCAGGTCCGAGGACATGAAGCCGACGCGGATGCGTCCCTCACGCGCGGTGCGCGGGCGGGCCGGCCGATCGAGCGGCGCGCGCGCCGCGAAGGACTGGATCTGGTCCCCCCAGTCGCGATGCGCCTGCAGCAGCAGGCGGCGGTCCTCGAGCGTCTGCACGCGCCCCAGCTGGTTGTGCAGATGGCCCACGTTCATTTCCGCCACCCAGTGGCGAATCAGCTGCGCACGGTCCCCGAGGCGATCGACACGCCCGTAGTCCGCGGCGCGCAGGAACACGCGCTGCAGCGTGCCGGCCACCGACACCGGGTCGCGCACGCGTTCGAGCAGCGTGCACGCCACCTCGTAGGCACGTTCGAAGTGCTGGCTCTCGTCGCCGTGGCGGCTGTTCGCGAGGCTCTCGATGTAGTTGCGCGCCGCCTCGACGTGCCCCGGGGCCACGGCGAGCGCGCGCTCGTACAGCGCGTTGGCCTCGGGACGCTGGTTCAGTCCCCAGAGGTGGAGGTTGCCCAGCATGGTCAGCGTGTCGGCGTCGTTCGGCGCCTCGTCCACCAGTTCCTGGAACAGCGGCAGCGCCTCGGCGATGCGCCCCGAGCGGCGCAGCACGCTGGCGCGCAGGCGGCGCAGCCCGCGGTGACCGGGGAAGCGCGCGAGCGCGTCCTCGATCACCTGCAGCGCCTGCTCGTGGCGGTGTTCGTTGCAGTGGATCTGCGCGATCTCCATCGGCGCCCACGGATCGCGCGAGCCGCGCTCGAGCGCGTTCTGCAGCGCGTGCAGCGCGCCGGCGCGGTCGTTCGCCGCCGCCAGCGCGCTGCCGAGCAGGCGATGGTGCTCGGGGTTGCGCGGATCGATGCGCACCGCGCGTTCGAAGCACTGCGCGGCCTTCGCCGGCTGCTCCATGCCGCGCAGGCAGTTGCCCAGGTTGACCCACGGCGAGGCGTTCCCGGGGTCCGCGCGCGTCGCGGCGCGCAGCGTCTCGATGGCGTCCTCCAGCCGCCCGGCGCGCTTGAGCACCACGCCGAGCAGGTTGAGCAGCTTCATTTCCTTCGGCGCCTTGGCGATCGCCGCGCGCAGCGTGGCCTCGGCCTCCGCGAGCCGGCCTGCCTCGGTGAGTTTCAGTGCATGGGTGAACGTCTCGGCGAGCCGTGGTTGCGGGTTGCGGTTGCTGCCGGCCATGCGAGCGTTTCCATGCTGCGTCGTGGCCGCGATTCTTCGCAAAAGCGTCGTACTCCGCAACCCGTGCGTCGCTATAGGGCATTCATGCCGACAGGGATGCATCGGCTCCTGTCGGGTCGAAACCCGAGCTGCGAAACGGGATCAGTCGCCCGCCGGCAGCGGGTGCCACGTGCCGCTGCGGTCGCGCACCTCGTGGCCGTGCGCGGTCTCGCGCAGCGCCGGTTCAGCGATTGGCACCTTGCCCGCACCGCCCGGGATGTCCAGTACGTACTCGGGCCGGCAGATTCCCGAGACGCGCTCGCGCAGCTCGCGCACCAGTGCGCGCCCCTCGCCCAGCGTGCAACGGAAATGCGAGGTTCCGGGCGCCTTGTCGAGGTGGTGCAGGTAATACGGCTTCACGCGCGATTCGACCAGCGTGCGCAGCAGCGCCTCGAGCGTGTCGGCATCGTCGTTGACGCCCTTCAGCAGCACGCTCTGCGCGAGCAGCGGAATGCCCGCGTCGGCGAGGCGCGCGAGCGCGGCGCGCGCCGCCGGCGTGAGCTCGCGCGGGTGGTTCGCGTGCACCACGATCCAGCTCGCGGCGCGCGGGCTGCGCAGCGCGGCGCACAGCTCGTCGTCGATGCGCGCCGGATCCGCCACCGGCACGCGCGTGTGCCAGCGCTGCACCTTCACGTGCGCGATCGCATCGAGGTGCTCCCTGAGCGCGGCGATTCGCCGTGCCGACAGCACCAGCGGATCGCCGCCGGTGACGATGACTTCCCAGATCCGCGGCTGCGCCGCGATGTAGCCGAAGGCGGCCTCGAGCGCATCGGCCTCGAGCAGGCCCTCGCCCTGTGGCCCGACCACCTCGCGCCGGAAGCAGTAACGGCAGTAGACCGCGCACACGTGCACCGGTGTCAGCAGGCAGCGGTCCGGGTAGCGGTGCACGATGCCGGGGCAGGGCGAGTGCGCGGCGTCGCCGATCGGGTCCGTGTGCTCGTCGGCCAGTTGCAGCAATTCGCGCGCATCGGGCCGGAACTGCGCGGCGATCGGATCGTGCGGGTCGAGCGGGTCGATCAGCGCTTCCATCGCGGGGGTGATCGCGACCGCGTAGCGAGCCGCGACGCGCGCGAGCGCCGCGGCGGATTCCTCGGGCGAAGACATGGTCAAACGGTGCGCCGGTGCATGCAGGGGCGCGGATTATCGCCCAAAAAGGTGGTGGCGTTGTCTTGCAATTTTCATGTTCGGTGCCGATGATCTGGCCAACGGGGCCACACAGGAGACACGGCAGCAGAGACGACATCGCCAGGCTGAGGAATCCGTAATTCCATTTCACTGACGAGGACATCGTTTCCATGGCGAAAAAAGCCCCTTCACGCGGCAGGAGTCAGCAACGAGCCAACCTGGAGGACAACGTCTACCGAGACCGCAAGACACGCCACCCGCGGCGGTACGAGAACGACAGCGCCATCGTCGTCGATCTCAACGCCAGGACCCACAACCTGCACACCGCCTACGCCGCCAGCCGCTCCCCGGCGCCCCTCACGGCCCGCACTTCCGCCCAGCAATGCTACATCGAGGCGATCCGCAACCACTGCCTCACCTTCGGCATCGGCCCGGCCGGCACCGGCAAGAGCTACTGCGCGGGCGCACTGGCCGCGCAGGCGCTGGAAGCGGGGCAGATCGATCGCATCATCCTGACGCGCCCGGCGGTCGAGGCCGGCGAACAGCTCGGTTTCCTGCCGGGCGACCTGCACGAGAAGTTCTCGCCGTACATCGATGCGTTCCGCGACATCCTGAACGCGCGCCTCGGCGCCGGCACCGTGGACTACTGCCTGCGGCACGGGCGCATCGTCGCCTCGCCGCTCGCGTACATGCGCGGCAAGACCTTCGACGAGCGCACCTTCGTGGTGCTCGACGAGGCGCAGAACACCACGCCGGCGCAGATGAAGATGTTCCTCACGCGGATCGGCGAGGACAGCCGCGTGGTGGTCAACGGCGACGTGCGCCAGAGCGACATCCGCGGCCGCAACGGGCTGGAGGATGCCATCGAGCGGCTCGCGGGTGTGCCGGGCGTGCACGTGCACTGCTTCGAGCGCGCCGACATCGTGCGCAGCGGCCTGGTGCGCGAGATCATCGATCGCTACGAGCCGCCCCCGATGCCGTGACGCCGCCGTGGAGCCCGCGCCTGCGCGTGTCCGGGCACAGCCCGGACCTACGCGAAGCGCGTCGCACGTGCGCACTGTCGGCCGTAGGTTCGGCCTGCGGCCGAACGGGTGCGGCATGCATGTCCGGGCACAGCCCGGACCTGCGGTTCTGCGGGATCGAGGCCGGAGGAACGGGAGCGGCGGGTCAGACGTCCGTGTGCACGTGGGTGCGGATGCGGAACGCGGCGATCGCGGTGGGGACCAGCAGCAGCGTGGTCAGCAGGTACGGGTAGCCCGGTTCGTACTGGTACAGCCAGGTCCCCGCGACCGGGCCGAGGATGAAGCCCAGCGCCGGGATCGCGGTCGCGATGCCGGCGGCGGCGCCCTGTTCGCGCGCGCTGACGGCCAGCGAGATGGCGGCGTTGAAGCCCGGACCGCACAGCCCCAGCGCCAGGCCCATCAGCGCCATCGTCGCGCCGAAGGCGACGAAGCTCTGCGCGGTGCTCAGCGCGGCGCTGGCGAGCAGCAGCAGCGGCAAGCCGATACGCAGCAACAGCATGGGCGGCGGCTTCAGCCGCTGCACCACCAGCGACTGCGACAGCAGCGATGCTGCGGCCAGGAACATCATCGCGTAGCCGTAGGTGGTCGCGGTGGTGCGGGTGTCGAGTCCCAGCGTGTCCTGGATGCGGAAGGCGAGCGTCTGCTGCACGATCGCGAACACGCTGAACACGGCCATCCCGAGCAGCAGCAGCGCGCGGAAGCGGCGGTCGCGCAGACGCAGTTTCACTGCCGGCTGGTGGGTGCCGATGCGCACCCCGGTGTCGGGCAGCCGGGCGCGGATCAGCAGCGCCGCGCCCACCGTCGCGGCGGCGGCGAACAGCAGCGGCAGCAGCAGGCTGAAGGCCGCCAGCGTGCCGGCGATCGCCGGCCCCATGATCGAGCCGATGTTGCTGGCGGCGGCGAGGCGTCCCATCCCGGAGGCGCGCATCGCCGGCGTGGTGGTGTCGGCGATGTAGGCCGAGGTCGCCGGAGCGGTGCCGGACATCGCCACCGCCTGCGCCATGCGTGTGATCATGATCAGCGCGTAGAGCAGCGTGCCGCCGAGCACGCCCCACATGCCGAGGCCGAACAGCAGCGCGAAGGCGAGCGTGCCGACCGTATAGCCCCACAGCCCGGTCAGGATCACCGGCTTGCGGCCCAGGCGGTCGCTGAGGCGGCCCCAGACGCGGCTGGCAACGAAGAACACCAGCGAGGACATCGAGATGATCGAGCCGATCATCACCTCGCGCAGCCCGATCTCGCGGCCCAGCGCCGGCAGCATCGCGAACACCATGCTCTGGCCCATGCCGTGCGCGAACACGCCCGCGTAGGCGGTGTTCGCGTCGATCAGCCGTTGCACCCGGGTGTCCATCGGTGGGATCTTAACGGCCGGCCGCCTGAAATAACCATATGCAGCATCGATATTAGGCCGACGATACGTTTTTCTTATAATGCCCGAGCTCAGCAGCAGCTCGGACAGCAGGCATGGGGTTGGCCGCCATCAAGGACACCGTCGCATCTCTGGATCTCGCCCGCGTGAACCGGGACCTCGCCGGCGCGCCGGCGCAGGACATCGTGCGCTGGGCGCTCGGCCTCGGCCTGCGCCCGTTCATGAGCACGAGTTTCGGTCCGAACGCGGCGCTGATGCTGGATCTGGTGAGCAGCGTGGACCCCGGTGTGCCGGTGGTGTGGGTCGATACCGGCTACAACCTGCGTGACACCTACGTGGTGGCCGAGAAGCTGATGAAGCTGCTGCCGCTGAACATGAAGGTGTACACGCCGCGCATGAGCGCCGAGCGCTGGAACGCGCTCTACGGCGGCATTCCGCAGCTCGACGAGGCCGAGCTGCACGAGCAGTTCACGCGCAACATCAAGCTCGAACCCTTCGAGCGCGCGCTGCAGGAACTGCAGCCCGAGCTGTGGCTGACCGGCATCCGCCGTGACGAGACCGAGTTCCGGCGTTCACTGGACATCGTGTCGTGGGACGAGCGGCGCGGCATCCTGCGCGTGGCACCGGTCTTCGAATGGAGCGAGCAGGACGTGGCGCGCTACGTAGAGAGCCGCGGCTTGCCCTCGTGCCGGCACTACTTCGACCCCACCAAGGTGCTCGACCACCGCGAGTGCGGCCTGCACACCGGGCTCTGATCGCTGCTGTTCAGCGCCGGCGGCGGGCGCCGTCCCTGCGGATCGCGATCACCGCGCGCTGGTCGATCTTGCCGCCGAGGCGCGAGAAGAAATCCAGCAGGTGCATCTGCCAGCCGTAGCGGCGGCGCAGCGCCGCGTAGGCCGTGCGCTCTTCGGCTTCGTCGTCGACGATGCGCGCCTGCGCATCGATCCACTCCCCGAGCAGCCCGCCGCGCCAGTCGCAGGGCGCGACGCGGGCGCGCGCCGAGTTGCGCAGCCGCCGCACCTTGCCGGCCTCGCCGGCGGAGAACACGTAGTACGTGCCCTCGTGTTCGGCGAACCACACCGGCGTCTCGACCGCCGTGCCGTCACGGCGGAAGGTCGCGAGGTTCAGGTACCGCGCCTCGTCCAGCGGGATCGCCATGCTGCGCTGCTCCCTTGGGTTATTGGACCACGTTGCCGGGGCCCCAGTAGGCCTTCATCGACACGACCTTGCCGTTCGCATCGAACTCGAACACGTCGATCACCTCGATCTTCATGCCGCCGACGTGCACGTCGAAGCAGAACGCCGCCGAGTTGCCGGCGCAGCGCACGCCGCCGATGCGTTCCATGCGGGCACCGGCCGTCAGTGCCTGCGTGTAGAAGGCCACCACGGCGTCGATGCCGCGGTGGGGATCGGTGCCGACCGGGTCCTCGACCACGGCGTTGTCAGCGTAGATCCGGCGGATCGCCGCGAGGTCCTGGCGCGTACAGGCGTCCAGATAGGCGTCGACCGTGGCGATCTGGTGAGCGGTGTCCATGCGGGGGCTTCCTGGTTGCGGCAGTTGCCCGCGCTTTATAGCCGATCGGCGTGCGGCTGCGAAAGGGCCGCGGCTCAGCGATGCCGGCGTTCGCCCAGCGGGGCGTCGGCCAGCGCGGTCCTTTCTCCCTGCAGGCGCGCGACGATCAGCGCCGCCGCGCCGTCGCCGAGCACGTTCACGCTGGTGCGCAGCATGTCGAGGATGCGGTCGAACACGAACAGCACGCCCAGCGCCTCGATCGGAATTCCGACCATGGTCAGGATCATGCCGATGGCGACCAGCGAGGCCGAGGGAATCCCGGCCACCCCGATCGAGGTCAGCAGTGCGGTGATCACGATCAGCGCCTGTGTCGCGAAGGAGAGTTCGACGCCGTAGGCCTGCGCGAGGAAGATCACGGCCACGCACTCGTAGAGCGCGGTGCCGTTCATGTTGACCGTGGCGCCCAGCGGCAGCACGAAGCTCGAGATGCGGTTCGAGATCCCGGCATCGCGTTCCATGCACTCGATGGTGACCGGCAGCGTGCCCGAGGACGAGGCGGTGGAGAACGCCGTCAGCAGCGCGGGCGACATCGCGCGGTAGAGGCGCTGCGGCGCCACGCCGGCCAGCACGCGGATCATGAGCGGCATCACCAGGAAGGCGTGCAGCGCGAGCGCCGCGGTGACGGTCAGCGCGAACACGGTGAGCGGGCGCACGGCGTCGAAGCCGGTCTCGGCGACCACCGCCGCGACCAGGCCGAACACGCCGAGCGGCGCGAAGCGCATCACGAACTCGGTGATCCCCATCATCACGTGGAACACCGCGTTCCAGAAAGCGAACAGCGGCTCGGCGTGCTCGTCGCCGGCGCGCGCGATGAAGAAGCCGAACAGCAGCGCGAACACGATCAGCGCGAGGATGTCGCCGTTGTTCGAGGCCGTCGCGACCACGTTTTCCGGCACCATGCGCTCGAAGATCCCGACCAGCTCGCCGATGCCGCCGTGCGCCTGCAGCGAGGCCGCGACCTCGGCGGTACCGGCGTGCAGCGCGAGCTGCTCGCCCACGGGCTCGCCGTCGGCGAAACCCGGACGCACCACGTTCACGCACACCAGGCCGATCAGCACCGCCAGCAGCCCGGTGCCGAGGTAGATCGCGATGGTCTTCGCGCCGAGGCGCCCGAGGTCGCCGGCGCGCCCGATGCCGGTGATGCCGACCACGATCGAGGAGAAGATCAGCGGCACGATGATCATCTTCAGCGCCTTGATGAAGATGGTCCCGAGGAACTCGTAGACGGCGTGCAAGCGCAGCGCCCCGATGCCGGCGTCGGTGCCGCTCAGCGAGCCGGCGAGCGCCGCCAGCACGATCGCGATCAGGATCTGCCAGTGCAGTGCGAGTTTCTTCATCCGCCGGGTCTCCGCCGTCGCGCGCTTCGCGCCTAGCATAGGGAAGCGCGCACGCTGTCGCCAGCGCGCGGAACCGTCCCGGGCGCTCAACCGGGGCGTTCGGCGACGAACACGCCGCGCAGCGGCGCCGGGTAGCCTTCGCGGGTGAGGCGCGGATCGGCGGGGTCGAGGAAATCCGCCAGTGATTCGAAGCGCATCCACTCGGTGCGGCGTTGCTCCCCGACGGTGGTCGGCGTCAGGTCGACGAGGCGTGGTGCCACGAATCCCGCGCGTTGCAGCCAGCGCAGCAGCGCGGCGGGCGAGGGGATGAACCAGACGTTTCGCATCATCGCGTAGCGGTCGCGCGGGACCAGCACGCGTTCGGCGTCGCCCTCGACCAGCAGCGTCTCGAGCACCAGTTCGCCGCCGGGGCGCAGCGCGTCGAACAGCTCGCCGAGGTGCTCGAACGGCGAGCGCCGGTGGTACAGCACGCCCATCGAGAACACGGTGTCGAAGCAGCCGAGCCGTGCCGGCAGGTCCTCGGCGCGCAGCGGCAGCAGCGCCACGCGCGGGTCCGCGATGTAGCGCTGCAGCGCGAGGAATTGCGCGAGAAAGCGCAGCGTCGGGTCGATGCCGAGCACACAGTCGGCGCCGGCGCCGCGCATGCGCCACGCGTAGTAGCCGTTGCCGCAGCCCACGTCGAGCACGCGGCGCCCGGCGAGCTCGATGTGCGGCGCGACGCGCTGCCACTTGAGGTCCGAGCGCCATTCGCTGTCGATTCCCACGCCGAACAGGTCGAACGGCCCCTTGCGCCAAGGATGCAGGGCCGCGAGCGCAGCGTGCAGCCGGGTGCGCTCGGCCTCGCTCGCGTCCTCCGCGCGGCCCACGCGCACGCAGGGCGCATCGAGATCCACCGCGCTCGCCGCCAGCGCGGGCAGTGCGGCCAGCGCGGACTCCCAGTCGGCGGCATCGCCGTGGCGCAGCGCCGTGGCGTGCTCGCGCACCGCCGCGAGCAGGCGCTCGCGCGCCGCTGCGTCGGGGAAGGCGGCGAGCGCCGCGGCCAGCGTCGCGGGCAGATTCATTTTTCGGCGAGCAGCGACAGGAAGTTCAGGCACTGCAGCCAGACGGTCACGCGGCGGAAACCGGCGCCGAACAGGCGTTCGCGGTGGGTGGCGAGCGTCTCGGGTATCAGCACGTTCTCGAGCGCGGCGCGCTTCTGCGCGATCTCGAGCGCGCTGTACCCCTGCAACTGCTTGAAGTCGAGGTGCAGCGCGCCCAGCAGTTCCTGCTCGGCGGGGTCCTCGAAGGCGAGCTTCTCCGACAGCACCAGGCAACCGCCGGGGCGCAGCGCCGCGGCGATGCGCGCGAGCAGGGCGCCGCGCGCCGGCGGCGGCACGAACTGCAGCGTGAAGTTCAGTGTCACCAGCGAGGCGTCGTGCAGCGCGGTCTCGCGCACATCCTCGCAGCGGATCTCCATCGACGCCCCGGCACCGTCGGCGGCGACGATCGCGCGTGCGCGCTCGACCATCGCGGGCGAGTTGTCGACGCCGATCACGCGGCAGTCGGGCGGCGCGTGGCGGCGGATCGCGAGCGTCGAGGCGCCCAGCGAGCAACCGAGGTCGTAGCACTGCGTGCCCGGGAGCGCGAAGCGGCGCGCGACCACGGCGATCATCTGCAGCGTCAGCGCGTAGCCGGGGACCGAGCGCGCGATCATGTCGGCGAACACTTCCGCGACGTCCGCGTCGAAACGGAACGCCTCGATGTGTGCGCGCGCGTCGGCGTAGACCGCGTCGCGGGCCGTTGGCGAGGGGGTGGGGCGGCGATCGGGCATCGGCCTGGACTGCGGGTTCACGGGTGGCGCGCAGTATAGCCGCGATGCGCTACAGTGGCGGCAGCTCACCCGGCAGGCCCTGCGATGAACGAGCGCGACAAGACCACGCTGAAGCGTATCCGTACCGGCAGCTTCGAGCGCCGGCTCAGCCTCACGCGCAGCAGCCTGCTCGCGGGCACGCGCTACATGGCGCAGTCGGCCTCCTCGCTGCTGCTGCTGCGCGCCCGGCGGGCCGAGCACCGGCGCGCAGCGCTCGGCGAGCAGGCGCGCTTCCTGGTCGAGGAACTCGGCAAGCTCAAGGGCAGCGTGGTCAAGATCGGGCAGATGCTCGCGCTCTACGGCGAGCACTTCCTGCCCGACGAGGTCACCACCGCGCTGCATTCGCTCGAGGACCGCACCGTCGCACTCGAGTGGCCGGTGATCCGCCGCGAGCTCGAGCGCGAGCTGGGGCGCGCCCGGCTCGCCGAACTCGACATCGACCCGGTGCCGATCGGCGCCGCCTCGCTGGGGCAGGTGCACCTCGCGCGCCCGCGCACCGGCGGTCCGGCGGTATGCCTGAAGGTGCAGTACCCGGGCGTGGCCGATTCGATCGACGCCGACATCGACGCCGTGGTCGGGCTGCTGCAGCTGGGGCGCATGGTGGCTGCCACCGACGAGTTCCGCGCCTGGCTGGAGGAGGTGCGCGCGATGCTGCACCGCGAGGTCGATTACACACTCGAGGCCGCCAAGACCACGGCGTTCCGTGCGCGGCTGCGTCGCGATCCGCGCTTCGTGGTGCCGGAGGTGATCGAGCGCTGGTCGAGTGCGCACGTGCTGGCGACGAGCTTCGAACAGGGCTACGGGGTAGCCAGCGCGGACGTGGAGGCGCTGGCGCAGGAGCGGCGCAACGAGATCGGCCGTGCCTTTCTCGAGTTGTTCCTGCGCGAGATCTTCGAGTGGAAGGAACTGCAGACGGACCCGAACTTCGGCAATTACCGCATCCGGCCGGCGTCCACCGCGCGCGGGCGCGACCGGCTGGTGCTGCTCGATTTCGGCGCCGTGCAGGAATACCCCGACGCCTTCCTCGATCCCTTGCGGCGCATGATCGTCGGTGCCTACCGCGGCGACATCGAGGCGGTGCGGCGCGGGGCGCTCGAGCTGCGCTTCATCCGGCCCGAGTACCCGGAGCAGGTGCAGCGCTCGTTCGCGGAAGTGTGCGCCGGGGTGATCGAGCCGCTGGTGTGCCGGCCGGGAAACGTGCCGGAAGGCGCGCTGAACGCGGCTGGCCAGTACCGCTGGCGCCACAGCGACCTGCCGTCGCGCATCGCCTCGCGCGCAGCGAAGGCGGCGTTCAGCCCGTACTTCCGCGTGCCGCCGCAGGAGTTCGTGTTCCTGAACCGCAAGCTGATCGGTGTCTACACCTTCATCGCCGTCCTCGACGCCGAGTTCAACGGCGCCGACATCCTCGAAAAGTACCTCTGAAGAACGAAAAAAATGGGGTCAGGAAAAAAATGGGGTCAGAGTCGAATTAACTTGTTAATTCGGCTCTGACCCCATTTTTAGTTAATTCGACTCTGACCCCATTTTTAAACAAGTTAATTCGACTCTGACCCCATTTTTACTCCCTCTTTGAAGGAGGTGAGCTGGCGGGTGAGGATCGCGCGGTTGTGCGGGCCGATGCGCAGCAGCAGCTTCTGGGTGGGGGGCAGCGCTTCGAGCGCCGGGTCGGCGAACTTGTAGAACACCGCCGGCTGCACCAGCGCGATCTCAACCGGCGCCGCGGGCGCGGCGAGCATGGTGTCGATGCCGGCGAGCAGCGCCGCGCGCAGGCGCGCATCGCCGTTGCCGAGTTCCTCGTAGGCTTGCTGCAGCAACGGTTCGTAGCGCAGATACCAGCGCGCGAGCGCCGCGGTGTCGATGGTCCCGATGGCCGCGACCAGCGTGTCGTAGCGCGCGTGGTTCGCCGGGTCGAGGTAGAGGTGGCCGTCGCGTTCGACCACCACCGGTTTGCCCGGTGCGGCCGGCAGCGGCAGCTTGTCACGCAGCAGCCGACCGCGCGCGAAGCTGTCGGTCAGCGCGGCGGCACGCGCGAGCAGGTTGGCCGGCGCGAGGCTGGGGTGCAGCGCCGCGGGCAGCAGTCCGGCGAGTCCGCGCCGCACCTCGTCGTCGCTGTCCGCGAGCGGGGGGAGCGGCTCGGCCGCCGACGCACCGGCAGCGATCGGGGACACCTCGATCGCGGGCGTTGCGCCGCCTGCCGGAGCCGGGGCGGCGGTTGCCGGTGCCGTGCCTGGCGAGGGCGCCGCCGCATTCTGTGTGACGCCTGGCAACGGCGCTGGCGCGGGTGCGTGCAACCACCTTTCGCCGAGCAGCAGCACGGCGGCGCCCAGCAGTACGCCGGCGAGCAGCGCCAACGCGATCGCGCGCCGCTGCCGGCGCGCGCCGCTCGCGGGCGGGGCGATCCGGTCGCTGTCCTGTGTTTGCATCCGGGGGCTCCGAACGGTGGGGCCGGCAGGCTAGCGCGCGCGCGCGCCGCGGGTCAACGCGCCTCGTGGTGGGCGGCGGCGTGGGCGGGGCGTTCGACGGCCAGGCGTTGCCAGGCGCGGCGCAGTTCGAAGCGCGTTGCGTGCGCGAGGTCGTCCAGACGCGCACGCAGCACGCGGTCGCCGCCGTGCAGGCGCGGCTGGCCGAGCTGACGCTCGATGCGTCGCGCCAGCCACAGCAGTTCCTGCGCGGTGAGCCGGACCTCGTTCAGTGCCGCCGGATCCTCGCCGAGGCCGTCGGCGAAGTGGGGTGCGAAATCCGGCACCCCGAGCCCCGAGGCGTCACTGACCGCAACGAACTGCTCGATCAGGTGCTGCAGCGGGGCGGTATGCGCCGGGGAGGCCTCGTCCTCGTCGCCGACCGCGGCCAGGGCGGGCAGCAGTCCGGCCAGCGCGGTGAAGCGTTCGCGCAGCACCGTCAGCGAGCGATTGGTGTCGAGCAGCAGCAGGCGCGGCAGCCGCGGGGCGGCGGGCGGGGTATCCGGAAGTTGGGTGCGGCGCAGCAAGCGGCTCGCGGCGCGGTAGTTCGCCTCGCCGTACAGGCTGCGGTTGACACGCAGGTAATGCACGCAATCGGCCAGTGTGCCGGCGCCCGGCGGCGGGTTCTCGAAGCGCAGGGCATGCACCATGTCGGCGAGCGCCAGCAGCCGCGCGAGCGGGTCGATCGCCTCGCGCGCCAGTCCGTGCGGGCCACCCGTGCCGTCGGTGCGCTCGTGATGCTGGGCGACGATGCGCCCGATGCGTTGCGCTGCACTGGCGTGCGCGGCGGCGATCGTCGCGCCGATCGCGGCGTGGGTCACGATCTGCTGCCATTCCGGGTCGTCGAGTTCGTCGGTGCGCGTCGCGAGCGCCGGATCGATGTGCAGCAGCCCGAGGTCGTGCAGCAGTCCGGACTCGAACAGCAGGCGGCAGTCGGTCTCCGGCAGCTCGCGCTGGTGGGCGAGTTCGGCGGCCAGGACGGCGGTGAACAGTGCGCGGTGGAATACCTGCGGGAGCACCAGCTCAAGCACACTCAGCTTCTGCAGCGCCTCGCGCTGCAGAAGCGTGCCGACGCACAGCGTGTCCAGGCGCGCTGCGCAGCCGTCGGCGGCGGCCAGCGCATGTAGATCCGGCGCTTCGGCGAGCAGCGCATCGAGGTGCGTGCGCAGCGTGCGCTCATCGAGCGGCTGGCGCATCGCGAACGCCTCGTCTACCGGGCGGGCGAGCCGGTGTCCGCGCATGCGTTCGAACGCGACGTGTCCGAGCGGGGTGTCACGGTGCAGCAGCAGCACGCCGAACTCGTTGAACACGTCGCCGTGGGCGACGACCAGCCGGCGCGCGGTGCTGATCGCGGTCAGGTGTTCGAGGTAGCGGTCGCAGTCGCGTACCGAGAAACCCCCGGGCGGCGTGCCCCGAGTCGCCTCGCTCAATCGCCCTTGCCCAGGCAGCGCTGGTAGGCAGCCACCGCGGCGTCGATGCCGAGGCGCAGCGCATCGACCGTGAAGGCGTGTCCGATCGAGACCTCGAGCAGTCCCGGCACCGCTTGCGCGTAGGCGCGCAGGTTGTGCAGGTTGAGGTCGTGGCCGGCATTCAGGCCGAGCCCGGCGTCGCGTGCCGCACGGGCGGCCTCGACGTGCGGGCGCAGGATCGTCGCGTGGTCGGCCCCGGCCGCGAACGCCGCGGCGTAGGGACCGGTGTAGAGCTCGACGCGGTCCGCCCCGCAGTCCGCAGCGAGGCGGATCTGCTGCGGGTCCGGATCCATGAACAGGCTCACGCGGATGCCCAGCGCGCTGAGTTCCGCGATCAGCGGCCGCAGCCGCCCGCCGTCACGGCGCAGGTCGAAGCCGTGGTCGGAGGTGAGTTGGGCGTCGCCGTCGGGCACCAGCGTGCATTGCGCCGGTCGCACCGCACGCACCAGTTCCATGAAGCCGGGATAGTCCGCGACGTCGGCGCGCCGGCTCGGGGCCGGGCCGGCGAAGGGATTGCCCTCGACGTTCAGTTCCACCGCGAGCGTCGCGGCCAGCGCCGGCACGTCGGCGGCGCGGATGTGGCGCTGGTCGGGGCGCGGGTGGACCGTGATGCCGTCGGCGCCGGCGGCGACGCAGAGCGCCGCGTGCGCGGTCACGCTGGGGTAGTCGCCGCTGCGCGAGTTGCGGATCAGCGCGATCTTGTTCAGGTTGATCGAGAGCGCGACGCTCATTCGACGCGACGCACCGCTTCGATCACGATCGGATTGACCGGCACGTCGTCGTACGGACCCACGGTCTGCGTGCCGACCAGCGAGATGCCGTCGACGACGTCCATGCCCTCGACGACGCGCCCGAACACCGTGTAGCCGGGCTGGCGCGTGACGTAGTTGAAGTCCAGCGTGAGGTTCGCGCGCACGTTCACGAAGAACTGCGCGGTCGCGCTGTCGGGGTCCGCGGTGCGCGCCATCGCGAGCGTGCCGCGCTCGTTGTGCAGGTGGTTGTGCGATTCGTTCTTCACCGGCTCGCCGGCGGGCTTCTGCTCCAGCGTCGGCGTGAACCCGCCGCCCTGGATCATGAAGTTCGGGATCACGCGATGGAACACGGTGCCCGCGTAGAAACCGCTGTCGACGTAGGAGAGGAAGTTGGCGACCGTCGCCGGTGCGTCCTCCGGGAACAGCTCGACCGTGAAGCTGCCGGCGTTGGTGCGGATCTCGACCCGCGGGTTGGCGCTGGCGTCGGTACGCGCCGCGACCGGGTGGAACAGCAGCGCCGCGTAGACCACGGCGAACAGCGCGAGCAATCGTCTCATCGTCCAGGTTTCCTGCCGATACTGCGGGGGGGCGGGGGCACGGCGTTCAGCCCCATTCCGAGCGACGGCGCCGCTGCGGGAACAACCGCGGCAGCAGCAGCGTCAGCAGGCCACCGACGCCGGTCGCCCACACGCCGTTGATGAACCATTTCTGCCAGCTGCCGTCGCGCAGGCGCTGGTTCTCGGCTTCCAGCACCCCGATGCGGTTCTTCATTTCCTCGAGCTGCCGTCCCAGTTCGCGGTTGCTGGCGTCGAGTTGCTGCGCGGAGCCGGATATCTTCTTCAATTCGGCCAGTTCGGCGAGCAGCCCGTCGCGCGCGGCCGTGGTCTCGTCGAGCTGCTTGCGTGCCTGCTCGATGGCTGTCGACAGCGGCACGCTGCCGTCCTCGGGCTGCCCGAGCTGGCGCAGCGCGTTCAGCACCTGGTAGCGGGGGCCGGGCTCGCGCCGCAGATGGCGTGACGGCACCCAGCCCTCGGCGCCGTCGTCGGTGCGCACCAGCGACCAGCCGGTCTCGCTGCGTTCGCCGAGCAGCGTGACCGGCGTGCCGCTCGCCACCCCGGCACGCACCGCGGTCGCCTCGGCGTAGGCGTCGGCGCGCAACGGCACGCTGCGCGTGTCCTCGAGGTAGCGGCGCTCCTGGGCCGTGACGGACAGGCTGACGAGGCTGCCCAGCAATGCCGCGGCGGTGAGTCTGAACAACATGGGCGAGCTCGGGAGGTGGATTCAGTTCGATCGATAACGCATTAATCTAGTTGTGATTTGTAGGGTGTCAAATCGGAACTCGACGATCAGGGCAACACCTTCCTGAAGGGCTTCACACGCACGCTGGCATAGACGCCGGCATGCACGTAGGGGTCGTCGGCAGCCCACGCCTCGGCGCTGGCCAGGTCATCGAAGCGCGCCACGACCAGACTGCCGCTGAAACCGGCCGCGCCGGGGTCCTCGCAGTCGATCGCCGGGTGCGGCCCGGCGAGCACCAGCCTTCCCTCGTCGCGCAGCGCCTGCAGCCGGGCCAGATGCGCGGGCCGGGCTGCCAGGCGTTTCGTCAGCGAGTCCGGCGCGTCCTCGGCGATGATCGCGTAGCACAGCATCGATGGGCTCCTGGTCGGCGGCTTCAGGGGGCTCCGGCCGGCGGTTCGCCGTCCTTCAGATACGGCATCAGCAGCGCGACGGTCGCCGCCGTGACCAGCAGCGTGAAGCCGATCGAGCTGTAGAGCTTGTAGCTGACCCAGGTCGCCTCGCTGAAGCGGTAGGCGACGAACAGGTTGAGTGCCCCGACCACCGCGAAGTTCGCCACCCACAGCGTGTCGAGCCGGCGCCAGCCTTCCGGCGGCAACTGGAGCTGGCCACCGAGTGCGCGTTCCATCACGGTGCGCCCGCTCCAGGCCCGCGTGACCAGGAATCCCACCGCCAGCGCCCAGTTGAAGATGGTCGGCTTCCACTGGATGAAGAGTTCGTTGCGCAGCGCCAGCGTGGCGCCGCCGAAGGCGCAGACCACGGCGGTGAGCAGCAGCAGTCGCCTCTCGACGCGTCCGCTCAGCAACCGCGTGAGCACGAGTTGCGCCAGGGTGGCGATCATCAGCACCGCGGTCGCCGAATAGATGCCGTCGAAGCGGTACTCCCAGCCGGCGGCGGCCAGTGTGCGTCCGTCGAGCTGGTAGGCGACGAAGAACAGGATGACGGGAATCAGTTCCGCGAGTTGTTTCATGATGGGAGTGATGGACTGTCTGGTGCGGGCTCGGGGGCGCGCGGGTGGTGCGTATCAAACCCGGGCGGCCGTTTTGCGGGTATTCTAGAGCCTGCAGCGCCGGCTCGCGAGGCGTGCGACGGGAGTTTCGCACCCGCAGGCGTACGCCGCAGGGATGCGGCGTTCGAGCCTGCAGGGACGTATTCACGGCGTCCTGCGGGTGCGAAACTCCCGTCGCACGCTGGCACACTCCCGGGGTTCCAAGCCTCGTGTGACCGCTTCTCCTGACTCACTTGGCAACGGTACAGGTATTCGAAGACGCATGCTGGTCGACTTGCACACCCACACCAACGCCTCCGACGGGGAACTCGCCCCGCAGGTGCTGCTCGCCCTGCAGGCGGCGGCGGGGGTGGAGTTGCTGGCGATCACCGACCACGACACGCTGGCCGGCTGGGACCAGGCGCAGCCGGTGGGTGAGGGGGCGCCTCGGCTGCTGCCCGGAATCGAGTTCTCGGTCGAGGCGACACGGCAGGAAGTGCACGTGCTCGGGCTTGGTTTCGATCCCGATCACCCGGGGTTGCGCCAGTCGGTGCAGGACCAGCAGGAACGCCGGCGCCAGCGCGCCGAGCGCATCGCCGACCGGCTCGAGTACCTCGGCGTGCCCGGGGCGCTGGCCGGCGCCGAGGAGGAGGCCGGCGGCGCCGGGATCGGCCGGCCGCACTTCGCGCGCTTTCTGGTCGCCAGCGGCCGTGTGCGCAATTTCGACGAGGCATTCCGCCGTTACCTCGGGCGTGGCAAGCCGGCGGCCTGCCGCATGGAGTGGCCCCCGCTCGGTGACGCCATCGAGTGGATCCATGCCGCCGGCGGGCGCGCAGTACTCGCGCATCCGCACTCCTACAAGCTCACGCGCAGCGCCCTGCGCGGACTGGTCGGGGAATTCCGTGCCGCCGGTGGCGACGCACTCGAGGTCGCGATGCCGGGCCTGGCGCCCGGCCAGATCGGGGAACTCGCGCGCCTGACGCGCGAGGCCGGGCTGCGCGCCTCCGCGGGCAGCGATTTCCACAGCCCGGACGGCTGGAACCTGCCGTCACGGATCCCGCCGCTGCCGCCCGGGCTCGAGGCGCTGTGGGACGAGTGGGTTTGATCCCGGTGCGCACCGGGCAATACACTCGCGGCCCCCGGCGTGGCCCAGGAGTCCCGGCGTGAGCGTGGTAGTGCAGATTCATCCCGTGAACCCGCAGAAACGACTGCTGCAGCAGGTCGTGGACCGGCTGCGCGCGGGCGCCGTGATCATCTACCCCACCGACTCGGCCTACGCGCTCGGCTGCCACATCGGCGACAAGACGGCGCTGGACCGCATCCGCGCGATTCGCCGCCTCGACGAGAAGCACAACTTCACGCTGGTGTGCCGCGACCTGTCGGAGCTGTCGACCTACGCGATCGTCGACAACGCCAGCTACCGGCTGCTGCGCACCCACACGCCGGGCGCGTACACGTTCATCCTCAAGGCCACGGCCGAGGTGCCGCGGCGGCTGATGAACCCGCGGCGCAAGACCATCGGCATGCGCGTTCCCGACAACGCGATCGCGCTGGCCCTGCTGGAACTGCTCGACGAACCGCTGATGAGCGTGACGCTCACGCTCCCGGGTGACGAATTCCCGTTGACCGACCCCGAGGAGATGCAGCAGCGCCTCGGGCACCTGGTGGACCTGATCGTCGACGGCGGTGCGTGCGGTCTGGAACCGACCAGCGTGATCGATCTGGCCGGAGGGACGCCGGTGGTCACCCGTCACGGCAAAGGCGACGTGCGCGTCTTCGAGTGAGGCGGCTTGGGGGCGGGAGACGCGGGCGGCTATAATCCGCCGCCTTTTTTCCTGGCGCACGACGCGCCGCAGCGACGGGAGCCAGCGTGGGGCAGCCAGAGTCAGCGCAATCCGACGAGCGGGAATCCGGCGCGGGCGAGCAGCAGGAGTTGCCGCTCGCGTTCGTGCACGGCAAGCCGCTCACGGTGTTGCCGCGCGATCTCTACATCCCGCCGGAGGCGCTCGAGGTGTTCCTCGAGGCCTTCGAGGGGCCGCTCGACCTGCTGCTGTACCTGATCCGGCGGCAGAATCTCGACATCCTCGAGATCAACGTCTCCGAGATCACCGAGCAGTACATGCGCTACGTCGAGCTGATGGACGCGATGCAGTTCGAGCTCGCGGCCGAGTACCTCGTGATGTCGGCGATGCTGGCGGAGATCAAGTCGCGCATGCTGCTGCCGCGCCAGGGCGGCACCGGCGACGAGGAGACCGACCCGCGCGCGGACCTGATCCGTCGCCTGCAGGAATACGAGCAGTTCAAGCAGGCGGCCGAGGACATGGACGCGCTGCCGCGCCTCGAACGCGACGTGTTCACGGCGCAGGTAGAGCGTCCCGACACGCGCCGCGAACGGCCGCAGCCGCAGGTGGACCTGCGCGAGGTGCTGTTCGCCTTCGCCGACGTGATGCGCCGCGCGGCGATGAACGTCAGCCACCATGTGCAGCTGGAACGGCTGTCGACGCGCGAACGCATGGCAGAGATCCTCGGGCGGCTGCAGACGCCGCAGTTCGTGCCGTTCGCCGAGCTGTTCCGCCTCGACGAGGGCCGCATGGGCGTGGTCGTGACCTTCCTCGCGATCATGGAGCTGATCAAGGAGTCGCTGATCGAACTCGTGCAGTCGGAGCCGTTCGGACCCATTCACGTGAAGCCGCGGGGGCAGGATGCAGTTGAAGTCGATCATTGAAGGCGCCCTGCTGGCCGCGGGCCGGCCGTTGACGCTCGAGGAACTGGGGCAGCTCTTCGACCTCACCGACCGGCCCGCGGAGGAGGAACTGCGCGCCGCCGTGGACGAGCTCGCGGCCGACTGCGCGGGGCGCGGCATCGAGGTGCGCGAGGTCGCCAGCGGCTTCCGCCTGCAGGTGCGCCAGGAGCTCGGTCAGTGGGTCGCGCGGCTGTGGGAGGAGAAGCCGGCACGTTATTCGCGCGCCCTGCTGGAGACGCTGGCGATCATCGCCTACCGCCAGCCGATCACGCGCGGCGACATCGAGGAAGTGCGTGGCGTGGCGGTCAACCCGAACATCATCCGCACGCTGCAGGAGCGCGAATGGGTGCGCGTGGTGGGCCATCGCGACGTACCGGGCCGCCCCGAGCTGCTGGCGACCACGCGTGATTTTCTCGACTATTTCGGACTCAAGGGCCTCGACGACCTGCCGACGCTGGCCGAGATCAAGGACTTCGAGCAGGTGAATCCGGAGATCCCGCTGGCGATCGACGAGCCGCAGGCCACGCCGCCGGAACCGGCCGCCGCCACGCAAGACGCATCCGCGGGGGCCGGGGAGTCGCAGGACGCGCCGCGCACGGACGACACGGACGACACGGACGACACGGACGACACGGACGACGCGGAGGACGCGGAGGACGTCGACGACGCCGATGATGCCATCGACGGCGGGCCGCGCCATGACTGAGGGCGTGCGGCTGCAGAAGCTGCTGGCCGATCTGGGGCTGGGTTCGCGGCGCGAGATCGAGACCTGGATCGCGGCCGGTCGCGTGGCGGTCGATGGCGTGAGCGCGCAGTTGGGGCAGCGCGTCGCCGGTGGCGAGCGCATCACCGTCGACGGGCGGCCGGTGCGCGCGCCGCAGCCTGCTGCCGCCACGTTGCCGCGCGTGATCGCCTACAACAAGCCCGAGGGCGAGATCTGCAGCCGCCGCGACCCCGAGGGGCGGCCGACGGTATTCGCCACGTTGCCGCGACTGCGTGATTCACGCTGGGTACTCGTCGGGCGGCTGGACCTGAACACCACCGGCCTGCTGCTGGCCACGGATTCGGGCGAGCTGGCGAACCGGCTGATGCATCCCGGCACGCAGGTCGAACGCGAGTACCTGGTGCGCGTGCTGGGTGAGGTCGATGCGGGGTTGCTGGCGCGGCTGCGCGCCGGCGTGCCGCTCGACGACGGCATGGCGGCTTTCGACGACATCCGCGAACTGCCCGGCGAGGGCAGCAACCGCTGGTTCACGGTGACGCTGCGCGAGGGCCGCAACCGCGAGGTGCGGCGGCTGTGGGAATCACAGGGTTGCCGCGTCAGCCGGCTGAAGCGGGTGCGCTTCGGACCGGTCGCGCTCGGCGCGCGCGAGCGGCGCGGCAGCTGGCGGGAGCTCGGGCCGGAGGGGGTGCGTGCACTGTGCGCCTGCGCCGTGGTGACGATCGCGCCACCACCCGCTCCACCCGTGGCGGCGGGCCGCAGGCCGGGTCCTGCG
>JAJVIG010000002.1 GCA_022072145.1 Pseudomonadales bacterium
TACATTGCCCATCACAACACCCAACCCAAACCATTCATCTGGACCAAATCGGCTCGCGACATCCTGCAGAAGGTGATCCGCGCCAATAGCCGGTTAAGTTCCAAACAGAATGAAGCACTACACTAGACTGGCTGCCGGCGTTCCACTCCAACGACACGACGACGTGCCGGCACGGTGCGGCGCGAGGAGGCAATCCGATGCTCGGACTCATGCAGGACCGGCAGCTGACGCTGACCTCGATCATGCAGCATGCGCAGCGCCTGCACGGCGAGCGCGAGATCGTGTCGGTGACGGCCGACCAGCCGCTGCACCGCTACCGTTACCGCGACGCCTTCGCACGGGCCGCGCGGCTCGCCGGCGCGCTCGCGCGGCTCGGCGCGGTGGCCGGCGATCGCATCGGGACGCTGGCGTGGAACGACTACCGCCATCTGGAGGTGTATTTCGCGACCTCGTGCGCCGGCCTGGTCTGCCACACGATCAATCCGCGCCTGTTTCCCGGCCAGATCGAGTTCATCATCCGCGATGCCGCGGATCGCTGGCTGTTCGTCGATCCGGTGTTCGTGCCCTTGCTGGCGGGCATGCAGGACCGGCTCGGGAGCGTCGCCGGTTTCGTGATCCTCGGTCCCGCCGGCCATGCCGAGCGCTCCGGCCTGCGCAACGCGCTCGATTACGAAACCCTGCTGGCCGACGCGCCGCCCGCGTTCGACTGGCCCGAGCTCGACGAGCGCAGTGCCTGCGCGCTGTGCTACACCTCGGGCACCACCGACAATCCGAAGGGCGTGCTCTACAGCCACCGCGCGCTGGTGCTGCACACCTACGGCTGCCTGATGGCCGATGGGATGGGAATCGGTGCGCGCGACGTGGTGCTGCCGGTGGTGCCGATGTTCCACGTGAACGCGTGGAGCATCCCGTACGGTGCCGCGGTGGTCGGCGCGAAGCTCGTGATGCCGGGGCCGCGCATGGGCGACGGCGCCGCGCTGGCGCGGCTGATCGCCGCCGAGGAGGTCAGCGTCGCGGCCGGCGTGCCCACCGTGTGGCTGGGACTGCTCGCGCACCTGCGTGCCAGCGGCGAACGCCTGCCTTCGCTGCGGCGCGTGATGATCGGCGGCTCGGCCTGCCCGCGCGCGATCATGGAAGAGTTCGAGACCGCGCACGGCGTGCACGTGCATCATGCCTGGGGCATGACCGAGATGAGCCCGGTCGGCACCTTCAATTCGCCGAGCGCCGATTTCGCGTCGCTGCCGGAGGACGAGCGGTGGCGGCAGCGGCTCAGCGTCGGGCGCCCGGTGTGGGGCGTGGAGCTGCGCATCGTCGATGCCGAGGGCCGGGAACTGCCGTGGGACGGCGAGAGTTTCGGATCGCTGATGGTGCGCGGGCCGTGGGTCTGCGCGGAGTATTTCCGCGTCGGCCGCGGCCCCACACATACCGCCGACGGCTGGTTCGATACCGGCGATGTCGCGACCATCGACCCGCACGGTTACGTCTCGATCACCGACCGCGCCAAGGACGTGATCAAGTCCGGCGGCGAGTGGATCAGTTCGATCACGCTCGAGAATACCGCCGTGGCGCACCCGGCGGTCGCCGAGGCGGCGGTGATCGGCGCGCAGCACCCGCACTGGGACGAACGACCGCTGCTGTGCGTGGTGCTGCGTCCGGGCGCGAGCGCCACGCGTGAGGAACTGCTCGCGTGGTTCGACGGCAAGGTCGCGAAGTGGTGGGTGCCGGACGACGTGCTGTTCCTCGACGAACTGCCACACACCGCCACCGGCAAACTCAGCAAGAAGGAGCTGCGCGAGCGGCTGCGGCACTACCGGTTCCCGGGGGCAAAGTGCGACACTGATCGCCTGGAGTCGGAGGGGCGGAAATGAGTGAATTCAGGCCACCGGTGGACGATATCGGCTTCGTGCTCGCCGAGCACGCGGCGATCGCCGACCTCGCGCGGCTGCCCGGGCTCGGCGAGGCCACGCCGGAGATCGTCGCCGCGGTGCTCGACGGCGCGGCGCAGCTGACCGCGCAGGTCATCGCGCCGCTGAACCGCAGCGGGGACCGCGAGGGAGCACGCATCGAGAACGGCCAGGTCGTCGAGGCGGCGGGCTTCGGCGAGGCCTACCGGCAGTACGTCGAGGGCGGCTGGAACAGCGTGCCGTTCGCGCCGCGGCACGGCGGCCAGGGGCTGCCGCTGGTGCTGGCCACCGCGGTGCAGGAGATGGTGCAGACCGCGAACCTCGCCTTCAGCCTGTGCCCGTTGCTGACCCAGGGCGCGATCGATGCGCTGTCGCAGCATGCCGACGAGGAACTGCAGCGGGTCTACCTGTCGAAGATGGTCAGCGGCGAGTGGACCGGCACCATGAACCTCACCGAGCCGCAGGCCGGATCGGACCTGGCGGCGGTGCGCACCCGCGCCGAGCGCGACGGGCGGCAGTACCGCATCAGCGGCAGCAAGATCTTCATCACCTGGGGCGATCACGGCATGACCGCCAACGTGATCCACCTGGTGCTCGCGCGCCTGCCCGATGCGCCACCCGGCGTGAAGGGCATCTCGCTGTTCCTGGTGCCCAAGTTCCTCGTGAACGCCGACGGCAGCCTGGGCGAGCGCAACGACGTGTGGCCGGTCTCGGTGGAGCACAAGCTCGGCATCCACGCGAGCCCGACCTGCGTGATGAGCTTCGGGGAGCACGGCGGCGCGATCGGCTATCTGGTCGGACGCGAGAACGAGGGACTCGCGTGCATGTTCACGATGATGAACCACGCACGCATCTCGGTAGGGCTGCAGGGCGTGGCGGTTTCCGAGCGCGCACGCCAGCAGGCGGTGGCCTATGCACGCCAGCGTGTGCAGGGCGCCGCACCCGGAGCGCCCGCGCGGGTCGCGATCGTGCAGCACCCGGACGTGCGGCGCATGCTGCTGCAGATGCGCGCGCTGACCGAGGCTGCGCGCGCGCTGGTCTACGTGGCGATGGCCGAACAGGACCGCATCCACCACCACGGCGATGCGGGCGCGCGGGCGGCCGCCGCGGCGCGCATCGCGCTGCTGACGCCGATCGTGAAGGGCTGGTGCACCGAGATGGCGCTCGAAGTGACCTCGCTCGGCGTGCAGGTGCACGGCGGCATGGGCTACATCGAGGAGACCGGCGCCGCGCAGCACCTGCGCGATGCGCGCATCCTGCCGATCTACGAAGGCACCAACGGCATCCAGGCGCTGGACTTGATCGGGCGCAAGTTCCTGCGCGACGGGGGGCGTGCGCTGCAGGCGCTGGTCGCGGAGATGCGCGACGTCGCCGCCACGCTGGACAACGGGCCGCTGGCCGACATCGGCAGCCGGCTGGAGCAGGCGATCGCGGAACTCGAGTCGACCGCCGCCTGGATCGCGGAACAGGCCGACGCCGATGGCGTGCTGCCGGCGACGGTGGCGTACCACTTCCTGATGCTGGCCGGCACGGTGGCCGGCGGCTGGCAGCTCGCGGTCGCGGCGCGCGCGGCAGCGCGACGGCTGGCGACCGGCGGCGACGACGAGGCGTTCTGCAACACCAAGCTGGTGACCGCGCGTTTCTACGCCGAGCAGATCCTGCCGCGCGCGCGCATGCACGCCGAGGTGGTGCGCGCCGGCGCCGAGGCCGTGATGGCCCTTGACGAGGCCCTGTTAGCGTAGGTTCGGCCTGCGGCCGAACAGTTCACGTCCGGTCACAGACCGGACCTGCGGAGGAACGAGGACCATGACGCACTACGACCGCTTCTACATCGACGGCGCCTGGGTCGAACCCGCCGAGCGGCGCATGCTGGAAGTCATCGACCCCTCGACCGAGGAAGCGTTCGCGGCCATCGCGATCGGCTCGGCGGCCGATGCCGACCGTGCGTGCCGCGCGGCGCGCGCGGCGTTCCCGGGCTTCGCCGGGACCTCGCGCGAGGAGCGCCTCGCCTTGCTCGAGCGCATCGTCGCCATCTACCAGCGCCGCTACCAGGACTTCGCGGTGGCGATCTCGCGCGAGATGGGTGCCCCGATGGGCCTCGCGACGCGGGCGCAGGCGGCGATGGCGGTGGCGCATTTCACGGCCGCGATCGAGGCGCTGCGTGACTACCCGTTCGAGGAGACGCTGGGCGGCACGCGGGTGTTCCACGAACCGATCGGGGTGTGCGCGCTGATCACGCCGTGGAACTGGCCGGGCAACCAGATCGCGTGCAAGGTCGCGCCGGCGCTCGCCACCGGCTGCACGATGGTGCTGAAGCCGAGCGAGATCGCGCCGATCGACGCCCTGCTGTTCGCCGAGGTGCTGCACGAGGCCGGCGTACCGCCGGGCGTGTTCAACCTGGTCAACGGCGACGGTCCCGGCGTGGGCAGCGCGCTGGCCGTGCACCCCGAGGTCGACATGGTGTCGTTCACCGGGTCCACGCGGGCCGGCATCCTGGTCGCCAAATCGGCCGCCGACACCGTGAAGCGTGTGTGCCAGGAGCTCGGCGGCAAGTCCGCCAACATCCTGCTCGATGACGTCGATTTCGCGACCGCGGTACCGCGCGATGTGCGGAACTGCTTCAGCAACAGCGGCCAGTCGTGCAACGCGCCGTCGCGGATGCTGGTGCCGGTCGGTCGCATGGCGGAGGTCGCGCGGCTGGCGCGCGAGGCCGTCGCGACGGTGCAGGTCGGCGATCCGCGCAACGAGTCGACCACGATGGGGCCGGTGGTGAGCCGCACGCAGTACGAGCGCATCCAGCGCCTGATCCAGGCGGGGATCGACGAGGGCGCCGAACTCGTCTGTGGCGGCACGGGCAGGCCGGACGGCCTCGACCGGGGCTATTACGTGAAGCCCACCGTGTTCGCGAACGTGGACAACGGGATGACGATTGCGCGCGAGGAGATCTTCGGTCCGGTGCTGTCGATCATCCCGTACCGCGACGAGGCCGACGCGATCCGCATCGCCAACGACACCGTCTACGGGCTCTCCGGTTACGTGAGCTCGGCGGATCTGGGGCGCGCGCGGCGTGTGGCGCGTGCGCTGCGTACCGGCATGGTGCACCTGAACGGCGCGCCGAACGATATCGCGGCGCCGTTCGGTGGCTACCGGCAGTCGGGCAACGGCCGCGAGTGGGGCGCGCACGGTTTCCACGATTTCCTCGAGACCAAGGCGGTCATGGGCTACGAGCCGGAGTGAGCCTGCGCTGCGCCAGAGCCGCCGGCTGCAACCACGAACAGACGAAGTGACGGGAGACACGGATGAGCGATGCCAAAGACACGCTGCGCGCCGGCTGGGACGCGCTGATCGCGGAGCTGCAGCGCGCCCGCGACGCGATCGACGATCCGGCGCTGATGCCGCCACCGCCCACCGACCGCAACCTCGCCGAAGGCTACCGGTATCTGATGGGTTTCGTGCACCACGCCGTCGAGCGTGCCTTCCATGAGGATCCTGTGCGACCGCATTTCCGCAACGGCCTCAGCATCCTCAACCGCAGCACGATCGACAATCCCGACGCGGTGTACTTCTACGCGCCCATCGATGGCCGGCGCAGCTACCGGTTGCGCGGCGAGCCGGGCGATGCGCGGCACTGGCGCGGCGAGCCGGCCACCGCGCTGGGGCGCAAGGCGCCGCACTACCTGATCTTCGAGGCGAGCACCGGTGAGTTGTCGGGCGACAGCGGCGATCTGGCGGAACTGCGCCCGGGAATGAAGACCGGCACCGGGCGGCTGGACTGCTCGGCGATCGAACTCGAGGCCGACGGCAGCTTCCAGATCCTGCTCGCGCCGGAGCGTCCGGTCGGCTACACGGGCAACTTCATCGCCACCATGAAGCGCGTGCCGTATCCGCACCCCACCGACCCGACGCTGGGCCCCGAGCGCTACGCGAGCTACATCAGCGGACGCCAGCTGTTCTACGACTGGGACCGCGAGGACGCGATCCACTTCGAGATGACGCTGGTCGACGGCGACGCACCGCCGGTCGAGCCGTACACGCCGCAACGCGCGGCCGCCGAACTGCGCCGCATGGGTTCGATCGTGCGCGGGCAGATGCACTTCTGGAACGCGTTCTGGACCATCACCATGGGCACCTACGGCGAACGCCCCGGCACCCCGCCGGGGATGGCGTTCCCGCGCAACGGCTTCAATCGCATCAACGGCGCCTCGGGCGCGACCGGCGGCGGCATGAGCACGAACCTGTACGCGGGCGGCGTGTGGGAACTGGGCCCCGACGAGGCGCTGGTGATCGAGAACCGGATCCACTCGGCGCCCAACTACATCGGTTTCCAGCTCAGCAACCTGTGGGGCGAATCGCTGGAATACGCGAACCGCGTCACCTCGCTGAACGGCTGGCAGACACGCGTCGATGCCGACGGCGTGATCCGGCTGGTCGTCGCGCACCGCGATCCCGGCGTGCCGAACTGGCTCGACACCACCGGTCTGGAGCAGGGCTTCCTGTCCCCGCGCTGGGCCTACAGCCAGAAGCCCCCCGAAGAGCAGTGGCCCGAGGTCACCGCGCGCAAGGTGCCCTTCGAGCGCATCCGCGAACACCTGCCCGCGGAGACACCGGTCGTCACCGCTGCCGAGCGCCGGCGTCAGCTCGAGGTGCGCGAGCGTCATGTGCGCAAGCGCTTCCGCGTGTTCTAGCCGGGCGCCGGCGGCGATCGTGCGTCTGCGGGAGAGCGTGGTGACTACGGAAGAAATGATCGATCGGTCGGGCGCATGGAAATCCCTGCGCGTCGCGCTGTTCGCGCTGGTGTGGCTGTGCGCCGGCGCGGCCCACGCCGGGCGGATCACCGTTGCCGCGGCCTCTGACCTGCGATTCGCGCTGGACGAGATCGTTGCGGCGTTCCGCGACGCGCACCCTGCCGACGAGGTCGAGGTAGTGTACGGCTCGTCGGGAAAGTTCTACACGCAGATCCGCCAGGGGGCGCCCTACGACCTGTACCTGTCGGCCGACATCGAGTATCCGCGCGCGCTGGCCGCCGCCGGGCAGGCCGCGTCGGCGGTCGAAGCCTATGCTTTCGGCCGCATCGTGCTGTGGAGCGCCACGCTGGACGCCCGCGCGATGACGCTGGCGAGCCTCGCCGAGGCGCGCATTGCCCGCATCGCGATCGCCAACCCCAGGCACGCTCCCTACGGCCGACGCGCCGAGGAAGCGCTGCGTGCGGCCGGTGTCTGGGAGGCGGTCGAGCCGAAGCTCGTCTACGGCGAGAACATCGCGCAGACCGCGCAGTTCGTGCAAACCGGCAACGCCGAGGTCGGCATCATCGCGCTGGCGCTCGCGCTCAGCCCGGATCTCGCGCGCCTCGGGGGCTACTGGCTGGTTCCGGACGATCTGCACCAGCCGCTGGAGCAGGGTTTCGTGATCACGCGTCGCGCCGCGGACAACGCGCTGGCGCAGCGTTTCGCGGAATATCTGCGTGGCGCGTCCGCGCGCGCGGCGATGCGCCGCTACGGCTTCACGCTTCCGGGCGAAGCGGGCGGCGGCTGAGCGGTGGCGATGCTGAGCGCCAACGACTGGGACGCGCTGCTGCTCACCGCGCGTCTGGCCGGTGTGGTGACCTTGCTGTTGCTGCTGATCGGCACGCCGATCGCCTGGTGGCTGGCACGCACGCGCTCGTGGTGGCGTGTGCCGGTGGGTGCGGTGGTGGCGTTGCCGCTGGTGCTGCCGCCGTCGGTGCTGGGCTTCTACCTGCTGCTGGCGATGGGGCCGGACGGCCCGCTGGGCCAACTGGTCCGGGTGCTGGGAGCCGCGCCGCTGCCGTTCACCTTTGCCGGGCTGGTGGTCGCATCTGTGCTGTATTCGCTGCCGTTCATGGTGCAGCCGCTGCAGGCGGCCTTCGAGGCGGTGGGCGAGCGGCCGCTGGAAGTGGCTGCCACGTTGCGGGCCTCGCCACTGGATGCGTTTCTCAGCGTCGCGGTGCCGCTGGCAGCACCGGGTTTCCTGACCGGCTCGATCCTGAGTTTCGCGCACACCGTGGGCGAGTTCGGCGTGGTGCTGATGATCGGCGGCAACCTGCCGGGCGTGACGCGGGTGGCGTCGGTGCAGGTCTACGACCACGTCGAGGCGCTGGAGTACGCCGATGCGCACCGGCTGGCGGCGGTGATGCTGGTGTTCTCGTTCCTGGTGCTGCTGGTCGTCTATGGTTCGCGCATCAGCGCGGACCGGAAGCGCTGAGGTGCCAGGCATCGAGGCCCGCTTCAGGCTCGCGTGGCCCGGTTTCGGCCTCGACGTGGACCTGGTGCTTCCCGCGCGCGGGGTCACGGCGCTGTTCGGCCACTCGGGGTCGGGCAAGACCACGCTGCTGCGCTGCATCGCCGGTCTGGAGCGTGCCCCGCAGGGTCGGCTCGTGGTCGATGGCGCCGTCTGGCAGGACGATCGCAGCTGGCTGCCGACCCACCGGCGCCCGATCGGCTATGTGTTCCAGGAGGCCAGCCTGTTCGCGCACCTCACGGTGCTCGGCAACCTGCGCTATGGCGTGCGGCGCAGCGCCGCTGCGCACCGCGTGGGTCTGGAGCATGCGATCGATCTGCTCGGCATCGCGCACCTGCTCGGCCGCACGCCCGATCGGCTCTCCGGCGGCGAACGCCAGCGGGTGGCGATCGCGCGCGCGCTGGCGGTAGGCCCCGGCGTGTTGCTGATGGACGAACCGCTGGCCGCGCTGGATCTGCAGCGCAAGCAGGAGATCCTGCCGTACCTCGAACGGCTGCACGACGAACTGGAGATTCCCCTGCTCTATGTCAGCCACTCGCCGGACGAGGTGGCCAGGCTGGCGGACTACCTGGTCGTGCTCGACGGCGGCCGGGCGATCGCCAGCGGTGCGCTGTCCGAGATGCTGGTGCGGCTGGATCTGCCGATCCGGCTCGGCGCCGACGTAGGCGCGATCCTCGACGGCGTGGTCGGTGAGCTCGACCGCCAGTGGCACCTCGCGCGCGTGGATTTCGCGGGCGGCAGCGTGTGGGCGCCCGATCACGGGCTGACGGTCGGTCGGCGCGTGCGGGTGCGGGTGCTGGCCCGCGATGTCAGCCTGGCCGCGCAGCCCGGCGCGAGCAGCATCCAGAACGTGCTGCGCGGCACGGTGGATGCCATCGGTGACGACGAGCATCCCGGCCTGCTGCTGGTGCGCGTGCGGGTCGGCGCCTCGGTGTTGCTGGCCAGGCTCACGCGGCGCTCGGCCGCGGCGCTGGACGTGGTGCCGGGGCGCGAGCTCTGGGTGCAGGTCAAGTCGGTCGCGTTGCTCGAGTGAGCGCTGGCGCGTCGCGGCGCGCACGCGAGCGGACCGCGGTCTGGTCGACGTCGCACTACAAGGGAAACTCGGACCCGAACCGGAAATCGGTGGCGGACAGAACGGGATGCGTGTCGACGCCCAGAATCGCGAATGGCTCCGCCGCCACGCCGCCGATCCCGTCCGGGTCGTAATAGAGGATGCCGGCCGCACTGTCGTAGACGATGCGATCGTCGGCGTCGTGGGCCGCGGTGGCGCCGTCGGCCGCATGGAAATGCGCGGGGTCGAGTGTTCCGGGTGGATGCTCCCTGAGCGCGGGGAAATACCATTCGTTCAGCACCAGCAGGTCTTCGTCACTGACGAAGTCCGGGATGAACGCGACATTGGCGACGCCGGGAGCCGTCGCGAAAACGAACCAGTCGGCCCCGCTGCCGCCGATCAGCGTGTCGTGTCCGTCTCCTGCCTCCAGCCAGTCCGGTCCCGCGCCTCCGGCGAGCGAGTCGTCGCCGCCGAGTCCGCCCAGGCCGTCGCTGAGTTCACCTCCTTCCAGCGTATCGGCGCCGATGTCCGAGCCATAGACGACGACGCGCTCGATGTTGCGAACGATCGAACGGCCGAATACCGCTCCACCGTCGAGCACGTCCGCGACCGCGAACGCGATGCCCTGCGGATACTTCTCGCCGAGGATGATCGCGAGATCGGTACCCGCACCACCGTCGATCACGCGAAAGCCGTTGGACGCGATCAGCTGGTCATCGCCGTCGCCGCCGAACAGTCGGTCCAGCGCGCCGTGGCCGTACAAGGAATCCGCGCCGCGGCCGCCCGCCAGCGTATTGGCGCCTTCGTCGCCAAACACCCAGTCGTCCCCGTTGCCGCCGAACAGGCTGTCGTCGCCCGTGCTACCGTTCACGGTGTCGTTGCCGGCGCCGGCGTGGACCGAATCGTCACCGGCGCCCAGGTACAGGTATTCCGGGCCGGTGCCCGCGCGCAACACGTCTGCGAAGTCCGAACCGAAGAACTCGAGTTGTTCGATGCTGCGCAGCACCGTGCCGTCGGGGAGTGTGGTTTCGCCTTGCGCCAGCGACAACAGGTCGAGTTCGATGCCGTACAGCGATCTGGAGCAGTTCAGGTACAGCAGATCGTTGCCCGCGCCGCCGTCGATCGTGTCGGATCCCGGGCCGTACCAGGTCGCCAGCCTATCGTTGCCCGCACCGCCCATCAGATGATCGCGTCCGGCTGCGCCGTGCAGGGAATCGTTGCCGCCGCCACCGTCGAGCGTATCGGCCCCATTGCCCCCAAGCAGCGTGTCGGCCCAGGCGCCGCCGACCAGCAGGTTCGCGGCCTCGCCGGATCCTTTCGCCTGCAGGCGCTCGAAGCCCGCCACCAGGGTGCCGTCGGCCAGCGGGGCCATCGCACCGGCCCGCAGCACGAGGTGCTGTGCGCTGGCCTGCCAGTCGATGACCAGCAGATCGACGCCCGCGTCACCGTACAGGCTGTCGCCGCCGGCACCCGCGTAGACCGTGTCGTTGCCCGCGTCACCGCGGACTTCGTTCGCGCCTGCGTCGCCGTGGAGCAGGTCCGCACCGCCGCCGCCGTAGAGGATGTCGTTGCCGTCGCCGCCGTAGAGCGTGTCGGCGTCCGCGCGGCCGGCGAGGGTGTCGCCACCGACGCCTCCCCTGAGCAGGTCGGCTCCCGTCAGGCCCATCAGGCTGTCGTTGCCCGCGCCACCGTCGAGCGTGTCGCCACCGGCGCCACCCACGAGCGTGTCGTCGCCACCGGTCCCAACCAGGGACCAGGCCGCCACGAACGACAGATGTCCACCGGGTAGCCAGCGCATGGGGTCCAGTATTTCACGTGTCGGTGAGCGAAGCGAGCCGCTTCCCCACCGCGGTTTTGACGTACCACTCGTTGGCCCCCATCGATCCAGTGCATCACGTGATGCGTTGTGCGTGGTCGACGAGCTCCTGCTCGATCGCCTCTCCACGCGCTACATGGGTTTCAGCAACGTGAACTGGCTGCGCGCCAGCAGCTTCCTGACGTCCCGGTCGAAGCTGACGAGGTGCTCGCCCAGGTGCGCCACCGCAGCCGACAACCAGGCATCCGGCACATCGTTGCCCCCGAGTTGTCGGTCGAGGCAGAGTTGCCGCAGTTCCGGCCACTCCGGACCCAGGTGAGCCAGTCGCACGCCGGGCGAAGCCAGCAGCGCATCGATGAAGGCAATGGCGTCTTCGACCGGAGTTGGCATCCGGAAGATCTTCGGGCTGGTGACCAGCCGCAGAAAGCTGGCCGGCACCATGGGCATCAGCGTGAAGGCTGCGCCGCCCCCGGCCGCGCCGACCGCCTCTTCGAGCCAGCCGCGCGCGACGCCATGATGCGGGTGATCGCTGCGCGAGGCAGCGACCAGGACGTTGACATCAGGCGTCATCACCCACTGCCTCGAGCAAGGCCTTGTTGCTCAGCGGGTCTATACCCGCCACCAGACCGCCGCGACCCTTGAATACAGGCAGCCGCACCGGACGCTGCTTCGCCGCATCCGCATTCGCACGCAGTCGGAGTTGCAATCCCTCCTCGATCAACCGCGTCAGGCTGGTACGCTGCCTGGCGGCGAGCGCCTTGGCGTCGGCAAGGAGTCGATCATTGAGGTCGAGGGTGGTCTTCATGCGCCAATGGTCCAGATTTCTGTATTGGCAGCAAAGCTCACCCGGAGCTCGAACCGAACCGGCTCGGCGTTCCGGTTCGAGCGCCCGCGCTACCGCTCAGAAGAACCGGTAGTTCAGCTCCACCCCGTACATGCGCGGCACGCCGGGCGCCAGGGCGAAGGTGCCCACGGAATCGCCCACCGCCGCGGCACCGACGAAATAGAGTTCGTCGGTGAGATTGTTGCCGTACACCCCGACCTGGTAGCGCTCGTCCGGGCTGGTCCAGGTGATGCGTCCGTTGAGCAGTCCGTAATCGTCGACGCTGGACTCTTTCACGTTCTGTCCGGAGCCGACGTCGATGCCCAGGAACACCTCGTCGACATAGCTGTAGTCGAGGCGCGACATGATCTCGCCGTAGCGCGTCTGGAAGGTGTACTGGGCCGAGAGGCTCCAGGTCGTCTCCGGCACCTCGGCGAAGGGTTCACGCGAGCGGTCGACGACGGTGAGCGGCTGTTGGGTGAGCAGCTTGACGGAGCTGAATTGCGCGTCCTCGTACTCGAGGTACTCGTAGTCGTTGAAGCTGCCCGTGGCGATCAGCAGCAGGTTGTCCACCGGCACCAGGGTGAGTTCGAACTCGACGCCCTGGATGCGGGTCCTGGAGGCGTTGGTGAACACCACGCGCGGCGTATTGCCCGAGTCCAGCACCACCTGGCGAAGCTGCATATCGTCGAAATCGTTGCTGAAGACCGCGCCGTTCAACCGCACGCGCGCATCGAACATGTCGAGCTTGAAGCCGAATTCGGTGTTGGCCACGGTCTCGGGGTCGACGGTCTGCTGCCCGTCCACGCCCAGCGGTTCGAAGGTGCCTGACTTGAAGCCCTCGGCGTAGCTCAGGTACACCATCGCGCTGTCGATCACGCTGCCCTCGATCAGACTGTCGGGCAGCTTGTAGCTCAGGCTCACCATCGGCGTGAGCTCGTCCCAGGTCTTGCTGATCGAGTTTTCGGTGGCGGGCAGCAGCGGGTAGAGCGGGAGGCCTGTGAGCGGATTTTTCGGGAAGCGGTTGGTGATGGTGGTGAATACGTCCTGCGCGAAAATCGTGGCCGGATCCACGAAGGCGATGCCGAACTGCGGCAGTGGCGCCAGGATGCCCGGCACACCCGTGATGGCGTCGAAGGCGATGCTGCGGAATGCGGGCTCGTCGAGGAGCTCCAGCCACACCGTCTGTTCGCGCTTCTCGCTGGTCCAGCGTGCACCGGCGGTGAATTCCAGGTTCTCGGTCAGCGCATAGCTGCCCTGGAAAAACGCGGCGTAGGTGGTGTTCTCGAGTTCGTAGGTCTGGTTTTCGGACGACGGTGAGTTGATGTACAGGATGCTGGAGCCGATCAGGGAACCCGACACCAGGTTGGCATTGGAGTCGGTACCGTCGTCGATCTCTTCCTTCATGGCGAACGCGCCGACGGTGTAGTTGAGCTTCCCGTCGAAGGCGAGGCCGTTGAGCTGCAACTCCTGCGACCACTGCTCGCGGTTGCTGTCCGCGGCGCGATAGCGCGCGCTGATCGGGAGGCGAGTGGCATCGTTGTCGGGGTTGCCGCCGTTGCCGAACTTGCGCTGATCGCCATAGCCGCTGATGCTCTTCAGCGACAGCTGGTCGTCGATGTCCCAGGCGACCGTGACGCCCACCAGCAGGTTGTCGAGGTTGAATTCCGCCTTCGGCGTCTCGTGGGTGTACTTGCCGGTGCCGATCAGCGCCTGCGATTCGCGGCAGGCGGCCTCGTAGACGCTGCTCTGTCCGGTCAGGCCGGGGCGCACCGGCGTGTCGCGGTCGTCGAAGGCATCCACACCGACCGTGTCCCCCGGCCAGATGCGGTTGCCGTACAGCGAGTCCTCGCCGTTGAAGCTGCTGTTCTCCATCCACATGCAGTGGGTGCCCGGTTGCACCTCGCGGGTTTCGCCGTAGTAGGTGAAGGTGTCCACCGTCACCGATTCGCTCGCATTCCAGCGCAGTTGCAGGGCGGCGGACCGGCGATCCTCGGACGCGGCGTCCTGGCCGCTGACGATGTTCTCCATGTACCCGTCACGACGCGTCGAGGCCAGCATGACCTTGGACAACAGCGTGTCCTCGATCAGCGGCACGCTCGCCGTAGCCGACACGTCCTGCCGCTCGTAATTGCCGATGCGTGCGCGGACCTCGCCGCCCGGGGTTTCCTGCGGACCCTTGGTGGTGATCAGCAACGCGCCCGCGGTGGTGTTCTTGCCGAACAGCGTTCCCTGCGGCCCGCGCAGCACCTGCACGCTCTGCACATCGAGCAGGTCGAGCAACTGCCCGTCCTTGCGCGGGATGTAGAGGCCGTCGATGTAGACCCCGACCGGTCCGTCGACGCGCGTGCCGTCGTCACGCTGGCCGATGCCACGGATCCAGATCTGCGCCGTGCTGGCCTCGTCGATCTGCAGGCCCGGCACCAGCTGCCCGATTTGCTTGATGTTCGTGATGCCGGCGTCGCGCAGCTTCTCGCCCGAGAATGCCGAGATCGCGATCGGCACCTCCTGCATCGATTCCTCGCGCTTGCGCGCCGTGACCACGATCTCCTCGATGACGGTCACCGCCGGCTGCGCGTGCGCCGCCGGGGCGGCCGCAACCGTGCCGAGTGAGCACCCCACTGCGCAGAGCGCGGTCACGAGCGGGCGGCGGACGGGGCGTGTGTTGGCTGTCACGTCGTATTCTCCTGCATTGTTTTTCGTTATCGAACAACAGGACCGGAACGTGTCGGTACAACTGACCCGTCGGAAGATACTACCGCGTGGCGATCGCGCAACATGACAATTTGGCAAGGTGAGGGCGCCCGCCGGTGCTCAGTCGGCCTCCTTCTGCGACAGCAGCGCCGCGTTGCCGCCGGTGGCGGTGTCGTTCACCGCGACCGTCTTCTCGTGCACGAAGCGCTCGATATAGAGCGGTCCGCAGTCTTCGTCGATCAACGCGAGCAGGGGACCGGTGCGCAGCGCGAGTGCCTGCTCCAGCCGTTGCGACAGCGCGGGATCGCGGTGGCACGCCACCCCGTCGATGTCGGTACGGGCAACGATGCCAACGATGTGCCGCGGATCGCTCACCACGTGGCAGGCGCCGAGTGCGTCCGGAAAACCCGCTTCGCCGAGCAGGTTGCGCACGCCCGTTGCCACGGTGCGCACGGCCTCGTCGACCAGCAGCAATACCGCGTTGCCGGCCAGCAGCGCCGCCAGCGCGGGCAGCAGCAGGTCGGCCTCGGCGGCTCCGGCGCGGGCTGCGCACACGAGCACGCCGCGGCCCTCGGCGTACAGCGTGCAGGTCTCGCCGGTGGCGCCGGCCAGGCGCCGTGGCACCAGCGTGTTCGCGGCCGCGTCCAGCAGCTGCCGGATCGCGAGCGCCAGGGCTTCGCGCGCTTCGTGTTCGCGGTACGGGTCGCTGGTGACCAGCCGCTGCAGCTGGTATCCCGGGCGCAGCCGCCCGGAGGGTTCACGCCGGCGCCAGTCGCGCCAGGCCGCGCGCAGCGTCTCCACCAGCGGGCGACACTCGAACGCCGGTGCCGGAGCCTTCGTGTCCGCCGCGGGCAGGGCGCGCCAGGCCGGTGCCGCCATGCTGGCCGGGCGCAGCAGCCGGCCGAGGTAGTGCGGTCCGCCGGCCTTGGGCCCGGTTCCCGACAGGCCGCGGCCGCCGAAGGGCTGCACCCCGACCACCGCGCCGATCATGCTGCGGTTCACGTACACGTTGCCGGCCTCGATCTCGCGCGCGAGCCGCGCGATGCGCGACTGGATGCGGCTGTGGATGCCGAACGTGAGCCCGTAGCCGCTCTCGCCGATGTGTGCAGGAAGGGCGTCGATCTCGTCGGCGTTGCAGCGGATCAGGTGCAGCACCGGGCCGAACACCTCGCGCGGCAGCTCCGCGATCGATGCGATCCCGAACACCTGCGGCGGGAAGAAACTGCCCTCGTCGCACTCGGCCGACAGCGCACAGGCGTGCAGTCGGCGGCCCGTGGCCTCGAGCCGGCGCACGTGCTCGCGCAGCCGCTCGCGGGCGCGCTCGTCGATCAGCGGGCCGATGTCGGTCCCGCACTGCGCCGGGTCGCCGATGCGCAGCTCGTTCATCGCACCGGCGAGCATGTGGATCAGGCGGTCGGCCACCTCGCGCTGCACGTACAGCACGCGCAGCGCCGAGCAGCGCTGCCCCGCGGAGCCGAATGCGGAAGCGATCACGTCGTCGACGACCTGCTCGAGCAGCGCGCTCGAATCGACGATCATGGCGTTCTGCCCGCCGGTCTCGGCCACCAGCAGCGCGCGCGCACCCCCACGCCGGGCCAGCGCCGTGGCGATGTCGCGCGCGACTTCGGTGGAACCGGTGAACAGCACGCCCGCGATGCGCGGATCCGGCAGCAGGCGCTCGCCGATCGGTGCGCCGGGGCCGGCCAGCACCTGCAGCACCTCGGGCGGCACGCCCGCCGCGTGGAACAGCTCGCTGACGCGCAGCGCCACCAGCGTGGTCTGCTCGGCGGGCTTCGCGATCACCGGGTTGCCGCACACCAGCGCTGCAGCCACCTGCCCGGTGAAGATCGCGACCGGGAAGTTCCAGGGACTGATGCACAGCAGTGGCCCGCGTGCCGCGAGGCCCGTGCCGTGGCGCGCGAACAGCTCTTCCGCGTCGGCGGCGTAATAGCGGCAGAAGTCGATCGCCTCGCGCACGTCGGCAACTGCGTCGTGCAGCGTCCTGCCTGCCTCGCGCACACAGAATCCCGCGAGCTCGGCGAGCGCCTGCTCGAGCAGGTCGGCGGCACGGCGCAGGCACGCGGCGCGCTCGGCGGCCGTGGTGGCGGCCCACCGGGATGCGGCGGCGTGTGCTGCCTGCGCCGCCGCCTCGATGCCTTGCGGGCTGGCAGGCGCGTAGTGGCCGAGCAGGTCGCGGCGGTCGGCGGGATTGCGCACCGCGATCCGCCCGGGCCCCGCAGCGTTGCCGAGCCGCGCCGCGCTGGCGCGGCAGGTGTCCAACGCCCGCACGAAGTCGGCCAGCGGGTCGAGCGCGCGCAGATCGATGCCGCGGGAGTTGCGCCGCCGTGCGCCGTACAGCCCGGGCGGTGGCGGGATCGCGCGGTTGGCGTGATCGCTCAGTCCGCGCAGCCGCGTGCGTGGATCGGCGGCCAGCGCCGCGCTGCCCAGCGAGTCGTCGGCGAGGTTGTGGACGAAGGAGCTGTTGGCGCCGTTCTCCAGCAGCCGCCGCACCAGGTAGGCAAGCAGCTCCGCGTGCTCGCCGACCGGCGCGTAGATGCGGCACGGCACGCCGGCGCCGCGGCGTTCCAGCAGTTCCTCGTAGAGTTCCTCGCCCATGCCGTGCAGGCGCTGGAACTCGAAGCCCACCGGGTCGCCGGCGAGCGCGAGCACCGCGGCGGCGGTGTGCGCGTTGTGGGTGGCGAACTGCGGGAACAGCCGCTCACGGCGTGCGAGCAGTCGCGCAGCACACACGAGGTAGCAGACATCAGTCGAGGCCTTGCGCGTGAACACCGGGTAGGTCGCCAGTCCTTCGAGTTGCGCGTGGCGGATCTCGGTGTCCCAGTACGCACCCTTCACGAGGCGTACCGGCAGACGTCGATGGTGGCGCCGCGCGAGTTCGTCCAGCCAGTCGATGACGGCCGGCGCGCTCTTCTGGTACGCCTGCACCGCGATGCCGAAGCCGTCCCGGCCCGCGAGCCGCGGATCCTCGAACGCGGCTGCGAACAGTTCGAGCGCGATGTCGAGGCGGTACGACTCCTCGGCATCGACCGTGAGCCCGATGCCGTGGCTGGCCGCCAGCGTCGCGAGCTCGATCAGCCGCGGCAGCAGTTCGGCGCGCAGCCGCTCGATCTGTGCCAGCTCCAGGCGCGGATGCAGCGCCGAGAGCTTGACCGAGACGCCCGGCGCCGCGCGCGTGTCGGTGCACTGGTGGCTGCGCCCCACGGCCTCGATCGCCGCGTGGTACGCGAGGAAGTACCGGTGTGCATCGGCGGCGCAGCGCGCACCCTCGCCGAGCATGTCGTAGGAGTGGCGGTAGCCGCGGGCGCGCCACTCGGCGGATTTCTGCAGCGCAGCGGCGATATCGGTGGCCAGCACGAACTGCGCGCCCAGGATCCGCATCGCGAGCCGCATCGCGGTGCGGATCGCCGGCTCGCCGACCCGCGCCAGCGTCTGGCGGAGCAGCGTCCACGCCGATTCGTCGTCGCTCTCGCGCAGCCGCACCAGCTTGCCGGTCAGCAGCAGTCCCCACGCCGAGGCGTTCACGAACAGCGGCTCGGCGCCGTCGAGCACGCCGCGCCAGTCGCCGCTCGCCAGGCGATCGGCGATCAGGCGGTCCGCCGTGGTGGCATCGGGGATGCGCAGCAGCGCCTCGGCGAGGCACATCAGCACCACGCCTTCGCGGCTGGACAGTGAATAGGTGTTCAGCAGCGACTCCACGCCGCTGCGGTAGCGGAGTCGTTCGCGGATCGCCTCGACCAGCGACGTGGCCTCGGCCGCGATCGTCTCGCCGTCGCCTGGCGCGGCGTCCGCCTCGGCGAGCAAAGCCGCCACCCGCGTGTGTTCGTCGGCGTGCGCCAGCGTGCGGATCGCGCGGCGCAGCGGATCGTCGGCGAGTTCGGGCAGGTTGCTCATGGCGGTGGCCCCCCGGCTTTGTCGGCTGCAGTATGCCAAATCGGAGGCGTCGCCGCGTCGGCCGCCCGCATGTCCGCGCACAGCCCGGACCTACATGCGGTCGGGGGTTTCGATGCCGAGCAGGTCGAGGCCGGTGGCGAGCGTGCGGGCGGTCAGGTCGGCAAGGCGCAGCCGCGAGGCGCGCGTGGCCGCGTCGACGTCCTCGCGCAGGATCGGGCAGCTCTCGTAGAAACGCATGAACAGCCCGGCCAGTTCGTACAGATAGAGGCA
The DNA here is from genome assembly GCA_022072145.1 of Pseudomonadales bacterium. Taxonomy (GTDB): domain Bacteria; phylum Pseudomonadota; class Gammaproteobacteria; order Pseudomonadales; family UBA5518; genus UBA5518. The sequence goes on from JAJVIG010000002.1 coordinate 18,726, forward strand.
CAGCAGGTGCGGCGCGGCGTCGTGCGTCACCGCGCGCAGCGACTCGCCGAACTGCAGCAGTCGCAGCGCCAGCGCGCGCTCTTCGGTCGCGCCGATCCGCAGCGGCGCATCCAGCGTGCGCGGATCGATGCCGGCCCGGCGGAAGATGCTGCGCACGCGCGTGCACGCGTACTGCAGGTACGGCGCGGTATTGCCCTCGAAACTCAGCATGTGTTCCCAGGCGAATACGTAGTCGCTGGTGCGGCTCTTCGACAGGTCGGCGTACTTGACCGCACCGATGCCGACCTGGCGCGCGACGGTGAGGCGTTCCTCCGCCGTGAGGTCGGCTTCGCGCTCGGCGAGCAGGCGCGCCGCGCGCTCCACCGCCTCGTCCAGCAGTTCGGCGAGCTTGACCGTGCCGCCGGAGCGCGTCTTGAACGGGCGGCCGTCCTCGCCGAGCATCTTGCCGAAGGGATGGTGCTCGAGCGACACCGCCTCGGGAACGAAGCCGGCGCGGCGCGCGATCGCGAACACCTGCTGCATGTGCAGCTTCTGGCGGTCGTCGATGAAATACAGGATGCGGTCGGCGTGCAGTTCGCGGACGCGGTAGCGCGCCGCCGCGAGGTCGGTGGTCGCGTACAGGTAGCCGCCGTCGGCCTTCTGCACGATCACCGCCATCGGCTTGCCCTCGCGGTCCTGGAGTTCGTCGAGGTAGACCACGCGCGCGCCTTCGCTGACCGCCAGCAGGCCGCATGCATCCAGGTCCGCGATCACCCGTGGCAGCTCGTCGTTGTAGGCGCTCTCGGCGCGGATGTCGGCGTGCGCCAGCGAGACGTTGAGCTTGCGGTAGATCTCCTCGCTGTGCGCGATCGAGATGTCGATGAAGCGCTGCCACAGCGCGCGGCAGTGCGGATCCCCGGACTGCAGGCGCACCACGTACTCGCGCGCGCGCCCGGCGAACGCCGGGTCGCTGTCGAAGGCGAGCTTGGCGTCGCGGTAGAACGCCTCGAGGTCGGCGAGCGCCGCGCCGTCGATGCCGCCGCCAGAGGCCGCGATCCGCTCGAGGTGCGCGATCAGCATGCCGAACTGCGTGCCCCAGTCCCCCACGTGATTCTGGCGGATCACCCGCTCGCCGCAGAACTCGAGCGCGCGCACCACGGCGTCGCCGATGATCGTGCTGCGCAGGTGTCCGACGTGCATTTCCTTGGCGAGGTTCGGCGAGGAATAGTCCACCACCACGGTCTGCGGGATGGCCTGTGTCGCGATGCCGAGCCGCGCATCGGTGGCGGCGGCGTCTGCGCGTTCAGCCAGGAATGCGTCGGCGAGATGGATGTTGATGAAGCCGGGGCCGGCGACCTCCAGCCGCTCGACCATCGCGCCGCCGTCGAAGGCCGCGACGATGCGCGCGGCCAGTTCGCGCGGATTCGTGCGCATGCGCCTGGCGGCCGCCATCGCTCCGTTGGCCTGGTAGTCGCCGAACTCGGGACGTGTGCCCGGGGTGAGCAGCGCCTGGCAGTCCGAGGGGATGCCGACGGCGCGCATCGCGGATTCGACGGCGCAGTTGAGTTGGTCGCGTAGATTCATGGGGCCGATCACCCGGGCGCGGCGAAAGCGCGCGATTGTAGCGGCGCCGGGCCGGGCCGTCCAAGCGCGCCCAACCGTTCGGCCACTGGCGCGTCGGCGGCGATGGTGCGCTGCTCGTCGAGTATCTGCGCCAGGATCGCGAGATCGGTCAGCGGGTTCGCGAGCACCACCCGGAACACGTCGATCGCCTGTCCGTGGTGTCGCGGCGAGCGCAGCGTGGTGCGCGAGACGAAGGATCGGCCGGCCTCGCGCTGCAGGCGCTGGATGTCGCGCGTGACCGCGTTCAGTTCCTCGTTCAGCGCCGCGGCCGCGTCGGCATCGGCATTGGCCAGCGCGCCCTGCAGCCACGCGGGTGCATAGCGGTAGGTGAAGATGTTCAGTTCCGGCTCGCTGGTCAGTTCGAAATCGGGCGCGGCGCGCACCAGGTCAGCGAAGCGGCGCGCGAGTTCGATGCCGGCGTCGATCAGCAACTCGTAGCCGCGGCGGCCGAGGATCGCGAGCCCGGAGTGCACCAGCATCGCCATGCCGGGGCGCGAACCCTCGAGCGTCTTGCTGCCCAGATCGCGTGAACCCTCGCGGATGATGTAGCGCGCGTGGTGCTCGATCGCGCGCGCCGAGGCGGGGTCGCGGAACAGCGTCATCCCCGCGCCCATCGGCACGTAGAGCTGCTTGTGCGCATCCAGCGTGACCGAGTCGGCGCGCTCGATGCCGGCGAGCAGGTGGCGCCAGCGGGCGGAAAACAGCGTGGGACCGCCCCAGGCGGCATCGACGTGGAAGTGTATGCCGAGTTCGGTCGCGAGGTCCGCCAGCCCGTGCAGCGGGTCCACCGAGCCGGTCTCGGTGCTGCCGGCCAGCCCGACCAGCGCCACGATCTTCACGCCGCGTGCCTGCAGGTCCCGGCAGCAGCGCGCTGCCGCGGCGAGATCGATGCGGTTGTTGCCGTCGACCTCGACCGTGTGCACGGAGTTCAGTCCCATGCCGAGCAGGTCCGCCGCCTTGCCGAGCGAGTAGTGCCCGAGGCGCGAGACGACGACCGCCACGTCCGTGAAGCCGTGGTGCACCAGCGCGCGGTGCAGACCGTCGCGGCCCACGCCCCCGAAATCGCCGTCGGGCGGCAGCGCGTTGTTGCGTGCCACCCACAACGCCGTGATGTTCGCCACCGTGCCGCCGGAGCAGAACGTGCCCAGCGCGTGTCGAGGATCCTGCACGTGGCGCGCGTAGAACGTGTCGTCGCGCGCGAACACCAGCCGGTGCAGCATGCCGAGCACCTGGCGCTCCAGCGGCGTGAAGGCCTTGGAGGTCTCGGTCTTCACCGTGTTCTGGTTCAGCGCGATCATCATCTTCGCCAGCGGCAGCATGAAGTACGGCAGCGCCGAGGTCATGTGGCCGACGAAGGTCGGCGAGGCCGTATGCACCGATTCCGCCACGACCTTGCTGAGCAGGAACTCGGCCTGCCCGGAGACGAACACGGGGTCCTCGGGGACGCGCGTGTCGCTGAAGTCGCTCTCGATATCGCTCATGCTGCGCCGCGTGGCGACGATGTGCTCGCGCAGGAAGCCGTGCAGGTTGCGCGAAATCTCCGCTTCCAGACGCGACAGCGTCGAGTCCGGCGCCTCCGGTACGGTGAAGATGCGGTGCAGCGTCGCGAGCGACGCCTCGGCGGTCTTGTGTGATTCGCTCATCCTGGGTCCGGTCGGTGCTGCGCCTGCGACCGGCGCTATGCTAGAGAGTGCGCGACGGATTGTCAGCGAGGATCGGCAGGGCGCATATCCTAAGATCGATTAATCATTGTTACGCGAATCCTTATTCCTTCTAGAATGCACGGCGGTCCGTTCGGGGGAGGGGCTACGATGGAATGGCAGGGGTGGTTCACGGTCGCGCTCACCGTGGCCGTGCTGACAACGCTGATCACCGTGCCGCGGCTCAGCACCGACGTGGTGTTGATGGGCGCGCTGCTGGTGCTCGGCATGACCGGAATCCTCACGCCCGAGCAGACGCTGGCCGGCTTCGCGAACACCGGTCTGATTACGGTGGCGGGGATGTTCATCGTGGCGGCGGCGATCCGCGCCTCGGGCGGCGTCGACATGATCGTCGAGTCTGTGCTCGGGCGCCCCGGAGGCCCGCATCGCGCGCTGGTGCGCCTGATGCTGCCGGTCGCAGGCTTGTCGGCATTCCTGAACAACACGCCGGTGGTCGCGACGATGATCCCGGCCGTGAGCCAGTGGGCACGCCGCATCCGCGTGCCGAGTTCGACGCTGATGATCCCGCTCAGTTACGCCTCGATCCTCGGCGGCACCATCACGCTGATCGGCACCAGCACGAACCTGGTCGTGAACGGGCAGTACCAGGCGCTGACCGGCAAGCCCGGTTTCGCCCTGTTCGAGATCGCACCGCTGGGTCTGGTGGTGGCGGCGGCCGGGACGCTCTTCGTGGTGTTGGCTGCACCGCGGCTGTTGCGGGCGCGCCGCACACCGGACGAAACCTTCGCCGACACGCGCAAGTTCACCTTCGAGGTCGCGGTCGCTCGCGACGGTCCGATGGTGGGCCGTACGATCCAGCAGGCCGGACTGCGTCACCTCGAGCGCATCTACCTCGCCGAGATCGAGCGCGACGGCGGCGTGATCACCGCGGTCGCGCCCGAGGAGATCCTGCGCGGCGGGGACCGTCTGGTGTTCGTCGGCGAGACCGAGGCGATCGTCGACGTGCTGCGGATCAATGGGCTGGTGCCCGCGGTGGGCAGCAAACCAGCGCTCGAGCGCAACGTGCCGGAACGCCGGCTGGTCGAGGCGGTGGTGGCAGAGCACTGCGAGGTCGTGGGGCACACGATCCGCGACGGCCGCTTCCGTGATCGCTACGGTGCCGTGGTGCTCGCGGTCGCGCGCAACGGCGAGCACATACGCGGGCGGCTGAGTTCGATCATCCTCGAACCCGGTGACCTGCTGCTGCTCGAGGCGCGACCGGCGGTGGTCGGGCGGCTCAAGCAGTCGCGCGACTTCCTTCTGATGAACGTTCTCGAGCATGAATTGCCGGACCACTCGCGCGCCTGGACTTCGTGGGCGATCCTGGCCGGCATCGTGGTGCTGGCGACCACCGGTGTGCTGAACATGCTCTACGCGTCGCTGCTCGGGGTGGCGGCGATGATCGCCACCGGCTGCATCAGCGTGACCGACGCGCGGCGCAGCCTCGACCTGCCGGTGCTGGTCACGATCGCCGCGAGTTTCGCGCTCGGCAATGCGCTCGAGAAGACCGGGGCGGCCAGCTTCCTCGGTAACGGCATCGTGGGCCTGGCCGGGACGAATCCGTGGCTGCTGCTCGCGCTGGTGTACCTCAGCGTGATGACGCTGACCGAGATGATCACCAACAACGCGGCCGCGATGCTGATGCTGCCGGTGGCGCTGGCGGTGGCCGAACGCGTCGGCGTGAACGAGGTGCCGTACGTGATGGCGGTCATGATGGCCGCGTCGGCGAGCTTCTCGACGCCGATCGGCTACCAGTGCAACCTGATGGTGTACGGGCCGGGTGGTTACCGCTTCTCGGACTTCCTGCGCATCGGCATCCCGATGAACGTGCTGGTGGCGAGCATCACCATCGCGACGATACCGCTGATCTGGCCCTTGGGCGGGTGATCGCCGCCCCGTGTGGGCGCGCGCTTCAGTTTGCGATCACCACCCTCGTCGCTCCCCGTCCCGTCAGCCATTCGCGCACGCGCCCGGACTGTTCGCCGTGCAGAACGATCGCTTCGCCCTCGACGCCGCCGCCGGTGCCCAGCGCCTGGCGCAGCGTGCGCGCGAACTCCTCGAGCGCCGGACCCGCGAGCGCGATTCCGTGCACCACGGTCACCGTCTTGCCGCCGCGCCCCTTGCGTTCGCGCCTCACCACGATGCGCTGACCGAGCGGTGACGCCTTGTCCGCAGAAGCCGGCTCCGGTTCGGGGCCGGCCGGCAGCGCGCCGCGCAGCGCGGCCAGCGCGGCGAAGGCGCTGCCGGGCGCCGGTTGCGGCGGGTCGGGTAGCGCGGGCTTGCGTGCCATCTGTTCCTCCAGTCATGCCGGGCCAGTGTTGCGCGCCGATTGCAGCGCCCCCCCGCGTGCCCTCAGGATACGCGGTCTGCCGCCAACGTGGCCAAGCTTCGGACCTCGCCCCATGCCAGTGCAAGCGTATTTCCTCTACACCGTCACCGTGCTGATCTGGGGGTCGACGTGGCTTGCGATCAAGTTCCAGCTCGGCGAGGTCGATCCGCTGGTGTCGGTGATCTACCGCTTCGGCATCGCCTCGCTGCTGCTGTTCGGCTGGTGCCTGCTGGCGCGTGCGCGGATCCGGCTGCGGCCGGCCGAGCACGCGTTCATCGCGCTGCAGGGGTTGTGCCTGTTCGGCATCAATTACTGGCTGGTGTACTGGTCCGAGGTCTACCTCACCGGTGGCGTGGTGGCGGTGGTGTTCGCGACCATGGTGTTCATGAACTTCCTCAACGCGCGGCTGTTCCTGCGCCGCTCGGTGGCACCGGTGGTGGTCGCCGGCGGGGTGGTCGGGATGATCGGCGTCGCGCTGCTGTTCTGGCCCGAGGTGGAGAGCCTGAGTCTCGGTGACGGCGCGCTGCGCGGGCTGCTGTTCGCGCTGGCCTCGACGTACTGCGCCTCGCTGGGCACGATCGTCGCCACGCGCAACACGGTGTTCGGGCTGCCGGTGATCTCGATCAATGCCTGGGGCATGTTCTACGGCACGCTGGTGCTGTGCGTGGCCGGCCTGGTCACCGGCGTGGAGTTCCACTTCCCCGAGCGAACGTCGTACGCGGTCGCCCTGCTGTACCTGTCGGTGTTCGGTTCGATCATCGCCTTCGGTGCCTATCTGCGCCTGCTCGCGCTGATCGGCCCCGACCGTGCCGGTTACAACTCGATGATGACCCCGCTGGTGGCGCTGCTGATCTCGACGTTCTTCGAGGGCTACACGTGGACCGTGCCCGCCGCGCTGGGGCTGGTGCTGATCGTCGCCGGCAACCTGCTCGCGATGCGCCGCGCCGCCGCGCCGGCCTGAGCGCAGCGGTTCATCGGGGGCGGCGCGCAGCGAGCGCGCGCTGCAGCAGCTTGCGCGCCTCGCCGTGCAGCAGCACGGCGGCGGCGAGCGCCGCGCAGGTGAGCCATTCGCCGGGTGCCAGTGGCACGGTGTCGAAGGCGATATTGCCTGCCACCGACTGCACCACCGCGACCTGCAGCACCGCTGCCAGCGCCACGCTGCTCCACAGCCACCGGTTCGTGAACAGTCCGCTCAGCGCGCTCGCGGTCGCGGAGCGCGTGTTGAAGCAGTTGAACAACTGCGCGAACACCAGCGTCGTGAAGCCCGCCGTGCGCGCGCGCTGCAGGGTGCCGTCGCCATCGACCAGGCCGCCCGGCAGATGCAGGTCGATCGCCAGCAGCGTGGCCAGCGCCATCACCAGTCCGGTCTGCAGCACGCGCGACCACATCGGCGCGTCGATCACGCGCTGCGTGGGTGGCCGCGGTGCGCGCCGCATCACGTCCTCGCCCGGCGGATCGATTCCCATGGCCAGCGCGGGACCGGTGTCGGTGACCAGGTTGATCCACAGGATCTGCGTGGCCAGCAGCGGCAGCACGACGCCGCCGTCGCCGGTCCCGAGCCCGATCACCGCCGCACCGAGGATGCCGAGCAGCACGGTCAGGATCTCGCCGATGTTCGAGGACAGCAGGTAACGCAGGAACGTGCGGATGTTGTCGAACACGATGCGTCCCTCGCGCACCGCGGCGACGATGGTCGCGAAGTTGTCGTCGGCGAGGATCATGCGTGCCGCCTCGCGCGCGACCTCGGTGCCGCCGCGCCCCATCGCGATCCCGATATCGGCCGACTTCAGCGCCGGTCCGTCGTTGATCCCGTCGCCCGTCATCGCGACCACGTGTCCGGCCGCCTGCAGCGCATCGACGATGCGCAGCTTGTGCGCCGGACTCACGCGCGCGTAGACCGGGGTGGTGGCGACCGCCGCGGCGAACTGCGTCCCGTCCATCGCATCGAGCTCGCGTGCGGTGAGCACGGTGGCGTCGTCGCCGGCGATGCCGAGGTCTCTGGCGATGCGCAGCGCCGTGCGCGGATGGTCGCCGGTGATCATGACCACGCGGATGCCGGCGCCCTGCGCCTCGCGGATCGCCTCGTGCGCTTCCTCGCGCGGCGGATCGACGATGCCGACGATGCCGATGAACATCAGCTCGTGCTCGAGTGCGCTGCCCGCCTCGCTCGATTCCTCGTCGGCGAGCGGCCGGCAGGCGACGGCCAGCGTGCGCAGCGCCTCGTCGGCCAGCCCTTCGGTGGCCGCCAGCAGGCGGGCGCGCCGGCTCGCCTCCAGCGGGCGCACCGCCTCGCCCTCGAGCAGTTGCGTGCAGTGCTGCAGCAGCACGTCGGGCGCACCCTTGCACACCAGCCAGCGGGCACCGCCGCGCTCGCGGTCGCCGACCACGACGGACATCATGCGGCGCTCGGCGGTGAACGGAATGCCGGCGAGGGTCGCGAAGCGCCGCGCCCGCCAGTCGTGCACGCCCAGCTTGCGCTCGGCGACCAGGAACGCCGCGTCGGTCGGGTCACCGTGGATCTCCCAGCGCCCCGGCGCCGCCTCTTGGAGTCCCGCGTTGCCGGCCAGGCTGCCGCCACTGAACAGTGCCACCAGTTCGGTGCGCAGCGCGCCCTCGACCGGGCCGCCGTCGTCGCGCGCCATGCGTCCGTGCGGGGCATAGCCGGCGCCACCGATGCGCGTGCTGCCGCTGGCGGTGATCGCGTGCCGGATCGTCATTTCGCAGCGCGTCAGCGTGCCGGTCTTGTCGGAGCAGATCACCGAGGCCGATCCCAGCGCCTCGACCGCGGCCAGTTTCTTCACGATCGCGTGCCGCTTCGCCATGCGTTCGACCCCGATCGCGAGCACCACCGACAGGATCGCCGGCAGCCCCTCAGGCACGGCGGCGACGGCGAGGCAGACACCGAGCATCAGCACGCCGAGCAGTCCGGCGCCGTCGTCCACGCCGTGCAGCGCGAGCACCGAGCCGATCACTGCCAGCGCGATCGCGATCACCGCCTGCGCGAGCCGTCGCCCGATGGTGCGAACCTCGCGCTGCAACGGGGTGGGATCCTCAGCGGTGGTCGCCAGCAGGTGCGCGATCGCGCCCATCTCGGTCGCCATGCCGGTGGCGGTCACGATCGCGGTCGCCGTGCCCTGCGAGACCGCGGTGCCGCGGAAGACCATGTTGCTGCGCTCGGCGAGTGCGCAGGCGGTGGCCAGCGTGGCGGGGTCCTTCGCCACCGTGTCGCTCTCGCCGGTCAGCGCGGCCTCCTGCACACGCAGCGCGCTCGCCTCGACGAGGCGTGCGTCGGCGCCCACGCGGTCGCCTTCGGCGAGCACCAGCAGATCGCCGCGTACCAGCGCAGCGCTTGCGATGCGCTGGCGCCGTCCCGCGCGGATCACGGTCGAGCGCTGCGCCGACAGGCGTGCGAGCGCCGCCGCCGCGCGTCCGGAGCGCGTCTCCTGCAGGAAACCGATGGTGGCGTTCGCGAGCACCACCGCCAGGATCACCAGCGCATCGACGGGGAGTCCGTGGCGGCCTTCGACGATCCACACGAGCAGCGTGATCGCCGCCGCCGCGAGCAGCAGGTGGACCAGCGGATCGTGGAATTGCGCGAGGAAGCGCCGCCAGCGCGCCGGCGGTGGCGGCGTGAACAGTTCGTTGGGCCCGTCGACGCGCAGCCGGTGCGTCGCTTCGTCCTCGGCGAGTCCGTGCACCGGATCGGTGGCGAGTCGTGCGGCGACCTCCTCTGTCGCCAGCAGCGAGGGATCGCCGGTCGATGCGAGTGCGTCGGCGGCCGAGCGCGGAGTCATGGCGTGTCCCGTGGTGCGATCCGGGCCGGATTATAGAGTGTCCCCCGGGTGCCGGCCCGGGCGCGTCACGGAGGCGTTGGCGACGGCCCCACCAAGCGCGGCATGCGGCTAGAATCGTGCGTCACGCACACAGGCACGGAGCGGCACGATGCAGATCACGGGACTCGAGGGCAAGGTGGCGGTGGTGACGGGCGCGGGGCGCATGCGCTCGATCGGACGCCCGATCGCGGTGGAACTCGCGCGCGCGGGGTGCGACGTGGTGCTGACCGGCACCGGGCGGTCGCCCGAACGCTACCCGGCGGACGAACAGGCGGCCGGCTGGCGCGACATCGAGTCGGTGGCCGAGGAGGTGCGTGCGCTGGGGCGGCGCGCGCTCGCGCTGGTCAGCGACGTCGCGGACGCGGCGGCGGTCGATGCGCTGGTGGAGCGCACGCTCGCGGAGTTCGGGCGGGTGGACATCGTGGTCAACAACGCCGGCGCCGCACGTGGGGAGGACCGCGCCGCGGTCGTCGATCTGGCGCTCGACGCCTGGCGCAAGGTCATAGACGTGAACCTGAACGGCACTTTCTACATGAGCCGCGCCTTCGGCCGCGCGCTCATCGCGCAGGGGCAGGGCGGCAGCATCGTGAACATCTCATCGGTGGGCGGCAAGCTGATGGCGGCGCAGACCGCCGCCTACGCGGCATCGAAGGCCGGCATCCACGCGCTGACCTGCGCGATGTCCGGCGAGGTGGGACCGCACGGGATCCGCGTCAACGCGGTGTGTCCGGGGATCGTCGATACCTACCGCATCGACGACATGGGGCGGGGCGAACAGTGGGAACGCCTGCTCGCGAGCTACGTGCCGCTGCGCCGTGCGGGCAGCGGGCTCGACATCGCCAACATGGTCGTCTACCTGTGCAGCGACCAGGGATCGTGGATCAGCGGCCAGTTGTACAACGTCGACGGCGGGATGGTGGCGGGGCGCTGAGCCGCGTGCGACGGCGGTCTCGGTGCGCGGAAAGCCGGCTCCCGCAGGCAGCGGGCGTTGTCTATACTTGCGCGTCCCCCCGGGGGGACGATGCCCCGGAACGCCCGGAGGCACGGAACGACAACAACCGCACCAGCAACAGGTCATCGCACCGATGCGTGAATCCAGAAGCGCTCCGCTAGAGTTCGTGAAACAGGCACTCGACGACGAACCTGCCCCGCCGACCGCAGAGGAACTGGCCGCCTCGCGGGAGGCGGCGTTCGAGTTCGTGCAACAGCTGGCGCGCGATCTGTCCGACGGCAAGTTCGAACTGCCGCCGTTCCCGGACATCGCGCTGCGCGTGCGCGAGGCGCTCAACGACCCCGACGTGTCGGTGGAGAAGATCGCGCGCATAGTGCTCTCCGAACCGGTGCTGGCGGCACGACTGCTGCGCATCGCGAACTCGGCGCTGATGCGCCGCGGTGCCAACGAGATCACCGACGTGAAGACCGCGATCGCGCGCCTGGGCTTCGAGATGGTGCGCAACGCCGCGGTGGCGCTCGCGCTGGACAGTACGTTCAAGGCACCCGAGACGGGACCGCTGCGCCAGCACATCGAGCGCACGCGTCACCACAGCGTGCGCGTGGCGGTACTGTCCTACGTACTCGCGCGCCGGCTGGCGAAGGACAGCGTGAAACCGGACGAGGCGATGCTCGCAGGTCTGCTGCACGGGATCGGCCGTTTCTACATCCTGATGCGCGTGGACGCATTCCCGACACTGTTCGGCCATCGCGACGTGCTCGAGGACCTGCTCGCGCAGTGGCACTCCGGTGTAGGGCGTGCGATCGTCGAGTCCTGGGGCTTTCCCGAACCGGTGGCGACCGCGGTCGACGAGCACGAGGTGCTGGACCGCGAGCACGTCGGCAAGGCAGATCTCGCCGACGTGGTGCTGGCGGCGAACCTGCTCGCGCGACGCGCGACTCCCGAGCAGGCCGCAGGCGCCGAACTCGCGACGGTACCGGCCTGCGTCAAGCTCGGCCTCGACGAGTCCGTCGCGGTCGGGGTGCTGGTAGAGTCCGAGGAAGAAATCCGCTCGATGTCGCAGGCGCTGGGATCGTAGGTCCGGGCTGCGCCCGGACATTTGTTCGGCCGCAGGCCGAACCTGCGGGACATTGCCCGGCACGAAACCTGATGAATGCCAAGAGGGATTTGCCGGAGCCGCTTCGATGATCCATCGCCGTCGCCTGCTGGGCTCCATCGGCATCGCCGCGCTGGCGCCTGCGCTGCTGCATTGCTCCTCCGGGGAGCCGCCGCCCACGCTGCGTGTGCTGACCTGGCCGGGCTACGCGGACCGCGACCTGGTAGGCGAGTTCGAGCGCCTCCACGGGCTGCGCGTCGAGCTCACGATCGTGCACACCGACGAGGAGCTCTGGAGCCGCATCGCGGCGAACGACGGCGCCGATTTCGACGTGTTCGCGGTGAACACCGCCGAGCTTGCACGCTACATCGATGCACGGCTCAGCGCGGCGCTGGATCCGCAGTCGATCCCGAACATCGGCCGCCAGTTGCCTGCCTTCCGGGATCGGGCCAGGCTGCCGGCGCTCGAGCGCGACGGCAAGGTCTACGCGATTCCGTACACCTACTCGACCATGGGCCTGATCTATGACCGCTCGCGGGTGCGCGAAACGCCGGTTTCCTGGCAGTCGATGTGGGATCCGGCGTACCGGGGCCGCGTGATCGCCTACGACGGCAGCAGCCACGCATTCTCGTTCACCGCGCTGGCGCTCGGCATGCCCGACCCGTTCCGTCTCGACGAAGCGGCGTACCGCGAGGTCACGCAGCGGCTGATCGAGCTGCGGCGCAACGCACTGACGTTCTACAAGGCTCCCGAGGAAGTCGTGGACCTGTTCCTGCGCCACGACGTGGCGCTCGCCTACGGCAACTACGGCACGCAGCAACTCAAGCAACTGGCCGACGCGGGAATCGACGCGGGCTACGTGATCCCGCGCGAGGGAGCGCTGGCGTGGCTGGACTGCTGGGCGATGACGCGCGGCGCGCGCGATCCGCGCCTGGTCGCGGCCTGGATCGACTACATGCTGGAAGATCACGTAAGCCAGGCGCTGACGCTGCGCCAGGGACTGGCGAACACCACCGTGGCGTCGATCGCGGCCGCCGACGCGGCGCGCATCCGCTGGCTGCAGCCGGTCGAGGATGTGGCGCGGCGCACCCGGCTCTGGGAGCGCATCCGCTCCGGTGACGTGCTTGAAAGCTTCTGAGCGGACCGCGCGCTTCGGCATCGCACTGCGCCTCGCGCTGCTGCTGTCGCTGTTCGGCGTGCTGGCGGTGGGACTGACCGGATACTACTCGTTCACCGAGAGCCGCAAGCTGCTGGTCGACGCGGCGCAGCAGGAGTTGCTGGCTTCGACGCGCGTGATCGGGCAACGCTTCACGATGCAACTCGAGGAAAGTGTGGACGACGTGCGCCTGCTGGCGTCAACGCCGGTCGTGCGGGCGATTCTCGACAAGGGCGGCGTCTATACGTCCGCGGCAGCGGCCGGGGACGCGCTCGCGGACGCAATGGCGCACATGCTCGAGCTGCATCCCGAGTACTTTCAGTTGCGCCTGATCGAGACGGCCAACAACGGGCGCGAGCGCGTTCGCATCGACCGGGACAACGGCACGCTGGTGCGCGTGAGCGATGCGGATCTGCAGGAAAAAGGGCAGTACCCGTACGTCTACGAAACGCTGCGCCTGCCGCCGCGCGCGGTCTACCTGTCGCGGATCGCGATCAACCACGAAACCGGCGTGCGCGACGGGCTGGGCAAGCCGACGCTGCAGGTGGCCACGGCCGTCGCGGGTGCCGCGGCGAGCGCGCCGGGTCTGGTGGTGCTCAACATCGACCTCGACGGGCTGTTCGCCTCGCTGCAGGCCGATCTGCCGCGCGACGTGCAGCTGTACCTCGCGAGCGGCGAGGGCGATTTCCTGATCCATCCGGACCCGGCGAAGGAGTTCGGCTTCGACCGCGGTCGGCGCGTGCTGGTGCAGGACGAGTATCCGGCGACCGCGGACATCGTCGACGGGCAGGCCGAGGCGCGCTTTTTCGTGATCGACGGCGCCAACGCGGGTGGCCGCACGCTGGCGGCGGCGTTCGTGAAGCTGCCGTTCGGCGAGATCGCTCCCGGGCGCTTCGTGCTGGTGGGGCTGGCGCGCCCGTTCGAGGCGATTTTCGCCGGCACCAGCACGCTCGGCACCGCGATCGTGCACATCATCGTCGCGTTCAGCCTCGGAGCGGTGCTGCTGTCGATCGTGGTCACCCGCGCGCTGTCGTTGCCGCTGCTGACCATGGTGAAGGCGGTGCGGCGTTTCGCGCGCGAGCATGTGATGGGCGAACTCCCGGTCCAGCGATCCGACGAGATCGGGTTGCTGGCGCGCACCTTCGCCGACATGGAGCGCATGCTCGGCGATCACCTGGAGGAACTGCGTCGCAAGGAGCAGCACCTGCATCACCTCGCCCAGCACGATCACCTGACCAACCTGCCGAACCGCCTGTTGCTGTTCGACCGTCTGCGCCACGCGATCGCCAAGGCGCAGCGTACCGCCAGCCGCATCGCCGTGATCTTCATCGACCTCGATCGCTTCAAGGACATCAACGACAGTCTGGGTCACGCGGCGGGCGACGAGGTGATCCAGCAGGCGGCACTGCGCCTGCGCGCGCTGCTGCGCGACGAGGACACGGTGGCACGCCTCGGCGGCGACGAGTTCGTCGTGATGCTCGAGGACGTGCAGGATCCGCTGCACGTGGCCGCGCTGGCGCAGAAGATCCTCGCCTGCAGCCGTTCGCCGATGGCGTTCGCCGGCCGTGAGCTGTACATCGGCGCGAGCCTCGGCATCGCGCTGTATCCACAGGACGGACTCGATCCGCAGTCGCTGGTGCGCAACGCCGACGCCGCGATGTACCGCTCGAAGGCCGAGGGCCGCAACACGATCCATTTCTACACCGAGGACATGACCGAGCAGGCGCTGGCGCGCGTGCAGCTCGAGGCGGAGCTGCGCGTGGCGCTCGCGGCCGGCGAACTCCGGCTGCACTACCAGCCGCAGTTCGCGATCGATGGGCGTCGCGTGGTGGGCGTGGAGGCCCTGCTGCGCTGGGCGCATCCGCGGCGCGGACTGCTCGGGCCCGGCGAGTTCATCACGCTGGCCGAGGAGACCGGGCTGATCGTGCCGATCGGCGAGTGGGTGCTGCGGAGCGCGTGCCGGCAGATGCGCGCCTGGCGCGACGCCGGCCTGGATCCGGGCCGCGTCGCGGTCAACGTGTCGGCGGAGCAGATACGCCGCCGCGAACTGCTGCCGGCGGTGCGTGCGATCCTCGACGAGACCGGCTGCCGTCCCGAATGGCTGGAGCTCGAGGTGACCGAGAGCGTGTTCATGGAACGGCCCGAGGAATCCAGCCAGGTGTTGCTGGCGGTGCGCGAGATCGGCGTCGAGCTGTCGATCGACGATTTCGGCACCGGCTACTCCTCGCTCGCGTACCTGAAGCACCTGCCGGTCGGCACGCTGAAGATCGACCGTTCGTTCATCCGCAACGTGCCTGCCGGCAGCGACGACGTCGCGATCGTGCGCGCGGTCATCGCGCTGGCGACCAGCCTCGGGCTGCGGGTGGTCGCCGAAGGCGTCGAGAACGCGGAGCAGCTCGCGTTCCTGGCCCGCGAAGGCTGCGATTGCGCACAGGGTTTCCTGCTGGCTCGTCCCGTGCCGCCGGACGGAGTGGGTGCGTTCCTGTAGATCCGGGCTGTTGCCTCAACGTCCGCGGAACACCGGCTTGCGGTGGTCGATCCACCAGGCGGTCGCGCCTTCGTGAAAGTCCCCGGTGCGAAAGCCGCGCGCCAGCGCGGCGTCCTCGCGTTCGACCTGGGTCGCGATGTCGTTCTCGTGCAGGCCGCGGTAGACGAGCTGCTTGGTCAGTTCCATCCCGATCGGGCCGTTGCCCGCGATCTTCGCTGCCAGCGCCAGCGCTTCCCCGAGCACACGCTCGCGCGGCACCGCGCGCAACACCAGCCCGATCCGCTCGGCCTCCCTGCCGTCGAGCAGATCACCGGTGAGCAGCAGTTCCAGCGCCCGCGTGAGCCCGACGATGCGCGGCAGCGTGTAGGTGATGCCCCCTTCCGGCGGCAGCGCGTAGCGGTGCGTGGACGCCATCCCGATCGTGGCGTCGCTCGCCATGATGCGCAGATCGCAGGCCATCGCGAGCGCGAAGCCGCCGCCTACTGCCGGCCCGTTGATCGCGGCGATGGTAGGCTTCTCGATGCGGCTGATCTCGACACCGAACCAGCCGACGGGCTCGAGCGCGTGGCGCCGGCCGTGCTCCTCGACCGCGCCCGGCACCGGCTTGCCCTGCGCGAGCGCTATCAGCACTTCGGTGTCGATGCCCGAACAGAAGCCGCGCCCGGCCCCTGTCAGCACCAGTACGCGCACCTCGTCGTCGCGCCGGGCCGCTTCGATGGCGCGCGAGAACGAGGCCAGCATCTGGCCCGACATGGCGTTGAGCTTCGGCGGATTGTCGAGCGTGATGGTCGCCACGTGGTCGGCGACCTCGTAGCGCAGGTGGTGGTAATCCATTTTGCCTCCCGGGTTGTTGCTTCTGCGAGCCGGACACGTCCGGGCACAGCCCGGACCTACGCGTACATGTCCGGGCACGGCCCGGAGCTACGCAAATCGTGCGGGCACGGCCCGGACCTACGGCCGAACGTCCACGTAGGTTCGGCCTGTGGCCGAACAATGCCGGTGGCCGAACAATGCCGGTGGCCGAACAATGTCCGGGCACGGCCCGGACCTACACGAACATGTCCGGGCATAGCCCGGACCTACGCGGCGGCGCTGACCAGCCAGACGGCGGAGGGCATCAGGATGCGGCCGTCGCGGTAGTAGCGCGCCACCGCCTCCGCCACCTCGGCCAGCGCCTGCGCACGGGCCGCGGGGTCCAGCTGCGCGAGCAGCAGCGCGGCCGGACCGGCCTGCACCAGTGCCTCGGTGGCATGGGCCAGTGTCTCGCCCTGCGCGAAGTTCAGTTCGGTGCGCAGTTCCTCGAAGCGTGGCCCGGCGAACCCGGCCGCGCCGAGGATGCCGCGCACGCGCTCGCGGTCGCCGAAAGCGAACGGACCGGGCGCCCCGGGATCGAACGGCGGGAGTTCCACGTGCCGCGCCAGCGCCTGCATCGGCACGCGCAGCCAGTCGTTCTGCTCGATGCCCTGCCAGCAGCAGAACACCAGCCGGGCACCTTTGGCGCAGGCGCCGCGCAGGTTCGCGAACGCGGCGGCCGGGTCGGTGAAGAACATCACACCGAAGCGCGAGAACAGCAGGTCGAAGCTGCCCGGCGCGAATGCGTGCGTCGCTGCGTCAGCGCGCAGGAACTCGAGCGTGGCCGCGTCGTCGGCCGCGCGCGTGCGCGCCACCGCGAGCATCGGTTCCGAGACATCGATGCCGGTCACGCGCGCCGCTGGACCGAGCATACGCGCCAGCGCCAGCGTCTGGTTGCCGCAGCCGCAACCGATGTCGAGCGCATTGCGCGCCCGGGCGGGGCGAGCCCGCTCCAGCAGCGGCGTGTTCAGCGCCCCGATCGAGCGCTCGAAATGCGCGTCGTTGTCGGCCCACTTCCTGCCCGCCTCGCCGTTCCAGTAGTCGATCTGCTTCGTGTTGTCCTGCATCGCGATTCCCCTGCTTGCTTGACGCATATCATGCGACGTGTTTTCTTCCGTGCCTAGAATCGGGACGAATTCGACCCCAACGAGCCACAAGCAACAAGGGGAAGTGACGATGAGGTCCGGTGGTAGTTCGTCGCGCACGCTGCGCCGCACCGTGCTGCTGCTCGCATCACTGGTGCTCGCCGGGGCGGTGCGCGCGGCGCCCCCCGAGCCGGCCGAGATCATGCCGCGGGCGGCCGCGAGCCTGCTGGTCGATGTCACGCGTGTCGGTGAGCGGCTGGTCGCGGTGGGCGACTACGGCCATATCCTTCATTCCGACGATTCGGGCCGCTCCTGGATCCAGGTGCCCGTGCCCGTGCGTGTGCTGCTCACGGCGGTATTCTTCGTCGATCCGCGCCACGGCTGGGCGGTGGGCCACGACGGCATGATCGTCGCGAGCGACGATGGCGGCCTCACCTGGCGCCTGCAGCGCGACGGACTCGATGCCCAGCAGCGGCGCAACGCGGCGGAACTCGAGCGTGCGCGTGCCGGACTCGCCGCGCTCGAGCGTGAGGCCGGCGCCGACGCCGGGCTGACCGAGGACGCGCGCGCACTGCTCGCAGAGGCCGAGGAGCGGGTCGCCGAACCGGTATTCCCGCCGCCGCTGATGGACGTGTACTTCAGCGATCCGCAACACGGGTTCGCGGTCGGCGCCTACGGGACCTTCCTGCGTACAGACGACGGCGGCGCGAGCTGGGTCGATGTCGACCCGGCGTCGATCGACAATCCCGATGAACTGCACTACTACGCGATCGCCTCCGACGGCGGCGCGCGGCTGCTGCTCGCCGGCGAGGCCGGTTCCCTCTACCGCTCGGCGGACCGCGGCGCGACGTGGGAGACGCTGGCCTCACCGTACGAGGGCACGCTGTTCGGCGCGCTCGGCCTGCCCGGCACCGGCACCGTCGGCGTGTTCGGACTGCAGGGCAACGTGCATGTAACGCGCGATTTCGGCGACAGCTGGAACGCGCTCGACAGCGGCGTGGAGACCGTGCTCGCCGGCGGCACGCTCACTGCCGGTGACGAGGTGTTGCTGGTCGGCAGCATGGGCACCATCCTGGCGGTGCGCCTGGACTCGGGCGTGGTCACCGACCACACGCGGGTCGCGATGCGCCAGCAGCTCGGTGCCGCCGCCATCGCTCCCGACGGCACGCTGGTGGTGGCGGGGCAGGGCGGCGTGCGGCGGATCGAGGGTGTCGGTGCGCCCGGCGTTCGGCAAGGAGGCTGAGATGAGCGATCCGCAGTCCCCCGCGCCGGAATCGGTGGCGAACGCCGAGGAGCGCTTCATCGAGAGGCTGGTCTTCGATCACCGCCCGCTGTTGCTGCTGGTGTTCGCGCTGCTGACCGTGTTCTTCGCGTGGCAGACCGCGAAGCTGCGACCCGACGCCAGCTTCGAGAAGATGATCCCGCTCGAGCACCCGTTCATCAAGGCGATGATGCGCCACATGGGCGACCTCGGCGCCTCCGGCACCTCGATCCAGATCGCGGTCGAGAACACGCACGGTGACATCTTCGATGCCGGGTACCTGGACGTGCTCAGGCAGGTCACCGACGAACTGTTCTACATCAACGGCGTCGATCGCAACCGGCTGAAGTCGCTGTGGACGCCGAACGTGCGCTGGACCGAGGTGACCGAATCGGGCTTCGAGGGCGGCGTCGTGATGCCCGACACCTACGACGGATCGCCGGCCAGCCTGGAGGAGTTGCGCCACAACCTGATGCGCTCCGGCGAGGTGGGGCGCCTGGTCGCCGACAACATGCGCTCTAGCATCGTCGAGGCGCCGATCTTCGACCGCGACCCGATCACCGGCCAGCGGCTGGACTACCACGCCTTTTCGCAGGACCTGGAGCAGCGCATCCGCGCGCGTTTCCACGACGAGCACATCCAGGTCCACATCGTCGGCTTCGCGAAAATCGTCGGCGACCTGCTCGAGGGCGTGGGTGCCATCCTGCTGTTCGCGGTGATCACGCTGGTGGTCACGGCGTTGCTGCTGTTCTACTACACGCGTTGCATAGGTGCCACCGTGGCGCCGCTCGCGTGCTCGGTGATCGCGGTGATCTGGCAGCTCGGGCTGCTAACCACGCTGGGCTACGGTCTCAACGCCTATTCGATCCTGATCCCCTTCCTCGTGTTCGCGATCGGCGTCAGCCACGGCGTGCAGGTGGTCAACGCGGTGGGTGTGGAAACGGTGGCCGGGCGGCCACGGCTCGCGGCGGCGCGGCTCGCGTTCCGCGGCATCTACATCGCCGGCATGGCCGCACTGGTCTCCGACGCGGTGGGCTTCCTGACCATGATGCTGATCGACATCGAGGTGATCCAGGACCTCGGCGTGGCGGCGAGCGTGGGGGTGGCGGTGATCGTGCTGACGAACCTGGTGCTGCTGCCGGTCGTGATGTCGTACCTCGGCGTCTGCCTGCGCGGGCGCCAGCGCGTGGTCGCGCGTCGTGAATCCGCCGCCGCGCTGTGGCGGCTGCTCGCGCGCTGCGCGACGCCGCGTGCCGCCGCGGTGTCGCTGCTGTTGGCGGCGATCGGTTTCGCGGTCGGCATCCATGGCGGGCGCGACGTGCGCATCGGCGACCTCGACCCCGGTGCACCCGAGCTGCACCCGGCCTCGCGCTACAACCTCGACAACAGCTTCATCACCGGCAACTACGCAACCAGCTCGGACGTGCTGGTGGTGATGGTCGAGACCCCACCCGAAACCTGCTACCTGCAGCGCAACCTCGCGCTGGTCGACCTGTTCTCCTGGCATATGGTCAACGTGCCGGGCGTGGAGTCGGCGATGTCGCTGGCCGAGGTGGCACGTCTGGTCACCATGGGTTTCGCCGAAGGCAGCCTGAAGTGGCATGCGATCACGCGCAACCAGCGCGCACTGGACACCACCTTCGGCATGGTCCCGCAGCAACTGGTCAACGCCGACTGCAGCCTGGCCCCGGTGGCGCTGTTCCTGAGCGACCACAAGGCCGAGACGCTCGCGACCGTGGTGCGCGCGGTGCAGGAGTTCGCCGGCCGCCACAACAGCGATGCGCTGCGTTTCGTGCTGGCCGCCGGCAACGCAGGCGTGGAGGCGGCGACCAACGAGGAGATCTCGAAGGCGCAGATGCGCATCCTGCTGCTGGTCTACGGCGTGGTCGCCGCGCTGGTGTTCTTCAGCTTCCGTTCCTTCTCCGCGGTGCTGTGCATCATGCTGCCGCTGGCGCTGACCTCGGTGCTGTGCAACGCGCTGATGGCGCTGCTCGGCATCGGCGTGAAGGTGGCCACGCTGCCGGTGATCGCGCTCGGCGTGGGCGTGGGCGTGGACTACGGGATCTACCTGTTCAACCGGCTGCAGGGATTCCGCCAGCAGGGCCTCGCGCTGTCCGACGCGTACCTGCAGACGCTGCGCGGCACCGGCTCGGCGGTGCTGCTCACCGGCTGTGCGCTGGCGATCGGGGTCGCGACCTGGATCTGGTCGCCGATCAAGTTCCAGGCCGACATGGGCAAGCTGCTGACGTTCATGTTCCTGTGGAACATGCTGGGGGCGTTGTGGCTGCAGCCGGCGCTCGCGTATTTCCTGTTCGAACGCAAACGCGCGCCGGGCGCGCCCTGAACAACGCACGGAGGTCGCTGATGGCAAGGCAAGGGAAGCGGATCGACGCGAGGCGCTGCGTGGCGGCAGCGGTGCTGGCGGTCGCCGGGACGGATGCCGCGGCCCTGAGCTTCGAGTCGGAATCGGGCTTCACGCTCGATCTGGACACCACGCTGACCTGGGGTGCGCAGTGGCGCGTCGAGGGTGCACGCGCCGGCCAGCTGCGGCGCCTGCCGGCGCAGTGGGACGACTGGGCATTCGCGCGCCGCTTCGCGTACCTGTCGGACCCGCAGACCGTGATCGCGCAGAACATGGACGACGGCAACAACAACTTCGACAAGGGCCTGATCTCGAACCGCGCGACCGCGCTGGTCGAGTTCGAACTCGAGCGCGACGGCTACGGCGTGTTCCTGCGCGGCAAGGCCTTCTACGACCAGGTGTACCGGGACCGCGACACCGACATGGACGCGGTCGGCTACCGGACGATGAACGACGCACCGGGCGTGGCACGCGGCGATTTCATCGAGCGCACGCGCGATGAGCACGGCGCCAAGGCCGAACTGCTCGACGCCTACGTCTACGGCGGCTTCGACATCGGCGAACGGCTGCTCGACCTGCGCGTGGGCCGCCAGGTGATCAACTGGGGCGAGGCGACGTTTTTCTCGGGCATCAACGGCATGCAGAACTGGTACGACGCCGCGGTGGCGAACGTGCCGGGAACCGAGGTCAAGGAGATCTACATGCCGACCGGCGCGGTCTACGCGCAGATCGACCTCAGCAGCGCGGTGGCGCTGCAGGGCTACTACCAGTACGAGTGGAAACCCACCCGGCTGAATGCGGTCGGCAGCTATTTCAGCCAGCAGGATTTCCTCGGTCCGGGCGCGGCGCACTTCTACCTCGGTGTGCTGGACCTGTTCGGCCTGGACCCGCGCCTGCCGCGCCTGCCCGACGACGAGCCCGGCGAGCAGGGCCAGTGGGGCGTGGCGCTGCGCTATGCGCTCGAGTCGGGTGCCGAGCTGGGTTTCTATTACCTGAACGCCCACAACAAGGCGCCGAGCTTCCAGCGCAACGGCGTGCCGCTGCCTACCGATTTCAGGCTGCTCTATTTCGACGACATCCGCGTCGTCGGCGCGAGCTTCAGCACGATCCTCGGCGACACGCAGGTCAACGGCGAAGTGTCGTACCGTGACGGCTTGCCGATGACCGTGACCTCAGGAAACCCCGAGCGCCAGGAAGTGATGCAGGGTCAGATCGGGTTCACGCAGGTATTCCAGCCGCGCGCGCTGTGGGACGACCTCAGCGTGGTCGGCGAATTCGTGGCGGTCGACGTGCTTAACCGCTCGAACAACGAGATGAGCGGCGACGCGCGCGGCGTTGCCTATGCGCTGCGCGCCGAATTCGCGTACAAGAACGTGATGGAGGCGCTCGATGTGAGCGTGCCGGTGTTCGTGCAGCACACGCTCGATGGCACGGTACGCGAAGCGAACCTGGTCGAGGACGCGGTCACTTTCAGCATCGGGTTACGGGGTACGTGGTCGAACGTGGTGATCGCCGAGATCACCTACGCGAACTACTTCGGTGGCGGCTTCGACAACTGGCTCACCGACCGCGACAACATCGCGTTCAACGTCAAGTACAGCTTCTGATCGACCTGACAGGGAGGGTGCGCCATGCGTGCATTGTGGATCGGTGGACTCGCGTTGCTGCTGGCGGCGCCGCTCGCCATGGCGAAGGTGAGCGAAGAGGAGGCGGCGCGCCTGGAACGCGAACTGAACGTGCGCGGCGCCGAGGTCGCCGGCAACGCCGACGGCTCGATCCCGGCGTGGACCGGGAAGTGGCTCGGCCTGCCGCCCGGCCTGACGTGGAAGGGGCCGGGGCAGGAGGCCTACCCGGATCCCTATGCCGCGGACAAGCCGCTGTTCTCGATCACCGCCGACAACATGGAGCAGTACGCGGCGCGCCTGAGCGACGGGCAGCGGGCGCTGTTCCGCACCTATCCCGGGACCTTCCGCATCGACGTCTATCCCACGCACCGGGACTTCGACTACACGAAGGAGTTCAAGCAGCGCACGCTGCACAACGCGACGCATACCGAGCTCTACAACGGCAACGACGGCATCGCGGGCTACACCGGTGGCGTGCCGTTCCCGATTCCGAAGCACGGCGCCGAGCCGATCTGGAATTCGCGCCTGCACACCACCGCGTTCCACCAGGCGGGTTACTACGACGACGTCGCGGTATTCGCCAACGGCAGCCGTGCCTCGCGCCGTTCCTGGATTCAGCAGAAGGTGCCGTTCGCGGATCCGGCGCTGCCGATCGGCAGCGACTACCGGGACTTCAACAAGTACCAGGCATTCGTTTGGACCGAGGTCGAGATCCCGGTGCGGGACAAGGGCATGATCACGCTGATCCTGGAGCCGCTCGACTACACGCAACTGCCGCGCACCGTGTGGCGCTACATGCCGGGGGCACGCCGAATCCGCCAGGCGCCGAACGTGGGTTACGACACGCCCGACGGACCAGGCGGCATCACCACCGTCGACGACACGCTGGGCTTCAATGGCGCGATGGACCGCTTCGAGTGGACGATCGTTGGTCGCCAGGAGATGTACGTGCCGTTCCACAGCTACCGTTTCGACGATCCCGCCGTGAAGCAGGACCAGCTGCTGATGATCGGGCATGCGAACCCCGACTACATGCGCTGGGAACTGCGGCGCGTGTGGATCGTGGAGGCGAATCTGCGCGAGGGCTTCCGCCATATCTACGGCAAGCGGCGCTTCTACATCGAGGAAGACAGCTGGGCAATCGCGATCACGGAAAACTACGACGGCCGCGGCGAGCTGTGGAAGACGGTGCTGATCAACTCGTACTACGCCTACGACGTCAACGGCTACGAGAAGCGCAACCAGATGTTCCACGATCTGCGCGCCGGCATCTACAACACCACGCGGATCATCAACGAGACGCGTCCGTGGAACTATTCGGCACCGGATCCGGGCGCGGACTTCTTCACGACCGCGAACCTGCGCAAGGCTGGCAAGCGCTGAAGTCGAGCACCACCACGGGGATCTCGCGCGTGGTCAGCGACTGGTAGTGCGCGTAGACCGGTACGCGCGCCACCAGTTCCGACCACAGCGCCTCGCGCTCGGCGCCGGTGGTCACGCGCGCCTGCGCCCGATGGTGGCGGCGGGCCACGCGCACGCCGACCGCGGGATCTGCGCGCAGGTTGTGTACCCAGGCGGGGTCGCTGGGCATGCCGCCCTTGCTGCCGACCACCACCCATTTGCCGTCGATCAGGAACCACGGCAGCACCGCCTGGCGGCGCGCGCCGCTGGCGCGCCCGCGCGTCTCGAGCAGCAGCGCGGGTTGGGGCGGAAAACCGGCTTGGCGGGCGAACACGCGGTTCAGCAGCGACTCGCCGGTGTAGCGCACCAGCAGGCGGTCGAACGCCAGCCCCGTGGGAGTCATCAGGAGCCTGGTCAGTTGCGCCATCATGCCTCGATACTTGCGGTAAGGTCGGGGTCACGCTAGCACCACCGGGCGTGGCGCGGCAAGCCGGGCGCGATTGCTCCCCCGGATCGCGGTTCGGTACCATCACCACCGTTTTCTAGCTCCCTGTTCCCGGAGGCCGCACGCCGCATGTCCGAGCACCGCCCGGTGGGCGTCTTCGATTCCGGCGTGGGCGGGCTGTCGGTGGTGCGCGAGATGCGTCGGCGCATGCCGCGGCTGGACATCGTCTACGTATCCGACGCGCGGCATCTTCCCTATGGCGAGAAGAGCGAGGAGTTCATCCGCGAGCGCAGCTTCGCGATCGCCGATTTCCTGCTCGGCGAAGGCGCCCGCGCGCTGGTCATCGCCTGCAACACCGCCACCGCCGCCGCGGCGCGCGCGTTGCGCGAAGCGTTCACCCTGCCGATCGTCGGCATCGAACCGGCCGTGAAGCCGGCCGCGCAAGCCACCCGCAGCGGCATCGTCGGCATCCTGGCCACCGCGAGCACGCTGCAGAGCAGCCGCTACGCCGAGCTGCTGCGCCGCTTCGGACAGTTCACGCGGGTGATCGGTCAGCCGGCGAGTGGCTTGGTGGAATGCGTCGAGGCAGGTGAGCTCGACGGGCCGCGCACGCGCGAGCTGCTGGCGCGCCACCTCGGCCCCTTGCTCGAGGCAGGGGCCGATACCATCGTGCTCGGCTGCACGCATTACCCCTTCCTGCTGCCGGCGATCCGCGCCATCGTGGGCCCGGCGGTGCGCATCATCGACCCCGGCGACGCGGTCGCGCGGCGGGTCGAGGAGGTGCTTGGAAGCGATACGGGCGGCGGGGCCACGCTACGCTGCTTCAGCAGTGGCGACCCGGCGGCGCAACAGGCACTGATGAGCCGCTTGCTGGGCGAGACGGTAGCGGTGCTGCCGTTGCCGGAGCGCGGACGCGGGCACCGGCGTGAAGCTGCGCCCGGCTGAGCGTGTGCCGTTTGGAAGCGCAGGATCGGATTGTGGAACAGCGTAACGAGGTGAACATGTCATTCCGTCCGCGCCGCTCGGCGCTCTACATGCCGGGGTCGAATCCGCGCGCGCTCGCGAAGGCGCGCGAACTGCCGGCCGATGTGCTGATCCTCGACCTCGAGGACGCGGTGGCGCCCACGGCCAAGGAAGCCGCGCGCGCACAGATCGCCGCCGCGCTCGCCGGGGGAGGCTACGGAGCACGCGAACTGCTGGTGCGCGTGAACGGGCTGGACACGCCGTGGGCCGCCGACGATCTGCGGGCCTTCGCCAACACCGGCGTCGACGGCATCGTGCTGCCGAAGGTATCCTCGCCCGGGGACGTGCTGCAGGCGGTGCGCGTGCTCGAGGGCGCCGGTGTGGGTCCGGGGTTACGGCTGTGGTGCATGGCGGAGACCGCACGCGGCGTGCTCGCGATCGACGCGATCGCCGGCGCCCACCCGCGCATCGCCGGCATCCTGATGGGTACCTCGGACCTCGCGCGCGAGCTGCGCGTGCCGCACACGCCGGCACGGCTTGGTTTTCTCGCCTCGCTGTCGCAGTGCGTGCTGGCGGCGCGTGCGCACGGGCTCGACATCCTCGACGGCGTGCACCTCGACCTGCACGACGACGCCGGGCTGCAGGCCGCCTGCGCGCAGGGCCGCGAGCTGGGTTTCGACGGCAAGACGCTGATCCACCCGGCGCAGCTCGCCGCCGCGAATACCGTGTTCGCGCCGGCGGCCGACGAGATAGCGCGTGCCCACGAGATCATCGCCGCCTGGCGCGAGGCGCAGGCACGCGGCAGCGCGCTGGTGGTCCTGAACGGGCGGCTGGTAGAGAACCTGCACGTCGCCGAAGCCGAGCGCCTGCTTGCGCTCGCCGGGTCCGTCGCCCGCATGGGCTGGTGAGCGCAGGCCCGGCCGGACCGTAGGTTCGGCCTGTGGCCGAACGATGCATGCGCGTAGGTTCGGCCTGTGGCCGAACGAATGTCCGCGTAGGTTCGGCCTCTGGCCGAACGAATGTCCGCGTAGGTTCGGCCTGTGGCCGAACGAATGTCCGGGCACAGCCCGGACCTACAGCCGAACAATGCATGTCCGGGCACATCCACAACAACTTCCGTTCGCTCCTGCAGTGGCGGCCGGTGGATTCCGCGCGCATCATCGACAGCAACTGCGGGTGGGTGTTCATCCGCTCGTCACAACGTGAGCAGGAGGGTCTGATGAGTGTCAGGGGTATCAACCGGATCATCGTGGCGGTGCGGGACATCGAAGCTGCCAGACGCTATTACCACGATCTGCTGGGCGCCGAGTTTCGCGAGGCGAACTGGACCGGGGCGCCGTTCGGCATCGCCGTTGCCATTGCCTGGAACGTCGGCATCGAGTTGTGCGCCCCGTTGCCGGGGCGCGAGCGCGACAGCGCGGTGTCGGGTTTTCTGGCGCAGCACGGCGAGGGGGTCATGAACGTCTATTTCGACACGGACGATGCCGAGTCGGCGCTGGAGCGGGCAACCACCTGTGGCGTTGCCTGTCAGCACGCGCTGGATTACAGCCAGGCGGAGATCGATGCGCATCTGGGCGGACTGTTCCGCCGTTACCAGGAGTTCGTGCTCGGAACCGCTGCACAGTGCGGATTCGGTATCTCTCTGGCGCGCATCGAACCCAAGGCATCGACAGGCTGATCGCCTTTCCGCGCAGGTTCGGCCTGTGGCCGAACAGGGTTTGCCGAAATGTCCGGGCACAGCCCGGACCTACATGGCGACCAGGACGTCGCAGGTGGATTCGGCGAGCAGGTGCAGCGTGACGCTGCCGAGCAGCAGGTCCTCGGCGAGGTTCTTGCCGTGCTTGCCGACGACGACCAGGTCCGCGCCGATCGCCCGCGACACCTCGTGCAGCGCGCTGGGGATATGCTCGGCACTGCTCACGGTCGCGTGCAGCCGCGCGGGATCGACTCCGGACGCCGCGACGAAGCGGTGCATCTGCTCGAGCGCATCGGCGTGCGCGCGCCGGCGGTATTCCTCGATCTTCTCGTCCCCGAGCCCGGCGAATTGCAGCATGCCTTCGAACGGCACTTCGTAGATGTGGCGCAGGTGGATCGTCGCGGTGGGCGCGACCATGCACGCCAGCGCGAGCGCACGCGCCGCGTGCGCCGAAAAATCGGTGGCCACCAGCACGTTGCGGTAGTCCGCGGCTGCCTCGCGGCGCACGACCAGCAGCGGCGTGTGCGTGCGCCGCAGCAGGTGCTCCGCGGTGGTGCCGATCGCGAAGTCGCGCAGCGGGTGGCATCCGCGGGCTCCGAGCACGAGCAGCGTGGCGCGCGCGGCTTCCTCGCGCACCAGCTGGTCCACGCTGCCGATGCGTGCGCCAGCCTCGAATTCGAAGCCGAAGCGTTCGGCGAGCGTGTGAGCCACCTGGTGCAGCCGCGCGCCGGTTGCGGCCAGCAGTTCCTGTTCGCGCTCGGCCGGCAGGTCGAGCAGTCGCCGCAAGCTGTCGATCCACGACTGCTGGATCACGTGCAGCAGCCGGCCGCGTGCGAACACGCCTGCGGCGCCCAGCCGGGCTGCGCGCTCGGCGGCGCGCTGTGCGTCGGCCGAGAAATCGGTGGCGACGAGGACGCTCCGCTCCCTCATATCGTTTCCTCCACCCGGCGCAATCCCGCCGGCGATCCGAACAGCACCAGCGCATCGCCGGCCGCGAGCAGCGTCTGCGGCGACGGCTCCGCGGCGCGCACGCCGTTCCTGACCAGCGCGTTCACCGTGACCTCGCCGAGTTCGAGTTCCTCGAGCCGGCGGCCCACCGCGCGGCTGCCCGCGACGATGACCACGGTGTGCAGGCGCTCACCGTCCTGAGTCGCGGCGTCCTCCGTCATCGAGCTCGGCGGAAATATGCCGCGCAGCAGCCGGTAGCGCGAATCGTACTGCTCGATCATGCGCCGGGCGAGCCGCGAACGCGGCACCCCGAGCAGCGCCAGCGCGTGCACCGCGATCATCAGGCTCGCCTCGAGTGTCTCGGCGACGATCTCGGTCGCACCGGCCTCGCGCAACTCGGTGGAATGACGCTCGTCGCGCGTGCGCACCATGACCGGCAACGTGGGTCGCAGCGCGCGTGCCTGGCGCAGGATGCCGAGCGCGATCGGCAGATCCTCCTGCGTGATCACCAGCAGCCGCGCCGTGTCGATGCCGGCGGCGACCAGGATGTCGCGTTCGGCGGCATCGCCGTAGAAGACCTTCTCGCCGGCCGCATAGGCCTCGCGCGTGCGTCCGGGGTCGAGGTCGAGCGCGACGAAGCCGATGTGTTCGGCATCGAGCAGGCGCGCCACGCCCTGTCCGATGCGCCCGTAACCGCAGATCACCACGTGCTCGCCCGACGGTACGGCAAGTTCGATCGCTCCGGGCGTCGGCGCCGGCGGCGTGTCGCCATCGCGTGCGGTGCGCGCGAGGGCCCGTGCGATCGCGTGGTTGTGGCGGATCAGCAGCGGCGCCAGCACGATCGAGAACAGCACCGAGGCCAGTGCGATCTGCGCCGGCTGCGTGTCGATCACGCCGTTCTCGAGTGCGATCGCGAGCAGCGCGAAGCCGAATTCGCCGCCCACCGCCAGCAGCAGACCGACGCGACAGGCCTCCCTCCAGTCGCTGCCCGCGGCACGCACGATTGCCGCGACCAGCAGCGTCTTGACCGCCAGCAGCGTGGCTGCGCCGAGCAGCGCAAGGTGCCAGATCCCGCCCAGCGAGAACGGATCGAAGATCATCCCGATGCCGACGAAGAACAGGCCGAGCAGTACATCGCGGAACGGCCGCACCGTGGACTCCACCTGATGGCGGAACTCGGTTTCCCCGAGCATCATGCCGGCGAGAAACGCACCGAAGGCCATCGACAGGCCGAAGGCGCTGGTCGTCCAGGCCGCAGCGAGCGAGACCAGCAGCACGGTCAGTGTGAAGGTGTCGGCCGAGCGCTGCTCGGCGACCAGGTGGAACAACGGGCGCAGCAGCCAGCGGCCTGCCACGAAGATCAGCGCGAACGCCACCGCCGCCTTCGCCAGCGCCAGTCCCAGTGCACCGCCCAGTGTGACGAATCCGGTGCCCACCGCCAGCACCGGGAACACCACCACGAACGGCACGGCCGTGACGTCCTGGAACACCGACATCGCGATGCCGAGGCGGGCGTGGCGCGAGTGTTCCTCGCCCTGTTCGGCCAGTTGCCGGCTGATCACGGTGGTCGAGGACTGCGCGAACACGGCGCCGACCACGAAGGCCGCGGCCGGCGGCAGGCCGAACAGCCAGGCGCCGATGCCGATCACGACCGTCGTCAGCGCGACCTGCGCGGTGCCCGGCCACAGCACCTGGTGGCGCAGTGCGTGGATCTGCGGCATCGAGAAGTTCAGGCCGATGGTGAACAGCAGGAACACGATGCCGAATTCCGCCAGTGCACGGATCGGTGCGACGTCGATCACGGGGCCCGGCGTGTGCGCGCCGAACAGCACGCCGACCAGCAGGTACGCGAGGCTGGACGGGATGTTCAGACGGCGGAACGCCAGCACGCCCACCACTGCCGCGGCGAGCAGCAACAGCATGGGAGCGAAGAAGCCTCCGATCGTCATGATCGTCGCAGGACCATCGAGGCGCGCGCGCCGGTGGCGCTCGCGCGGGGCCTCAGTTGCGGCGGATAGCGCGGTAGACGACGAGCAGCAGCACCGCGCCCAGCGTCGCGACGAAGATGCTCGCGGGATTGAAGCCGCTCACGGCGCCGATGCCGAGCGCGGAACCGATGTAGCCGCCGACGAAGGCGCCGCCGATGCCGAGCGCGACCGTGATCACGAAGCCGCCGGGATCCTTGCCGGGCATGATGAACTTCGCCAGCACGCCCACGATCAGGCCCATCACGATCCACGACAGAATGCCCATGGCGACGCTCCTCCGCATCGATTGACTACCGGTACGCTATAGGCAATGCAACGTCGGTGCAAGGCGGGCACCGGCTCCGGCTCCGGTTCAGGCCACAGGCTCCGCGATCACCAGCGCCGGGGTGTCGTGGCGCAGCGTTTCGCCGCGGAAGAAGGCCGGTGCGCGCAGTCGCCACGCGAGCATCAGCAGCGCGCCGATGCCGAGGATGCCGACGCCGATCGCGAACACGGTGCCCACGCCGAGGATCGCGCCGCCGCTGCCGTAGGCCGGGTCGAAGGTCGCGGCGCTGAGTTTCAGGAACATCGCGGCCAGCATCGTGCCGCCGGCCAGCGGCAGCAGCCCTTTGGTGACCAGCGGTGCGAGTCCCAGCCGGTACTCGTGGCGGAAGTACCACGCGCAGGCGAACGCGGTCAGGCCGTAGTAGAAGCAGATCATCAGTCCCAGCGACTCGACCGTGTCGGCCAGCACGTTCTCGCTGAGCACCGTCATCGCTGCGTAGAAGAGCGCGGTCAGTACCCCGGAGACGATCGTCGCGCGCGAGGGGACGCGGTGCACCGGGTGGATCTCGGCGAACATCCCCGGCAGCGCGCCATAGACGCTCATTGCGAGCAGCGTGCGCGCCGCCGGGATGAAGGTGGTCTGCAGGCTGGACGCGGCACTGGCGAGCACCGCCGCATACAGCAGCAGGCGCAGCAGCCCGTCGCCCATCACGGGGACCGCGAGCGCCTCGAACACGTTGTCCTGCGTGGCGTCGGCGCGCAACCCGATGCCGGTGTCGCCGACGCCGGCGAACATCTGGGTCGAAATGGCGACCAGCACGTAGGTGCCGGCCAGCATGACCAGCGAGGCCAGCGCGGCCAGCGCCGGCGTGCGCTCGCTGCCGCTGGTTTCCTCGTTCGCCGACAGGCTGACGTCCCAGCCCCAGTAAATGAAGATCGACAGCGACAGCCCCGCGGCGAGCGCGGCCGCCGACGGGATTTCGAATGGATTCAGCCAGCGCCACTCGAACGCGAGCGCGCCCGGTGCAGCGCTCGCGCTCGCCTTGTCCAGCGCGAGCGCGCAGAACAGCAGCAGCACCACCATCTGGAACGTCACCAGCACGTAGGTCACGCGCTTGGCCGTGATCATGCCGCGCCAGGCCACCCAGGTGGCCAGCGCGACGAACACCGCGGTGGTAGCCACGTTGACGGCGCGGCTGGTGCCGAAGTCGCGGATCACGGGGTCGTCGAACAGCGCGCCGAGGAACAGGTAGAAGTACGTCGCGGCGATACCGGCGGTGTTCGACAGCACGATCACGGTGGCGATGATCAGCCCCCAGCCGCACATCCAGCCGCTGTAGGGGCCGAAGGCCTTCACGGTCCACGTGAACGAGGTGCCGGCGTCGGGAATGACGCGGTTCAGCGCGCGGTAGCCGAAGGCCACCAGCAGCATCGGGACGAATCCGGCCAGGAACACCGCCGGCATCTGCACGCCGACTTCGCGCACCGTCGGGCCCAGTGCGGCGGCCAGCGCGTAAACCGGCGCCACGCAGGACACCGCCATCGCGGTGCTGCCCCCGAGTCCGATCGAGTCGTGACGCAGCCCCTTGTCGAGCAGATCGGGCTCGCCGCGGTAGTGCGGATCGTGCGCGGTGATCGGGGCGCTCGCAGGGACTCCGGCCTCACCGTTCACATCGCGTCCCTCCGTGGCGCCCTCGCGCTCGCGTATCAGACCCCGCGCAACTCGCGCTCGGCCTGGTCGAGCGCCTTGTGTGCGCGTTCGACCAGCAGGTCGATCTCGGCCGTAGTGCAGATCAGCGGCGGCGCGATGATCATCGAATCACCGGTGGCGCGCATCACCAGGCCGTGGTCGAGGCTCGCCTGGCGGCACACCATGCCGGCGCGCCCGGACGGCTGGAAGCGCTCGCGGGTGCGCTTGTCCTTCACGAGCTCCAGCGCGCCGAACAACCCCAGCGTGCGCGCCTCGCCGACCAGCGGATGCTCCGCGAGCCCGGCCCAGCGCCGCGCGAGGTGCGGGGCCGCGACGCGCTCGACGTGATCCAGCACGTTCTCCGCGCGCAGGATCGCCAGTGTCGCCAGCCCGGCCGCGCACGATGCCGGATGTCCCGAGTAGGTGAAGCCGTGGCCGAACTCCCCGCCGCCGGTGGTCAGCACCCGCGCCACGCGCTCGCCCACCAGCACGCCACCGAGCGGCTGGTAGCCGTTGGTGACTCCCTTCGCGAAGGTGATCAGGTCGGGTTCGAGCCCGTAGTGCGTCGCGCCGAACCATTTGCCGGTGCGCCCGAAGCCGCAGATCACCTCGTCCATCGCGAGCAGGATGTCGTATTTCGCCAGTATTCGCCGCACTTCGGGCCAGTAGGTCTCGGGCGGGATGATCACGCCGCCGGCGCCCTGGATCGGCTCGGCGATGAATGCCGCGACATTGTCCGCGCCGAGTTCACCGATCTTCGCCTCCAGCGCGCGTGCCGCCTCGAGGCCGAACTCCTCGCGCGACATCCCGGCGCCCTCGCCGTACCAGTACGGCTGGCGGATGTGCGTGACCCACGGCAGCACGTCGAACTGCCGGTGCATGAAGCCCATGCCGCCCAGGCTGGCGCCGGCGATGGTACTGCCGTGATAGGCGTTGGCGCGGCTGATG
Organism: Pseudomonadales bacterium; assembly: GCA_022072145.1. Taxonomy (GTDB): domain Bacteria; phylum Pseudomonadota; class Gammaproteobacteria; order Pseudomonadales; family UBA5518; genus UBA5518. Next base: position 51,410 of record JAJVIG010000002.1, read on the forward strand.
ATCCAGCGCTTCGACGGCTTTTCGCGCAGGTCCCAGTAGCGGCGCACCATGCGCACCACGGTGTCGTTGCCCTCGCTGCCGGAGTTGGTGAAGAACACGTGGTTCATGTGCGCCGGGGCGAGTTCCGCCAGCACGCGGGCGAGTTCGATCGAGGGCGGGTGCGCGCACTGGAAGAAGTTGTTGTAGAACGGCAATTCGCGCAGCTGGCGTGCGACCGCGTCGATGATCTCCCCGCGGCTGTAGCCGAGGTTGCAGCACCACAGCCCGGACATGCCGTCGAGGTACTCGCGCGCGTCGGCGTCGCGGATGTAGATGTGGTGTGCGCCGGTGATCACCCGCGTGCCGCGCTCCGCGAGGTCGTGGAAGTCGGTGAACGGGTGCAGGTGGTGTGCGCGATCGAGCTCCTGCCAGCGCGCCTTCGCGGTGTTCGTCATGATGCCTTGCCGGTAACTTCCATGGTTAGAATGGGAACATCGCGCCCTGGCAGTGTCAACGAAGTTACCCCGCGAGGGGTAGAGCGGAGCAGGAGGTTCGAGCAGCGATGGCGATCGACGGCATTCCGGTGGTGGGGATTCCCTGCGACGTGTTCGAGCGCGGCCTGCACCCGTTCCACGGCGTCGGCGAGAAGTACATCGATGCGGTGGCGCACGGCGCGCAGGCGCTGCCCCTGCTGTTGCCGGCCACCGGCGGGGGGCGCGACCTCGCGCCGCTGTCGGAGCTGATGCCGCTCGCGGCGCTGCTCGATGCGCTCGACGGGCTGTTCCTGCCCGGAAGCCCGTCGAACGTCGAACCGCAGCGCTACGCCGGAGCCCCCAGCGTGCCGGGCACCCTGCACGACCCGCAGCGCGACGCCGGCACGCTGGATCTGATCCCGCTCGCGATCGCGCGCGGCGTGCCGCTGCTGTGCGTCTGTCGCGGCATGCAGGAACTCAACGTCGCGCTCGGCGGCACGCTGCACCAGCGCGTACAGGAGGTGGCGGGAATGCGCGATCACCGCGCCAGCGACCACCACGACCGCGAACGTCAGTACGCCCCCGTGCATCCGGTGGCGGTCGAGCCGGGCGGTGTGTTCGAGCAACTGCTGGGTCCGGCGCCGTTCGCGGTCAACTCGCTGCACGCGCAGGGGATCGATCGCCTGGCGCCGGGGCTGCGCGTGGAGGCGCGCGCACCGGATGGACTGGTGGAGGCCGTGAGCGTGATCGGCGCGCCGGCCTTCGCCGTCGGCGTGCAGTGGCATCCGGAATGGCGTTTCCGCGAGCACGCCGCCAGCGTGAAATTGTTCGCTGCCTTCGGTGCCGCGATGCGGTCGCGCAATGCCGCCAGAACTGCTAGAACTACCTCTGGCGGGGTATTGCCCGCCTGCGCCGGCAAGGGACAATCGGCCGCTATGGCCGCTCCAGGAGGGTGAATGATGAACAAGAACGGTTTTGACGCGGCTCGCACGCTGCTCGCGCTGGCGGTGGCCGCGGCGGGGCCACCCGTGCTCGCCGCCCCGGTGCTCGAGGAGATCATCGTCACCGCGCAGAAGCGCGAGCAGACGCTGCAGGAGATCCCGGTCGCCGTCTCGGCGTACAGCGGGGATTTCATCGTCGATTCCAACGTCGGCGACATCCGCGGCCTGGTCGACCTCACCCCCGGCTTCAACGGCAAGACCGAGGACAGTTTCATCGATGCGCTCGCGATCCGCGGCATCGTGACCAACGACTTCGGCATCGGCGGCGACCCCTCGGTGCCGATTTTCACCGACGGCGTCTGGCAGGGCCGCAACGGCGGCGTGCAGATGAACTTCTACGACATCGAGCGCGTCGAGGTGGTGAAGGGCCCGCAGGCCACGCTGTTCGGGCGCAACGCGATCGCCGGGGCGGTCAGCATCATCACCAACAAGCCGATCGACGAGTTCGAGGCGCGCCTGAGTGCCGGCGTCGAGGAGTTCGGGCACCTCGAGGCGCACGGCATGGTCAACCTGCCGCTCGGCGAGAACTGGTACCTGCGCGCCAACCTGCAGGGCATGCGCGACGACGGCTGGCTGGACAACCTCGCCGGCGGCGATGACCTCGGCGGGCACGAACAACTTTCGGCGCGCGTGGCGCTGCGCTATGCCGGCGAGGACTTCGACGCGGTGGTGTCCTTCGGCGCCGAGGATCGCAGCCAGGATCCCTCGGTGTACTGGGATCCCAGCCTGGGGCTGGACGAGGACGAGGTGAACACCGACCTCGGCGACCGTGGCTACGACCGCTCCGGGATTTATTCGCTGACCGCGAACCTGCGCTGGGACCTGGGCGAGAACTACAGCCTGAGTTCGATCACGGGCTTCAAGACCTACGAATTCGAGTACCTCGAGGACTACGACGCGCGTCCCGAACGCATCAACCTGTACGGACAGGACAACGACGTCGAGTACTACAGCCAGGAAGTGCGGCTGAATTTCGACGGCGACCGCGTGAGCTGGTTCGTAGGCGCGGCCGGCTACGTCGAACTGGTCGAGGGCCAGTTCCTGTTCGGCTACAACGAGAACGCGCTGTGCAACGCGGTCGGGCGCACCGACGCCGGGGACTTCAGCGCTCCCGTAACGGGCGGCTGCAACGACCCGGTGTTCGAGGAGTACTGGGAGGCGGACATCGATCCGGCGGACATCGTGGGCCGCAAGAGCGAGGATTCGTGGAACGACATGGAGAGCCGCGGCGTCTCCTTCTACGGTGACGTGACCTGGGCGCTCAGCGACCGGCTCGACCTCACCGTAGGTGCGCGCTGGACCTACGACGAGAAGGACATGCGCACGCGCGTGGCCAACAGCGGTGGTGCGCTCGGCAACAACTTCTCGTGGGAGTACCACACCCGCGGCTGGGTGCACGCCGACGACGACTGGAACGAATTCACGCCGCGCGTGGCCGTGAACTACGAACTGAACGACCAGGTCTCGCTGTACGCGAACGTCTCCACCGGTTACAAGGCCGGCGGCTTCGGCACCTTCGGCATCACGGTGCCGGATGCCGACGGCGACGGCGAGATCGACGTCACCCCGAGCGGGCAGGCATCGCCCGACAGCGTGCCGACGGTGTTCGATCCGGAGACCTCGATCAGCTACGAGGCCGGCGTGAAGACGCGCCTGCTCGACGACACGCTGCAACTCAACGCGGCGCTGTTCACCTATGTCTACGAAGACCTGCAGCTGATCTATTTCGACCAGGGCTCGCAGCTGGTCCAGAACCTGGGCGAAGCCGAGAACACCGGTCTGGAACTCGATGCGCGCTGGCTGATCGGCGAGCATCTCGACCTGTTCGCGGCGCTGGCGTGGATGGACTCCGAGATCAGCGACGCGAAGGAGATGAACGCGATCGGCGTCTGCGAGGATTGCGGCGGCAACCGCATGCCGATGGCGCCCGAGTGGAGCGGTGCGGTGCACCTGAGCTGGCGCGCGCCGGTGTGGTGCGGCGAGATGTTCGCCAAGGGCGAGTACAGCTTCCAGGACAAGATGTACAGCGACCTCGACAACATCGAGGCGATCGCGGTCGATTCGTGGGGCCAGTGGAACTTCCGCACCGGCTACGACGACGAGGGTGGCTGGGGCGTGACGGTCTACGTCGAGAACGCCTTCGACGAGGAGTATTTCGAGCGCGGCTGGGCCAACGCCGACCCGCGCAACGAGTACGGCTACGGGCTGACCAACACGCTGGTGTGGCCAGCCAAGCCGCGCACCTTCGGCGCCAGCGCCTACATGAACTTCTGAGACGATACCCCAGCCACAGCGAAGCCGGCGTCCCCGCCGGCTTCGCCGTTCAGGGCCGGTGACAGCATGCACAGCGAAGCGCAGTCCCGCAGCGAATCCGCGCAGTTCCTGCAGCGTAACCCCGACGTCGAGGTCGTCGAGGTGCTGCTGCCGGACATCAACGGCCAGATGCGCGGCAAGTGGGTAGGCCGCGATGGCCTGGGCAAGGTGTTCACCGGCGGCTACAAGCTGCCGGTGTCGACGGTTGCCTTCGACATCTGGGGCCGTGACATCGGCGCCACCGTGTTCGCCGACGGCGACGCCGACGGCGTGTGCCTGCCGGTGCCCGGCACGCTGACACGGGTGCCGTGGCTCGCGCGGCCCACGGGGCAGTTGCTGGTGTCGATGGGCAGCGTGGATGCGAGGCCTTACGCCGGCGATGCGCGCACCGTGCTGGCCGGCGTGCTGGCACGTTACGCGCGGCTCGGCCTGCGTCCGGTGGTGGCGGCCGAGATGGAGTTCTACCTGTTCGAGCGCGAGCGCGCCCCCGACGGCACGCCGCGGCACTCGCAGACCGCCAGTGGCGCGCGGGAGCTGATCGGCGGACAGACCTACGGCATCGACGCGATGCAGGACATCGCGGAGCTGATGCACGGCGTGCGCGAGGCCGCGCGCGTGCAGGGACTGCCGGTGGACACGCTGATCACCGAGGCGGCCCCGTCACAGTTCGAGATCAACCTGCTGCACCGCGACGACGCGCTGCGCGCCTGCGACGAGGCGCTGCTGCTCAAGCGTGCGATCCGCGGCGTCGCGCGTGCCGGGAACCGGCACGCTTCGTTCATGGCCAAGCCGTTCGGGCACCTCGCCGGCAGCGGCATGCACATCCATTTCAGCCTGATCGACGCCGACGGACGCAACGTGTTCGACGACGACACCGACCACGGCAGCCCGATGCTGCGCCACGCGGTCGCCGGCTGCCTCGCGACGATGGGCGAGGCGATGGCGCTGTTCGCGCCGAACGCCAACTCCTACCGCCGTTTCCGCCCCGGTTCGCACGCGCCGCACGCGCCCACCTGGGGGTACGAGAACCGCACCACCGCGGTGCGCATCCCGGGCGGTTCGCGGCGTGCGATCCGCCTCGAGCACCGCGTCTGCGGGGCCGATGCGAACCCGTACCTGGCGGTGGCCGCGCTGCTCGCCGGCGCGTTGCAGGGCATCGAGCACCGGCTGCAGCCGCCGGCGCCGGTGGCCGGCGATGCCTACGCGCAGCATCCGCCGGGGCTGCCGCGCTTCTGGCCCGACGCGCTGCGCACCTTCGAGCGTTCGGAGTTCGTCGGCGAGTATCTGGGCGAGGAAATCCGGCGCGTGTACCTCGGCTCGAAGTGGCAGGAGCTCGAGGAACTGAACACCCGCGTGCCGGCGGTCGAATACGATGCGTACCTGGACCTGTAGTCCGAAGCCGGCGGAATGAGGGGGTGGTCGTGAGACGGATACTGGCGCTGGGACTGTTGCTGGTGGCAGGAGCCGCGCAGGCGGCGGACACGCTGATCACGGCGGCACGCCTGCTCGACGTGCGCAGTGGACGCCTGCTCGACAGCCCGTCGATCCTGGTGCGCGAGGGACGCATCGTCGCGGTGACGCACGGCGCGCAACCGGCGCCCGGCTCGCCCGAGGCGACCGTGATCCGGCTCGACGGCATGACGTTGCTGCCGGGCCTGATCGACATGCACACGCACATCGACGGCGATCCGCAGTACGGCGGCTACACGGGGCTGCAGTTCAACGACCGCTTCTGGTCGATGATCGCGGTGCCCAACGCCGCGCGCACGCTGGACGCCGGCTTCACCACGATCCGCAACGTGGGCTCCAGCGAGTGGAACGACGTCGGGCTGCGCGAGGCGATCGACGCCGGCAAGGTGCGCGGGCCGCGCATCGTGAGCGCCGCGCACGCCTTCGGCTCGACCGGCGGGCATTGCGACTCGACCTTCTTCCCGCCGTCGATGCGCGAGCGGAGCCCCTACAACGCCGACAGCCCGGACGAGGGACGCAAGCGCGTGCGCGAGCTGCGCAAGTACGGCGCGCAGCTGATCAAGATCTGCGCCACCGGCGGCGTGTTCTCGCGCAACACCGAGCCGGGGCAGCAGCAGCTCAGCCTGCGCGAGATGAGCGCGATCGTCGAGGAGGCGCATATGCAGGGGCTGCGGGTCGCCGCGCACGCGCACGGCGCGGCGGGCATCAAGGACGCGATCCGCGCCGGCGTGGACACCATCGAGCACGCCAGCCTGATCGACGACGAGGGGATCCGGCTCGCGCGCGAGAAGGGCGCCTGGCTGTCGATGGACATCTACAACACCGAGTACACGCAGGCCGAGGGGCGGCGCAACGGCGTGCTCGAGGACAACCTGCGCAAGGACCGCGAGATCGCCGAAATCCAGCGCGAGGGCTTTCGCAAGGCCTTCGCTGCCGGCGTGAAGATGGTCTACGGCACCGATGCCGGCGTGCACCCGCACGGCGACAATGCGCGCCAGTTCCGCTGGATGGTCGAGTACGGCATGAAACCGATCGACGCGATCCGCGCCGCCACGCTGAACGCGGCCGAGGCGCTCGACAGCGCCGACGTCGGGGTGATCGAACCGGGCCGCTACGCCGACCTCGTCGCGGTGGCGGGCGACCCGACCGCCGACGTCACGCTGCTCGAGGCCGTAGCCGTGGTGATCAAGGGCGGCGAAGTGATGCGGGACGCGCGCTGAACCATGGCGCTGCTGCAACTCGACGAGGCCCGGATCCGCGGCTGGACGCGCGGGCAGAAGGACCGCTGGTGGCTCGAGAACGTCTACCGGGGAGAGATGGCGCAGCTCACGCTGCGCTCGGGGCTCACCGGCTTCGTGCTCGGCGGCGTGCTCGCGGCGACGGCGCTCTACATCGGCGGCAAGACCGGCATCTCGATCGGCGTAGGGCTCACCTCGGTGATCCTCGCGTTCGCGATCTTCCGCGTGCTGGCCGGTACGGGGCTGGTAAGTGACCTGACGATCCTCGAGAACAACTGCACGCAGTCGATCGCGACCGCGGCCGGCTACATGATCACGCCGCTGATCTCCAGCCTCGCTGCGTACATGCTGGTCACCGGGCACATCGTGCCGTGGTGGCAGATGGTGATCTGGACCACGGTGATCTCGATCCTCGGCGTGCTGGTCGCGTTTCCGCTCAAACGCCGTTTCATCAACGAGGAGCAGCTGCCGTTTCCCGAGGGTCGGGCCTGCGGCGTGGTGCTCGATTCGCTGTACGACGGGCACGCGGCCGAGGGCATGTTCAAGGCGCGCCTGCTCGCCGCGAGCGCCTCGCTGGCCGCGCTGTACCAGTTCGTCTCCAGCGACGGCTGGATGCGCCTGCTGCAGTTCCGCCTGCTGCGCCTGGACCGCTGGGCCGGGCTGCGCGAGCCGTGGCATTTCAGCGAGCGCTTCGACACCTACTACTACCTGTGGGCAGAGCGCGTCGGCGGCTGGATCCCGCGCATCCTCGGCGTCGACATCCGCCAGCTCGGCCTGCGCTTCACGCTCGACGTGGCGATGGTCGGGGTGGGCGGGCTGATGGGGATCCGCGTCGCGAGCAGCTGCCTGCTCGGCGCAGTGGTCAACTTCGCCGTGCTCGCGCCGCTGATGATCCGCAACGGCGACATTCGCGAGTACCTGTCGCCCGCAGGCGTGTTGGTGCCGATCTCGCGCGCCGAGATCGTGAACCAGTGGTCGCTGTGGTGGGCGGTCACGATGATGGTCGCGGGTTCGCTGGTCGGACTGCTGGCACGCCCGGAGCTGTTCACGAGCGCGCTGGCGTCGCTCGCACGCAAGGGACCGCGCGGCCCCGACGTGTTGGGCCACATCGAGCTGCCGCTGTGGATGTCGGCGGTCGGCGTGCCGCTGTTCAGCGTGCTCGGCGCCTGGGTCACGCACGCCTTTTTCGGCGTGCCGTGGCTGCTCGCCTTCGTGTCGTTGCCGCTGATCTTCGTGCTGACCGTGATCTGCACGAACTCGATGGCGCTGACTTCGTGGACCCCGACCGGCGCGCTGTCGAAGATCACGCAGTTCACGATGGGCGCCATCGATCGCGCGAACCCGGCCAGCAACCTGATCCCGGCCGGCATGACCGCCGAGATCGCCTCCAACGCGGCCAACCTGCTCTCCGACATCAAGCCCGGCTACATGCTGGGCGCGAAGCCGCGCCAGCAGGCGATCGGGCACGTGATCGGCATCTTCGCCGGATCGCTGACCGCGACGCCGCTGTTCTTCCTGCTGTTCCTGCCGCCGGATGCGAACGGCCAGCGCTCGGTGTCGACGATCGTTTCGGAGCAGTTCGCGATGCCGGCCGCGCTGCAGTGGAAGGGCGTCGCGGACCTGATCGCCAACGGACTTGCCGGCCTGCCCGCGAGCGCACTCGTCGCGATGGCGTTCGCGGCACTGACCGCGGTCGCCTTCGAGGTGGCGCGCATCCGCAGCAACGGCCGTTTTCCCTTGTCGCCGGTCGCGATCGGGCTCGGCGTGGTGCTTCCGCCGGAAGCGAGCTTCGCGATGTTCCTCGGCGCGCTGCTGTTCTGGTGGATGGGTCGCACTCGTCCGGCGCCCGGGACGCGCGCCCACGCGCTGTGGGTCGAGGGCTGCGAGCCGATCTGCGCCGGCCTGATCTCGGGCGCGGCGTTGATCGGCATCGGCAACGCGATCGTCAACGTGCTGCTTTGATCCAGCGTTCGATTTTCTGCTGCAGCACCGGCAGCGGCACCACGCCGTCGGCCAGCACTTCGTCGTGGAAGGCGCGCAGATCGAAGCGGTTGCCGAGCGTCTGCTGCGCGTGGTCGCGCAGGCGCTGGATCTCCAGCGCGCCGCTCATGTACGCCAGTGCCTGCCCCGGCCACGAGATATAGCGTTCGACCTCGGCCCGCGCGTCCGCCTCCGACATCGGCGAATTGTCGAGGAAATGCTGGATCGCGCGCTCGCGCGACCAGCCGAAGGCGTGCAGCCCGGTGTCGACGACGAGACGGTTGGCGCGGAACAAGCGGCTGTGCAGGAAGCCGAGCAGGGCGAGCGGGTCCTCGTACAGGCCCATGCCGTGCCCCAGCGTCTCGGCGTAGAGCGCCCAGCCCTCGCCGTAGGCGGTGATCCAGCCGAAGCGCTGGAAGTCCGGCAGGTGCGTGGACTCGGTGGCGAGCGAGGACTGGAAGTGATGTCCCGGCACCGCCTCGTGCAGCGACAACGCCACCGTCTCGTAGGTCGGGATGCGCGTGAGATCCGAAGTGTTCAGGTAGAACACGCCGGGACGCGTCCCGCCCGCGTCCGGGCGCTGGTAGCTGCCGCCGGCGGCGCTCGCCGCGCGGAAGGCCTCGACCGGCCGCACCTCGTAGTCGGCGCGCGGCAGGCGACCGAAGTACTGCCCGACACGCTCGGCAACGTGCTGCTTCATGGCGCGATACGCGCCCAGCGCCGCCTCCTCGTTCGCATGCAGGTACGCATCGCTGCTGCGCAGCTGATCGTAGAACGCACGCAGGTCGCCCTCGAAGCCGAGTCGCTCGCGCACGCGGTCCATCTCGCGCGCGAGCAGCGCCACCTGCTCCTGCCCCGTCTGGTGGATCTGCGCGGCGGTGGCGGGCAGCGTGGTGTTGGCGCGGATGTCGAGCGCGTACCACGTCGCCCCGTCCGCGAGCGCCGAACGGCCGACCGTGGTGCGCGCCGCGGGCAGGTATTCGTCGTGCATGAAATCGCGCAACGCGCGATAGCCGGGAACGATGCGGGTCGTGATCAGCGCCCGATAGCGCGGCTCGAGTGCCTCGCGCTCCGGCCCGGGCGCCAGTTTCGCCACCGGACCCCAGAACACGCTGCGGGCCGGATCGTCGACGATGTGCGCCTCGAGTTGCGGCAGGATGCGCTCGACCAGCACGCGTGGCAGCACCACGCCGGTCTCGACGCCGCGGCGCATGTTCGCGATCGCCAGCGCCACCCACTCGGGCCAGGCACCGGCGCGCGCCAGCCAGGCTTCGTGGTCGGCCCGGTCCGCGAACGGCTGGAAGCCGCTGCCCGAGCCGAGTTGCGCCAGTTCGAGGTGAAGCCCGTTGAACTGCGTGAGCGGCATCAGCGCCTGGCGCGCCGCGAAGCCGGAATCGTGGCGCTCGCGCACCAGCTCGAGGTTGAAGCGGAACGTCGCTACGCTGACCTGCTCGGCCAGGCTCAGCATCCGCTGTTCGATGGTGTCCAGGCGCTGCAGATGGCGGCGTGTCATCGCCAGCTCGTCGGCCAGCCAGCGCGCGCTGATCTCGTCGGCGAGCACCGCGTTGTAGCGGCGGTCGCCGCGCAGTGTCGCCTCGTGCGGATTGAGCCGCAGATAGTCCTGCTCGTAGTCCGCGAACACCGTGCGCAGTGCGGCGGAGGTGTCGGCGGCCAGCACGAGCGGCGCGGCCAGCAGCGTCAGGAACAGCAGTGCGATGCGGGGCAGTGTAGCGGTCATGCGGGTGGACTCCGGTTCAGGACTCACGGTCCGGCAAGCGCGCCGGCGGGCCTTTCACGGTTCAGGTACCCGGTCAGCGGATCACCGCCGCGCCAGGCGCCGCCGCTGCCCAGCGAATCGATGAACAGGTGGAACAGTTCGGCCTGCGAGCAGACGTCGAGTTTCGCGTAGCTGTGCTTGCGGTGCAGCTTGACCGTCTCCGGCGAGATGCGCAGCCGCTCGGCGATCGATTTCGTCGAATGTCCGCGCAGCAGCAGTTGCAGCACCTCGGCCTCGCGTTCGGTGAGGAAGTCGCGGCCGAAGAATTCCAGCGCCGAATCCAGCTGCCGGGTCAGCGGGCGTGCATCGCCGTTTGGCGGTGGCGCCCAGTGGCGGGCCGCGAGTTCGCGCAGCACGGGTTCGAATTCGCGCAGGCGGCGCAGTTCCGCGGCGGTGAAACGCGCGCGCGGGCCGCGGCGTGCCAGCGAGACATGCACGCACAGCGCTGGTGCAGGATGCAGCAGGTAACCGATCTCGTCACTTATGCCGGTGCGCGCGTAGTGCAGGCGGTAGTATTCGGTGGAACGGAACGCGGCGGGCGCGAGTTCCTGCAGGCGGAAACAGCCCTCGGTGGCGCCGTCGGCGAAGGCGCGATAGAAGGGATCGAGCAGGTAGGCGGCCTTCAGGTACAGCGCCACGTTGGCCGGGCCTTCGCGGCCGGCGCTGCGATCGCAGGCGAGTTCGGGCGCGCCGCCCTCGCGAAACAGCACGACCATCACGTCGTCGGCGGGAACCATCGCCTGCAGCAGATCGGCCAGGGTGCCCGGGAAGCGCTCGCCGCCCAGCGCGCGCAAACCGTCCGCCAGCGCCCGGTCGAGCGCGCCTTGCCGGGAAAGTCCGTGATTCACCAAGCGCGGGTTGTCCCTGTGCCGGTTTATTTTCCGCGCACCATAAATCATTTCCCGCTGCCGGTGTAGGTTCGGCCTGCGGCCGAACATGTCCCCGTAGGTTCGGCCTGCGGCCGAACAGATGTCCCCGTAGGTTCGGCCTGCGGCCGAACAGATGTCCCCGTAGGTTCGGCCTGTGGCCGAACAGATGTCCCCGTAGGTTCGGCCTGCGGCCGAACAAATGTCCGGGCACAGCCCGGACCTACGGCCGAACAAATGTCCGGGCACAGCCCGGACCTACGGCCGAACAAATGTCCGGGCACAGCCCGGACCGCGAGGAGCATTCTGCTTCGCTTGGCGACGTATGGCAGCGAGACTATGCTAACCGGCGCGTCCGTGTCTCAAAGCCCCCTCGCACCGGAGTACGCAATGCCGCTCCTGCACCGCGCCCGTCGCACAGGCACCACCACAGGCAGGCCGTCCCGGGCCCAGTGACCGCCGCGATGCCGCACGCCCACTCGCACTGGCTACGGTTCGTTCTGATCGCGCTGGGTTACGCGGCCCTCGACTTGGGAGCTCATCTGGCTGCCGTTCATCCGGCCGCGATCCCTCCGGTCACCTTGTCGGCCGGTTTCGGCGTGGCCATGCTGCTGGTCCACGGGTTGCGCTTCTGGCCGGCGGTGCTGCTCGGTTCGCTGCTGTTCCAGGGAACCCGGGATTGGTCGCTGCTCTCCTTCGCGACCGGTATGCTGATCGCCGGTGGCTCCGCCGTGCAGGCCGTGCTGGGCGCGCTCATCGGCCGCCGTCTCGAGACGGCGATCCTCAAGGGCGGGCAGGTTCGCGATCTGGTCCTGCTGCTGGCGGTGGCGGGGCCGGCCGCCTGCGCGATCGCGGCGGCGATCGGCACCCTGGGCGTGACGCTGCGCGGCGGAGACACCCATGGGCTGTGGTTCGCCTGGTGGATCGCGAACACACTGGGGGTGCTGCTGCTCGGGCCGGCGTGCTACGCGTGCTGCCATTTCCGTCGGGCCGGTATGCGCGCGGTGATCGCGATTGCGGCGCCGCTGCTGTTGACGGCGGTCGTGATTGGTGCCGCCCATCACCTGATCGCGCGTATGGAAACCGACGAGGCGCGCCGTGCGTTCGAGGCCGATGCGCAGAGTATCGACCGCCTGCACGTTGCGCCGCTCGCCGACGAGCCCGCACCGCTGCGCGCGAACGAGCGCTTCCTGGCGGCCAGCGAACGCATCACGCCGGAGGAGTTCAGCCGCTTCAACGCCTACACCGCGTACCGGTCCGGACTGATCGCGATCGAATGGGTTCCGCGCGTCAGCGCTGCGAGGCGCGCCCCTTTCGAGGCGGCGGCCCGCCGGTTCCTGGGCGACAGTTTCCGCATCTTCGAGATCGACGCGAGCGGTGAGCGGGTGGACGCGGCGGAGCGCGCGGAACACTACCCGGTCACGCTCACGGTTCCCGAGCGGAACAACGCAGCCATCGTCGGGCTGGATCTCGGCGCCGGCGTGGTGCAACGCCGCGCGATGGCCAGGGCGCTGGCCGCCGATGCCGCACGCGCCACACCCCCGGTGCTGCTCGCGCGGGTACGGCGCCAGGGTGTGCTGCTGTTCCTGCCGGTCTACGACTCGGTATTGGACCCCGTCGTGGCGACACTCGGCGAGCGTCGGGCGGCGCTGCGCGGCTTCATGACCGCCGTGTTCGACGTCGAGGCGATGCTGGATCCGCTCGCGGCCGAGGCACGCCGGCTCGGTCTGGGGGTGGCCGTGAGTGACCTCGGCGAGGCGTCCCCTGCCGCTGCCGCGGCGGCGGGGGACGCAGACCGGGTTCTGCTCGATACGCTGGACGAGGCGGCCGGCAGCGATGTTCCCACGTACCGGAAGCGTATCGAATTCGGCGGACGCAACTGGGAGCTTGCGATCAGCCCGCGCCCGGGGCGCTGGACACCGGGTTGGGCGGCGGTCTCCGGTCCCTATCTGCTGAGTGGCCTGGCCATCGCTCTGCTGAGCAGCCTGATCGTGCTGCTCAACGCGGCGCGTGACGCGATGGTCCGCCGCGAACTGCAGCGCCGCAAGAGCTTCGACGGGCTGTTGCTGGAAAACCTGACCGAGGCCGTGATCGCCACCGACAGCGCGGGAAGCATCACGACCGCGAACCGCAAGGCGCGCGAATGGATGGGCAGCGCCGACCTGGCAACCTGGCGCCGGAGCTGGCGGGAGCGCTACGAGCTGTGCCTCGGGGACGGCGTCACGCCGTTTCCCGACGGCGACTCGGTGGTCTTCGACCTGGCCGTGGACGGTGTGCTGCGCGATCTGGAGATCTGCATCCGCGAGCGCGTGAACCCGGACGCGCGCCGCTTCTACACGGTCAATGCCACGCCGCTGCGCACGCGCCACGGCGAGACGATCGGGGCGCTGTACACCTACAACGACATCAGTGAACGCAAGCGTGCCGAGGGGGCGCTGCGCGTCTCGCAGCAACTCACGCAATCCACGCTCGACAGCCTGGGCGCGAACATCTGCGTGATCGACGACAACGCGCAGATCGTGCTGGTCAACGACGCCTGGCGCCAGTTCGCGCTGGCCAACGATGGCGACCCGGCGCGGCTGAGCGAGGGCGTCGACTACCTGGCGGTGTGCGAGCGTTCGCTAACCGACGACGATCCGAGGCGCGCCGAATCGCGCCCGTTTGCGCGCCGCTTCCGCGACGGGTTGCTCGCCGTGCTGCGCCACGGCCAGGACGAATTCGTGATGGAGTATCCCTGCGACGCACCGGATCTGCAGCGCTGGTTCCGCGTGCGCGCGGCGCGCCTGCTCGGGTCCGGGTTGTGTTTCGTGGTGATTTCGCACACCGACATCAGCGAGCAGCGGCGGATCGACGAACGCCTGCGGCGACTGTCACAGGTGGTCGAGCAGAGCCCGTCGGCGATCATGGTGGCCGACGCGCAGGGCATCGTGCGCTATGTCAATGCCAGCTACCTGACCCTGTCCGGCTACCGCGAGGACGAGCTGCTCGGTGCACGCTCGCCGATGATGGAGGACTTCACTCGTCACCCGGCGATCCTCCAGTCGGCCCGCGAGACCATCCAGTCCGGACACGGCTGGCAAGGAGAGCTGCCGATGCAGACCAGGACCGGTGCACTGCGCTGGACCCACGTCTCGGTGTTCCCCACCCGCGACGCCGATGGCGCGATCGTCGAATGGATCAGCACCCAGCACGACATCACGCGCCAGCACCAACTCGAGGAAGCGCGTCGTCTGTTCGAACAGGCGATCGAGGCCAGCGCCGACGGGATATGCATCCACGCGCTCGAGCCCGACCCCGGAATCAGCTATGTGAACCCGGCCTTCGAGCGCATCACCGGCTATTCCCGCGACGAGGTGCTGGGCGGCAGTCCCACTTTCCTGTTGCCCGATGGCGAAGTCCGCGGCACCGCCTTCAGCATGATGGAGGCAGTGCTCAAGGGAAGCACGGAGCGCGTGACGATCGCGAACCGCCGCAAGGATGGCAGCGAGTTCTGGACGAAGTCCTCGGTGGCACCGATCGTCGGTGCAAACGGCTGCGCAACGCACATAGTGATCGTGCTCAGCGATATCAGCGAACTGCAGCAGGCCTTGCAGAGGCTCGAACATGCGGCCGCGGAACTCGGCGAGGCGAATAGGGCGGTACGAATCGAGCAGGAGCGGCTGGAGGAGCGTGTGGCGGAGCGCACCAGGGCGCTGCTGGAAAGCAACCGCGCGCTGGAGCGCGCACGCGACGAGGCCGAACGCGCCAGCCGCGCCAAATCGGTGTTCCTCGCCACGATGAGCCACGAGATCCGCACCCCGATCAACGGCATCATCGGCATGACCGAGATCCTGAGCCGGCGCGCGCTGCCCGAGCACGAGCAGGACATGGCGCGCACGATCCGCAATTCGGCGTTTTCGCTGCTCGGCATCATCGACGACATCCTCGATTTCTCGAAGATCGAGGCCGGACAGCTTGCGATCGTCCCGGAACCGGTGGCGCTGCGCGAGCTGGTCGAGGACGTGTGCCTCGCGCTGGTCTCGGGCGCCACCGAACGCGGTGTGGACCTGCATCCCTACGTGGACCCGGCGCTGCCTGCGCTCGCCATCACCGATGCCACCCGGCTGCGTCAGATCCTGAACAACCTGGCGAGCAATGCGATCAAGTTCTCGGGCGGGCGCAGCGAGGTGCGGGGCCGCGTCGCGATCCGCCTGGAGCCGGATCGGGAGGCCGCACCGGCAACGGGGCTGGTGCTCAGCGTGAGCGACAACGGCATCGGCATCGCCGCCGACGTCCTGCCGCGGCTGTTCACGCCGTTCACGCAGGCAGACGACTCGACGACGCGCCGTTTCGGCGGCACCGGCCTGGGGCTGGTGATCTCCAAACGCCTGGCGGAGGCCATGGGTGGCACGATCGGTGTGGCCAGCGAACCGGGCAAGGGCAGCGTGTTCCGTGTGCGGCTGCCCTTGCAGACGGCCGATCAGGTGCCGGAACCGGACGCCCCCACGCTGGCCGGAATCGACTGCCTGGTGTTCGACGGCCTGCAGCTCGCGGCCGCCGATCTGTGCGCGTACCTCGGCAGCGCGGGCGCCAACTCCCGTGTGCACATTCCCGGGGAGGCGTCGGGCGCGCTGCGGCCCGGCACGGTTACCGTACTGGTGCTCGACGCCACGGGCGAGACGTCACCGGCAGTCGCCACCGCGCAGGCGCAGGCTCGCTTTCCCGATGCCGCGGTCGTGCTGTTGACCCGCGGCCGGCGGCAACGCGCGCGCCGGGAAGCATCGGGCGCGGTCAGTCTGGATTGTCAGGTGTTGCGCCGCGATCGCCTGGTCGAGGCGGTCGCGATCGCGGCCGGTCGCGCGAGTGAAGCACCCGCCGAACGCAACGCGCGGCGTGCGTTCGCCGACGCACCCCCGGGCCCGGAGGTGGAGGCGGCGCGCGCCGCGGGCCGGCTGATCCTGGTTGCCGAGGACGAACCGACCAACCAGCAGGTGATCCTGCGCCAGCTCGCGCTGCTCGGCTACGCGGCCGAACTGGCGGCCGACGGCGAAGAGGCGCTGGCGATGTGGCGACGCTCGCGCTATGCGCTGCTGCTGACCGATATGCACATGCCGCGACGCGACGGGGTCTCGCTGACCAGGGCGATCCGCGAGGAGGAAGCGCGCCGTGGCGACGGCAGCCACCTGCCGATCCTCGCGCTGACCGCGAACATCGTGGCGGAGGACCGCGCGCAGGCACTCGCGGTCGGCATGGACGGTTATCTGATCAAGCCATTGGTGCTCGAACGGCTGCGCGCCAAACTGCACAAATGGATGCCGGAGCCGCCGGCCGAGCCGCCGGCCGAGCCGCCGGCCGTGGATCACGCGGTGCTGGTGGCGCTGGTCGGCGATGACCCGCAGTTCCTGCGCGAACTGCGGGAGGACTACCTGGTCATGTGCGCGCGGCAAGGCGAGGCGATCGCCGCGGCCGCACGCAGCGGCGATACGGCCGAACTTGCGGCGCTGGCGCACAAGCTGAAGTCCTCGTCGCGCTCGGTGGGCGCGCTGGCGCTCGGCGATCTGTGCGCCACGCTGGAGGATCGCGGGCGCAGCGGCGATATCGCTGCCATAATGCGATCCTTGCCACAGTTCGAGGTGATGCTCCGGCGCGTGGAAGCCGGGATGCGGATTATTCTCGCGGCCGGAGACGAACCATGACGTCTGGGCAAGGACCGGACATCGGACAACGAACAAGAAAGCACGACGGTCGGGGAACGGGTCTGCGATGAGGATCATGCTGGTCGACGACGAACCCTTCGTGCTGAAGCTGCTTGCGCGTCAACTGCACGCAGCGGGACAGCAGGACATCACGGCATGCGAGTCCGCGTTCGCCGCGCTCGAACGCCTCGGTGGAGCAGAACCACCGGTGGACCTGATCTTCTGCGATCTGCAGATGCCGGACATGGACGGCGCCGAGTTCCTGCGCCACCTGGCAGACCGCGCCTATACGGGTTCGCTGATCCTGGTCAGCGGGGAGAGCGAGCGCATCCTGCGCACTGCAGAGAAGCTCGCGCAGGCGCATCGTCTGCGGGTGCTGGGCGCCCTGGCCAAACCAGTGGAGCCGGCGCAGCTGCGCCGGCTGCTGGCGCAGTGCACGCCGGGCGGTGCCGCCCCCGCCGGCCTGGCGACAGGCGGCCCGATCGAGGTCGCCGAGTTTGCCGCCGCCATCGCCGCCGGCGAACTCGAGAACCACTATCAGCCGAAGATCGACCTCGCGAGCGGGCGCGTCTGCGGCGTCGAGACGCTGGTGCGCTGGCGCCATCCCGAGCACGGACTGATCTTCCCCGACCGCTTCATCGCGCTGGCCGAGGAAAACGGTCTGATCGATGCGCTGACCGCCGTGGTGCTCGATGCCGCGCTGGCGCAGGGCGAACGGTGGCGCGCCGCCGGGATCGACCTTTCGATCGCGATCAACGTGTCGATGGCGAACCTGACGTCGCTGGACTTCCTGGAGCGTGCGTTCCACAGCTTTGCCAACAGCCGCTTCCCGCTGGACGGTCTGGTGTTCGAAGTGACGGAAAGCCGCCTGATGGCGAACCCGCTGGCGGCGCTGGAGATCCTGACCCGCCTCAGGTTGCGCAACATCGGGCTGTCGATCGACGATTTCGGCACCGGACACTCCTCGCTGGCGCAGTTGCGCGACGTGCCGTTCAACGAACTGAAGCTCGATCGCAGCTTCATCCATGGCGCCGCGCACGACGGCGCGCTGCGCGCGATCGCCGAGGGCAGCACGCTGATGGCGCGCCAGCTCGGGATGAAGAGCGTCGCCGAGGGCATCGAGGACGAAGACGACTGGGAATTCGTGCGCGCCATGGGTTGCGACCAGGCGCAGGGCTACTTCATCGCCCGTCCGATGCCGGGCGACCGGATCCCGGACCGGATTTCCGGCTGGACCTGCCGATAAGGAGTATCGCTCCTCCCTTGCTTGCCGGGGATACATCCGATGCCGCCGCCGGTCGAATCACCGAATCATGCGCCCGAGCGCCACGCCCGGCTGTTGCTCGAGCGCGCGCAGGCGATCGCCCACGTCGGCAGCTGGTACTACGAGGCCACCGACGGCCGGTTCACGCTGTCGGACGAGATGTGCAGGTTGAACGGCATGCCGCCTGGCGCGCGCCCTACGCTGGAGGAATTCGTTGCGCCGGTGCATCCCGGGGACCGGGAGCGCGTGGTCGCCGACGCGCGGGCCGCGGTCGTGGCGGGTGAAGCATGCGATCTCGAGTTCCGCCTGCGGGTCGACGGACGCACGCGCTGGGTGCGCTTGCAGATCCCGCGTGCCGATGGCTCGCTGAGGCAATACCCGGGGGATACCCTGGGCGTGCTGCAGGACATCCACGCGAGTCGGGTCACCGAGCTCGCGCTGGCCGCGCTGCACGAGCACCTCGGCGAGGGCGACTACTTCGAGCACCTGCTGCTCAGGTTGTGCGAGCTGCTCGAGGTCGAGATGGCGGTGATCGCGGTGCGCGAAGGGGCAGAGACCCGTGCGATGCGTGATGTCGCGATGGTCATCGACGGCGAGCCCCAGCCGCTGCAGCGATTCGAACTCGACGAGGAGGGGATGCGGTTGATGGCGGCCGGGCAGCCGATCATCCATGCGCGCGCGGTGCGGCAGGTATTTCCACACAACCGGACGCTCGCGAGGGTGCGCGCCGAGGGTTACGCCGCGACGCCGCTCTGCGACACCGGCGGCGCCGGGTTCGGCCTGCTTGCCATCATCGCGCGCCACGCGTTGCACGAGCACGCGCTGATCCTGCGGCTGTTGAAGCTGTTCGCCCAACGCATCGCCTCCGAGATCCGCCGTCGCGAACAGGAAGAGCGGCTGCGCGCCAGCGAGGCGCGTTACCGCCGCCTGGTCGAGAACGTTCGCACCGAGTACTTCTTCTTCCGTCACGATGCGAACTACAACTGCACCTACGTAAGCCCTTCGGCCGCCACTATCCTGGGTTTTCCGCTGGAGCGGATCGTTCATACGCTTTCGAAATTGCAGCAGGCCCGCCTCGCCGCCACGGCGCAGGACAGCCAACGCTACATCGACAACATCCGCGCCGGAAACACGCAATCGCTGGTGCAGTTCGAGTTCCCGCGCGCCGACGGCAGCCCCTGCGTGCTCGAGGTCAGCGCGGTGCCGGTGCACGACGCGCAGGGACGGCTGCTGGGCGGTGAAGGACTGGCGCACGACATCACGCGCCGCCGGATCGCCGAGCGTGCGCTCGAGGAGCTGAACGGGCAGCTCGAGCAGCGCATCACCGAACGCACGCGCGAACTGCAGGAATCCAATACGCGGCTGGAAGCGCGCGAGGCCGAGATGTACGCGGCGACCATTGCCGCCGAGGCGGCGAGCCGCGCCAAGTCGGCGTTCCTCGCCACCATGAGCCACGAGATCCGCACGCCGCTGAACGGCATGATCGGCATGGTCGACGTGCTCGAGCACGGCGGGCTCGATCCCTCGCAGCGCGCGCTGGTGGAGACGGTGCGCGAATCCGGTTTCGCGCTGCTCGCGATCATCGACGACGTGCTGGACTTCTCGAAGATCGAGGCCGGGCGCATGGACCTCGAGAGCCGGCCGCTCGCTTTGCACGAACTGCTCGACGGCCTGTTGTCGACCCTGCGCGCGCTGGCGCTGCCACGCAGCGTTGTGGTGCGGCTCGACCTCGATCCGCAGCTTCCGCGCCACGTGGTCGGTGACGCGACACGCATCCGCCAGGTGCTGCTGAACATCGGCGGCAACGCGGTGAAGTTCAGCGGCGCCGGGAACGGTGTGGTCACGATCTCGGTGCGCCTCGGGGCGTGCGACGACGTGCGCGCGCTGCTCGTGTTCACGATCACCGACAACGGCATCGGCATGGACGAGGCGACGCTGGCGGCGCTGTTCCGCCCGTTCACGCAGGCCGACGCCGCGACCACCCGCCGCTTCGGCGGCACCGGGCTCGGACTGTCGATCGCGCACCGGCTGGTGCAACTGATGGGCGGCGATATCCGCGTCGCCAGCCGGCTCGGGGCGGGTTCGAGCTTCGAGTTGCGGCTGCCGTTGGGGGTCGCGCACGCCCCGCTGCCGGAGCCCGCGGTCGTGTCACCCGCGCTTACCGGGTCAGCCGCCTGGAGCGAGGCACGGATCCTGGTGGCCGAGGACAACGAAATCAATCAGCGCGTGATCCTGCAGCAGCTGAAGTTGCTCGGGCTGGGGGCCGACGTGGCCGACAACGGCACGCGCGCTGGAACTGTGGAGCGCTGGCGGCTACGACATCGTTCTCAGCGATCTGCACATGCCGGAGATGGACGGCTACGCGCTGTGCCAGGCGATCCGTGCCGCCGAGCGCGGCGGCGCACGGGTACCGTTCGTCGCGATCACGGCCAACGCGATCAAGGGCGAGGCCGAGCACTGTCACGAGCTAGGCATGGACGACTACCTCACCAAGCCGGTGCAGACGGAGCGCCTGCGCGCCATGCTCGAGCGTTGGCTGCCGCGTGCCCCGGCGGCCAACGGTCCGAACACGGAACATGCAGACGACGCCTCCCTGCGTGATGCCGTGCTCGATACCGGCGTGCTCGAGGAACTGGTAGGTAAGGATGCTGCCTTCGTGAACGAGTTGCTGGCCGACTACCTGGCGTCGGCGCGCGACGGTGTCGCCGCGATTCGCCGCGCGCTCGCCGCGGGTGATGTGGCCGGTGCCGGTGCCGTCGCGCACCGTCTCAAGTCCTCGTCGCGATCGGTGGGCGGAACGCGCTTCGGCGATGCCTGCGAGGCGCTGGAGAAGGCAGCGAAGGGGCTCGCGCGCGAACCGCTGGGCGATCGCTACGCGCAGGACTTCGAGCGCGAGTGGGACACACTGCAGGCGCGCATCACCGGGACGCTCCCGCACCGCCCGCCGACCCCGTAGGTTCGGCCTGTGGCCGAACATTCGATGCGCGATGCCGATCGATGTCCGGGCGATGCCGATCGATGTCCGGGCACAGCCCGGACCTACGGGTGAACAGACGTTGTCCGGTCACTGACCGGACGGGCCGGAGGCGTCGCGGTCGAGCAGGGCGCTGACGACCGACTCGCGGCGCCATTGCCGGTAGCTCGCGCGATCCAGCACGGCGCGCCACAGCGCCTGGATCTGCTCGCTGTCGCTGATGCCGGTCTTGCACCAGGTCGCGAAGTGCTCGCAGTTGTGCAGCACGATGTCGAAACGCGCTTCGCCGAGCCGGCTGCGCGCACGTTCCACCACCGCCCCGGGTGAGAACGAGGTCTGTGTCCTGCCGCCGCGCAGCAGGGCCGCGAGCTGCACGTGCAGACGTCGCGGCAGGCTTCTGGTGTCGCGCAGCCGCGCGAAGAACTCCGCGTAGTCGCGCACCAGGATTTCGTCACCACGCGCGAACGCGTCGATCGCCGTGTGTCGCACGCTGCGCGGCGAGTACCAGTGTTCGCCGCTGTAATGGATCACCGAGCCGTCGCCGCAGTCGATGCCGTGGTGTGCGTACAACCCGCCGGCGCGTTGCACGTAGATGTGGTCGCCCTTGGCCACGGCGCCTTCCCTCCGGTCCGCTGTCCGGTCAGCGCCGCTGCACCCGGGCGGTGGGGGGAAGGTGCTCGAAATGGTAGTCGGTCATGGCGGCATCCCGGTTGTGCTTATGGCCGCAGTATCTCCCGCCTGCCGTCGATTGCAAGACGCGCCATGCAGGCGACACCCGTCGCAGGTGGGTGGTTCCGCGGTCGCGCCTCCGGGGGTGCGATCGAACGGTCGGCACCGGGTGTGGATGTCATCGCGCCGGCGATTGGCATATGCTTTACCGTGAATATAAGGAAAATCGTCATGAGCATCACGAATCACTTCGGAGCGTGGTTGCACGGCACCCGGCGTCTGCCGGGGTCGGTCTGGGGAGCGCTGGCGCTGGGTGGGCTCGCACTGCTCCTGTGGATCGACACGCTGACGCCGAAGGGCGTGGCGGTCGGGTCGCTGTACGCGGTGTGCGTGCTGCTGGCCGGCTTCGCGCGCAAACGGCTGCTGCTGCACGGCGTGGCCGGGCTCGCCGCGCTGCTGGTGGTGGTCGGCGGCATCCTGTCACCCGATGTCGCCGACGCCGAGGTGATGCGCGGACACTGGCTGATCAACCGCGCGGCCGGACTCGCGTGGGTGCTGTTCGCGCTGGGCTTCGCGCGCATCGCGCTGGCTGCCGAGCAACTCGCGGCCGAGCGTGCGGCGGCGGCGATCGAAGCAGCCGAGCGCCACGGCCTGCGCCGTTTCCGGCACCTGGCCGACGCGATGCCGCTGACGGTCTGGAGCGCCGCGCCCGACGGGCAGATGGATTTCCTGTCGCGCCAGATCAGCGACTACTGCGGTCGCGGCGAAGACGAGATCCTGCGCGAGGGCTGGGGTGCCATCATCCACCCGGATGAACTCGAGCGCGCGCGCGATGCGTGGCGCGCATCGGTTGCTGCGCAACACCCGCACGAGCTCGAGGTGCGATTGCGGCGTCACGATGGTGAATACCGCTGGCACCAGTTGCGCGCGCTTCCGGTGTGCGACGAATCCGGCGCCATCTACGCGTGGTTCGGTTCGATCAGCGACATCGAGGGCCAGAAACGGCTCGAGCTCGAGGCGCGGCATCTTGCCACGCGACTCGCGAACGTCATGGCGAGTATCACCGACTCGGTGCTGGTGGTCGATCGCAACTGGCGCTACACCTACGTGAACCCGCATGCGCTGGCCCTTTCCGGGCGAGGCGAGAGTGAACTGCTGGGACATGTGATGTTCGAGGTGTTTCCCGAGATGATCGGTACCGAGTACGAACGCCGCTACCGGATCGCGATGGAAACCGGCAACGTGCAGCGCTTCCAGGGCTGGTATGAGCGAGACAAGGTGTGGCTGGATACCAACGTCTACCCTTCGCCCGAGGGGCTGACTTTCTTCATCCGCGACGTGACGCACGAACATACGATCGAGGCGCAGTTCCAGGCCGCGCAGCGCATGGAGTCGCTGGGACGCCTCACCGGCGGCATCGCCCATGACTTCAATAACCTGCTGACCGTGATACTCGGCAACGCGGATCTGCTGGCCGACGAGATCGACGATGCCGAGCGCCGGGCTGCTGCCGACATGATCGCCGGTGCCGCGCAGCGTGCGGCCGAGCTGACCCAGCGGCTGCTCGCCTTCTCGCGCCGGCAGGCACTCGCACCGGAGCGCATCGACGTCGATACACTGGTCGGCGGCATGCATGCGTTGCTGTGTCGCGCGCTCGGCGAGCACGTGGAAATCGCGTTCGTGAACCATGCGGGACTGTGGCCGGCGTTGATCGATCCCACGCAACTCGAGAGCGCGATCCTGAACCTGTGCATCAACGCGCGTGACGCGATGCCCTCCGGCGGGCGGCTGACCATCGAGACCGGCAACGCACACCTCGACGCCGATTACTGCGCGCGGCATACGGAGATCGAGCCGGGCGACTACGTGATGATCGCCGTCTCCGACACCGGCACCGGAATCGCGCCGGAACACCTCGCGCGTGTGTTCGAGCCGTTCTTCACCACCAAGGACAAGGACAAGGGCACCGGTCTCGGGCTCGCGATGGTGTTCGGTTTCATGAAGCAGTCCCGCGGCCACGTCAACGTGTATTCGGAACCGGGCCACGGCACCACGGTGAAGCTCTACCTGCCGCGCGCCGGCGAAGCAGCCGCAGCGCCGGTCGCCGGTGCTGCCATTGCCGAGGTGCGTGGCGGCACCGAGACGGTGCTGCTGGTCGAGGACGACGAACTGGTGCGCGCCTACGCGCGGGTGCAGCTGGCCGGCCTGGGCTACCGCGTGCTCGAAGCCCCCGACGGCCCGCACGCGCTGCAGCTGCTGCGCGAGCACCCCGAGGTTGCACTGCTGTTCACCGACGTGGTGATGCCGGGCGGCATGAGCGGGCGTGACCTCGCCGATGCGGCGCTGCGCCTGCAGCCCGCCTTGCGCGTGCTGTATACCTCCGGCTATACAGAGAACGCGATCGTGCACCACGGCCGGCTCGACCCGGGGGTGCGGCTGCTCGGCAAGCCGTACCGGCGCGCCGAGCTGGCGCGCCAGGTGCGGGCTGCGCTCGACGAACAATGACCGGGCACGGAGTGGACATGGAACATCTGGCCGCGTTGCGCTGCCTCGCGATGCGCTGCGCGCTCGCCACGGCGGCGGTGGCTCTGCTGGCTTCGGGCGGACACGCGTTGGGGCTGCGCACGCTGGCGGCGCTGGGCGCCGGCGAACCGATACGCATCGGCGCGGCGCTGGGGTTGCTGGCCGGAGCCGCCGGGGTGGCGGCGTTGATCACGGGGCGCGAGCGTCTTGCACGGGGTGCCGCGTTCGCACTGCTGCTGATCGCGCTGGGGATCGTGGGCCGTATCCAGTTGGCCGACGGCTGGTTCTGGCCCGCGCCGGCCACCGGTGTGGCGCTGGCGCTGGTGGCGGCATCGCTGCTCGCCTTCGGCGCGCGGCGCATTCGCGTCGCGGAGGCGTGCGCGGTCGCGGCCGGCGTACTGGCGCTGTTCGCGATGATGCGCACGCTGCTCGGCGTGACCGGTGACGGCGGCCTCGTCGCGCTGACCTGGATAACGTTCCCGGCCGCGCTCGGCCTGCTGCTGCTGACCGCGGCACTGCTGCTCGCCGAGCCGCGAACCACGATGGTTCGCCTGCTCGCCAGCAGCCGGCTCGAGGGCGAGATGGCGCGCTGGATGCTGCCGGCGGCGATCCTGGTGCCCACGGCTCTGGCCGCGCTGCATCTGCTCGGTCACGACCGCGGCTGGTTCGGCGTCGATTTCGGGCTGGCGCTGATGATGACGGTGCTGATCTGTCTGCTGGTCGGCGTGCTGTTCGGCAATGCCAGCCGACTGCGCGCGCTGACGCTGGCCGAAGAAGAGGAGCGCGCGCTGCTCGACGACGCGCAGACGCTGGCGCGCCTCGGCAGCTGGGTGCTGGACCGGCGCAGCACACGCGTCGATTACTCGCCGCAGTGCGCGGCGCTGTTCGGGTTGGCGCCGCAGCGCCTGCAACCGGGACTGGCGGGACTGCTGACGCTGGTCTGTGACCGTGACCGCGTCGCCTTCGCGAGTGGGCTCGATGCGCTGTCTGCCGCGAATCCGTTGCTGCAGACCGAAGTCAGGATGTGCCATGTGGACGGCGGTGAGCGCAGCGTCCTGGTGCGGGCACGCGCCGAGATCGACGAGGACGGCGCCGTGGAGCGCGTGCTCGGTACGTTGCTCGACCTCACCGAACTGCGCCGCAACGAGCACGCGCTCGCCGAGCGCGAGCAGCGGCTCGCCACGCTGCTGCAGAGCATCGGTGACGCCGTGATCGCCACCGACGCCAACGGACGCGTCGAGCACATGAATCCGGTCGCCGAGCGCATGACCGGCTGGAATATCGACGAGGCCAGGGGGCGTCCGCTCGCCGAGGTGTTCCACATCATCAACGAGCGCACGCGGATGCCGGTCGAGAACCCGGTGGGGCGGGTGCTGCGTGAAGGTCGTGTGGTCGGACTCGCGAACCATACCGCGCTGGTGCGCCGTGACGGTGACGAGCGCTCCATCGCCGACAGCGCCGCACCGGTGCGGGACCGCGACGGCAATGTCACGGGCGTGGTGATGGTCTTCCACGACGTGACCGATGTGCGGGTGGCGCAGGAAGAACAGGAGCGGCTGCGCGCGCGACTGGTCGCGGCCGATCGGATGGCGTCGCTGGGACTGCTCGCGGCCGGGGTGGCGCACGAGATCAACAACCCGCTGAGTTACGTGATCGGCGGGTTGTCGGTGCTCGAGCCTTCGCTGTTCGACCGCATCCACGACGCTGCCCGCGGCAGCGCCGCGGAAAACGCGCTGGCGCCGCTGATAAGCGAGGGGCGCGAGCTGGCGCACGATTGCCAGCAGGGCGCCGAGCGCGTGCGCCGCATCGTGGGTGACCTCAGCGCCTTCGGCCGCAACCACGACGACGACCACAGCGGCGCGAACGTGCACGAGGCGATCGAACTGGCGCTGCGCATGGCCGGCAACCAGATCCGCCCGCGCGCGCGCATCGAGACCGCGCTCGCCGCGGTGCCGCCGGTGGCGATCGGGCAGGCGCGCCTGGGGCAGGTGGTGTTGAACCTGCTGGTCAACGCCGCGCACGCGATCCCCGAGGGCGTTCCGGAGCGCAATCTGGTGCGCGTGGCCTGCCGCACCGAGCCCGACGGCCGGCGCGTCGTGATCGAGATCCAGGACACCGGCTGCGGTATCGCGCCCGAGAACGTGGCGCGGCTGTTCGACCCGTTCTTCACCACCAAGCCGGTCGGGGTGGGCACCGGGCTCGGTCTGTCGATCTGCCATGGCATCGTGACCGCCGCCGGAGGCGATATCACGGTAGACAGCGACCCGGGCAAGGGCAGCACGTTCCGCCTGCTGCTGCCGGTGGCGCAGCGCGCCCCGAATGGCGTGGTGATCGAACCGAAGCCGGCGCTGCCGCCGGTGCGGCGGGGCCGGATCCTGATCATCGACGACGACCCGCTGGTGGGCAAGATCATCGCGCGCGTGCTGCAGCCGGACCACGACGCGGTGATCGCGACCGACTCGCGCGCGGCGCTCGAGCGGCTGCTCGGCGGCGAGCATTTCGACGCGGTGCTGTGCGACCTGATGATGCCCGGCCTGAGTGGTATGGACGTGCATCAGCGCCTGTCTGCGATACGCCCGACGATGCTCGCGCGCTTCATCTTCATGACCGGCGGTGCGGTCAACGCGGCGGCGCAGGATTTCGTGCGCAACGTGGCGGAGCGCTGCATCGGCAAGCCGGTGGACAAGCGCGTGTTGCAGGACATGCTGCGCGAGGTGATCGGCGGCGTGGCGCACGAGTGACGGGTTTCGGGTCGCCGTCGGCGGGAGGGCAGGATTATGCCGGTAGTGTGGCGTGAACAGCTCGCGGTCGGCGATCCGCAGATCGATCAGGACCACCGCTACCTGCTCTGCCTGTTCAACTGCATTGAGCTGTCGCTGAGCAGCGCCGAGACGCTGGGCCACCTGCCACTGTTCTTCGGCCAGTTGCTCGAGTATACGTGCGAGCATTTCCAGCGCGAGGAGGCGCTGCAGGCGCGCGTCGGCTACCCGGCGCTGGCGGAGCATCGCAGCGCGCATGCGCGTATCGTGGAGATGCTGGTCGAACTCGATGGCGGACTGCAGCGCGAGTTCGCGCTACTGGGTGGCGTCGAGAACGTGGCAGTGATCGACGGGACCCGGCGCGCGGCGCTCGATGCGTTGCGCGCGCGGCTGGGTCCGGAACTGCTCCAGCTCGCGCGCGAATGGGTGATCGAGCACGTGATCCGCATGGACAAGCCGATGGAACCGTGGCTGCGCAGGGCGGCGTGCTAGCCATGCCGCCGCAGCTGGTGGGCGCCGACGGCGATCGGGCGGTCGACTGGGGAACGCTGGAGACGTATCTGGAAAGCGACGACCGTGCGCTGATCGACGGATTTTTCGCCGATTTCCTGCGCCACGCGCAGACGGCACTCGCCGAGATCGATGCCGCGGTTGCCACCGGCGATATCGCCCAGGCAGGTCGTGTGGCGCATCGACTGAAGTCCTCGGCGCGCATGGTCGGGGCGAGCCGGCTCGCCGATGCCTGCCAGGCACTCGAGAGCGCCGGCGCCGCCGGCGATGGCGACGCGGTGCATGCACGACATCCCGTGCTGGCAGTTCTGCTGGATGCGGTGCTGGCGGCCGCCGCGCAGCGTGGCATCCGGCCCTGAACGCGGTGCCCGCACACCATTGGATACACCTGCGGCGCTGGGCTAACATCCGGGCGTGCACACCGGCATCGGGACGAGATCGATCATGAGATATGCGCCACCCGACCTGGCAAAGCTGGACATCCTGCTGGTCGAGGACGATGCCTTCCAGCGCCGGCTCACGGTGCAGGCGTTGCGCACGCTCGGTTGCGAGCGCGTCACGGCGGTCGAGGACGGCGTGCAGGCGCTCGATCATCTGGCGCGCGAGCGCTGCGCGCTGGTGCTCAGCGATGTGCACATGCCGCGCATGAACGGACTCGAGCTGCTGCGCGAGATCCGCGCCGGAAGGGCCGGCGTGCAGCGCGACCTGCGGGTGATCCTGCTGACCTCGTTCTCGAACACCGAGGTACTGGGCGCGGCGATAGCGCTCGACGTGAACGGCTTCCTCGTCAAGCCCCTGCGCAAGGACCTGATCGCCGATCGGGTCGCGATGGCGCTGGGCGAGCGCATGCATCTGCGCATCGGCGCCGCCTACGCGGTGGTGAAGACCGAACTGGCAACGCTGCAGGCGGCCGATGAAACCGTACCGCCGGAGGACGAGCCGCTGCCGCGGCACGCGCTGCCGCCGCTTTTTTCGCGCGCGGCCAAGGCAGGAGTCACCGAGCGCCAGATCGCGGCGGATCAGCTCGAGCCCGGGATGCGGCTCACGCGCGATGTACGCTCGCGTGACGGCCACGTGCTGATCGCGCGGGGGCAGACGCTGACCGACGGCAACGTCAACCGCTTGAACGACCTGCGTTCGCTGATCGACGACGGCGGAATCTGGGTGGCCGACACGCCGCCGGCTGTCCCGGGGGGAACATCGGCATGAACGGCAAGCTCGGGATCCGGCCCTACACGCGCGGCCTGCACGACCTGGGCAACGGCGCCTGGGCGTGGCTGCAGCCGGATGGGAGCTGGGGCTGGAGCAACGCAGGGCTGGTGGTCGACGGCGAGCAGACGCTGCTGGTCGATACGTTGTTCGATCTGCGCCTGACCGGCGAGATGCTCGCGGCGATGCGCCGCGCGGTGCCGGCGTCGCGGCGCGTGGCGACGGTGGTGAACACGCACGCCAACGGCGATCACTGCAACGGCAACTGCCTGCTGCCGGAAGCCGAGATCGTCGCCACCGCGGCCGCCGCCGGGGAAATGGCGCACGAGTCGCCGCAGGTGATGCTCGACTTCCGCCAGGCCGCACCCGCGCTCGGGGAGATGGGCGAGTTCTTCCTGCACTGCTTCGGCGCCTTCGAGTTCGAAGGCATCACGCAGCGCCTGCCGACGCGTACCTTCAGCGGAGCGCTGGAGCTGCACGTGGGTGACAAGCGGGTGCAGCTCACGCAGGTGGGACCGGCGCACACGCGCGGCGACACGCTGGTGCACGTGCCCGACGATGCGGTGGTCTACACCGGCGACATCCTGTTCATCGAGGGACACCCGATCATGTGGGCGGGGCCGGTGGCGAACTGGATCGCGGCCTGCGAGCACATCATCGCGCTCGCGCCGCAGACGGTAGTGCCGGGCCACGGGCCGATCACCGACCTGCGCGGCGTGCGCGCGGTGCGCGATTACCTCGTCTACATCCGCGACCAGGCCCGCCTGCGCTTCGACGCCGGCATGCCGGTCTACGAGGCCGCGCTCGACATCGCGCTCGACGATTACTCCTCGTGGGGCGACGCCGAGCGCATCGTGGTCAACGTCGACACGCTGTACCGCGAGTTCGCGGGCAGCGACGCGCCGGCCGACGTGGCCGGCATGTTCGGGGCGATGGCGCGTATCCGCCGGGAGCGCGCGCGATGAGCGCGCCGCGCGGCCTGCACCGCCGGGGATTGCTGGCCGGAGCGCTGCTGGTCGTGCTGCTCGGCGGCTGTTTCGCGCCGGCGCTGCTGCTGCCGTCGTCGAGCCAGCTGATGTGGGCGCTGCTGAAACCGCTGGTCGGTTTCGATCCCAACCAGGTAAAGCTGTTCGAGCAGCCGCTGTTGCGCAACCGCCTGGTCGCGTTGCTCGGGGAGCGCTACGACCCGGCGATGCGGTTGCTGCGCACCGCGAACGAGCTGCGTCGCGAGGGGCCGCTGTTCTACGTGGTGTCGCGCTACACGCCGATTCCCGAGCTCGCCGACAAGGCAGGCATGGTCTGGAATTCAGAGACCAACCAGCTGGCGGTGGCGCTGCTCAAGGGCGATGCGGCCGAGGTGCTGGCCGAGCGCGTCGAGGCGGCGGCCGACGAGCGTGTCGCGACGGCGCGCGAAGCGGCGGTCACCCAGGTCGAGCAGGCGGGCGAGGCCGCGCGTGAGCACGCCGAGGGCGCGGTGCGCGAGGCGGTGTCAGGCGTGGTGCCCGTGTGGCCGGCCGAGCTGGACTGGGCCAATCCGCGCCAGACCATCGAGCGTGCGGTGGAGCGCGAGGTCGGCGAGCGCGTGAACGACGCGCTGGACCCCGCGACCCGCGAGGAATGGGAACCCCCGGACGACGTCCTCCCCGACCCGTAGGTCCGGGCTGCGCACGGACATTGATTCGATTCGTTCGGCCGCAGGCCGAACCCACGCCTGACATTCGTTCACGTAGGTCCGGGCTGCGCCCGGACATGTTCGGCCGCAGGCCGAACCTACGTTGCGTGGTCGGGTACGGGCCGAACGGGGCGTGGCGACAGGCGCAGCAGCTGGAACAGTGCCGGCGCGCCGGCGGTGAGCCACAGGCCGCCGGCGAAATTGTTGCCCCAGGCCGCGAGGTACCACGCCGTGCCACGCACCTCGGGCACCCATTTCGCCGACTGCTCCAGCCACACCAGCAGCACCACCATGCCGAGCAGATAGCGCAGCACGCGTTGCCACAACGCGCCGCCCTCCGGCGCCTGCAGCAGGCGTGTGCAGACGATCACCCCCAGCGCGGCACCCAGCCACAGGCCCGACAGTCCGATCAGGTAGGCGGTCTTCGGCACCACGACGTAGAACAGGACGAACAGCAGCGACACGCCGAGCGCGATCGACACCTGCCCCGCGCACCCTGCGGCGGTGAGCCGCGCGGCGATCGCATCGCCGTGGCGCAGCGTTGCCCACAGGAACGCCGCGCCCAGCAGCCAGCCACCCAGCACGTCGGTGGGGAAGTGCACCCCGAGCCAGACGCGCGAGAAACCGATCAGTGCGATCAGCGTGACGGCCAGCAGCGTGAACCAGCGGCGCTTGCACCACGCAATGATCAGTCCCCATTCGAGCAGCGTGTGCTGTGCGTGTCCGCTCGGGATGCCGTAACCCATCTCGCGTTCGGGTCCGATCGAGGGGTCCAGATCGAAGGGACGCGGCTGCGCGAACACGTCCTTCAGCGCGAAATTGACGAAGGCCGACAGCAGCAGCGCGAGCAGCAAGCGCACGCCGGTGCGGTAACCGAGGCTCCAGATCACCAGCGGGACGATGAATACGTGGCCCATGCCACCCAGTTGCGTGATCGCCTTGAAGAACGCATCGAGCGCTTCGCTGCGATTGGCCTGCAGCGCGAGAATGACCTCGACACCCCATTGCAAGACGTTTTCCATCGGGGACTCCTGCGTTCGGTCGACGGTTCAGATGCCGCGTGCGCGTCGCACCTGTTCCCAGGCAGCCTGGATTTCCTGCGTGCGCTCGGTAGCCATCTTGACCATGTCCTCCGGCATGCCTTCGGCAATCAGCTTGTCCGGATGGTACTGGCTCATCAGGCGCCGGTACGCCTGCTTGACCTCGCGATCCCCGGCCGCCTCGCTGACGCCCAGCGCCTCGTAGGCGTCGGCCAGCGAGTGCGAGGGCGCGGCGCTGCCTGGCTCCCCCTGGAAGTGATCCTGCGCCTGGAACATGCGCATCATCTGTTCGAAGGCCGGTTCCGAGAAACCGATCCGCATCGCGATGCGTCGCAGCAAGTCGTGTTCTGCGCCGGCCAGCGCACCGTCGGCCGCCGCGGTGCTGAACAGGAACATCAGCAGCATCTGGCGCAGCGCCGGGTGCGCCGCGCAATCGCGCGTGAACGCGGCGATCTGCGCATCGATGTCGAAGCCGGGGGCCGCGCCGCGCTTGAAATGCGCGATCGCCTCGCGCCGGTGATCGGCGCCGAGCCCCATGCGCGCCATCAGCTGCTCGGTGACCTCGATCTCGCGCTCGCTGACCCGCCCGTCGCTCTTCGCGATGCGCCCCATCAGCGTGAAGGTGGTGACGAAGAAGGTTTCGCGCACGCGCTGCAACTGGCCGCCGATGCGGCTGCGCAATGCGCGGAACCGGTCGACGAGGTGGCCGGCGAAGGTGCCGAGCAGCGCACCGAACGGGCCGGCGATCAGCAGGCCCAGTCCGCCGCCTACGAGCTTGCCCAGCCAGGATGGATTCTGCATACGTTGGCCTGCCGCCAGGAATCGCGGCAGTGTACGCGATTCGCCCCGTGGGCCGGAACGCGGCGACGCCCGGGATCAAAGTTACAACGCTTTAACCACCGCCGGCCGCCAATGCGACTACGATGCCGCGACAAGCAGTAGACCGCGGGAGACACGTGATGGACATCAACGGGAAGGTGGTACTGGTCACCGGCGGCGGCAGCGGCATGGGCCAGCTCGCGTGCCGCATGATGAACGAGCGCGGCGCCCGGGTGGCGGCGCTCGACGTGAACGAGGAGGGGCTCGCGCAGACCGCGCAGGGGCACGAGCGGATCACGACGTTTCGCGTCGACGTCACCGATTTCGCCGGGGTCGACGCGACCGTGCGGCGCATCGAGGACACGCTGGGCCCGATCCACCGCGTCTACAACGCGGCGGCGATCATGCCCTTCGGCAGGGCGCTCGAGCACGCCAACGTGCAGGTACACCGCGTGATGGCGATCAACTACGGCGGACTGGTCAACATCGCCCAGGCCACGCTGCCGGCGATGGTGCGTCGCGGCAGTGGCGACTTCATCAGTTTTTCTTCGATGTCCGGCATCATCCCGACCCTGCTCACGAGCGCGTACAACGCATCGAAGTTCGCGGTTTCCGCCTACACCGAGGTGCTGTACCACGAAAACCGCGCGAGCGGAGTGCGTTTCGCGTGCGTCTGCCCGCCGCCGGTCGCGACGCCGCTGCTGAAGCAGGGCTATGCGACCGTGATGCCGAGGACCGTCGAGTTGATGCCCCCGATCCAGCCCTCGGAGGTGCTCGATGCCATCGAGGCCTCACTGGCCGCAGGCGAGTTCTGGGTATTCCCGGGCAAGGGCACGCGTTTCGGGTATATCATGCGGCGCCTGTTCCCGAATCTGGTGTGGAACGACTGCCACAAGAAGGAAGGCTTCTGAAGCCAGGCGCCCGCAGGTTCGGCCTGTGGCCGAACCTGTGACCCGACCAAAGCGAACCGGAGGTGATCGATGACGGTGGAGCTCAAAGGCAAGCGCATTCTGGTCACCGGACCTACCGGGCAGGTCGGGCGGCCGCTGGTGGAGGCACTCGCGCCGCACAACGAGGTGTTCGCACTCGCGCGCTTCGGCAAGCCGGAGGACCGCGATGCCTTCACCGCGATCGGCGCGCACCCGATCGCGGTCGACCTCGCGGACGGGTCGCTGGACGCCGTGCCCGAAGACCCGGACTACGTGCTGAATTTCGCGGTCATGAAAACCGGCGACTGGGCCTACGATCTGCGTGCCAATGCCGAGGGCGTGGGGCGGCTGATGCTGCATTGCCGCCGCGCCAGGGCGTTCCTGCACTGCTCGTCCACGGCGGTCTACGCGTACGGCGGGCACGAGCCGCGCACCGAGGATTCGCCGCTCGGGGACAACCACCGGGTGATGCTGCCGACCTACAGCATCTCGAAGATCGCCGCCGAAACCGTCGCGCGCTTCACGGCACACGAGTTCGGCATCCCGACCACGATCGCGCGACTCAGCGTGCCGTACGGAACCCGTGGCGGCTGGCCGTGGTATCACTTGCTGATGATGCAGAACGGCGTGCCCATCGAAGTGCACCCGGAGCGTCCGAACGTCTACAACCCGCTGCACGAGCGCGACTGCCTGGCGAAGATTCCCGGGCTGCTCGCCGCTGCCACGCCAGAAGTCACGACCGTGAATTTCGGCGGTTCGCAAGCGGTCGCGATCGAGCAGTGGTGCGCCTACCTGCAGGAGCTCACCGGTTTCGAGCCGGTGTTTCGCGAGAATCCCGAGGCCTTCGGCAGCCTGCAGATCGACACCACGCGGATGCACGCGCTGGTCGGTCCGACCACGGTCGACTGGAAGGACGGCATGCGCGAGATGGTGCAGCTGCTGGCGCCGCAGTTGCTCGGGAACTGAGCCGCCAGCGCGCCGCACCGTGCGTATCTGGGTCGATGCCGACGCGTGTCCCAACACGATCAAGGACATCCTGTTCCGTGCCGCGGCGCGTACCGGCATCGAGCTGACGCTGGTCGCGAACCAGGCGCTGCCGGTACCGCGCATCGCGAACGTGCGCGCGCTGCAGGTGGCCTCCGGTTTCGACGTCGCGGACAACGAGATCGTGCGCCTGTGCGAGGCCGGTGACCTGGTCGTGACCGCCGACATTCCGCTCGCCGCCGAGGTGATCGCGAAAGGCGCCACCGCGCTGAATCCGCGCGGCGAGCTGTACACGCGCGAGAACGTGCGCGCACGGCTCAACATGCGCGACTTCCTCGACACGATGCGCGCCAGCGGCGTGCACACCGGCGGGCCGCCCGCGCTGGACCAGCGCGATCGCCAGGCCTTCGCGAACGCGCTCGACCGTTTCATCGCCCGCGCGTAGGTTCGGCCTGCGGCCGAACATTTCGGATGTCCGGGCGCAGCCCGGACCTACGAAACCCTGTCCGTGCAGGTTCGGCCTGCGGCCGAACATTTCGGATGTCCGGGCGCAGCCCGGACCGGGCCCGCCGGGCTGAACGCGTAGCGCCCGGATGGTAAGCTGTAACGCGAACCTGCAACTCCGGGCAACGCACATGATGCGAACGATACGATCCGCGGCCGCCAGTCTTGCCGTCGTGCTCGTCGGCGCGTGTTCCGAGTCGCCGCCGCCGCCGACGGCGCCGGCGACACAAGGGGTAGCGGAGTTGGCGACGGTCGTGGTCGAGACCGCCAGCGTCGCGCGCGAGACCACCTTCGACGGCGTCGTCGAGGCGGTGAACCAGTCGACGGTGTCGGCGCAGACCGCGGGGCGGGTGGTCGAGATGCCGGTCGACGTCGGCGACGCGGTCGAGAAGGGCGCGGTGATCGTGCGGTTCACCGACACCGAACAGAAGGCGCGCGACGCCGCGGCCGAATCGGCGGTGAACGAGGCGCGTGCGCGACTGGTCGAGGCCGAGGCCGAGTTCCGGCGGATCAGCGACATCTATGCCAGGAAGCTGATCGCCAGGGCGCAGTACGACCGCGCGCGGGCCGACCAGGACGCGGCGCGTGCGCGCATGAAGGCGGCCGAGGCGGCGCTCGCCGAAGCGCGTGAAGGGCTGGAGTACACGGTGATCCGCGCGCCGTACGCGGGCATCGTGGTCGAGCGCCACGTGCAGATCGGCGAGACGGTCACCGTCGGCAAGCCGCTGATGACCGGCGTGTCGCTCGAGCACCTGCGCGTGCGCGTGGACGTGCCGCAACAGCATATCGGCGTGCTGCGCCGCCACCGCCAGGCGCGTGTGCTGCTGCCCGACGGCGCCTCGGTGAACGCCGAGGAAATGCGCATTCCACCGAACGCGGATCCAGGCACCCAGTCCTTCCGCGTGCTGGTCACGATGCCGCCCGGCGAGCACGGTGTGTATCCGGGCGTGCTGCTGAAAGTGGCATTCGTCACCGGCACCGAGCAGCGGCTGCTGCTGCCGCCCGCGGCGCTGGTGCGCCGCGGCGAGGTCGAGGGTGCGTACGTGGTCGCCGCCGACGGCGGGCTGTCGTTCCGCTATCTGCGCACCGGCACGCCGACGGCGGACGGGCGCGTGCCGGTGCTCGCCGGACTCGACGACGGTGAACGCGTCGCCAGCGATCCGCAGGCCGCGGCAGCGAGCTACAAGGCGCTTCCCGTCGCGGGGTCCGCACAGTGAGCGCGCCCGAACCGCAGCGGCTCGGGGTGTCCGGGCGCATCGCACGCGCGTTCCAGTCCAGCGAGATCACGCCGCTGCTCGCGCTGTTCGGTTTCCTGCTGGGCTTGTTCGCGGTGCTGGTCACGCCGCGCGAGGAAGAGCCGCAGATCGACGTGACGTTCGCGAACGTGTTCATTCCCTACCCGGGCGCATCCGCGACGGAAGTCGAATCGCTGGTGACCACGCCGGCCGAGCGCATCGTCTCCGAGATCGACGGCGTCGAGTACGTTTACTCGGCCTCCTCGCCGGGGATGGCCGTGCTGACCGTGCGTTTCTACGTCGGCGAGCCGCGCACCGAGGCGATCGTGCGCCTCTACAACGCCTTCTTCAGCAATCAGGACTGGCTGCCCGCCAACAGCGGAGTGGGCATGCCGCTGATCAAGCCCATGGGCATCGACGACGTGCCGATCTTCGCGGCCACGCTGTGGAGCCCCGATCCACGCATCGCCGCCGATGACCTGTTGCGCATCGCGCGCGCGATCGAGCCCGAACTGCAGCGGGTGCCCGGCACGCGCGACATCGAGACCATCGGCGGCCTGGAGCGCGCGGTGCGCGTGGAGTTCGACTCCGAGCGGCTCGCCGCCTACGGGCTGGTGCTCGACGATCTGCGCCGCGCGCTGTCGGTGGCCAACGCCGCTGCGGAGGCCGGCAGCATCGTCGACGAAGGGCGCGCGATGCTGGTGCAGGCCGGCACCTTCCTGATGACGCCGGAGGAGATCGCCGACGTGGTGATCGGGGTCGACGACGGCGTGCCGGTGCTGTTGCGCGACGTGGCGCGCGTGAACGCCGGCTCCGGACGTCCGCGGCGCTACGTCAGCTTCGGCGTGGGCGTTGGCGTTGGCGTTGGCGAAGCGCTCGCCGCCGGTGCGCACGTGCCGGCGGTCACGCTGTCGATCGCGAAGAAACCCGGCGAGAACGCGGTCGAGGTGGCGGCTGCGCTGCACGAGCGGCTCCGCCAGTTGCGCGGCGTGCGCATCCCGGACGAGGTGCGGGTCACGGTGACGCGCGACTACGGCGCGACGGCGGCCGACAAGGCACAGACGCTGATCAGGAAGCTGATCTTCGCGACGTTGTCGGTGATCGTGCTGGTGCTGTTCGCATTGGGGCGTCGCGAGGCCCTGGTGGTCGGCGCCGCGGTGATCGTGACGCTCGCGATCACGCTGTTCGCCTCGTGGGCCTGGGGGTTCACACTGAACCGCGTGTCGCTGTTCGCGCTGATCTTCTCGATCGGCATCCTGGTCGACGACGCCATCGTCGTGGTCGAGAACATCCACCGCCACATGCAACTCGGCCGCCTGCCGTTGTGCGGGGCGATTCCGGTGGCGGTCGACGAGGTCGGCGGTCCGACGATACTCGCGACCTTCACGGTGATCGCGGCGCTGCTGCCGATGGCCTTCGTCAGCGGACTGATGGGCCCGTACATGCGTCCGATCCCGATCAACGCGAGCACCGGCATGCTGATCTCGCTGGCGGTGGCGTTCGTGTTCACGCCGTGGCTGTACCGCCGGCTGTTCCTGCGTGCCGCGCCCGCGCACGCACATTCGCCGGTCGCGGGGGACGACGCGTTGCACCGCCTGTTCGCGCGGATCATGCACCCGTTGCTCGGCGGTGCGGCGGGTCGGCGCAACCGCTGGCTGTTGCTCGGCGGCTTGCTGCTGGCGATCGCGTTGTCGCTGTCACTGGTCGGCGTGCGCGCGGTCGTCATGAAGATGCTGCCGTTCGACAACAAGAGCGAGTTCCAGGTGCTGCTCGACATGCCTGAGGGCACGCCGCTGGAAACCACCGAGCGGGTGCTGCAGGACTTGTCCGTGGTGCTGCGCCGGGTGCCGGAGGTCACGCACTACCAGATCTACGCCGGCGATTCGGCCCCCATCACGTTCAACGGGCTGGTCCGCCAGTACTACCTGCGCGCAGACTCCTGGCAGGGTGATATCCAGGTCAACCTGCTCAACAAGCACGAGCGCGAGCGCAAGTCGCACCAGATCGCCGCCAGCGTGCGCGCCGAACTGGCCGCGATCGGCGCGCGCCACGGCGCCAGCGTGCGCGTGGTCGAGGTGCCGCCCGGACCGCCGGTGCTGTCGCCGCTGGTCGCGGAAGTCTACGGTCCCGATCAGGCGAGCCGCATCGCGGCGGCGCGCGCGGTGCGCGCGGCCTTCGAGGCCACACCCGAGGTGGTCGACATCGACGATTCGGTCGAGGCGGCGCAGGCCAAGTTCGTGGTCGCGGTCGACCGCGCGCGCGCCGCGCGGCTCGGGGTCGCGCAGACCGATGTCGCGCGCGCGATCGCCACCGCGGTCGGCGGCGAGAGCATGTCGTACCTGCACGACGCCAACGCGGCGGCGCCGGTGCCGGTGCGGGTCGAGTTGTCGGATGCGGCGAAGGCGCGGGTCGAGTCGCTGCTCGCGCTGCGCGTGCGTTCGCAGGGCGGTGCGCTGGTGCCGCTGTCGGAGATCGTCGCCGTGCGCAAGACGGTGCGCGAGCAGACCATCCTGCACAAGAACCTGCTGCCGGTGGTGTACGTGACGGGCGACGTGGCCGGCGCCACCGACAGCCCGATGTACGGCATGCGTGCGATCGCGGCCGCGCTGGCCGAAACGCCGGTCGCCGGCACGATCCTCGCGCAGTTCTACACGCAGCAGCCGCAGGAGACCTGGGCGCCCGGCCTCAAGTGGGACGGCGAGTGGCAGGTCACTTTCGAGACCTTCCGCGACATGGGGGCCGCGTATGCGGTGGGGCTGGTGCTGATCTATCTGCTGGTCGTGGCGCAGTTCCGTTCCTACGGCGTGCCGCTGATCATCATGGCGCCGATCCCGCTGACGATCGTCGGCATCATGCCGGGGCATGCGCTGATGGGGCAGCAGTTCAGCGCACCGTCGATGATCGGCATGATCGCACTCGCCGGCATCATCGTGCGCAACTCGATCCTGCTGGTCGATTTCATCCAGCAGGAAGTGGCGTCCGGCAAGTCGCTGGAGGAGGCGACGATCGCGGCCGCCGCGGTGCGCGCGCGTCCGATCGCGCTGACGGCGGTGGCGGCGATGATGGGCGGCCTCTTCATCCTCGACGACCCGATCTTCGGCGGTCTCGCGGTGTCGCTGATCTTCGGCCTGTTCGTCTCGACGCTGCTGACGCTGATCGTGATACCGGTGGTGTATTACCACTACCACTGGCGGAAGGCGTAGGTTCGGCCTGCGGCCGAACGGTGTGCCGCACCAATGTCCGGGCGCAGCCCGGACCGCGCCGTAGGTTCGGCCTGCGGCCGAACGGGTTTCTCACCAATGTCCGGGCACAGCCCGGACCTACACCATTGGACGATTCTGGCGCTGTTCCCCGATGCGGAGCTCCAGCCAGCGCGCGGAGAGTTTTTCGGCCAGCGAGTTCTGTTTCAGGCGTTCGTTCAGCACCTTCCAGTCAACGCAGTCGAGCGGCTGGTCCTGGTTGAAGCACGAGAACACGTAGCTGGTTTCGCCGCTGATCGGGTCGCGGTGCGGCTGCAGGCACTGGGCGCAGATCTCCTTCATCATGCACTGCATGGGCGAGTTGATCGAACCGATCGCGAAGTGGTGCGGCTTCAGATGCTCCTTCAGCACCTCGTGGCGTGCGCGCGCCACACCCGCCATCATGCGGTCGGAGCCGATCGCGATGATGCGGTCGGCGTCCTCGAGGCGGATCGTGCACTCGCCGAGCAGCCCCTCGGCGTAGGCGTCCATCGCCTGCACGATGTTGCCGATGAAGGTGCGATCCTGCGCGCGGCCCGGTGCGAAGCCCGGCGCCTCGTCGCAGCACCACACGATCACGTCGGCCGCGTTCTCGATCTCGGCCACCTTGTAGCGGTCCTGCACCTTCTTGTAGCCGGCGAAATACAGCACGCGGGAGCCGGCCGCGCGCATCGCGGCGCCGATCGAGAACAGCACCGCGTTGCCCAGGCCGCCGCCGCAGAGCACCACCGTTTCATCGCCGGTGATGTGCGTGGGAGCACCGGTTGGGCCCATCAGCACCACCGGCTCGCCCGGCTGCAGCATCGCGCACAGGCTGCTCGACCCGCCCATCTCGAGCGCGATCACCGACACCAGGCCGCGCTCGGGGTCCACCCAGGCGCCGGTCATCGCGAGCCCTTCCATCTGCAGGCGCGTGCCGTGCACCACCGGCGCCAGCGTTTCGAAGTTTTGCAGCCGGTAGAACTGGCCCGGCTGGAACTTGCGCGCGGCGAGCGGCGCGTGCAGCGTCACCTCGACGATGTTCGGCGTCAGCCGTTCCACGCGGTGAACCTTCGCGAGCAGCTGCGACGCGAGTCCATCGAAGAATTCCCGGCGCGGGGTTGCGCAGGCCGGCTCGCGTTGCGCGAGCACGCGCGAGACGGTCGGGTAGCCCTGCTTGGCCGAGGCCATCGCCTTCACCACGTTGCCGAAGTACGAGGGATGTACATCGCCGAAGTAGCTCATGAAGCGCCCGTCGGGACGCCGTGACAGCAGCACCTGCGGCGTGGCGGGCTTGGCGGCGCCGTACTCGGCCTTCACCGGGTTGCCGTTCTCGTCCACCGCGCAGAAATAGCGGCCGTCGAGCAGGTAACTCGCGGGGTGTTCGCGCGCGAGCACGGTGTTCGGCTGCGTGCCGGCGGCGACGAACACGGTGCGCGCCGGGAACCAGTGCTCGGTGCCGGTGGCGGCGCTGCGCAGCCGGATGCCGCGCGCGGCGCCGTAATGGTCCACGTCCACCGCCACCGGCGACATGCCTTCGGCGAACCACACGCCTTCCTCGAGCGCTTTCTCGATTTCCTCGTGGTTCAGCGTGTAGGCCGGGCTGTCGGTCAGCCGCCGGCGGTAGGCGATCGTCACGCCGCCCCAGTGGCGCAGCATCTCGATCACGCGCGGCTCCCGGCCGCCTGCGGCGGCGGCCTGGCGCTCCTGGCGGATCGCACGCGCATGCGCGAGGAACTCCTCGGCGATCTCGCGCTCGTAGTCGTCCCAGCTGGCGCGGATCGTGTCTTCGTCGATCTCCTCCGTGAGCGCCTCGTAGCGCGCGAGGAACTTCTCGACCTGCACCGCGTAGTAGGCCATCGACTCGGTGGCGGTATCGATCGCCGTGAGGCCACCACCGATCACCACCACCGGCAGGCGCAGCTGCATGTTGGCGATCGAGTCGGCCTTCGCCGCGCCGGTCAGTTGCAGGGCCATCAGGAAATCCGAGGCCGCGCGCACGCCGCGCGCAAGCCCGTTCGGGATGTCGAGCACGGTGGGACCGCCGGCACCGACGCACAGCGCGATGTGGTCGAATCCCATGGCCCACGCGTCCTCGGGCGTCAGCGTGCCGCCGAAGCGCACGCCGCCGAACATCGCGAACTCCGTCCTGCGCTCGACCAGCAGGCGCAGCAGCTTCAGGAAGTTCTTGTCCCAGCGCACCGTGATGCCGTATTCGGCCACGCCGCCGAAGCCCGCCATCACGCGCGCATCCAGCGGTTCGATCAGTGCGTCGACGTCGCGCACCGGCTCGAACGCCACGCGCCGACCCTCGATGTCCACGCCCGACAGCGTGCCCGGCAAGGGTTCGATCTTGAGTCCGTCGATGCCGACCACGGTATGGCCGTCGTTCATCAGGTGGTGCGCCAGCGTGAAACCCGCCGGTCCGAGCCCGACCACCAGCACCTTGCGGCCGCTGGCCGGCAAAGGCAGCGGGCGGTGCAGGTTGAGCGGATTCCAGCGCGTCAGCAGCGAATAGATCTCGAAACCCCACGGCAGCCCGAGCACATCCTTGACCGTGCGCGTCTCGGCCTGCGGAATGTCCACCGGCTGCTGCTTCTGGTAGATGCACGCCTTCATGCAGTCGTTGCAGATGCGGTGGCCGGTGCCGGCGACCATCGGGTTGTCGACCACGATCATCGCCAGCGCCGCGATCGGCTCACCGCGCGTCTTGACGAGGTGGAATTCGGAGATCTTCTGCTCCAGCGGGCAACCGGCCAGCGTGACGCCGAGCGGCGACTTGCGAAACGGCGCGCTCGCCGGGTCCGCGCCCTTGGGCGCCTTCTCGCGCAGTCCGCGCGAGCACGAGTCCTTGCCCTGGTTGTGGCACCAGATGCAGTAGTTGGCCTCGTCCAGCGCACCGCAGAGATCGGTGCCGTGGTCGGTCAGCGCGAAACCCTCGCGCCGGCGCAGGTGGTCGATGCTGTGGCGCGTGAAGCCCAGCGTCTCGCGGGTCACGATCGGCACCAGGTTCTGGTAATCGAGTTTCGCTGGCGTCTTGAACAGCACGCCGCCGCGGTGGCGCGCCCGCCCCGCCTCGGTGGTCGCGGCCCACGCCGCGTAGCGTGCCGCCAGCGCCAGTTGCGCTGCGTGGGCGGCCTCGTCCTGCTGCCACGCCGTGATGCGGCGTGCGAACTCGAGTTCGGCGAACGGACCGTCGAGCAGTTCGCGTTCGGCGGCGTCCGGATCGAAGCCCTCGAGCTCCGCGGGCTTGACCTTCAGCAGCGCATGGCGCTGTACGAACAGCCGCTTCACGCTGAACACCGGCGCGAGCTCGTGGTGCGCTGCGGCCAGCGCGGAGGCTTCGGCCTCGATGCCGAACAGCCGCGCGACGAAATCCTCGAGGTGCGGCGCGAGCGCGATCAGCAGTTCCGACTCCGCCTTGTGCGCGAGCTCGTCGGGGGTGGCGCGCGCGGCGAGTAGTGCCGCGTGCAGCGGTTCGTCGACGCCGGCAAGGTGCGCGAGGAACGCCGCGTCGACACGCTGCAGCCCTTCCGGGCGGTGCAGATCGGCGAATTCCAGGTCGTGGGCGAGCTTCAGCATGGC
The DNA here is from genome assembly GCA_022072145.1 of Pseudomonadales bacterium. Lineage (GTDB taxonomy): Bacteria > Pseudomonadota > Gammaproteobacteria > Pseudomonadales > UBA5518 > UBA5518. Next base: position 94,076 of record JAJVIG010000002.1, read on the forward strand.
GGGGTCCCGGGCGGCTACTGCGAGCAGGAACTATACGGGCGGCGATGCGGCGGATTCAATCGCGCGCCCGGTGTGCCGGGCATTGCCTCGGCACGGCTGCTGGGGCAAGGTGCACGCTTTTCCGGTCTCATTCCGTCGAGAGGAACCCAATGCCCTGTTACAGCTATGCCGGTTACCGGCCCGTGATCCACCCGGAGGCTTTCGTGCACCCGATGGCGACGCTGATCGGCGATGCGCTCGTCGGGCCGCGCTGCTACGTGGGGCCCGGAGCGAGCATGCGCGGCGATTTCGGCCGCGTGGAGCTGTGCGCCGGCGCGAACCTGCAGGACAACTGCGTGATGCACAGCTACCCGGGGCGCATCGCGCGCGTCGGGGAGAACGGCCACGTGGGGCACGGCGCGGTGCTGCACGGCTGCGAGGTCGGGCGCGGCGCGCTGATCGGCATCGGTGCGGTGATCATGGACAACGTGCTGATCGGCGAGGAGGCGCTGGTGGCCGCCATGAGCTTCGTGAAGGAAGGCACGCAGGTGCCGCCGCGCACGCTGGTCGGCGGCATCCCGGCGCGCGTGATGCGCGAGCTGAGCGCCGTGGAGCTCGAATGGAAAGCCGACGGTGTGCGGCAGTACCAGGAGCTGGCGCGCCGCTCGCTGCTGGAACTGCACCCGTGCGAACCCCTGACCGCGCCCGAAGCCGGGCGCCAACCCAGGTCCGGCGGCTCGCGTCCGCTCGCCGAACTGCGCGAGTCGGGGCGCGGGAGCTAACCTTGGCGGGGTAATGCCTGCTCGCGCGGGCGCGGTTTACACTGCCGCGCGCGGCGAACACGCTTGCCGCCGATGACACGAATGGAGGCCTGACCATGAAGCAACGGATCCTCGCCATCGCGATTGCGGCGACACTCACGGCCTGCGGTGCCGGGGACGAGCGCACCGGCGAGGCGACGACCGTGACGGCCGCGCCCGCGGGCGCATCGTCCGCCGGCGCGGCGCCCGATGCGGCCCAGGCCGATGCCTTCGTCGCGCGGGTCGAGCGCGAACTCGGTGATTTCTCCGTCTACGAGGCGAAGGTCGCGTGGGTCAACTCGACCTACATCACCGAGGACACCGACTGGCTGAACGCGCGCGCCGCCGCCGAGAGCACCGCGCTGCAGGTGAAGTTCGCCAACGAGGCGGCACGCTTCGACGCCGTAACGGGGCTGTCGTCGGACACCCGGCGCAAGCTCGACATCCTGAAACAGGCGATCGTGCTGCCGGCGCCGCAGCGCGAAGGCGCGGCCGGGGAACTGGCGACCATCGCCACGCGCCTGCAGTCCGCCTACGGACGCGGCAAGGGCACGTACCGCGGCGAAGCGCGGCCGGGTGTCGAGCTCGAGGCGCTGATGGGCACCGAGCGCGATCCCGAACTGCTGCAGGAGATGTGGACGTCCTGGCACGCGGTCGGCAAGCCGATGCGCGCCGATTACCGTCGCCTGGTCGAGATCGCGAACGAGGGCGCGCGCGAACTCGGCTTCGCCGACCTCGGCGCGATGTGGCGCTCGAACTACGACATGAGCCCGCAGGAGTTCGCCGAGCTCAACGATCGCCTGTGGGGCGAGGTCAGGCCGCTGTACGAGCAACTGCACTGCTACACGCGCCGGGCGCTGAACCGCAAGTACGGTGACGCGGTGCAGCCGGCCAGCGGGCCGCTGCGTGCCGATCTGCTCGGCAATATGTGGGCGCAGGAATGGGATTCCATCTACGACCTGGTCGCGCCCGCCGGCAGCGGCGACATCGGCTACGACCTGAACGATCTGCTGGTGGCCAAGGACTACGACGCGACGCGCATCGTCAAGACCGGGGAGGCCTTCTTCACGTCGCTCGGCTTCGCGCCGCTGCCGCAGACGTTCTGGGAACGCTCGATGATCACCAAGCCGCGCGATCGCGAGGTGGTGTGCCACGCCTCGGCGTGGGACGTCGACAACAAGGACGATCTGCGCATCAAGATGTGCACGCTGGTCAACGCCACCGACTTCGTCACCGTGCACCACGAACTCGGGCACAACTTCTACCAGCGCGCCTACAACCGGCAGCCGTTCCTGTACCTGGGCAGCGCGAACGACGGTTTCCACGAGGCGATCGGCGACATGATCGCGCTGTCGGTCACGCCGGAGTACCTGGTGTCGATCGGGCTGCTCGAGGCGGGCAAGGTGCCCGACGCCTCGCGCGACATCGGATTGCTGCTGCGCCAGGCGCTGGAGAAGGTGCCGGGAATGGCGTGGACGGTGCTGGTCGACAAGTGGCGCTGGGGCGTGTTCGATGGCAGCATCGCGCCCGATGCCTACAACAAGGCGTGGAACGATCTGCGCCGCGAGTACATGGGCGTGGTGCCGCCGGTGGCGCGCAGCGAGGAGGACTTCGACCCGGGGGCCAAATTCCATATCCCGGGCAACACCCCGTACGCGCGCTATTTCCTCGCACGCATGTTGCAGTTCCAGTTCTACCAGCGCGCCTGCGAGATCGCGGGCTGGCAGGGTCCGCTGCACCGCTGCTCGTTCTACGGCAACCGCGAGGTCGGCGCGAAGCTCGACGCGATGCTCGCGATGGGCCGCTCGCGCCCGTGGCCCGATGCGCTGGAGGCCTTCACCGGCACCCGCGAAATGAACGGCAAGGCGGTGCTGGCGTATTTCGCGCCGCTGCAGGCGTGGCTGGAGGAACAGAACCGCGGCCAGCAGTGCACCTGGCAGGTTCGGCCTGTGGCCGAACATGTCCCGTAGGTTCGGCTGTGGCCGAACAAGATGTCCGGGCACAGCCCGGACCTACGCGAACACGGCATGGCGCACGACGCCCGTAGGTTCGGCCTGCGGCCGAACAATGTGCCGCACGACGTGCCAGAAAATGTCCGGGCACAGCCCGGACCTACGCGAGCCTGTCCCGTCGATCAACGGACGTCATCGACCGGATCACGGCGAGGAACGCGGTGGCGTAGCGTTCGCGCTTGCGCTCGCCCACGCCGCCCAGTTGGCCGAATTCCGCCTCGTCGCGCGGCAGTCGTTCGCACATCTCGCGCAGCGTGCTGTCGTGGAAGATCACGTACGGCGGCACGCCCTGTTCGGCGGCCAGCGCGTTGCGGCAGGCGCGCAGCGCCTCCCACAGCGCGGAGTCCGCGGCCGCGGGTGCCGCGGTGCCTTTGGTTCGCCGGGTGGCCTTGCGCGCCTGCTCCCGGCGCAGCTCGATGCGCTCCTCGCCGCGCAACAGCGCGCGTGAGCGCTCCTCCAGCCTGATCGCGCCGTAGTCGTGCATGTCGACGCGCAGGTAACCGCGCGCGACCAGCTGGCGGAACACCGAGCGCCAGGTGTTGGCCTCGAATGCGGCGCCGACGCCGAAGGTCGGCAGGCGGTCGTGGCCGGCGCCGCGGATCCGTTCGTTGCCGCTGCCGCGCAGCACGTCGATCAGGTAGTTCACCCCGTAGCGCTGGCCGGTGCGCAGCACGGCGCTGAGCGCCATGCGCGCCGCCTCGGTGGCGTCCCAGGTCGGCGCGGGCTCCAGGCAGGTGTCGCAGTTGCCGCAGCGTTCGGCGCCGCGCTCACCGAAGTAGTCCAGCAGCGCGCGCCGCCGGCAGCTGGTGATCTCGCACAGTCCCAGCATCGCGTTCAGGCGTTGCTGCTCGGCGCGCCGGTGCTCCTCGCTGCCCTGCGATGCGTCGAGCATCTGGCGCAGCTTGATCACATCCTGCAGTCCGTACAGCAGCCACGCGTCGGCCGGCAGCCCGTCACGGCCCGCGCGCCCGGTTTCCTGGTAGTAGGACTCGATCGTCTTCGGCAGATCCAGGTGCGCGACGAAACGCACGTCGGGCTTGTCGATTCCCATGCCGAAAGCGATCGTCGCGACCACGATCACGCCGTCCTCGCGCAGGAACCTCACCTGGTTCGCCGCGCGCGCGGCGGCGTCCATGCCCGCGTGGTAGGGCAGCGCGGCGAAGCCGTGCCCGTTCAGCCAGCGCGCGACCTCCTCGGTTTTCGCGCGCGACAGGCAGTAGACGATGCCCGCGTCGTGCGGATGTTCCTCGCGCAGGAAGCGCAGCAGCTGCGCCTGCGGGTTCTGCTTGATGCCGATGCGGTAGCGGATGTTGGGGCGATCGAAGCCCGCGATGAAGTGCAGTGCCCCGCCGAGGTCCAGCCGCTCGACGATCTCGGCGCGCGTGCGCTGGTCGGCGGTGGCGGTGAGCGCGATGCGCGGCACGCCGGGGAACTCGCGGTGCAGGCGCTCGAGCGCGAGGTAATCGGCGCGGAAATCGTGTCCCCACTGCGAGACGCAGTGCGCCTCGTCGATCGCGAACAGCGCGATAGCCGCGCGCTCCAGCAGCTCCAGCGTGCGCGGCTGGAACAGCCGTTCGGGCGCCACGTAGAGCAGGTCCAGCTCGCCGGCGAGCAGCGCGCCTTCGATCGAGCGCTGCGCCACAGTCGTCAGCGTGGAGTTCAGGAAGCTCGCGCGCACGCCGAGCTGGCGCAGCGCCTCGACCTGGTCCTGCATCAGCGCGATCAGCGGCGACACCACGATGCCGCAGCCCGGACGCACGAGTGCCGGGATCTGGTAGCACAGCGACTTGCCGCCGCCGGTGGGCATCAGCACCAGCGCATCGCCACCGCCGATCACGGTCTCGACGATGTCCTGTTGCGGGGGGCGGAACGCGGCGTGGCCGAACACGTCGCGCAGGATCTGCAGTGCCTTGCTCATCGGCCGCATTATACGGGCCGCACACGCCGGCCCGCGCGGCCCGTCGTGGCTGTCTCGCTCAGGCGTGGACCAGGTACCAGCGCCAGTCCTGCTCGCCAACCTCGCCCATGAATTGCGCGTGCTCGGCGTGCTTGATCGCGAGGAACACCTCGAGGAACTCCTTGCCGAAGGCATCCCGCGCCCACGACGAGGCCGCGAGCGCCTGCAGCGCCGCGAGCCAGTCGGTCGGCAGGCGTGCTCCGGCTTGCGCATAGCCGTTGCCGGTCACGGGTGGCGGCGGCTCGCGGCGCGCGCCGATGCCCTCGCGGATCGCCGCCAGCATTGCCGCGGCGACCAGGTACGGGTTGGCGTCGGCGCCGGCGATGCGGTGCTCGATGTGGCGGGTGGCGGCCGGGCCGCCCGGCACGCGCAGCGACACCGTGCGGTTGTTCACGCCCCAGGTCGGGGCGAGCGGCGCGTAGCTGTTGGCCTGGAAGCGGCGGAACGAGTTCGCGTGCGGACAGAACAGCGCGAGCGACTCGCCCAGGCGCTCCAGCATGCCGGCGATCGCGTGGCGCATCAGCGGCGTGCCGGTGGGATCCTCGCTGGCGAACAGGTTGTGGCCGTCGCCGTCGGCCAGGCTGGCGTGCAGGTGCAGGCCGCTGCCGGCGCGCTCGGCGAAGGGCTTGGCCATGAAGCAGGCCCGCAGGCCGTGGCGGGCCGCGACGCCCTTCACCGCCCGCTTGTAACGCACGCCCTCGTCGATCGCGCGCAGCGCCTCGCCGCGGTGTTCCAGCGTGATCTCCAGCTGCCCCGGCGCGTACTCCGAGATCGCGGTGCGGATCGGCAGGCCCTGGCGTTCGCAGGCGTCGTAGAGATCGTCGAAGAAGGGTTGCAGCTGTTCGAGTTCGAGCACCCCGTAGACCTGCGGCGTGTCGGGCCGCGTTCCGCTGGCGAGCAGCGCCGGTTGCGGCCGGCCGGCGGCGTCGCGCACGGTGTCGAGCAGGTAGAACTCGAGCTCGACCGCGAGCACAGGATGCATGCCCTCGGCGGCCAGCGCCTCGACCGTGCGCGCGAGCACGCGGCGCGGGCAGGCCACTGCCGCGGGCAGGCCGCGCTGCGGGTGCAGCGCGAGCTGCAGCTGCCCGGTGGGCCGTGCCCGCCACGGTTGCAGCACCAGGCTGCCGGCCAGCGGCCAGGTCCAGCAGTCGGCGTCGCCCACGTCCCAGACCAGCCCGGTCTCCGGCACGTCCTCGCCGTTGATCGTGAGCCCGAGGATGCTCGCCGGCAGCGGGCGGCCGTTGCGGTACGCCGCGAGCAGTTCGTCGCGGTGCAGCAGCTTGCCGCGCGGTACGCCGTTGATGTCGATCAGGAATGCCTCGACCGAGCGCACCTCCGGGTGCGCCGCGAGGAAGTGTTCGGCCTCGGCGGGATCGGCGAAGTCCATCGGTGTCATTGCCTCGCTCCCGGCAGTGCGAGCAGCGTGGCGAGCGCCGCGTCCAGCGTGGTGAGCAGGACCGAGACGTCGGCCCCGGTGGTGTGCGGAGAGCACAGCGTCATGTTGTGGAACGGCGTGATCAGCACGCCGCGGTTGATCAGGTACAGGTGCAGCGCCATCTACAGCGCGTCGTAAAACGCCGCCTGCGCCGCGGCGCCGTCGCGCGGCGGCTCGGCGCAGAACTGGAACTCGCAGCGTGCCCCCAGCGCGGTGACCGACCACGCCAGCCCGTGACGCGCGATCAGCGCACGCAGGCCATCGGCGAGCCGCGCCGCCTGCGCCAGCATGTGTTCCCACGCGGTATCGCTCATCACCTGTTCGAGGTTCACGCGCAGGCAACGCAGCGCCAGTGCGTTGGCCGCCAGCGTGGTTCCCATGCCGCTGTGGCCGTGCGCACCGCCGCCGGCGGCAGCGCGCGCGCGTTCCATCGCCGCGGCCGCCTCCGCGCTGCACCCGTACACCGCCGCCGGCATGCCGCCGGCGATCGCCTTGCCGACGGTGAGCAGGTCCGGCTCGAGCTTCCATGCGCGCGTGCAGCCACCGGGGCCGGTGGACAGGGTGTGCGTTTCGTCGAGGATCAGCAGCGTGCCGTGACGGCGGGTGGCCGCGCGCAGCGCCGCAAGGAAGCCGGGCTGCGGCAGCACCATGCCGATGTTGGTCAGCGCCGGCTCGCACAGCACCGCGGCCACGTCGCCGGGAGCGAGCGCCTGCTCCAGTGCCCCGGGGTCGTTGAACGGCACCACGCGCGTGCTGCGCGTGGCGTCGAACACCTGGCCTATCAGCCCCGGGCGCGGCACCGTGCGCCCGGCGTGCAGGCGCACCAGCGTGTCCTCGACCGTGCCGTGGTAGCAGCCGTCGAACACCACCACGGTGGCGCGCCCGGTGATCGCGCGCGCCCAGCGCAGCACCGCGCGGTTGGCGTCCGTGGCGGTGGCCGTGAGCTGCCAGTACGGCAGCCCGAAGCGCTGCCCGAGCAGTTCGCCGGCGACCACCGCGTCCTCGCCGGGCAGCATCGTCGATAATCCTCGGCGGCCCTGGGCAGCCAGCGCCCCGGCGATCGGGGCGGGCGAATGGCCGAACATCGCGGCGGTATCGCCGAGGCAGAAGTCCACGTAGTCGTGCCCGTCCACGTCGACGAGGTGTGCGCCGCCCGCGCTGGCCGCGAACAGCGGGCAGGGGGTGGACCAGTCGGCCATCCAGTGCATCGGCACGCCGCCGAACAACGCACCGCGCGCGCGCCCGGACAGCGCCGTCGAACGCGGGTTGCGCGCCAGGAACAACCGTCGTTCGTGTTCGGCGAAGGTCGCGACCGCCGCGTCGCCGATGCCGCTCGCAGTCATGGGGACTCGCTCTCCGTTGGGGTGTGTGGCGGCTCATGTTCGGTGCGCGCCGCCGCGGCTGTCAAAGGTGCGGCCTATCCCGAAATGGTTAGCGGATGGCCCGCCGCGCGCCTCGTACGGTGGTGGTGTTCGTATACGGCAGGCGATATATACTTGAACCCGTATATGTCGGCCCATGCGAGGTGCGTGTGCGATTGCCCGATTTCTTCAAGTGCCTGGCCGACGAAACGCGGCTGAAATGCCTGCTGCTGATCCTGTCCGAGGGCGAGCTGTGCGTGTGCGAGCTGACCACCGCGCTCGACGAGATCCAGCCCAAGGTGTCGCGCCACCTCGGACAACTGCGCCGCTGCGGACTGCTCGCGGACCGGCGCCAGGGGCAGTGGGTGTACTACCGGCTCGCGCCGGAGTTGCCCGGCTGGGCGCGCGCGGTGCTCGAGGAGACCGCGCGCGCCAACGCCGCCTTCGTGCGGCCCAACCTGAAGGTCCTGAAGCGCATGGGCGAGCGCCCGCGACGCCAGCTGGACCGTTGCACCGCCAAGGAGTAGCGGTATGGGGCTGCGTATGAAGATCTACGCCTGGTACGACAACGAGTGGGGCTACGTGAACCGCACCGTGGAACTGGCGCGCCTCGTGGGCGGCGGCTGAGATCCGGCGATGGCGCCAATGACGCACGATCTGCGCCAGTACCTTCTGGTGACCGGCAACTACTGGGCATTCACGCTCACCGACGGCGCCTTGCGCATGCTGGTGGTGCTGCACTTCCACGCGCTCGGCTACCGCCCGCTCGAGATCGCGCTGCTGTTCCTGTTCTACGAGTTCTTCGGCGTCGTCACCAACCTGCTCGGTGGCTGGCTGGGTGCGCATCTCGGTCTGAACCGCACCATGCACATCGGGCTCGGGCTGCAGATCGTGGCGCTGGCGATGCTGCTGGTGCCGGCCGCCGCGCTGACCGTGGCCTGGGTGATGGCGGCGCAGGCGGTGTCGGGAATCGCCAAGGACCTCAACAAGATGAGCGCCAAGAGCGCCGTGAAGCTGCTGCTCCCGCCGGGCGCGGAGGGGCCGCTGTACCGCTGGGTGGCGCGGCTCACGGGATCGAAGAACGCGCTGAAGGGCGCGGGATTCTTCCTCGGCGGCACGCTGCTGGCGTTCGCGGGCTTTCGCGGCGCGGTCGCGGCGATGGCCGCGGCGCTGCTGCTGGTATGGATCGGCAGCGTGGCGACCTTGCGCACCGATCTGGGCAAGGCGAGGAACAGGCCGAAGTTTCGCGATATCTTCTCGCAGAGCCGTGCGGTCAACGTGCTGTCGGCGGCACGGGTGTTCCTGTTCGGCGCGCGCGACGTGTGGTTCGTGGTGGCGCTGCCGGTATACCTCGCGGACGTCTTCGGCTGGGATCAGCTGCGAGTCGGCGGTTTTCTCGCGCTGTGGATCATCGGCTACGGCGTGGTGCAGGCGTTGGCGCCGCACATCACGCGCGCACGCGCCGACGGGCGCGATGCCTTCGGCTGGGCCGCGGCGCTGGCCTTCGCGCCGGCGCTGATCGCGCTCGCGCTGGGGGCGGAACTCACACCGCGCACGACGCTGCCGCTCGGTCTGCTCGTGTTCGGCGCGCTGTTCGCGGTGAACTCCGCGCTGCACAGCTACCTTATCGTCAGTTACGCGCGCGAGGACGGCGTGTCGCTGGACGTGGGCTTCTACTACATGGCCAACGCGCTGGGGCGGCTGATCGGCACCGTGCTCTCTGGCTGGGTGTTCCAGGCTGGTGGGCTGGTCGCATGCCTGTGGATCTCGACGGCATTCGTCGCCGCGGCGGCGCTGGTCTCCACCGCGTTGCCGCGGCATCCGCGAGCGGATGCATCCTGAGGAGAAACGGATTCATGGATCGTCTGCTGCACCTGCTTCACGGAGGGCTCGGCAACCTCGCGGCGTATCTCGCCGCGCACGTGCTGCTCTGCCTGGTGCCCGCCTTCTTCATCGCCGGCGCGATGACGGCGCTGATCCCCAAGCAGAGCATCACGCGCTGGCTGGGGCGTGGCACGCCGGGTCATGTCTCGTATCCCGCCGCCGCCGCCGCGGGTTCGCTGCTCGCGGTGTGTTCGTGCACCATCGTGCCGTTGTTCGCCGGCGTGTACCGCAAGGGCGCCGGCATCGGACCGGCGATCACCTTCCTGTTCTTCGCGCCCGCAGGCAATATCATGGCGATCGCGTACACCGGCGGCGTGCTGGGGCCAGAATTCGCTGCCGCCCGTTTCCTGCTCTGCCTGCTGTTCGGAATCGGCATCGGCCTGCTGATGGCATTGCTGTTCTGGCGTGACGACCTGCGCCACGACCGCCAGACCGATGCGCTGTTCGCGGCGCACGCGAGCGTCGATCCGGTCGCCGTGCGCCTGCTGCTGGCACTGCTGGCGCTGCTCGTTGCCGGGACCTTGCGACTCTGGCCGCTGACCGCGACGCTGGCTTCGGTCCAGTTGCCGTTGGCGTGGGCCGAGTCGTGGCAGGACGTGCTGCTGCGCTGGGTGCCGTTCGACGCCGCGCAGGGCGAGGAGGGCGTCAGCTTCCAGGGTTCGGTGCTGATTGCGCTGCTGGTGCTGATCGCGCTGGTCGCGCGCCGTGGCCTGGACGATATCGTCGAGGGCGCCAACCGCTGGACCTGGGCCGCCCTCGCACTCGCGGGCGCGACGCTGCTGGTCGCGACGCTGCGCCTGCAGCCGGGCGGCGGACTCGAGGTGGCGATCACGGGGCGCTTCGTTGCCGAAGTGCTTGCGCTGGTCGCCGTGCTCCATTACGGCCGGCGTCTGGAGGCGGCGGCGTGGCAGGCGTGGCTGTGGGAATCGTGGCGTTTCGTGAAGCAGATCTTTCCGCTGCTGGTCGCCGGAGTGTTCCTGGTCGGGGTCGCGCGACAACTCATCCGTCCCGAATGGATCGAGTCGCTGGCGGGACAGAACGATCTGCCTGCCAATGGCGTTGCCGTTTTCTTTGGCGTGTTCATGTACTTCCCCTCGCTGGTCGAGGTGGCGGTGGCGCACCTGTTCCTCGATCTCGGGATGCACCGCGGACCGTTGCTCGCCTACCTGATGGCCGATCCCGAACTCAGCCTGCAGAGCATGCTGATGGTGGCCGCCGTGATCGGACGCGCGCGCACCGCTGCCTACGTGGGTCTGGTCGCGGTGTTCAGCATCGCCGCCGGTCTGATCTACGGTGCGTGGATCGACGGTGCGAACCGCGCGCTGCTGGTGAGCGGTACGCTCGGCTTCGTGGCGCTGCTCGCACTGACGGTGGGCCGTCTGCATGCGCGCGCCGTCCGGGCAGGCGGCACCCCGTGAGGCGAGTTCCTTTTCCGCAACGGTCGAGGGAGGTGGTGTCATGGTGACGGTGAAGGTCCTGGGGCCCGGCTGCGCGAACTGCCGGAAGCTCGAAGCCGTGGTGCGCGAGGCGGCCGAAAGCAGCGGCATCGCCGCCGACGTGATCAAGGTCTCGGCGATGTCCGAAATCATGGCGTACGACCTGCTGGCGACCCCCGGCCTGGTGATCGACGGCCAGCTCGTGAGCAGCGGGCGCATACCCACGCGCGCCGAGATCGCCGGCTGGCTGCGGGATGCCGCCGGGTAGCGAGGGTTCGCGGGGCTGGCGCAGGCCAGCGGCCGATTGACACCGCAGCGGGGTGCCTCGTACGCTTTGCTTAACGAACGTTAGGTAAGGCAATATGAAGGCGCGTTCCGCGACACCCGAATCCGCCACACGTCTGCAGATTCTCGACCACGCGATCACACGCTTCGCGCAGTCCGGTTATGCGGGCGTGTCCATGCGCGACGTCGCCGGTGACGTGGGGATCAGCGCGGCTGCGTTGTATCACCATTTCCCGGACAAGCAGGCGCTCTACCTGGCAGCGATGGAGCAGGCTTTCGCGCGCAACCAGGAAGGCATCGTCGCGATGCTCGAGAGCCAGCTGCCGCCGCTCGAGCGGCTCGCGCTGTTCGTGCACCGTTTCGCCGCGCTGGTGGCGCGCGACGAGGAGTTCCGCAAGCTGGTGCAGCGCGAGCTGCTCGATGCCGATGCGGCGCGCATCGCACTGTTGGTCGAGCAGGTATTCCGCAAGCCGCACGATGCCATCGTCGCGCTGGCCCGCGAGCTGGTGACCGACCTCGATCCCTACCTGCTCGCCGATTCGGTGATCGGCATGGTGCTGTTCGATCACCAGTCCGCGCCGCTGCGTCGCCACGTGCGCGGACGCGCTCTCGCCGCCGATCGCCCCGAGGCGATCGCGCGGCACGTAACCGCGCTGGTCACCCGCGCCGTAGCCCGCCAGGATCGCTGAGATGACTACATCACGATGCCTCGTTTCGCTGCCGCGCGCCGCGCTGCTGCTGTGTGTTGCCGCGCTGCTGGCGGGCTGTTCGCGCGAGCCGGCCCCGCCGCCGCCGCAGGGCACGCTGGTGGGGACCGCGCGTGCGCTGACGCAAGACGTGCCGGTGGTGGCGACCTCGATCGGACGGCTCGAGAGCCGCGCCGCGCCGCAGGTGGCTGCCGAGATCGATGCCCGCGTGCTGCGGCTCGCGGTCGACGAGGGCGACACGGTGCGCGCCGGCGACACGCTGGCCGAACTCGACGCCACGCCGTATGCCCTCGAACTGAAGGCCGCCGGCGCCGAGCTCGCGCGCGTCGGCGCGTTGCTGGCGAACGAGGAGCGGCGCGTGAAGCGCTTCGAGGAACTCGCCGCCCGGGGTTCGATCTCGCGCGAGCAGCTCGACGACGCGCGGGCCCAGGTCGCGATGCTGCGCGCGCAGCGCGACGCAACCGTGGCCCGGGCGCGTATCGCCGAGGACCAGCACGCGCGGACCAGCGTGCGCGCACCGCTGGCCGGGCGCATCGAGCGGCGGCTGGTGTCAGCCGGTGATTTCGCGCGCCGCGGTACGCCGCTGTTCGCGATCGCCACCAGCGACGCGCTGCGCGCGCTGCTGCCGGTGCCGGAACCGCTGGCGCGCGAGATCACGCCCGGACTCGCGGTCGAGCTCGACTCGCCGCTGACGCCCGGGCGCCGGCTGGCGGGGCGGGTCACCGAGCTGCGCCCGGCGGTGGGGGAAACGAACCGCGCGGTGTGGGTGATCGTCGACGTCGACGATGCCGGCGACTGGCGCCCGGAGGCGACGGTGCGCGCGCGCATCGTGCTGCGCACCCGCACGGACGCCGTCGTCGTGCCGGCGCAGAGCGTGGTGCGCCGCCCGGCGGGCGAGGTGGTCTATGCGATCGCCGACGGCAAGGCCGCGCAGCGCGTGGTCACGACCGGCGAGCGCATCGACGGTCTGGTCGAGATACACGAGGGCCTCGCGGCGGGAGAGACGGTGGCGGTCGAGGGGGCGGCTTATCTGAGCGACGGCGCGCCGGTACGCCTGGCGGAGTCCGCGCCGTGAACCTGCCCGAACTCTCCGTGCGCCGGCATGTGCTGGCGTACATGCTGTCGGCCGTGATGGTGTTGTTCGGCCTGATCAGCTTCGATCGCATCGGGCTCGACCGCTTCCCGGAAGCCGAATTCCCGATGATCTCGGTGGTCACCAGCCTGCCCGGCGCGAACCCGGACATCGTCGATTCCAGCGTGACCAACACGATCGAGAAGGCGGTCAACGGCGTCTCCGGTATCGAGCACGTCGAGTCGATCTCGGCGCCCGCGCTCTCGGTGGTGCGCGCGCGCTTCGCGATGGAGAAGGATATCGACGTCGCGTTCAACGAGATCCAGGCGAAGATCAACCAGGTGCTGACGAAGCTGCCCGACGAGGCCGAGTCGCCGGTGGTGGCGAAGATCGAGATCGGAGGTGCGCCGGTGATGTGGCTGGCGCTGACCGGCGACCGCACGCTGCAGCAGCTCAACCTCTACGCCGAGAACAAGATCAAGAAGCGGCTGGAGACGATCAGCGGCGTCGGCGAGGTGCGCATCGGCGGCGAGCGCGAGCGCACGATCCGCGTCGAGCTCGAACTCGACCGCATGACCGCCTACGGCATCACGGTGCAGGATCTCATGAACGCGTTCACCCGCGAGCACGTGCGCCTGCCCGGCGGTTTCCTGGTCGGGGGCAGGGGCGAGGAGCTGCTGAAGGCCGACCTCGAGTTCCACGACCTGCACACGCTGGCGGCAATGATCGTCACGCACCGCGAGGGTGCGCCGATCCGCCTGCGCGACGTGGCGCGCGTGGACGACGCGCTCGAGGACTTCCGCGTGCTGGCGCGCTTCGACGGCGAGCCGGCGGTCGGCATCGGCATCGTGCGCGTGCGTGGCGCCAACGCGGTGGCGATCGTCGACGAGGTGAAGCGGCGGCTGGAGACCGAGATCGTGCCGGCGCTTCCGCCCGGGCTCGAACTGCGCATCGCGCACAACGAGGGCGCGCTGGTCGAGCAGATCGCGGCGGCGCTCGAGGAGCACATCGTGCTCGGTACGCTGCTGACCGCGCTGGTGGTGCTGTTCTTCCTTCGCAACCTGCGCGCCACCGTGATCATCGCCGCGGCGATCCCGGTGTCGCTGCTGGGCGCGGTCGCGGTGATCTATTTCCTCGGCTACACGTTCAACACGATGACGCTGCTCGGGCTGCTGCTGCTGATCGGCGTGGTCGTCGACGACGCGATCGTGGTGCTCGAGAGCATCTTCCGCCACGGCGAGACGCAGGGATCCGATCGCATCACGGCGACCGTCGAGGGAACGCGCGAGGTCACGCTGGCGGTGGTCGCGGCCACGCTGACACTGGTGTCGATCTTCGCGCCGGTGGTGTTCATGGAGGGCATCGTCGCGCGCATGTTCCGCTCGATGGCGGTGGTGGTGGCGGTGGGCGTGCTGGTCTCGTTGCTGGTGTCGCTGACGCTGACGCCGATGCTGTGTTCGCGCCATCTGCGCCTGCACTCGAGTGCCACGTCGCTGTCGCGGCGGCTCGGTGGGCTGCTCGATGCGCTGGAGGCGCGCTATGCGGGGCTGCTCGCGCTCGCGTTGCGCGCACGCTGGTCGGTGGTGCTGCTCACGCTGCTCGCGGTGCTGTCGAGCGGCTGGCTGTTCGGCAGCATCGGCAAGGGCTTCTTCCCGATCCAGGACGACGGCTACTTCCTGATCACGGTCAAGGTGCCGATCGGCTCCTCGATCGAGAACACCTCGGAACGCCTGGCGCGCATCGAGGAGGTGCTGGCGCGCCAGTCGGAGATCGCCGGGTACTTCTCGACGGTCGGGCAGGACCAGGCGCGGCAGGTGAACCAGGCGAACGTGATCGTGCACCTGAAGCCGTGGCACGAACGCGCCGCCTCGCAGCACCAGATCATCCAGCGCGTGGAGCGCGAGTTTGCCGCCGTGCCCGGTGTCGAAGCGTTTCCGGCGCCGGCCTCGCCCATCGGCGGCATGCGCGGCGAGCCGCTGCACTTCGTTCTGGTGGGCCCGCAACTCGACGAGGTGGCCAGCAAGGCCTATGCGTTGCGCGAGCGGTTGCTGCAGGAAGGCACCTTGGGCAAGCTGGACCTCGATCTGCAACTCAGCCTGCCGCAGCTGGAGCTCGAGGTGGATCGCGACCAGCTTGCGGCCGTGGGGTTGTCGGCGCGCGACGTGGCGCTGGCGCTCGGCGTGCTCGCCGGTGGACGCGACGTCGCGGACTACAACGACGTTCCGGGTGACGGTGAACGTTACCGCATCCGCCTGAAGGCGGCCGAGGGCGAGCTTGCGCACGCGGGGGACCTGACGCGGATCTGGCTGCGCACGCCGGACGGCGGGATGCTGCGCCTGGACAGCGTGGCGACGCTGCGCCACACGGTCGCCCCGGCGGTGATCGCGCGCTACGACCTCGAATACGCCGCGAACTTCTACACCGCGCCGACCGTGACCGATTCGGAAGCCGCGTCGCGGCTGATGGAAGTGGCCGCGGAGAGCATGACGCCGGGCTATCGCGTGAAACTTGCCGGCCGTGCCGAGGAGTTCCAGAAAACCGCGAAGTACATGGCGATCACCTTCGTCACCGCCATCCTGCTCGTTTACATGGTGCTCGCCAGCCAGTTCAACTCCTTCGTGCAACCGCTGATCGTGATGCTCGCGCAGCCACTGGCGATCATCGGCGGCGTGTTCGCGCTGTGGGCCAGCGACCACACCGTGAACCTGTTCTCGATGATCGGTCTGGTGCTGCTGGTGGGGTTGGTGGCCAAGAACTCGATCCTGCTGATCGACCTCACCAACCAGCTGCGGGCGCAGGGAATCGCGGTCGACGACGCGCTCGCCACCGCGTGTCCGATCCGCATGCGGCCGGTGCTGATGACCTCGTTCACGATCGTCCTCGCGATGCTGCCGGCGGCGCTCGGCGTGGGCGCCGGCTCCGACACCAACGGCCCGCTCGCGGTCGCGGTGATCGGTGGCATGATCAGCTCGACGCTGCTGACGCTGGTCGTGGTGCCGGCGGTGTATTCGCTGGTCGAGCGCCGGCGGGGGCTGCTAAGGAGTGATGCCGGCCGCAGTCAGAGCCTCGCGCATCGCGCGCCATGAGCGTGCATCGGCAGCGGCATCGAAGCGCGCGAAGTCCGGGCGGCCCAGCGCGGCGGCGGCGCGGTTCGTGAAGCCGTGCACCACCCCGCCGTAGAGGTGCAGTTGCCAGTCCACCGATGCGGCGCGCATCTCGTCCTCGAACGCCGCGCGCTCGCTGGCAGGGATCGCGGGATCGTCGGCGCCGATGCACACCAGCACGCTGCCCCGGATCCGTGCCGCATCGTCCGGCACCGGGGTGGCAAGTCCGCAGTGGAAACCGATCGTGGCGCGGATCGCCGCGCCGCTGCGCGCGAGTTCGAGTGCCATGGTGCCGCCGAAGCAGTAGCCGATCGCTGCCACGCGTTGCGTGTCCACTTCGGGACGCGCGTTGAGCGCCTGCAGCGCGGCGACGGTGCGCGCACGGATACGCGACACATCGGCGCGCAGCGGAGCGATCAGTTCCATCACCTGCTCGAGCGAGTCGTGGCGGCGGCCTTCGCCGTGCAGATCGCAGGCGAGTGCCACGTATCCCTCGTGCGCCAGCCGCTCGGCGCGCATCCGCACGTGCTCGCCGATGCCCCACGCCTCGGGAAACAGCAGCACCGCGGGGCACCCGCCGCCGGCGGCCCCGGGCGGCAGGTACAGGTCACTCAGCATCGGCAGGTCGTCGGCCGTGTAGTCGAGAGTGATGGCGTGCATGGGGCGTGCTCCCGCAAGGATCGTGTACAGGTCGGTGTCGCAACAGCGTTCACCAGGCGACGGTGCCAGCGTGCGGCGGTGATTTCACACCCGTGGGATGCCGTGAATACATCCCTATGCCGGCCTACGATGTCTGGACTATACACGATGGCCTTTGCATGGACGGTGCCGGCTGTGGCAACGTGGCGCACTCGGCATTTCTTCATGACAAGGAGTAACCGACCATGGACCCAGCGGCACCGGCAGTGGACATGGAGCGCCTGCAAGGCTTCGTCGGCAAGGTCATGGGGGACATCGGCGGCGCCTTCGCGCTGCTGCTGTCGTACATGGGGGACCAGACGGGAGTATTCCGTGCGCTGCGCGACCACGGGCCGTGCACCGTCACGCAGCTCGCCACCGCGGCGGGTGTGGACGAACGCTACCTGCGCGAGTGGCTGAGCGCGATGGCAGCCGGTGGCTACGTGGAGTACCGGCCGGCGGACGAGACCTTCGCGATGACGCCGGAACAGGCGATCGTGCTCGCGGCCGAAGGCCATCCCGCATGCATGCAGGGCTTCTTCCAGATGGTGGTCTCGCAGTTCGCCACGCACGACCAGGCGGTCGAGGTATTCCGCTCCGGTGCCGGGCGACCGTGGTCCGCCCACCATTCCTGCTGCTTCTGCGGCACCGATCGCTTCTTCCGCGCCGGCTACGCCGCGAGCCTGGTCGATGCCTGGCTGCCGGCGCTGGACGGGATGGTCGGGCGCCTGCAGCGTGGTGCGCGCGTGGCCGATGTGGGCTGCGGTCACGGCTCCTCGACGGTGTTGATGGCGCAGGCGTTTCCGGCATCGCGTTTCGTGGGTTTCGATTTCCACGGCCCCTCGATCGAATCCGCGCGCGGCAAGGCTGCCGCGGCGGGCGTCGGCGGCAACACCGAGTTCGTGGTTGCGTCGGCGAAGCAGATCGGCCCCGCAGGCTTCGACCTGGTGTGCATGTTCGATTCGCTGCACGACATGGGTGATCCGGTGGGCGTGGCGCGCCGCGTGCGCGACTGCCTGGCGCCCGACGGCATCTTCATGCTGGTCGAGCCGCTTGCCGGCGACCGGCTCGCGGACAACCTGCACGTGCTCGGGCAGTTGTTCTATTCGGCGTCCACGCTGGTGTGCACGCCGACCTCGCGCGCACAGGAGGTGGGGCTGGCGCTGGGCGCGCAGGCCGGCGAGAAGCGCCTGAGCGCCGTGCTGCGCGAGGCGGGATTCACCGGCGTGCGCCGCGTCGCGGAGACGGCGACCAACATGGTGCTCGAAGCGCGGCCCTGAGCGGGCCGCGCGTTCAGAAGTTCCAGTTGAAGTCCACGCCGTACATGCGCGGGATCAGCCGCCAGCCGGCGGCCGAACCCACCGCGAGCCCGCTGCCGTAGGCGGTGATGACTTCCTCGTCGGTGAGGTTCAGCGCCCACAGCGCCACTTCCCAGTCGCCGCCGGCGTGCAGGAAGCTCAGCCGCGCGTTGGTTTCGCCGTAATCCTTCACCGGTCCGCGCGTGGGATCGACGCGCTCGTCCTGCCACGTGTAGTCGATGCGCGCGCTGAGGTCCCCGGCGCCCTCGATCGGGTGCGTGTACTGCGCGCTGAGGTTGTACTTGTGCTCGGGTGATTCGGCGCGCGGCTCGCCGGTCAGGTCGTCGGCCGCGGTCTCGCCGGCGGCCGGGATGATGTTGTACTTGGTGAATTCGGTTTCGAGGTATGCGTAGTTCGCCGCGAACAGCAGTCGATCGGTGGCCGCCCACGCGAGCTCGGCCTCGAAACCCTTGCCCTCGGCGTCGGCGTTGCGCAGGTTGTAGCTCGGGATCGGCTGGCCGATCAGTTCCAGCGTCTGCAGATTCTCGTACTCGTAGAAGAACGCCGCGCCGGTGTAGCGCAGGCGGTCGTCGAGCGCGCTGCCCTTGAGGCCGATCTCGTAGTTGACGACTTCCTCGGCGTCGTACGAGGTCTCGATGCCGGGGCCGAAGTTCAGGCTGTTGAAGCCGCCGGACTTGAAGCCGGTGGAAATGCTCGCGTAGGCCATCAGGCCGTCGAAGAAGCTGTGGTCGAGCACGATGCGCCCGGAGACCGAGCCCCAGTCGTCGCTCTCGGACGAGTCGAGCAGCGGTTGCCCGTTGTTGTAGAACGCGATCCCGAACGGCACGCCGGGCAGCAGTTCGCTCTGGTAGCGCGTTTGCAGGTCGAAGGACTTGTCGTCCTGCGTGTAACGTACCCCGACCGTGAGGTTGGTCGCGTCGGTGAGGGCGTAGGTCGTGTCGCCGTAGAGCGCCCAGCTGCGGTAGTCGCCCTCGCTGTGGACGGTCTCGGTCCACGGTGCCGCGTAGCCGGCGCGGATGCGCGGCTGCAGCGCATCGAGCAGCGTGAACAGCGGGTACGCACCGCCGGTGAGGTTGAACAGGAAGAACGAGACCGCGATGCCGTCGCAGTCACGCCCCGCGCACATCGGCAGCAGCGCGTTCAGCAGCGGGTTGGTGCCGGCGCGCGCCGCGACGCGAAAGCCCGGGATCAGCTCGGGGTCGATCGGAAATTCCTTCAGCGCGAAGCTCTCGAAGGTCGTCATCAGGAACTGCGCGTCGGTGACGTGCTCGATGTCCTCCTGCGTGTACACCGCGCCCAGCGTCCACTTCCAGCGATCGCTGGCGCCGGTCAGGCGCAGCTCCTGCGAGAAGAACGTGCTTTCCTCCGGGTTTGCCGAGGCGAAATAGAACTCGGGGTTGTTCGACGCGTCGAGGTCCTCGAGCAGCTGGGTCTCGAAGTCCCGCCAGCCGGTGATCGAGGTCAGCGTCATGCTGTCGAATTCGTGGTTCACCTCGAGGCTGAACGACAGGCTCTCGCGCGACTCGCGCTGGTCGGGCGCGTCGTAGGCGCCCTTGCCGAAGGGGTCGTGGCGCAGCCCCGGATTCGCCGCCTCCCACGAGGCCACGTTCAGCGTGTGCAGCACGCCGGATTCCTGATCCATGTCCTCCCAGGCCACCCGCAACACCGCATCGGTGGCCTCGCTGGGCGCCCACAGCAGCGAGACGCGCGCGTTGAGCGTGTCGATCTCGTTCAGCGCCGGACCCGCGACCTGGTCGAGGTAGCCGTCGCGGTTGCGCATGCTGGCGGTCGCGCGCAGCGCCAGCGTGTCGGACAGCGCCGTGTTGTAGACCATCTCCGCCTCGCGACGGTCGTAGTTGCCGGCGACGAGCTTGATGCGGCCGCTGGCCTCGAACGCGGGCCGCGTGGTGACGATATGGATCGCGCCGCCGGTGGCGTTGCGGCCGAACAGCGTGCCCTGCGGCCCCTTCAGCACCTCGATGCGTTCGACGTCGACGAACGCGGCCTCGGCGCCGGCGCCGCGCGCTGCGTAGACGCCGTCGACGTACACCGCCACCGCGGGGTCGGAACCGATCGTCCAGTCGCTGGTCTCGACGCCGCGGATGCCGTAGGTGGGCTGCAGCGCCTTGTCGTTGTTCATGTCCACACCGGCCGTGAAGCGCCCGATGTCGGTGAGGTTGCGCGAGCCGAGTTGCTCGAGCGCGTCGCCCGAGTACGCGCTGATCGCGATCGGCACGTCCATCACGTTCTCCGCGCGCTTCTGCGCGGTCACGATGATCTCCTCGATCACCTGGGCGTTCAGCGGTTGGGCGACGGCGAGCGCGATGGCGATGGCGGTGGGGCGCAAGCGCATGGGGTGGTGCTCCTGGTTGTTCTGGTTGTTGTGCGGTGCACCGCTCTGCACGACTGCCGGCCGGTGCCCGCCGACGCCTAATCTTAGGCGTTGCCCGGCATCGGCGCCATGCGGTGCCGGTGTTGCACCGTTGCGACACGTAGATCCGGGCTGTGCCCGGACGTTTGTTGGGCCACAGGCCGAACCTACGCGCCTACCTGGCAGCTCATGCCGCCGTCGACCAGCAGTTCGATGCCGTTGACGAACTTCGCCTCGTCGCTGGCGAGGTAGAGCGCCGCCCAGGCGACGTCGTGCGCATCGCCCATGCGTCCGCCGGGGCAGAGGCGGTGGCGCTGCTCGAGCACCTGCTCGTACGTGTCGCCGTACTGGCGGCGGATCGGTTCGACGACCATCGGCGTCTCCAGCATGCCGGGGACCACGGTGTTGGCGCGGATGTTCTGCCGTGCGTACTGCATCGCGATCTGGCGCGTCAGCTGGTGCAGCGCGGCCTTGGAGCTCGCGTAGGCGGCGAGCGGGTGCCCGGTCCAGCGCAGCGCGACCAGCGACGAGATGTTCACGATCGTGCCGCCGCCGTTGGCCAGCATCACCGGCAGGCACTGCCTGCAGGTGTGGTAGGCGCTCTTGAGATTGGTCGCGAAGACGCGGTCCCAGTCCTCTTCGGACTGTTCGACCACGCCGCCGTAGCCGCCGCAACCGACGTTGTTGACCAGGATGTCGATGCGTCCGAACGTCGCGAGGCAGGCCTGCACGGCACGCTCGACGTCGACGCCGCTGGTCACGTCGCCGACGAACAGCTCGCCTCTGCCGCCGTCGCGTTCGATCAAGGCGAGTGTTTCGGCGGCTGATTCGCGGCCGCGGTTCATGCCGAACACGCGGGCGCCTTCGCGCGCGAACGTCGCGGCGATGGCCTTGCCGGTTCCCCAGCCGGGACCGGCAGTTCCGATCCCGGTGACGAACGCAACCTTGCCGTGCAGTCTGGCGCTCATGGCGTCGATTGCCTCAGAGGAGCAGGTAGCCGCCGTCGGTGACCAGCGCCGAGCCGGTGGTGTAGCTCGACATGTCGCTGGCCAGATAGATCACCGAACCGATGATCTCGTCGGTCTCGGCGATGCGCTTCTGCACCGTCTTGGCGATCGAACCTTCGATGAATCCCGGCAGCACTTTGGCCGAGTTGTCGAACATGTCCGAATGGAAACTCCCCGGGGCAAGTGCGTTGACGCGAATGCCGAGCGGCGCCCACTCGGCCGCCATCACCCTGGTGAGTGCGTTGAGCGCGGCCTTGGTGGCGGCGTAGAAGCCCTGATAGGCCGGCGGCTTGAATGCGGCCACCGAGATCACGTTGATGATCGAACCGCCGCCGTGCTTCGCCATGCGTGGCGCGGCACGTGACGCCAGGTACCACGGTCCCTTGGTGTTGACTTCGAAGACCTTCTGGAACAGCTCCGGTGTCAGGTCCGACAGGCCGGCCGTGACCGGGTTGGTGGCCGCATTGTTGACCAGCACGTCGAGGCGGCCGAACTCGGCGTAGGTGCTGTCGATCAGCGCGTCGAGGCTCTCGAGGTTGCCGGCGTGCGCGGCAACTGCCAGCGCGCGGCGTCCGAGGGCGCGCACTTCGGTTGCCACCTCCTCGCAGGTGTCGAGCTTGCGGCTCGCGATGACCACGTCGGCGCCGGCGCGCGCGAGGCCGAGCACCATTGCGCGGCCCAAGCCGCGGCTGCCGCCGGTGACCACCGCCACCTTGCCCCTGAGATCGACCTGGAACATGGAATCCCTCCTTTGCCGTAAGTAAATTCGCGTGATCATACCTTGCTGGCGTGCCGAGCGCGATGCGGTTAGGATGCCGGCTCCGTTTTTCCATCACAACAGTGCGTCACGCACGTTCCCGACAGGAGAACCCAGACGATGTCCGCTGCCCCCCTCGACGAGAAACTCGAACCCATCTTCCAGGAAGTGCTGCGCCGCAACCCCGGCGAGCTGGAATTCCACCAGGCGGTGCGCGAAGTACTCGAATGCCTGGGGCCGGTGATGGTCAAGCACCCCGAGTTCGTCGACCAGAAGGTCATCGAGCGCATCTGCGAGCCCGAGCGGCAGATCATCTTCCGCGTGCCCTGGCAGGACGACAAGGGCGAGGTGCAGATCAACCGCGGTTTCCGCGTGGAGTTCAACAGCGCGCTCGGCCCCTACAAGGGCGGCCTGCGTTTCCACCCGTCGGTCTACCTCGGGATCATCAAGTTCCTCGGCTTCGAGCAGATCTTCAAGAACAGCCTGACCGGGCTGCCGATCGGCGGCGGCAAGGGCGGCTCGGACTTCGATCCGAAGGGCAAGTCCGACGGCGAGATCATGCGCTTCTGCCAGAGCTTCATGACCGAGTTGTACCGCCACCTCGGCGAGTACACCGACGTGCCGGCGGGCGACATCGGCGTCGGCGGCCGTGAACTCGGCTACATGTTCGGCCAGTACAAGCGGATCACGAACCGCTACGAGTCGGGCGTGCTGACCGGCAAGGGCCTCACCTGGGGCGGCTCGCTGGTGCGCACCGAGGCCACCGGTTACGGTGCGAGCTTCTTCGTCGCCGAGATGCTGCGCGCGCGTGGCGATTCCTTCGACGGCAAGACCTGCGTCGTGTCCGGTTCCGGCAACGTGGCGATCTACACCATCGAGAAAATCCACGAGATGGGCGGCAAGGTGGTCGCCTGCTCGGATTCGAACGGCGTGATCTACGCCGAGCACGGCATCGACCTGGCGCTGGTGCAACGGATCAAGGAGGTCGAGCGCGGGCGCATCAGCACGTACGCCGAGCGTGACCGCAAGTCGCGCTATATCGTCGGCGGCAACATCTGGGACATCCCCTGCCACGTCGCGATGCCCTCGGCGACGCAGAACGAGATCAACGGCCGTGACGCGCGCACGCTGGTCAAGAACGGCTGCATCGCGGTGGGCGAGGGCGCCAACATGCCGACCACTCCCGACGGCATTCGCGTGTTCCTGGACGCGAAGATCGCCTACGGCCCCGGCAAGGCGGCCAACGCCGGCGGGGTGGCGACCAGCGCGCTGGAGATGCAGCAGAACGCGAGCCGCGATTCGTGGAGCTTCGAGCACACCGAAAAGCGCCTGCACGAGATCATGCGCAACATCCATGACCTCTGCTACCAGACGGCCGAGGAGTACGGCACGCCCGGCAACTACGTGAACGGCGCCAACATCGCCGGCTTCATCAAGGTGGCCAGCGCGATGGTCGCGCTCGGCCTGATCTGACGGTCCGCGACAGGAGGCGAATGGCGATGGGACGGCTCGACGGCAAAGTGGCGTTGATCACCGGGGCTGCGCGCGGCATGGGCGCGGCCGAGGCGAGGCTGTTCGTGCGCGAGGGCGCGCGTGTGCTGATCGCCGACGTGCTCGAGGAGGAAGGCCGCGCGCTCGCCGCCGAACTGGGCGATGCGGCGCGGTTCCAGCGCCTGGACGTGAGCCAGGAGGCACAGTGGGCCGAGGCGGTCGCCGCCGCGGAGAAGCTCGGCCCGCTCGGCGTGCTGGTCAACAACGCCGCCGTGCTGCGCGCTGCCTCGCTCGAGGAAATGACGCTCGATCACTACATGGGCGTGATCGCGATCAACCAGGTCGGCACCTTCCTCGGCATGCGCGCGGTGGTCGCGCCGATGAAGCGCGCCGGCAAGGGATCGATCGTGAACATCTCCTCGGTCGACGGCTTCCAGTCCAAGAACGGACTCATCGCCTACAGCGCCTCGAAGTGGGCCGTGCGCGGTATGACCAAGGCCGCCGCGATCGAACTCGGCAAGCACGACATCCGCGTCAACTCGGTGCACCCGGGCGGTATCGACACCGTGATGGGCAACCCCAGCGGCGCGGCGCGCGAATACGTCGACCCGTTCTACCGCAACCAGGCGCTGCCGCGCGTGGGTCTGCCGGAGGAAGTCGCGGCGATGGTGTTGTTCCTCGCCTCCGACGAGGCGAGCTACTGCAGCGGCTCGGAGTATCTGGTCGACGGCGGCTGGCACGCCGGAACGCGCACCGAGAGCCTGCCGGGAGCCTGAGCCGCCGGCGTCCCCGAACGGCCCCATCCACGCGCAACGCCGCACGCTTCCGCTGGCCGTTGAGTTGAGCACTTGATGAAATAATCGCTTGTCGATAGGATCGCCTCACACGGGCAGTGAGTGCGATGGAGGACGGCGATGACTACGGTGCGAACATGGAATCGGGGCGGCCGGAAAGCGTGGCGTCTGGCGGGTGCCCTGCTGGCATCCTGGCTGGCGGCGGCCGCGGCGGCCGCGGACACCGTACTGCCGCGGCCCGCGCAGCCGTTCGCGGGCAGCATCGGCACCAGCTACGCGGACTCGACGCCGGCCTTCCCGGCACCGGTCACGGCACCGGCCGGGGCGCCGAACGTGTTGCTGGTGCTCACCGACGATGTCGGATTCGGCGCGGCCAGCACCTTCGGCGGCCCGATTCCCACGCCGCGGCTCGATGCGCTGGCCAACGAAGGGCTGCGCTACAACCGCTTCCACACCACCGCGATGTGCTCGCCGACGCGCGCCGCGCTGCTCACCGGACGCAACCACCATGCGGTCGGCAACGGCATCGTGGCGAACCTGTCGACGGGTTTTCCGGGCTACCACAACGTGATGCCGAAGAGCGCCGCGACGATCGCCGAGATCCTGCGCCAGAACGGCTACAACACCGCGATGTTCGGCAAGCACCACAACGCGCCGGAGTCGCATGTGTCGGCGGCCGGCCCCTTCGATCTGTGGCCGACCGGACTCGGGTTCGAGCACTTCTACGGTTTCATGGCGGCCGAGACCAACCAGTTCACGCCGGCGCTCTACCGTGGCACGACGCCGATCCCGACGCTGCAGGACGGCGTGCTCGACAAGGCGCTGGCCGACGAGGCGATCGACTGGCTGCACCAGCAGCAGGCGGCGGCACCGGGCAAGCCGTTTTTCATGTACTACGCCACCGGCACCGCGCACGCGCCGCTGCAGGCGCCCGCCGACTGGATCGCGAAGTTCCGCGGCCGTTTCGACACCGGCTACGACCGCATGCGTGCCGACACCATCGCGCGCCAGAAGGAACTCGGCGTCATTCCGCCTGACACCGTCGGCACGCCGCGCCCCGCGCAGATCCCCGCGTGGGACGATCTCACGCCGGAACAGCGACGCATCAACGCGCGCTTCATGGAGGTCTACGCGGCGATGCTGGCCTACCAGGATGCGCAGTTCGGGCGGCTGATCGACGAACTCGAGCGCATGGGCCTGCGCGAGAACACGCTGGTGATCTTCATCGAGGGCGACAACGGGGCCGCGGCCGAGGGCGGTCGGCACGGCAGCATGAACCCGATGTCGAACTTCGCCAACGGTACCCGGGAAACCGAGCGGCACCTGCTGGAGAACCTCGAACGCATCGGAGGCCCCGATGCCACGCCGAACTGGGGCTACGGCTGGACCTGGGCGACCAATGCGCCGTTCAGCATGGCCAAGCAGTTCGCCTCGCACCTCGGAGGCACGCGCAACGGCATGGTCGTGTCGTGGCCGAAGCGCATCGCCGCCCGTGGCCTGCGCACGCAGTTCTCGCACCTGACCGATATCGTGCCGACGCTCCTCGAGGTGGCAGGGATCCCCGCGCCTGCCAGCGTCAACGGCGTCGTGCAGCAGCCGATCGACGGCGTCAGCCTCGCGTACACCTTCGATGCGCCCGAGGCGCCCGAACGGCATCGCACGCAGTACTTCGAGATGATGGGCAATCGCGCCATCTACCACGATGGCTGGATGGCGAGCACCACGCCGCCCTCGGCGCCGTGGAGCGAGACGCGCACGCAGGTGCTGCCACAGCACTATGCCTGGGAACTCTATGACCTGCGCAACGACTTCGCGCAGGCACGTGACCTGGCCTCGGCCCGGCCCGATCAGCTCGCCGCGTTGCAACAGCTGTTCATGGATGAGGCCCGCCGCAACCAGGTGCTGCCGCTGGACAATCGCATGAGCATGGAGCGCTTCCTGGCCGCGGCGAGCCAGCATCGACGCGCCGACAGCTACACGTACTGGGGCGCTGGCGTGAGCGTGCCGTCCGTCAGTGCGGTGCCGATCCTGAACCGCTCGTTCACCATCCGCGCCGAACTGGAAACCTCCGCGCGCGCCGAGGGCGTGATCGCCGCGCTGGGGAGCCGGTTTGGCGGCTGGAGCTTCTTCGTTCGCGACGGCGTGCCGGTGGCGCTGATGGTCGCATCGCAACTCGGGGGTGATCGGTCACGCGTGGCCGCCAACGCGCCTTTGCCCGCCGGCAAGACGGTGCTGGAGTACCGCTTCGTCTCCGACGGCGGCATCAATGCCGGCGGCGAGATGCAGATCCGGGTCGACGGTCGCGAGATCGGTCGCGGGCGCATCGCGCGCACGATATCCAAACTGCCGGAGATGACCGACACCTTCGACATCGGCTTCGACGCCGATACGCCGGTCAGCGACGAGTACGCCGATGGCGGGCATTTCAACGGCGCGCTGCGGCGCGTCGATGTGGAGCTCGCGCGCTGAGCGTGCGCGATGGATCGGGGAGGGAATCGCCATGTCGTGGATGAAATTCCGTATCGAAGCCGTGCTGGGAGCGGTGCTCTGGACCGGGGTCACGCTGCTGCCATCGGTAGCCACCGTGCACGCGGGAACCGACGAAGCCGCCGTGGCTGCTGCCATGCAGGCCGCGGAAGCGGGCGAGCCGGCACCTGCGCCGCGCCGCGCGCTGTTCGGCGAGCTGCAC
The DNA here is from genome assembly GCA_022072145.1 of Pseudomonadales bacterium. Lineage (GTDB taxonomy): Bacteria > Pseudomonadota > Gammaproteobacteria > Pseudomonadales > UBA5518 > UBA5518. The sequence continues at coordinate 121,214 of JAJVIG010000002.1, forward strand.
CTGCACACCTCGTGGTCCTTCGACGCGTTCGGTTTCAGCCCGTCGCGCATCGATCCAGATGCCGCGTACCGCTTCGCGCGCGGCGAGGCCGTCGATTATCTCGGCAAGCCGGCGCGCCGCCATGCGCCGCTCGACTTCATGGCGGTGACCGACCACGCCGAGTACATGGGCTTCCTGAACACCATAGAGGACCCGCAGACCGAACTGTCGCGCTCGGATTTCGCGCGCGAGTACCGCCGGCTCAAGGAAACGCTGGAACCGGGCGTGCTGACGCGCCAGACACTGAAGAAGCTGGCCGATCCGGTGGAGATGCGGGCGCTGGGCGCCGAGGCCGCGATGCAGTCCTCGTGGCGCCGGACGATCGAGGCCGCGAATTCCAACTACCGCCCGGGCGAATTCACGACCTTCATCGGTTACGAGTGGACCGCGCACCCGGACGATCGCTACAACCTGCATCGCAACGTGATCTTCGCCGGCGATGCGGCACCGCAACCGTTCACGGCCACCGACTCGCGGCGCCCCGAGGACCTCTGGCGTTACCTCGAGGACGCGCGTGCGCGCGGCTTCGCGGTGCTCGCGATACCGCACAACGGCAATGCCAGCGAAGGCCGGATGTTCGACTGGAACGACTCCGACGGCCGCCCCATCGACGCGGCCTACGCGCGACGCCGCGCGTTGAACGAGCCGCTGGTGGAGATCTACCAGGGCAAGGGTCAGTCGGAGACGCATCCGATGCTGTCGCCGAACGACGAATTCGCGGGCTTCGAGATCCTGGACCGTCTGGTCCCGCGGCTGGACCTGCCCGGCAAGCCGCCCGGAAGTTACGCGCGCGAAGCGCTCGGGCGGGGACTGCTGATCGAGCAGCGCACTGGCGAGAACCCGTTCCGTTTCGGCATCGTAGCGGCGACGGATTTCCACAACGGGCTGGCCACCAGCGCCGAAAATGCGTTCGTGCTGGCCGACGGTTTCGATCCGCGCGGCGCGCAGCCGGGGCCCGAGGAGGCGAGCCGCTACCTCGCCGAACCCAACCCCACGGTCCCCGATCCCAAACTCATGGGGTCGGGCGGATTGACCGGCGTCTGGGCCGAGGCGAACACGCGTGAATCGATCTTCGCCGCACTGCAGCGCCGCGAAACGTTCGGCACGTCGGGAACCCGGATCCAGCTGCGGCTGTTCGCCGGCTGGAACTATGTGCCGGGACTGCTCGAGGACCACCAGTGGCTCGAGCGTGCCTACGCCGGCGGCGTGCCGATGGGCTCGGAACTGCCGGCCGCGGCGGGGGGGAGCGCACCGGTGTTCCTGGTATGGGCGCTGAAGGCACCCGACGGCGCGAATCTGGATCGCGCGCAGATCGTGAAGGTCTGGCTGGACGGAGAGACCCCGCGCGAGCAGATCTTCGACGTGGCGCTGTCCGATGGCCGCGTCGTGGATCCGCGCACGGGCAAGGCGCCGCCGCTACCGTCGACGGTGGATCTCGAGGCGGGCACCTGGGCCGACACGGTGGGCGCGGCCGGGTTCACGGCGTACTGGCGCGACCCCGGCTTCGACCCGGCGCAGTCGGCGGTCTATTACCTGCGCGTGCTCGAGATCGAGACGCCACGCTGGACCACGCTGCTCGCCGCACGCCATGGACTGCCGCGACCGCAGGGCACGCCGGCGACGATCCAGGAACGTGCGTGGTCGTCGCCGATCTGGTATCGGGCCGCGCCAGGACGCTGACCCGCGTCAACGGTCGGCGACAGCCGTCACGAGTACGCCGCGGAACCCGGCGCATACGAAATCCATCAATGCGTCGATCTGTTGCTGTGCCGACATCGGGTTCGCGGCGAGCCCGCTCTGCCAGCCGAGCGGGGGGCGTCCGATCCCGTTCAGCGTGGAATGGATCACGTTCATCGCCATTTCGATCGTCCATTCGACACGGCCGCGGTCGCGGTCGCAGCCCGGGATGTACGTCTGCAGCAGTTCGACCAGTGCAATGTCGCGCATCTGCTCGCGGGTGACGCGGGCCCAGACCGGGTTCTGCTCCTGCGACAGCCGCGCCAGGCAGCGCAGGAAGCGGCGTCCGGCCGCCGCTTTGCCCAGCGACAGGCGCGCGAGCGGCAGGCAGAGGATCGCGGCTGCGTCGCGTTCGTCCGGCGCGCGGCCGGACGCCATCACGTCGTCGTAGATCTGTCGGCGCTCGGCGTTGACGGTGGGCAGGGTGCGCAGCAGGATCGCCTCGATCAGTGCCTCGCGTCCGCCGAAGTGGTAATGCAGCACGCCCTGGCTGATTCCCGCCGCACGATTGATGTCGCGCAGCGAGACCGCGGCCACGCCGCGTTCGCCGAACAGCTTCTCGGCGGTGTCGAGGATGCGTTTGCGCGTTTGCGCCGATGGATTGGTGCGTTGACGGGGCGGCAAGTGAGGGACCCCCTGATTGTGGCAGCGGAATTCTAGAGCAATTCGACGTCGATGCGGTCGATCTTCCCGCTGAACGCGAACGGTGGCCGGTAGTCCGCCGGTGACGAACCGGTATCCAGACCGATGTCGAAGGTCTCGTCGATCGAGTACATCGCGGCGCTGCCCCTGATGCGGACCGTGTCGACGGTCGTATCGTCGACCATCAGTCGCAGGCTCCCTCCGGGCAGCGGATTGCCGCCTTCGGCGTCGAAGCGCAGGCGCACCACGTGATTGCCCGGCGGCAGCGGCGTGGCGGCGCGCAACGTGACCTGCTCGCTGTCGAACACGCGCAGCTGGTAGTACGGCACCCCTTGCGGGTCGAGATACAGCGACCAGCCGGCGCTGCGTCCACCCATCGTCACCAGCACTCCGCGCGCGCCTTCGGCAGGCACCTCGATGTGCGCCTCGATCAGGTGCGAACGCGTGCGCAGGTTCGGCGCTTCCCTCTCGGCCAGGCCGATGGCGCCTTCGCGGTACGAGAAGCGCGTGCGGTTGCCGGCGAGATTCGGGAAGCGGTTGCTGGCGGCGTCGGGATTGTGCAGGAGCACGTCGTTGCGTTCTGCCTCGCGATCGAACAGCGCCTGCAGGCGACGCAGCATCCGTGGCTCGCGGGCGGCCAGGTCGTTGCCCTGGCTGAAGTCGCTGCGCAGGTCGTACAGTTCCCAGCGATCGGCTGCGAAATCGGTGTCGCGCGGCAGCGCGATCGTCGCCCAGGGCGTGCGGCCGCGGTACGCCGAGGCCATCCAGCCGTCGTGGTAGATCGCGCGGTTGCCGAAAATCTCGAAGTACTGGGTGCGGCGGCGTTCGGGCACACCGGCGTCGTCGAAGGTGTAGGCGAGGCTGCTGCCGTCGAGCGGTCGCTGCGTGACACCGTCTACCGAGGGCGGCAGACCGATGCCCGTGATCTCGAGGATCGTGGGGACGATGTCGTTCACATGCCCGAACTGCGAGCGAAGCCCGCCGCGATCGTGGATCCGCTGCGGCCAGGCGATCACCATCGGGTTGCGCGTGCCGCCCAGATGCGACGCCACCTGCTTGGTCCACTGGAACGGGGTGTTCATGCTCCACGCCCACGCGGCGTTGTAGTGCGCGTAGCTGTTCTCGCCGCGCAAGCGCTGCGGATCGTCCGCGAAGCGCTGCAACCCGGATTTCAGCCCCTGCAGTTCGCCCATGTAATTGGTGCTGCCCTCCAGCCCGCCTTCGGCACTGGCGCCGTTGTCCCCGACGATGTAGACGAACAGGGTGTTGTCGTATTCGCCCATCCTGATCAGTTCATCGCGGAGGCGGCCGATCTGGGCGTCGGTGTGCGCCAGGAAGGCCGCATACAGCTCCATCAGGCGCGCGGATACCCGCTGCTGTTCGGGTGTCAACGAATCCCAGGCCGGCAGTGCGGCCGGACGTGGTGTCAGCAGCGTATCGGGAGGAATCACGCCGATCGACTTCTGGCGCACGAATATCTGCTCGCGCAGACGGTCCCAGCCCTGATCGAAGCTGCCGCGGTAGCGTTCGACCCAGGCCGCCGGCGGTTGCAGCGGTGCGTGGGTGGCACCCGGCGCGAAATAGACGAGGAACGGGCGCTCGGGGTCGAAGGCGTGCTGGCGCTGCATCCAGCGTATCGCCTGCTCCGCGAGGTCCTCGGTCAGGTGATAGCCCGGCGCGCGCTCCTGCACCACCGGCGTGGTGCCCTCGTAGAGCGTCGGTTCGTACTGGTCGGTCTCGCCGCCCAGAAAACCGTAGAAGTGATCGAAGCCCACGCCGGTCGGCCAGCGCCGGAACGGACCGCTCTGCGACGCTTCCCAGTCGGGGACCAGATGCCACTTCCCCCAGGCCGAGGTCGCGTAGCCGTGGTCGCCGAGGATGCGCGCGATGGTCGCGGTGTCCTGGCGCAGGATGCCGCTGTATCCGGGATACGTCGTCGCGGTGTTCATCACCGAACCCACTCCGGCCGCGTGCGCATTGCGTCCGGTGAGCAGCGCGGCGCGGGTCGGCGAGCAGATCGCCGTGGTGTGGAACCGGTTGTAACGCAGGCCGTCGGCCGCCAGCAGGTCCAGCGCCGGCGTTGCGGCGGGTCCGCCGAAGGTGCCGGCGGCACCGAAGCCGACGTCGTCGAGCAGCACGATCACGATGTTCGGTGATTCCGGTGCCGGCACGCGGCGTTCGATCGCCGGTGGCTCGGGCGCCGCACCGGTCGCTGCCGCACCACCGGCGGCCAGCACGATTGCAGCCAGCATGGCAGGCAGTCTTGCAGCGACCTCGTGCAGTGCAGGCATGGGGCGTCCTCCGCTTTCATTTCCTGGCCAGTTGCCGGGCACGATAGCTTCATGCTATAAATTTTTCAACAAGCACCCGGTTAAAGCAGTTGATGAATAAAATTCTGCTTCGGAATGGCTGCAACGTGATCGACGGCAATCCGGCAATTGGAGGGGAAACCCGTGATGCGAACCCGAATCGCCTGTCTGGGTCTGGCAGTGTCGCTGGCGGGCGCGGATTGCGCCATCGCGACCGGATCGTATTCGCCGAACGCGGATCTCGATCAACCCCGGCTGCTGTTGTGGGGAGACACGCACCTGCACACCAATATGTCCGCCGACGCGAATCTCGCGGCGACCATGCGCATGGGGCCCGACGACGCGTTCCGCTTCGCGCGCGGTGAGCCGGTCACGGCAGACAACGGCATGCGCGTGAGGCTGCGCCGCCCGCTGGATTTCCTGGTCGTGGCGGACCATGCGGAATACATGGGCGTGACGCTGGGGCTGCTCGCCGACGATCCGCTGCTGCTAACCGACGAGGTCGGCCGGCGCTGGCATCGCCTGCTGCGCGACGACGGGGCAAAGGCGATCGCCAGCGCGTCGGAGGCCGCGGGCTTCGTGCGGGAGATGATGGTCGAATCGTTCATGCCCAACCGGGAAGTGCTGCGCAACGACGCCTTCGCGGAGCAGGTCTGGCTCGCGGTCGCGCAGACCGCCGATCGGCACGACGCGCCGGGCCGGTTCACTGCGTTCGCCGGCTTCGAATGGTCGTCGATGCCGGACATCGACAACCTGCATCGGGTGGTCGTGTTCAGGGACGGTGCCGAAAAAATGCACGGCATGCGGGCCTTCTCGGCCTTCGACAGTCAGGATCCGGAGGCCCTCTGGCGTTATCTGGAGAACTACGAACGGCGCACCGGCGGCGAGGCGATCGCGATCCCGCACAACGGCAACGCGAGCAACGGCCGCATGTTCGAGCCGGTCGACATGCGGGGCCGGCCGTTCACCGCCGATTACGCGACGCGGCGTGCGCGCTGGGAACCGTTGTTCGAGGTCACGCAGATCAAGGGTGACAGCGAGGCGCATCCGCTGCTCTCGCCGGGCGATGCCTTCGCCGACTACGAGACCTGGGACAAGGGCAACCTGCTGTTCTCGAAGCGCAAGGAACCGTGGATGCTGCAGTACGAGTACGCGCGTCCGGCGCTGAAGCTCGGCTTGCGTCACGAGCGTGAGCTTGGCGTGAATCCGTTCCGCTTCGGAATGATCGGATCGACCGATGCACACACGGGCATCGCGGCGGTCGACGAGAACGACTTCTGGGGCAAGGTTGTCGCCAGCGAGCCATCCGCGGAGCGCACGCGCACGCCGTTCTTTCGCGGCGAGGCGCTGACGGTGTCGAACGCCGACCTGGCGGCGTCCGGCTATGCGGCGGTGTGGGCCACGGAAAATACCCGCGAGGCGATCTTCGCCGCGATGAAGCGCAAGGAAACGTACGCGACCACGGGGCCGCGGATCGCGGTGCGCTTCTTCGGCGGCTGGGAGTTCTCGGACGAGGATGCGCGCGGTTCCGATTTCGTGGCGCGCGGCTACGGCGCCGGTGTTCCGATGGGGGCGGTGCTGCCGCCGGCGCCGCGATCGGGTGCCGTGCCGCGGTTCATGGTCGCGGCGCAGAAGGACCCCGACGGCGCCAATCTGGACCGCATCCAGATCGTCAAAGGCTGGTACGCGAGCGACGGCGAAGTGCACGAGAAGGTCTACGACGTCGCGCTTGCCGGTGAACGCCGGCCGGGGGCGGCGCCGGAGTCCGTCGGCAGCACCGTCGATCCGCGACGGATGCACTACCGCAACACGATCGGCGCGGCCGAACTCGTTGCCGCATGGCAGGACCCCGAGTTCCACGCCGACGAATCGGCGTTCTATTACGTGCGCGTGATCGAGATCCCGACGCCGCGTTGGCCGGTGCGTGACGCCGAGTACTTCGGTGTCGAACTGGCCCCGGACGTGGCGCGGGTCACGCGCGAACGTGCCTATACCTCGCCGATCTGGTACGCGCCCGATCCCGAAGCGCCAGCTTCCGCGGATCGCGGCGTGTCCGGCGGACCGGGGAATCGATGAGATCGTCGTGACCGCGCAGAAGCGCGAGGAAAGCCTGCAGGACACGCCGATTTCGAACGCCGCCGTCGGCATCTATGTGGACGGGGTGTTCCTCGGCCGCGCCTCCGGGCTGGCGACCGCCATCGCGGATCTCGAGCGGGTCGAGGTGCTGCGTGGCCCGCAGGGCACGCTCTATGGACGCAACACCACGGGCGGTGCGATCAACATGATCACCACGCGGCCGGGCGATGAGCTCGCGTTCCGTCAGAAGGTGTCGCTGGGCAACCGTGATCTGTGGTTGTCACAAACGACGCTGAACGTGCCGGTATCGGACACGGTGGCGGCGCGCGCCTCCTATTTGCGGTCGGACCGGGGCGGCTGGGTGAGCAACCACGGCGCCCGCCTTTGCGCGCTACGCCGATGCTTCGCGCAGGAGCACCTTGTCGGTGGCTGCGGGGGATAACGGCGGGATCGACGACGAAGTCGGTGGTCATGCGCTGACGGTGACCTGGGATATCGACGAGTCGACCGAGTTCAAGTCGATCTCGTCGCATCGCGAACTGCGGAGCCGCAACTATTACGACTACGGCGCGTCCGTCAACCATGCCAATCGCTTCGGTGCGATGGTGCAGCCGTTGCGCAGCTTCATGCCGCGCGGATCCGAAATCCTCGACGCGTTCGCGCGCCACGAACAGTGGCAGCTCAGCCAGGAGTTCCAGCTGGTCGGCGATGCCCTTGCAGACCGGCTCGAGTATGCCGTCGGCGTGTACTATTTCAAGGAGCAGGGGTGGGACCGGCAGGAGCCGCAGAACAACGTGCTGGCGCTGAATGCGCTGGCGAGCGGTCCGCAGAGCCCTGCCTATGCACTGATGCTGCCCGCGATCTGGAATGGACGAGCTGACGCTGACCGCGAGTTACGGTTATCTGGATGCCGATTTCGAGGAATTCCTGGATACCCAGACCTGCGATGGGAGAAACCTGTTCGGCGGCCTCACCGAAGACGTTTCCGCGTGCCGCGACGTCGCGGCGTCCCCGAAGCACACCTGCAGCGTGGCGCTGGAATACATGCTTCCCGGTGTGACGGTCGGGGAGTTGTCGGCCAGGGTCGACTATCACTGGCAGGCCGAATCGGCCTTCGCCGTTCGTGGCGGCTGGGCCGGGCGAGACGCCTTCGAACTGGTCGGTGCCTCGCTGCAGTGGGCCGGCATACCGCTGGGCAGTGGTGAACTGCGTGCGCTGCTGTGGGGGCGCAATCTCGCCGACGAGGAGTACTTCGGGCACGCGATGTCCTTCGGTGTGTTCCAGCTCGCTACCTTCGGTGAACCGCGCTCGTACGGAATCGACCTGGCTTGGGAGTTCTAGTTCGCGAGACATGCCCGGTTCATTCGCGTAACCTATCGCGCCACCGTGCACTGCCACGGTGGCGCCGGCCGGTACGGGATGGAGTTTTACGGGAGTGAGCATGAGCGGTATCCGCAACCTGATGACCGATGACCATCGTCGCTGCGACGATCTGTTCGCCGCCGCCGAACAGGCGGCCGGCCGCGGTGACCTCGCGGCGGCGCGTGAGGCCTTCGGGCAGTTCCACGCCGCGATGCTGGCGCATTTCGGCAGCGAGGAAGGCACGCTGTTCCCGGCCTTCGAGGAACGCACCGGCATGACCGGCGGCCCGACGCAGGTGATGCGCATGGAGCACCAGCGAATGCGCGCGCTGATGGACGAGGCGGCCGAGGCCCTCGACGGCGGCCGCGGCGACGATTACCTGGGCGTTGCCGAGACGCTGTTGATCATGATGCAGCAGCACAACATGAAGGAGGAGAACATCCTCTATCCGATGTGCGAGCAGCACCTCGGTGGCGACGGCACGCTCGAAGGCCGCCTCGCCGGCGAAATCGGAGTGCCGTGAGTACGCCGCGCCCGGCGCGTGTGATCGACGCGCGCTACCTGGCGCCGCCCGAACCCTTCGAGGCGACGATGGCGATGCTGCGCATGCTGGAGCCAGGCGAGACGCTGCTGCTCCGGTTGTTCCGCGAGCCGCATCCGCTGTACCGGGCGCTGGCCCGCGGCGGGCACGCCTGGCGCACCGAGTTGTTGTCCGACGGCACCTTCGACATCCTGATCACCTGCGGCGGCGCAGCGCCGCGGGACGGTGAGGCATGAGGGCGGCGCTGTCCTTCGACAGCGCGCCGCCGTTCGCCGCGCCGCTGCGCTTTTTCCTCACCGCCCCGCTGTTCGGCGTGCTGGCCGGACTGCTGCTCGCGTTCGACGGCGGCGATGCGCTCGCCTCGCGCTGGAGTCCCGCGGCGCTCGCGCTGACCCACCTGCTGACCGCGGGCTTCATGTTGCAGGCGATGATCGGCGCCTCGATCCAGGTGCTGCCGGTGGTGGCGGGCGCCTCGCTGAGCCGGCCGCTGCTGGTCGCGCGCGTGGTGCATCCGCTGCTGTCGGGTGGTGCGCTGCTGCTCGCGGGCGGGTTGCGCTGGGGCTCCGGGTTCGCGCTGGAGTCCGGGGCGCTGCTGCTCGGCGTCGGGATCGCGGTGTTCCTGGGTGCGGCGGTGGTGGTGTTCCGGGTGCGCTCTACCAGTCCGACCATCCGTGGCCTCAAGCTCGCCTATGTTGCGCTGGGTGTGGCCGCCTTGCTCGGTATCCTGCTCGCCTTCGCGTTGGCGCGTGGGTGGCCGTTCGAGCTTGTGGCGCTCACCGATCTGCACGCCGGCTGGGGGCTGGGCGGCTGGGCCGGCGTGTTGCTCGCGGCGGTGGCCTACGTGGTGGTGCCGATGTTCCAGCTCACGCCGGGATACCCGGCGCGGCCAGCGTGGGCGTTCCCGCTGGCGGTGCTCGGGGCGCTGGTCGTTTGGGGAACCTCGGCGACCTTCGGTCCGCCGTGGCTGGTGCGCCTCGCGCAGGTGTTCCTGGCCGCGAGCGGCATCGCCTTCGCCGGGCTGACGTTGAAGCTCCAGGCGCAACGGCGGCGCGCCAGGGCCGATGCAACGTACCGGTACTGGCAGTTCGGCCTGGCGGCCAGCGTGCTCGCGCTGGCGATGGTCGCGAGCGCCACGCTGTTCCCCGCGCTCGCGCGACACGCGGCGTGGGCACCGCTGGTCGGCGTGCTGCTGATCATTGGCGGCTTCGTGTCGTTCATCGCCGGGATGCTGTGCAAGATCGTGCCGTTCCTCGCCTGGCTGCACCTGCAGCAGTTGGCGCGGACGCGGGTGCCGTCGATGAACCAGTTCCTGCGCGATGACGAAACCCGGCGGCCGTGGCTCGCGCACGTGCTGGCGGTGGTGCTGCTCGCCGGCGCCGCACTGCTGCCGGTGCTAGCACTCCCGGCCGGACTGGCGTTCGCGCTCGCCTGCGGCTGGCTCGGCTGGAACCTGCTGCAGGTGGTGCGCCGCTACCGGCGCTGCGTGGCGACGGTCGAACAGGGCCGAGCGGACGATGGCACGCCACGGGAGCCCGACGACGGCGCCGCATGAACGCGTCCGGCATCTTCCCTCCCACGACCGGCGAATTGCTCGAACTGGTCGGTGCGCTCTACGAGGGGCCGCTGGAAGAGGAGCCGTGGCGTGGTTTTGCCGAGCGCCTGCGCGTACTGTTCGAGGCGCGCAACGTCGCGGTCACGCTGCATCATCCACGGGGGCGGGTCAGCGACATCTACGTGATGGCACGCGATCCCTCCGATCACACCGACTGGGCCGCCGTCGAGGCGATATACCGGCGAGACTTCATGCACGAGGACCCGTTCCGCCTCGAACTGGTGAGGCCGGGGCAGGTGCTGCGGCTGGATGCGGCCCCGCGCAGCCCGGAGTTCGCGCGCTTCGAGGCCGCGCTGGGCATCGGCAGTTGCCTGCGCGCCGGCTTTGCGGAACCAGGTGGGATGCAGGGCTGGATCGACATCGTGCGCGGGCGCACGCACGGCGTCGCCTTCGGTGCCGCGCACACCGGCCTGCTCGACACACTGCAGCCGCACCTGGCGCGCGCTCTCGCACTGCACGCGGCACAACGCTCGCGTGCGGCCGAGTGCGCTGCCTACGAGGACGCCATCGAACACGTCGCGCTGGGCACCCTGCTGCTCGACGGCGAACTGCGCGTGTTGCGCGCGAACCGCGTGGCGGCGGCGATCCTCGCGGCGCGGCCCGGACTGGCGATCGTACACGGGCGACTGTGTGCCGACGGTGCCGGCGTGCAGTGCGAACTCGACCGTGCGTTGCGCTCCGCCGCGACGATCGCGATCGATGGCGATGCCGTGCCACGTGCGGACCTGCTGCGACTCGGGCACACCGCAGGGCCGGCGCTCGGCGTGCTGGTGCGTCCGCTGACGCAGGCGCGCTGGTTCCGCGGTGCGCACGCACCGTGCGTGGTCGTCTACCTCACCGATCCGGCGCAGCCGCTGCAGGCGCTGCATCCCGGTCGCCAGTCGTCGCGTGAACTGGTCGAGCGGCTGTTCGGGCTCACGCCGCAGGAGGCTCGCCTGACGCTGCTGCTCGCCGACGGGGCTTCGCTGGCCGCCGCCGCGCGCCAGCTCGCGGTGGCGGAGTCCGCGGTGCGCAGCTACTCGAAACGCATCTACGCGAAGACCGGCATCGGCACGCGCAGCGAGCTGGTGCGGCTGGTGCACCGCAGTCTGGCGTTGCTGGGATAGGCCGGCCGGTGCCATCTGGTACTGGCACGGTGAATCCGTATGCCCCCACACTGCGCCTCGTGACCTACCATCCGCCGCGGGAAGCGAAGACCATGAAACGACGCAATTTTCTCGGGGGGTCCGTTACGCTGCTCGGCTCCTCGCTGCTGGCCGGCTGCGATGCGGCCGATCGGGGCGCTGCGGGCAGCGCGGTGGCAGCTGGCGAAGCGGGCGCCGAGGCCCACGAAGCGGGCGCAACGCCGATAGCGAGCAGCGGCTGGACCGCACCGGGCGGTGTGCTGCCGGGTCATCCCCGGCTGCAGGGCGAGCTGGACGCCGCAGTGGTCGTGGTCGGTGCGGGCCTTGCGGGCAGTTCGCTGGCGCTGCACCTCGCAGAGGCCGGCGTCGACGTGATCGTGCTCGAGGCGCGCCAGCCGGGCTGGGGCGCCTCGGGGCGCAACGCCGGGCACGTGCTGCCGACGCTGAAGGACCGCAGTGTGTGCGAGCGCTTCCCGGACGGAGGCAAGGCATTTCTCGAGGTGTTCCGCGAGCACCACACCATCACTTTCGACCTCGCGCGCCGCCACGGCATCGATTGCGACGCCACGCAGGCGGGCTATCTGCACGCGACCAACCGCGAGGGTGTGTTCGACACGCTGAAGGGCGCCTCGGTGTACTGGCGCGACGAACACGGGCAGCGCATCGAGTACCTCGCGGATGCCGATATGGAAGCGATGACCGGCTCGCGCTACTACACGCGCGGCGTGCTGTACCGTTCCGGCGGTCGCGTGAACCCGTACCTGTTCACCAACGGCATGGTCGCCGCCGCGCGTGCGCGCGGTACGCGTGTCTTCGGCGACAGCGAGGCGCTCACGCTGTCGCGGGCCGGGACACGCTGGCGCGTTGCGACCGCGCATGGCACGGTGATCGCCGACCGCGTGGTGTTCTGCACCAACGCCTACCCGACCGCGATCGTCCCGCAGTTCACCGACAATTTCTATCCGCTGACGGCCTACGCGATCTCGACCTGCCCGCTGTCGCCGGAGGCGCGCGCGCTGGTGATGCCCGGTGGCGCGACGCTGGCGCAGGAGCCGGTCGACCTGAATCCGCTGGTGGTCGACCGCCACGGGCGCATCATCGTCTCGAGCATCCCGAGCGCGTCCCGCGCCGACGATGCGGCAGGCAGTTTCGCGCGCCACCTCGCGTGGATCCATCGCACCTGGCCGGAAACGCGCGAGATGGACATCCGCATGGACGATTACTGGACCGGGCGCGTGGCGCTGCGCGACGCCGAGTTTCCCGGCGTGTTCGACCTCGGGGACGGCGTGTTCGGGCTGATGCACTTCAATGCCTGGGGCAACCTGATGGCGCCGCTGCTCGGCATGCTGTTCGCAGGTGCGCTGGCCGCCGATCGCCTCGACCGTCTGCCGTTCCCGCTCGAGCAGCCGCGGCCGGTCGAGGATACGGGCAAGCAGCACCTGGTCATCCGGCGGCTGCTGATCCCGGCCGCACGCCTCGCCCAGCGGATCGGGGTGATCTGATCGGCCACCGCGCGGATTTCAGTACTCGATCTCGGGATCACCCACGCGCAGCGCTCCCAGGGCGCCTGTCTTGAGCATGCCGAGGATCATCTCGACCCGCCGGTCCAGCGGCCGCGGTTGCCGCAACAATTCGTTGCCGACGCAGGCGGTGGCGATGCCGATCACGAGCAGCAGCACGAGTTCGGACGCTTCGATCACCGGCACCGATTCGGGAATTTCACCGTGCGCCCGCGCGTGCCGCATGTCCGCGAGGATCTGCGCGTACGCCGCGTAGAACGCTTCGTTGTTGTTGTCCGCGAGCGCGGAGTAGTTCGTCCCCGTCTGCCGCCAGAACTCGAGGCGCACGCGCCACTCGTCCAGTACCTGCCCGGTGTAGGGCAGCAGGTGGCGCAGCCGTGCCTCCAGCGCCGCCAGACCACCGAGTGCACCTACCGCCCCCGCCACGCGCGCGAGGTAGGTTTCGTTGACCCAGCGGTTCGCAGCCTCGAGCAGTTCGGCCTTGCTACGGAAATAGTGTTCGACGAGCCCGCGTGAACACCCGGCGTGTTCCGCAACCACGCGCACCGAGATGCCTGCGAGACCCTCGCGGGCGATCAGTGCCGCGGTCGTCTCGATGATGTGGGTGCGTCGTTCGTGTGCCGTGTCGGCGACTTTGGGAAAGCGTGCACGTTGCATGCGGTATCGGACGGTCCTGTTGTCGTGCCGGGCGGCTTTCGGGGTTGCGCAAGAGGCTGCCAGTCTACGAAATGACAGCGGTCTTGCCAACAAGACAACTGTCTTGCATACAAGGCGGTCGTCATGTATCTTTGCACCCGACATCTACCGATAACGATTCGACGGAGCATCACGATGATTGGATCCAGCACTCGGGCACGACTTCTGGCAATCGCGATCTCGGCGGCAACAGCCGCCCTTGCTGCCCGGCACGCCAGCGCCCAGGAAGGCGCCGGTGGCCTCGAGGAGATCATCGTCACCGCCGAGCGCGTGGAGGCGTCCCTGCAGGAGACCCCGATCGCGCTCTCGGTCTTCGATGCCGGCACGCTCGACGCCCTCGGCGTGATCGAGAGCGGTGATATCGCGGCCTACACGCCGAACCTGCGTATGGACAAGACCCCGGCCAGCCTGAACGCCTACGCGATCGGCATCCGCGGCGTGGCGTCGGCCGAGCCGTCGCTGGCGGTGGATCCCACGGTGGGGATCTACGTCGACGGGGTGTACCTCGGTCGCAGCTCGGCGGCCGCGTTCGAGGTCGTCGACCTCGAGCGCATCGAGGTGCTGCGTGGGCCGCAGGGAACACTGTACGGCCGCAACACCACCGGTGGCGCGGTGAATGTGGTCACCGCGAAGCCGCGGCGCGAGTTCGGCTTCACCCAGGAGCTGACGGCCGGTGAACGGGAACTGTTGCGCACTGCGACCTCGCTGGACACCGGGGCCTTCGGCGATTTCGCCGCCACGCTGTCGTTCATCCACGGCGAGCGCGGGGGGCTCGCCAGGAGCAGCATCACCGGCGGTGATCTGGGCCAGTACGATCAGCAGGCCTGGCGCGCGGCGCTGCGCTGGACGCCCTCGGATACGGTCACGGCCGATTACGTCTACGACCATTACCAGCAGGACTCCAATACCAACCTCAGCCAGATCAGCCATGTGCGCCCGCTGCACGTGATGCTCGGCGGTCCGCATTACGAGCAGGTGGCGGCGGCCGCCGCGCCACGGCGGCGCGGGCAATTGCCGTACGCGGAAGACGGCAAGGACCAGACGCTCGAGATCGACGGGCATGCGCTGACGGTGAGTGTCGACCTCGGGGCGGCGATGCTGAAGTCGATCTCGTCGTGGCGCGAATTCGACAACCGCTACGGTGGCCAGGCATTCGGGGACTTTCTCACCGACGGCTCCGACGTGCTGGGGCCGGACTTCGACGGCAGCCTGGTTCCCGCAGGCAGCATGGTACCGGCGTTCGTCTCCTCGGGGTTCAACGAGCACGAGCAGTGGTCGCAGGAGTTCCAGTTCGTGGGCCGCCTGTTCGACGAGCGCTTCGGCTACAACGCCGGTGTCTACTATTTCCACGAAGAGGGGCGGCAACGGGATCCGCAGCGCTTTGCGTTTCCGGCGCTGTTCGCCTTCGGTGAGCTGGACGCCGACACGCAGGCTTATTTGTGCGCCGGCGAATGCTACGGCAAGAGCGTGGTGCTGACGACGGCGCCGGACTACGAGTATGCGACCGACAACGACGCGTGGGCCGTCTACGGCCAGTTCGATTACCGCCTGAGTGAGCGGCTCACGGCGATTCTCGGGCTGCGCTGGAGCGTGGACGACAAGGCCACGACGCTGCACAACCTGTTCAACGACGTGGGGCTCGCGACGCTGGCGGCCGACGATTCGTGGAATCATTTCAATCCCTCGTTCACGTTGACCTACGACTGGAGCGACACGCTCATGGTCTATGCGAAATACGCGAGCGGTTACCGCGCCGGCGGGTTCAACATCCGCGCGGCCACAACCAGCGCTTTCGAGACACCGGCCGACGAGGAAACCGTCGAATCGTGGGAAATCGGCGGCAAGAGCGAGTGGTTCGACAACCGCCTGCGCCTGAACGCAGCGATCTTCTACTACGAGTACGACGATCGGCAGGTGTCGCAGTTCGAGGCGGGCAGCGCGGGCGCCTCGTCGCGGATCGTCAATGCCGGCGCGTCGGAGGCGACCGGCGTGGAGATCGATCTGACCGCGGCGCCGACCGAAAGCCTGCTGCTGACCCTCGCCTACGGGTACGTCGACATCGACTACACGCGCTTCGTCACCAGCGTGAACGACCCGGTCACCGGATTCCCGGTGTTCGATGACGAAGGCGAGGCGCTGGTCGCGGATATCGCGGACGTCGCGAGCACCACCACCGGTGGACCGGAAAATTCCGCTTCGATGATCGTCCAGTACACCTTTCCGCGCTGCAGCTTCGGTACCGTCGTCGCGCAGGTCGACGCCTCGTACGCCGGTGAGCGCACCTTCGCGCCGCAACTCAACCTGTACGATGCGAGCGACAGCTACACGCTGTGGAACGCGCGCCTCACGCTGCAGGAGATACCGGTGTCGCGCGGTGAGCTGTCGGTGGCGCTGTGGGGTCGCAACCTCGGCAACGAAGAGGTGCGCGAGTTCGGCATCGACTTCGGCGCGCTGGGGTATGCCACCAACACCTACCGCGAACTGCGCAGCGTCGGGGCCGACCTGCGCTACGTGTACTGATCTGTTCATCAAGGACGCTCGCACCATGCAGGCACGAGTACGATGCGCGCCACGTCGAGCGGCGCTGGCCGGAGTCGCACTGCTGCTCGCCGCGGCAACCGGGCCGGCCGGGGCAGTGCAACTCGACGCCCACGGCAACGTGATCGGCGGCCCCGGCGAGGACGCGCCGGCGGCGCGCCTGTATGCGGCACGTTGCGCCTCCTGCCACGATCACCCCGAGGGTCGCGTGCCGCCACGCGCGGCGTTGCGCTACACCCCGCCGGAGAACGTGCTGCACGCGCTGCGTGCCGGCGCGATGCGGCCGATGGCCGAGGGGCTGTCGGACGAACAGATCCGTTCGCTGGTCGTGCTGCTGACGGGCCGCGAGGCCGAGCCGCCGGTGGATCCGATGGCCAATGCCTGCACGTCGCCACTGGACGAGGTGGTGCTCGAACCGTCGGACTGGAGCAGCATCCAGGCCGATCCGCGCAACGTCCGCTACCGTGCCGATGCGGGAATCGACGCCGCCAGCGTGCCGAAGCTGCGCCTGCGCTGGAGCTTCGCGTACCCGGGGCGTGCGGCGGGGCCGGTCAGTCTCGCGGGCAATCGCGTCTACCTCGCAGCGAGCACTTACGTGCTCTCGCTCGATGCCGCGACCGGCTGCACCCGCTGGGCGCAGCCGGTCGAAGGCCGCGTGGTGCGTGCTGTCACGCTGGCGACGGTGCCGCAGGCCGGTGGCGAGCGCGTGGTGGCGCTGTACGGTGACGACAACAGCACCCTGACCGCGCTCGATGCGCGCAGCGGCGCGCCGCTGTGGGCGACGCGCGTCGAGGAGCATGCGCTGTCGCGCATCACCGCGGCACCGGCCGTGCATGCGGGGCGCGTGTACGTGCCGATTTCCGGCATCGAGGATCCGCTCACGCACGAACCCGCACACGCCTGCTGTACCTCGCGTGGCGGGGTGGCGGCGCTCGATCTCGTGAGCGGACGTCTGCTGTGGAAGCGCTATCACATCGCCGAGGAGCCGGTGTTGCGATCGGCGCCGGATGCGGACCCGCCGCGTTTCGGCCCGGCCGGCGCCGCGACCTACACACCGCTCGCCATCGATGCGAAGCGGGGCCTGGTGTACGCGAGCACCGCCGAGGAGTACGGCTTCCTGAATCCGCAGGGGCCTTACTCGGTGATCGCCTACGATCTGGAGACCGGCGAGCGGCGTTGGCAGCGGCAGTTCCTGCCGGGCGCCGCCGAGCGCGAGGCGATCTGCGCGGCGCACCCGCAGACCGATTGCCGCAACCTGTTCTCGATGGGTACGTCGGTGTCGATCCTGCAGGTGGGCGAAGGGCGCGAGGTGCTGGCGGTAGGGCAGAAGTGGGGCTGGGTGTACGGACTGGATCCCGATCGCGACGGTGCGGAGCTGTGGCGCACGCGGGTCGCACTGGGCGGTGACCTCGGCGGCGTGATGTACGGCATGGCGTTCGACGGTACCGCGCTGTACGTGCCGGTGTCGGACGACGAGGTGCGTGCACCGCATCGGCCGGGCGGGCTGGCGGCACTCGACCCGGCGACCGGTGCCGTGCTGTGGCGGGTCGCGGGGCCCGATCCACACTGTGCGTGGGGAACCGACGGCTGTCTGGCGGCGTTCGTCGCGGCGCCCACCGCGGTTCCCGGCGCAGTGTTCAGCGGTTCATGGGACGGCTATCTGCGTGTCTACGCGACGCGCGACGGCAGCCTGCTGCGCGCGATCGACACCGGGGGCGAATTCGCCGCCGTGGGCGGAGCGACCGCGCGCGGCGGGCAGGTATCGGGGTACCCGGTCGTGATCGGCCGCGGCGCCGTCTACGTCACCTCGGGCGCGAGTTCGATCCTGCATCCCGGTAACGCCTTGCTGGTCTACACGCCGTAGGTTCGGCCTGTGGCCGAACAGGTCCGCGTAGGTTCGGCCTGCGGCCGAACAGATGTCCGGGCACAGCCCGGACCTGCACGATGCCGTAGGTTCGGCCTGCGGCCGAACGCGTGTCCGCGCAGGTTCGGCCGTGCCGTGCTGTGGCGCGCTAGAACTCCCAGGTCACGTCGATGCCGTAGGTGCGCGGTTCGCCGTATTGTGCGGCGATCGGTCCGAGCACACCGAAGTTTATGCCGTACGAGTTGTATTCCTCGTCGGTCAGGTTGCGCGCCCACAGCGACGCGCGCAGCGTGCCGCTCGGCAGCTGGACGTTCTCGATGCCGATGCGGGCGTTGACGAGCAGCTTGTCCTCGAGGATCACGTCGTCGAAGACGTAGGGATAACCGCTGTAACTGCCGCTCCAGATCGCCGCTGCCTGGACCTCGTCGTTCCAGAACAGCTCGAGGTGCGCCATGAAGTCGGCCCGGTCGGTGCTCGCGAACACCCAGTCGGTGACCAGCGACAACTGGTCGTCCGCGGAGTTGCTGCGTACCGCGCGGTCGTCGAGGTCGATGCAGGTGCCGAGGTAGGCTCCCGTTCCGCACACCGGCGGATACTCCTCGAAATCACCGTCGAGGTGCGCCCAGCTCGCCGCGAAACGCAGGTCGTCGGTCGGCACCCACAGCAGCTCGATCTCCGATCCCCAGCGTTCGGCCTTGCCGGCGTTCTGGAAGCCGGACGTCGGCGTGCCGGTGTTCGGATCGACCTTGATCGTGCCGATCTGCATGTCGTCGTAGGTGAACGCGAAGATCGATGCGTTCACGCGCAGCACGCCGGGGACCACGTCGGATTTCACGCCGAGTTCCCACTGCTCGATCGTTTCCTCGTCGAACGGGTTGTTGTAGACCTCGCCGTTGAAGCCACCGCTGCGGTACCCGGTGGCCCAGCGCAGGAACACGTTGGTGTCGCCGGTCGCCTGGTAGGCCAGGGTCAGACTGCCACTGTCGTTGTCGAAGTCCTGTTCGAATTCGTCACCCCAGGTCGCCATCGGGAACTGTTCGCCGGTGTAGTCCAGGTTGACGCCGAGATTCAGCGGGCTGCCGCTGAACAGTCCGCGCCCCGACGAGGCGCCGTCGTCGAGGTAGCGGTACGTGACGCCCTTGGTTTCCCTGGTATGGCGATACCCGGCCGTGATCGCGAGCCGGTCGTCGAGCACCGGCGGGGTCCACGTGAACTGCGTGTAGAACGCCTTGGCTTCGGTGTCGTTGTCGTAGACGCGCGTGCCCACGCCTCCGACCGGCACGGCGGTGAACGCCTGGTTGTCGAAGGTGCCCTCGTCCTCGAACCAGTACAGGCCGACCGCGTACTGCAGGCGATCGGTCGCACCGACCATCTGCAGTTCCTGCGAGAACTGTTCGTACTCGAACATCGCGTGCTGCGTATAGCCGTAGGCGCCACCGAAATCGTCGATCAGGCTCCACAGCTTGGCCATCGCCTCGCGCGGATACTGCAGCAGCGACGACGGGAACTGTGCCTGGTAGGCGTAGAGCTGGTACAGCGTGCCGCTGGCGAAATCGTTAAGGATGCCCGCACCGTTGGCGCCGACCGTGTTGTCGAGCCCGTCCAGATCGCCGGTGTTGTACTGCTTCACGTCGCGCCATGCCGTGATCGACTTGAACTCGACCGCACCCAGCGCGCCCAGATCGTCGAAATTCCAGGCTGCCGTCAGGCTGTGGCCGTCCGCATCGCCCCAGGTCCGGGAGTCGGTATCGGAGGTGCCGTCGTCGGGGCGCACGTCGATACGGCGCAGGTCGGAGTAGGCGGCAGCCGTCAGCTTGACCGAATCGAGCCAGCGCCCGAAGGTCGGGTCGCCGGCCGCGGCCACGGCGAGCGGCCCCTGGCTGAGCAGGGCCGCGTTGCCGGCCTGCACGTACCCCTGCAGTGCCGTGAGACGCCCGGTGGCCACGCCGGTGGCCGGGTTGAACGCCAGCGGCGTCAGCCCCACCAGTTCCTGGGTCGTATTGGCTTCGTCGATCTCGCTGCGGTCGTAGGCGTAGTCGATCGTGATTGCCGCGGTCGGCTCCCAGCGCAGCGCGACACGGTAGGCCTGACGGTCGGTGTCGTCGAACTCCTGGCGATTCGTCGCCTCGGGGCGCGGGCCATAGAAGCCGTCGCGCTTGCGCGTCTGGGCGCCGAGGCTCGCCTTCAGCGTCCCCGCCCCGTCGCCTTCCGAGCCGAGCGTCGGCGTGTCCAGCGTCCCGCGCAGCGCCCACAGGCCCTCGTTGCCGAGCGTGCCGCTCAGCTTGCCGCCGAGCTCTCCCGTGGGCTTGCGCGTGACGAAGTTCACTGCGCCGCCGGTCGAGTTGCGTCCGTACAGCGTGCCTTGCGGGCCGCGCAGCACTTCCACGCGCTCGAGTTCGGCCACGTCGAGCGAGGAGCCGACCTGCTTGCCGATCAGCACGCCGTCCACGTAGAGGCCGATCGCCTGGTCGACCGACAGGTTCGCCGGGCTGCCGCCGGCCACGCCACGCATCGTGATCGCCATGTTGCCGCGCGAACCCGGGGACACGAAACCGCCGACGTTGGGAACCGCTTATCCTCGCGCTTCTGCGCGGTGACGATCATCTCCTCGATGCCGAGGTTGGTGACGTCGTCCTGCGCGTGCGCGCCGCCGGCGAGCCACAGGCTGCCGGAGGTGGCGACGGCCAGGGCGAGCGCGGACTGGGTGAGCCTGGGTTGCAACATGGTCGATATCCCCCCGGATGGTGTTCAGGATGGTCGTGATCGAGTGCCGGCCAGCGGGGCGGGGTCGGTGTCCGCCGCGGATCTCAGGTGGCGCCGTTCGTGGTCCGGAACGGCGCGAGAAAATGCGCGATGAGTTCGGGCGGCAGTCCCTTGAAGGTGCGCTGCTTGCTGGTCGAGATGCCGTGCAGCTGGCGCAGGGTGCCGAACACGCGCGCCAGATGCGCGCCGGCGAGCACACCCTCGATCACCGGCACCGCGGTACCGCCGACCTTGTGATAACCGGCGCGGGTGAGCACGGCGAATCCCGCGCAGGAAGTCACGATCACCTCGGCGCCGTCCTCGATCGCGCCGAGTGCGGCTTCCTCGAAGCGCGGAATCACGTGCGTGCGCACGCGTTCCGGGTCTTCGAACCACGGGATCAGGCTTTCCTCGAGGTCGGCGGTGCGCACCGGATTGCGCCGGATCGCCTTGTCGGCGAGTCCGTAGGCCTCGAGGTTCGCCTCGACGATGTCCGCGCAGTCACGCTCGACGCCGACCGCCGCGAAGCGCTTGCCTAGCGAGCAGGCCAGCAGCATCGCGCTCTCGGTGATGCCGAGCACTGGAATGTCCAGCGCCTCGCGCGCCATCAGCAGTGCCGGATCGTTGCCGCAGCCGATCAGCGCGACGTCGGCGCCGACTTCCTGGGCCGCGAACAGGCCTTCGAGCAGGCCGATGTTGTTGTACGCGGTCATGAACTGCCGCGTCGTGATGTACGAGGAGCGGTTGTTGTAGCCGACCGAAACCTCGGCCCCGGCCCCCGCGGCGTCCCTCACGACCTGCGCGATGCCGTTGTGCACGACGGACTTCGCGGTGCCGAAGATGCGGTCGTGGCTGCCCTCGGGGGACATGAACTGCAGGTGTATGGCGATGCTCACGATATCGTCGCTCTCCTCGTGTACGGTACGCAGGGCGGTCTTGCCGGCCGCGGCGTGATGCCGAACAATCGACCCGCGTACCCCCATGCGCCGCGCTACCGTAGTCGGGCGCTCGCGCATGATCCAGTGAATGTGCTGCATGAACGCCATGAAACGAATCGATGTCCGCCGTATCGATCTGAACCTGCTGGTCGCCTTCGAGGCGATCTACGAGGAAGGCTCGGTGACGGCGGCGAGCCAGCGCCTGTGCCTCACGCAATCGGCGCTGAGCCATGCACTGGCGCGGCTGCGCGAGCTGTGCGGCGATCCGCTGTTCGAACGCCACGGCAAGGCGACCGTGCCCACCGCCCTGGCCCGCGGCCTGATCGGGCCGGTGCAATCCGCGCTCGGCCAGCTCGAACGCTCGCTGAACCAGCCCGCGGCCGCGAGCAGCGGACGCGCGCGCCGACGGCTGTCGATCGGTCTGGTGTCGTTGTACGAGGCGGCGTTCGTGCCGCGGCTAGTTGCGTGCATGGGAGACGATCCCGCGTACGAGATCGAGGTGGCGCACTACCAGCCGGGGAAACTCGAGGTGCATCTCGAGAGCGGCCGCTTCGATGCCGCGATCCAGATGCAGGTGCCGCATTCCAGCCAGGTCTGCAGCGAGCCGTTGATCGACGAGCGGCTGGCCATCATGGCGCGCGCCGACCATCCGGCGGCCGGCGAGGGCTTCGATCTGCGCAGCTACCTCGAACAGGATCACGTGCTGGTGATCTCGAGCGAGCGCTGGACCGACTTCGTCAGCCTGGAGTTCGAACGCCTGCGCCTGGCGCGCCGGATCGTGCTGCGCTGTCAGGATTACTGGACGGCGTGCAAGGCGGTCGCCGGGTCACACCTGTTGCTGACCGCCCAGCAGGCCGCACTCGGGCAGATCGTGTCCTCGTTTCCCGGAACGCGCCTGTGGCCGATGCCGCGCGATATGGACACGGTCGAGACGATGGAAGTGCGCCTGTACTGGCACGCCGCGCGCGACAGCGACCCGGACCTGCGCTGGCTGCGCGGGAAGCTGCGCGCGATCTTCGCCGCCTGACGGCGTGAATGCCTTCAGAACATCCACGCACCGCCGCTGACGCTGACCATCTGGCCGGTGATGTAGCTCGCGCGATCCGAGGCGAGGAACATCGTCAGCCACGCGATGTCCTCGGGCCTGCCGAGGCGCGGGATCGGCAGACCGCTCATGTTGAACAGCGAGCCGTCCTGCAGCGCGCGCTGCATATCGTCGGGTTTGCCCATGGTCTCGAAGCCGAAGCGGTTCCAGAAGCTGCCCTCGCCGACGTCGGTGGCTTCGTACGGCACGATCCAGCCCGGACAGATCGTGTTGACGCGTACGCCTTTCTTCGCCCATTCCCACGCGAGCGCCTTGCCGAAACTGTTCACGAAACCCTTGGTGCCGCCGTAGTGGATCACGTTCGCGGCCGCCTCGCCGAGCAGCGAGGAGTTCGACGAGATGTTGATTATCGAGCCGTGGCCGCGTGCCAGCATGTCGGCGCCGACCGCCTGGCAGCAGTTCACGACACCGTTCACGTTCAGTGCGAGTTCCCATTGCCGGCTCGACTCGTCGAGGTCCTCGAAGGCGCACGGATGCGCCACGCCGCCGGCGTTGTTGACCAGCACGTCGATCGGGCCGAAGGCCTCGTGGGCCCGCGCGATCATCGCATCGACGCTGGCGCGCGCGGTCACGTCGGTGCCGACGGCGAGCACGCGGCCGGCGAAACCGGCATCGCGCACCTCCTGTGCGAGGCGCTGTCCGGTCGCCTCGTCGCGGGAGGCGCTGACCACGTTGCAGCCTTCGCGCGCGAACTCGAGCACCAGCCCGCGGCCGATGCCGCCGCTGCCGCCGGTCACGATCACCGTCTTGCCTGCGAGTCCGAGGTCCATGCGCGTTGCTCCGTCTGTGTGGTATGTGTCCGGACATTCTCGATTCCTCGGGTCGTCCACGCAAGGGTATGGCAGAACACGCGACGCACCAGTACGCCAGCGCGTACGATGGGCGCGTGTGCATCGATGGGGCGACGACGATGCGAGAGATCGAGCGGAAGTTCCTGCTGAACGACACCGCGTTCCTGACCGGGCTGCGGGGTGAACGGCTGGCGCAGGGGTATCTGGCCACGACGGCGCGCGCGACGGTGCGGGTGCGCACCGGCGACGGGCGCGCGTGGCTGACCGTCAAGGGGCGCACCGAGGGTTTCAGCAGGCACGAACTCGAGTACGAGATCCCCCTCGCGCACGCCGAGCTGTGCCTGGCCGAGCTGTGCACCGGCGCGGTGATCGACAAGACGCGCTTCCGCGTGCCGTACGCCGGCAAGGTGTGGGAGGTGGACGTGTTCCACGGCGACAACGACGGGTTGGTGGTTGCCGAGATCGAGCTGCTGCGGGAGGACGAGCCCTTCGAATGTCCGCCCTGGCTGGGCGCCGAGGTCTCGGGTGACCCGCGCTACTACAACGCGAACCTGGTGACGCACCCGTACCGCAGCTGGGGGGCGCGCCGCGCCTGACCGTCGTCGTCGCAGTGGCAGCTTCGGCCCGCGGCTGCGCCGTGCAGGTTCGGCCTGTGGCCGAACATGTCCCGTAGGTTCGGCCTGTGGCCGAACATTTGTCCGGGCACAGCCCGGACCTACGGGGCGGATTCCAGCGCTTCGCTGGCGGCGAGCCAGGCTTCCTCGCAGTCGGCGAGTTCCTGCTTCAGCGCGCCCTGGCGGCGCAGCAGTTCCTGTAGCTGCGCGGAACGGCCTGCGTCGTAGAGCGCCGTGTCCTGCAGTGCGGCGTCGATCGCGGCGAGCTCGGCGTGCAGCGTGCCCAAGTCGTGTTCCAGGTCCGCGACGCGCTGGCGCAGCGGGCGCAGCCGTTCGCGCCGCTCGGCAGCGAGGCGTCGCTCGTCGCGCCGGTCGGTGCGTGGGTTCGTCTCCGTGCTCGCCGCGGCCGCCACCGGCGCCTCCGCGCTGCGCGCGCGGCTCTCGAGCAGCTTGCGGTAGTCCTCCAGATCGCCGTCGAACGGCGTCACGCGGCCGTCTGCCACCAGCAGGAACTCGTCGACGGTGTTGCGCAGCAGGTGCCGGTCGTGCGAGACCAGCAGCACCGCGCCGGGATATTCCTGCAGCGCCAGCGTCAGCGCGTGGCGCATCTTGAGGTCGAGGTGGTTGGTCGGCTCGTCGAGCAGCAGCAGGTTCGGGCGCTGCCACGCGACCAGCGCCAGTGCGAGCCGCGCCTGCTCGCCGCCCGAGAAGTTGCCGGCGGTCGCCAGCGCCTGCTCGCCGTGAAAGCCGTAGCCGCCGAGGAAATCGCGGATCGACTGTTCGCTCTCCAGCGGACTGAGGCGCTGCACGTGCAGGAACGGCGAGGCGTCGAGGTCGAGCGCCTCGAGCTGGTGCTGCGCGAAATAGCCAATGCGCAGGTGTTCGCCGCCGTTGCGCTCACCGGCGAGTGGCGCGAGCTCGCCCGCGATCGACTTGATCAGCGTGGACTTGCCGGCGCCGTTGGCGCCGAGCAGGCCGATGCGCTGCCCCGGCATGATGCCCAGATCGACCTGCGCGAGCACCGTGCGCCCGCCGTAGCCGAGCGTGGCGCGCGTGAAGTTCAGCAGCGGCGTCGAGACGCGGTCGTGGCAGGGCAGGCGCAGCGTGAAGCCGGAGTCCACGTGCGCCGGCGCGATGCGCGTCATGCGCTCGAGTTCCTTGAGGCGGCTCTGCGCCTGGCGCGCCTTGGTCGCCTTGGCGCGGAAACGCGCCACGAAGGACTCGATCTCGCGGATGCGCTGCTGCTGCTTGTCGAAGGCCTGCTGTTGTCCGGCCAGGCGCTCGGCGCGCTGGCGTTCGTAGGCCGAGTAGTTGCCGCGGTAGAGCGCCAGCGTGCCACCCTCGAAGGCGACGATGCGGTTGCAGACGCTGTCGAGGAAGTCGCGGTCGTGCGAGATCAGGATCAGCGTGCCGGGATAGCGTGCGAGCCAGTCTTCCAGCCAGATCAGCGCGTCGAGGTCGAGGTGGTTGGTCGGCTCGTCGAGCAGCATCAGCTCGCTGGGACACATCAGGGTGCGCGCCAGCGCCAGCCGCAGCCGCCAGCCGCCCGAGAACTCGCGCACCTCGCGCTCGCGCTCGGCGGGCGTGAAGCCGAGTCCGTCCAGCAACTCGTGCGCGCGTGCCGCGGCGCGGTAGCCGTCGATGGCGGCGAAGCGTGCGTGCAATTCGCCGAGCTCGGTGTCGCCGGCGCCGGCGATCGCGGCCTCGAGCGCGCGGAACTCGCCGTCGCCGTCGAGCACGAAGTCGATCGCCTTGCGCGCGGTCGCCGCGACCTCCTGCTCCATCGCCGCGATACGCCAGTCGGCGGGCAGTTCGCAGTGTCCGGCGTCGGGCTGGATCTGGCCGCGCAACAGCGCGAACAGCGTGGACTTGCCGCAGCCGTTGCGGCCGACCACGCCGACGCGCTCGCCGGCGTGTACGCGCAGCTCGGCGTCGGCGAGCAGGCTGCGGGCGCCGCGCGCGAGCGCGACGCCGCTCAGGAGGATCATCGCTGTGGAAGGGCGAACCGGCGGTGCGTGGCGCTCAACGCGTCACGATCACCGAGGAACCGTGACCGAACAGACCCTGGTTGGCCGTGACGCCGACCCGCGCGCCCTCGACCTGGCGCTCGGCGCAGGCGCCGCGCAACTGCCAGGTCAGTTCGCAGACCTGCGCCAGCGCCTGCGCCGGCACCGCTTCGCCGAAGCAGGCCAGACCGCCCGAGGGATTCACGGGGATGCGGCCGCCGATGCGTGTCTCGCCGGCGCGCACCAGGCTCGCCGCCTCGCCGCGCCCGCAGAGCTGCAGGTCTTCCATCCAGTCGAGTTCCAGCGCCGATGACAGGTCGTAGACCTCGGCGACGTCGACGTCGCGCGGCGAGATGCCCGCCTCCTCGTAGGCCTTGACCGGCAGCGAGGCGCGGAAGCGGTGGGTCTCGATGGCGGCGGCGGCGGCCGAGTCGGTCGCGATGTCGGGCATCTCGAGCACCTCGTTCGCGAAGGTCGGTGTGACGGTCGAGACCGCCGCCACGCGCACCGCGTCGCCGCGGCCGATGCGTCGCGCATAGTCGAGGCTGGAGACGACCAGCGCGGCACCGCCGTCGGAGGTCGCGCAGATCTGCAGCAGCCGCAGCGGGTGCGCGACCATCGGCGAGGCGTGCACGTCGTCCATCGTGAACTTCTTGCGGTAGCGCGCGTTGGGGTTCGTGAAGCCGTGCTCGCTGTTCTTGATCTTGACCAGGCCGAAGTCGTCCTCGGTGTCGCCGTAGAGGTCCATGCGCCGGCGTGCGTACAACGCGAAGTAGCTCGGGTTGGTGATGCCGATCAGGAAGCGCACCCAGTCCGGGTCGTCGGGACGGTAGCCCTTGGCCGGCGCGAGAAAGCCCTTGGGCGTGGTGTCGGCGCCGACGACCAGCGCGACTTCGCACTCGCCGGCGAGGATCTTCGCCCGCGCGGCGGCCAGCGCCTGCGAGCCGGAGGCACAGGCCGCGTACGAGGTGTTGACCTCGGCGCCCTGCCAGCCGAGCGCCTGTGCGAAGGTGGCGCCGGCGACGTAGCCGGGGTAGCCGCAACGCATCGTCGCCGCGCCGGAAACGAAGCGGATGTCCTGCCAGCGCACGCCGGCGTCGGCGATCGCCGCGCGCGCCGCGTGCAGCCCGTATTCGACGAAGTTGCGCCCCCACTTGCCCCAGGGGTGCATGCCGACGCCGAGGATCGCTATTTCCTTGCCCATGTGCCTGCGTCTCCCCTCAGCCTGCCGGCTTCCACTTCCAGATGAGTTTGTCGCTCTCCGCGTCGCCGTAGAGCGTGTCGAGCACCAGTTCCATTTCCTGCCCCACGCGCAGGTCGGTGACCGACACCCCCGTCACGACCTGGCCCAGCACCACCATGCGCTCGGCCTCGAGCTCGACCGCGGCGATCGTGAACGGTTCGAAGGGTTCCGCCGCGACGTAGGGCTCCGGCGGCTTGTACTCGGCGTTCGTGCACGACCACACGCGCCCGCGGCGCGACAGCGGCACCTCGTCGAACTCGGTGCTGTCGCAGGCCGGGTTGCGGCAGTAGGTGGTCTGCTTCGGGAAATAGCAGGTGCCGCACTGGCGGCAGCGCGATCCCAGCAGGCGTGGCTCGTGCTCGTCGAGCGTGAACCAGCCCTCCAGGGCCGCGACTCGGGGTTTTGCAGTCATCGGTATCGGCTCCGCGCGTGCCGCGCGCGGCGGCGTGCCGCCGGCGGCTGCTGGTGGGTGATCGGGGCGCGGCGGACGACCGCGCCGGAACGAGCGCGAAGGATACATCCCGGTGCCGCGGCCCAGCAACCGCACGCGCCGGCGGCTGATCGCTTTTGTCAGCGGGCGCTGAGTTCATTTACGGCTTGTGTGCGGCCGCGGCACGGGGCAGGATCAGGCACGATCGGGATGCCTTCGACGGGAGAGCACGGCATGAGGATAGAGTTCACGCCCGAACAGAACGGGCTGCGCCAGGAGTTGCGCGCCTATTTCCGCGAGTTGATCACGCCGGAGCTGGCGGCGGAGCTCGAGCTGAGCCCCGGCGAGGGCGGCGGTCCGCTGTGGAAGGCGGCGATGCGCCGCATGGGCCGCGACGGCTGGATCGGCACCGGCTGGCCGAAGGAACTCGGCGGGCGCGGCATGACGCCGCTCGAGCAGTTCATCTTCATCGAGGAGGTGATGCGCGCGGGATTCCCGTTCCCGTTCCTGACCTCGGAGTCGATCGGCCCCACGCTGGCGGAGCACGGCAACGAGTACCACCGCACCGAGATCGTGCCGAAGATCCTCTCCGGCGACCTGTGCATCGCGATCGGTTACTCGGAGCCGGGTGCCGGCACCGATCTGGCGGCGCTGAAGACCGCCGCGGTGCCCGACGGCGACGGCTGGGTGATCAACGGGCAGAAGATGTGGACCAGCCTCGCGCACATCAGCGAGTACGTATGGCTCGCGGTGCGCACCGACCCCGACGTGTCGAAGCGCCACAAGGGCATCTCGATGTTCCTGATCCCCACCAGCACGCCCGGCTGGAGCTGCACGCCGGTGCACACACTGGGCGGCGTGCGCACCAACGCCACGTACTACGACAACGTGCGTGTCACGCGCCAGAACCTGGTCGGTGAACTGCACGGCGGCTGGAAGCTGATCACCGGGCAGCTGAACCGCGAGCGCCTCAGCCTGATGAACTACGGTTTCACCGCCGTGCTGCTCAATACGGTCACGCAGTGGGCGATCGACACGCAACTCGCCGATGGCCGGCGCCTCGCCGGGTTGCCGTGGGTGCAGGCGAACCTCGCGCGTGCCCGCGCCGGCATCGAGGCGCTGAAACTGATGTGCTACAAGCAGGCGTGGGCGATGACGCACGGCACGCTGCAGATGGCCGACGCCTCGGCCGTCAAGGTCTACGGGTCGGAGTTCTTCGTCGAGTTCTACCGGCTGGTGGGCGAGGTGATCGGACAGGCGTCGCTGGTCAGCCGGCACTCGGAAGCGGGGCAGGTGGCGCATGCGCGCGTGGAGCAGCTCTACCGCACCACCTCGATCCTGACCTTCGGCGGCGGGGCGAACGAGATCCAGCGCGACATCATCTCCGCCGCCGGCCTGTGGATGCCGCGCGCGGCACGCTGATCGACACGACTTCCAGCGAGGACTAGACCATGGACTTCGGATTTACGGAAGAGCAGCGCGACATCCAGAACCTCGCGCGCCAGATACTCGGCGACAACGTCTCGGCGGCCGGCCTCGCCGCCTTCGACGACTACGCCAGCGAACGCTTCGACGAGGCGTTGTGGGCGAAGCTGGCCGATGCCGGCCTGCTCGGGGTCGCGGTGCCGGAGGAATACGGCGGCATGGGTTTCGGCTTCCTCGAGGTCGCGCTGCTGCTGGAAGAGGCCGGTCGTACCATCGCGCCGCTGCCGCTGGCCGTGCATCTGGCCGCTGCGGCGATGCCGCTGGCGCGCTTCGGATCGGCGGCGCAGAAGGAGCGGCTGCTGCCGCGCGCCGCGCGCGGCGAGATCGTGTTGAGCGCTGCGCTCGAGGAGCAGTTCACGCGCGATTTCACGGCCCCCGCGCTGCGCGCGCGGCGCGACGGCGCGGGCTACCGGCTGAGCGGACAGAAGTTCGCGGTGCCGTTCGCGCATCGCGCCGAGCGCGTGCTGCTCGGGGCGGCGAGCGACGAGGGCGTGGTGGTGCTGCTGCTCGATCCGCGCGCGCCGGGCGTCACGCTGACGCCGATCAGGACCAGCAGCTACGAGCCGCAGTCGCTGCTCGTGCTGGACGAGGTCGCGGTCGCAGCGCAGGACGTGCTGGCCGGGCCGGACGACGGCGCGGCCGTGCTGCAATACGCGGTCGAGCACATGACGGTCGCGCTGTGCGCGCACCAGCTCGGTGTCACCGACGCGCTGCTGCGCCAGACCGCGGCCTACACCTCGGAGCGCAAGCAGTTCGGCGTGCCGATCGCGACCTTCCAGGCGGTGGGCAACCGCGCGGCGGACCGCTTCATCGACGTCGAGTGCCTGCGGCTCACCACGTGGCAGGCGGCCGCACTGCTGGCCGCCGGCGCACCGGCGTCGGTGGAGGTCGACATCGCGAAGATCTGGGCCGGCGACGTGGGGCACCGCAGCAGCTACACGGCGCAGCACCTGCACGGCGGCGCCGGCGTGGACCGCGGCAACGCGCCGTGGCGCTACTGCCTGTGGGCACGCCACAACGAGATGACGCTCGGCCCGACCGCATCACGCCTCGCGAGCCTCGGGGAGCGCTGCGCACGCGGCGAGGCGATGGTGGACTGAACGTTCTGCCCGTGGCGTGATGGCACGGAGGGACCTGCCCGATGTGCGGACGCTACAACCTCCACGACGACCCGTGGCTGGCCGGGCTGCTGCGCCGGCTCGGCGTCGAGGTGCGGCTCGCCACGCGCGCCAACATCGCGCCTACCGAACACGTGCCGGTGATCGTCGAGGAGCACGGCCGGCGCGAACTGCGTTCGATGCGCTGGTGGCTGGTGCCGTCGTGGGCGCCGGCGATCGACCAGCGCTATTCGATGTTCAACGCCAAGGCCGAGACGCTCGCGGGCAGCCGGGCGTTCCGCGGTCCGTTCCTGCACCGGCGCTGCATCGTGCCGGCGTCCTCGTTCATCGAATGGACCGCCGCCGACGGGCGCCGCCAGCCGTGGCTGATCCGTCCCGAGCACGACGCGATCGCGTTCGCGGGACTGTGGGACCGCTGGGAGAAGGAAGATCCGGCGCTCGAGTCGTGTGCGATCGTCACCGTCGCCGCGGCGCCGGGGATCGATCGCGTGCATGCGCGCATGCCGGCGATGCTCACGCCCGGGGATTGCGCGCGCTGGCTCGACGTCGGCCACCCGCTGGCGGATCCGGCGGCGCTGCTGCGCCCGCGGCTGCCGGGCGCCTTCGTGCTTGCGCCGTTGTCGCCCGCGGTCGACAATTCGAGGCACAAGAACGAGGCGCTGCTCGAACCGGTGGGTGAGGCGTGGCGTGTCGAACCGATGGACACGCGCTGAACGGCGCCATGACGGAGGTCTGGGGGATGACGACGGCGAACGAGGCTGCGGGCGCTGCCCGTGTTCCACTCGAGGGTCTGCCGCCGTGCGACCAGGTCGGTTTCGTGGTGCGTGACCTGGAGCGCTCGATGGCGATGTACGAGCCGCTGTTCGGCCCGTTCCACACCATGGACGGTTCGGTGTCGCAGGCGCTGTTCCGCGGTCGCTTGGCCGACGTGAAGCTGCGCATCGCGTTCGGGCACAGCGGTGAGCTGCAGATCGAGCTGATCGAGTGGGGCGGCGGCGAAAGTCCGCACGGCGAGTTCATCCAGGCCGGGCGCGAGGGCATGCACCACATCCGCTTCCGCGTCGAGGACACCGATGCCTGGATCGAGCGCGTGCGCCCGTACGGCTACGTGCCGATCTGGTACAAGCGCTGGTCCGACGAGATCGTGTTCGCGTACCTGGAGCGTGAGGGCGATCCCACGCTGATCGAGTTCCTGCAGATGCCCGAGGGACATCCCGGATGACGGGCTACGTGGCGGCGCGGGCCGCGGAGGACGTGGTGCCGGAGCTGCCGCCACGCATTCCCCGGTTCGGCAACACGTACACGCGCCGCGCGGCGTGCGCGCTGCTGCGCTGGCTGGGCTGGCGCGTGACCGGAAACCTGCCCGACCGGCCACGGCTGATCGTGATCGCGGCGCCGCACACCTCGAACTGGGACTGGGTGATCGCGATGGTTGCGATGCTGGCGCTCGGTATACGCATCAGTTACCTGATGAAGGCGTCGGTGTTCGTGTGGCCGCTGTCGGTGCTCCTGCGCGCCAGCGGCGGCATTCCTATCGACCGAAGTTCGCCGGCGGGGCTGGTCGACGACGTGGTCGCGCGCCTGCGCGCGACCGAACGTATCGTGATGGTGATCACGCCGGAAGGGACACGCTCGCGCGTCGAGAGCTGGAAGACCGGTTTCCTGCGCATCGCCGAACGGGCCGAGGTGCCGGTGGTGCAGGTGGCGTGGCATTATCCCGGCAAATTGATTCACCTGGGGCCTGTCGCCGAACTCAGCGGCGACCATGAGCGCGACATCGCGCGCATCCGCGCCTGGTACCGCCATTTCACCGGCCGCAACCCGCAGAACCAGTCGCCGTGATCGAGCTTGCCGACGGCATCGAGGTGCCGGACGAGGAGATCGCGATCCACGCGATCCGTGCGCAGGGGGCCGGAGGGCAGAACGTGAACAAGGTTTCCAGCGCAGTGCACCTGCGCTTCGACATCGGCGCGAGTTCGTTGTCGCCGGAGTTGCGCGCGGCGCTCGCCGCGCTCAGCGATCAGCGGATCAGCGACGACGGCGTGATCGTGATCAAGGCACAGCGATTCCGCAGCCTGGACCGGAATCGCGAGGACGCGCTCGAGCGGCTGCGTTCATTGGTGGCGCGTGCGCTGAGCCGCCCGGCGCCGCGCATCGCCACGCGTCCGGGGCCGGCCGCGAAGCGCCGGCGGCTCGACGCCAAGAGCCGCCGCGCCGGCATCAAGGCCGCGCGCACCCGGGTGCGCACCGACGAGTGAGAGGACCGGAATTCGCATGGACCCCGTGATTCTGCTGTGGATCGTGGCCATCGCGCTGATCGCCGGCGGTCTCGCCGGACTGGTGCTGCCGGTGCTGCCCGGCGCCGCGCTGCTGCTGGGTGGGCTGGTCATGGCAGCGTGGATCGAGGACTTCCAGTACGCCGGTGCCGGCACGCTGGCCGTGCTCGCGCTGCTCGCCGGGCTGATCTTCGCGGTCGATTTCATCGCCGGCGCCTTCGGCGCAAAACGCTTCGGTGCGTCGCCACGGGCCGCTGCCGGTGCGGCGATCGGCGCGCTGGTCGGGCTGTTCTTCGGCATTGCGGGTATCGTGCTGGGGCCGTTGGCCGGCGCGGTGATCGGCGAGCTGAGCGCGCGCCGCACCTGGTCCGAGGCCGGTCGGGCCGGCGTGGGTGCGACGATCGGGCTGGTGCTCGGCGCGGCGGTGAAGTTCGCGCTCGCGATCACGATGATCGGCGTCTACCTGCTCGTGCGCCTGGCGGGCTGACCCGTGCGCAGAAGCATGGCCGGCGCGCTGTTGCTTCCGTTGCTGCTGGGGGGCTGCGGCTGGCTGGGCGGGCGTGAACAGCCGCCGCCGGTGGACCACCGCCATGCGCCGCTGCCGGGGCAGGTATCGCTGGCCGACGGCGAGGCGACGCGCGCGGCGTTGCTCGAGCAGTACCTGGACTGGGCCGGAGTGCCGTACCGGCTGGGCGGCAACACGCGCGAGGGCACCGACTGCTCGGGCTTCATCCAGCTCACGTACCTGCAGCGTTTCGGCATCGCGTTACCGCGCGATACCTCCGCCCAGCGCCATGTCGGCCGGCGGGTGGACGACTCACGGCTGCGACCCGGTGACCTGGTGTTCTTCGACACCGCGGTGCGCGAGCGCCACGTCGGCATCTACCTCGGCAAGCGCCAGTTCCTGCACGTCTCGACGCGCGCCGGCGTGATGCTGTCGCGTCTGGACGACGGCTACTGGGGGTCGCGTTTCACGCACGCGGTGCGCGTCGCGCCCTGAGAGACTCTTTGAACAATTCCGCTGTTCGGCCGCTCAGGCCGCACGCGGGCGTTTCGGCCCCACCAGCAGCGTGGGGATCATCGTCGCGAGGAAAGCCAGCGCGAGAATCGCGAACGCGTCGCGGAAACCCGCCGCCAGCGCCTGCTGCTGCAGCATGCCCTGCAGCAGCGCACGTGCTGCGTTCCAGGTGTCGGTACCCGCGTAGCCGATCGCGTACGCGAGTTCGCGCAGCATGGTCAGTGTGTAGAGCGTGTCGCTGCCCCCGGGTGTCTGCGTCGACAGCAGGTAGTCCGCATGCGTCACGGTGCTGCGATCCAGCACCACCGACATCAGGTTCACGCCGAACGCCCCGCCGAGCTGGCGCACGAAGTTGAACGAGGCCGAGGCCTGCGTCAGGCGGCTGACCTCGACGTGCATCAGCGCACCCATCTGGATCGCGGGCATCACCAGCGAGACGCCGACGCGGCTCAGCACGTTCCACCACGCGAAGGTCCAGAACGCGGTGTTCGCGTCGGCGCCCGACGTGAGCCAGAACGACACCGCGCAGAACACGATGCCGACACCGATCAGCAGCCGGTGGTCCAGCGTGTCGGCGAGGCGCCCCGCGAACGGAAACACCAGCAGCATCGCGATTCCCGGCGGGATCATCAGCGCGCCGGCCCTGGTCGGCGACAGATGCTGCACCATCTGCAGGAACAGCGGCACCAGGTAGCTCGAGGCGTACAGGCCGGCGCCGAACACGAATCCGTTCAGCGCCATGATCGAGAACTGGTAGTTCGTGAACAGTCCGAGATCGAGCAGCGGGTGTTCCACGCGCAGTTGCCACCAGACGAACGCCACGGCGAACGCGGTCGCCACCACGAAGCAGCTCACGATGTAGTCCGAGTCCCAGCCCTCGCGCTGGCCGTTGCTGAGCCCGACCAGCAGTGCGATCAGCGCGACGTTCAGCAGCAGGAAGCCGTTCCAGTCGAAGGGCATGCGCACGACGCCGACGCGCGCGGGCAGGAAAGCGAACGCACCGACGATGGTCAGCAGCGAGAACGGCACCCCGAGGAAGAAAACGTAGCGCCAGTTGAGCCCGTCGATCAGCACGCCGCCGACCGCCGGGCCCACGGTGGGCGCGAGGATCACGCCCACCGCGCTGATGCCCATCGCCAGCCCCTGGCGGCCGGGCGGGAACACCTGGAAGATGATCGTCATCGACAGCGGCGTCAGCATCCCGGCGGTGACTCCCTGCAGGATGCGCGAGAAGATCATCACGTCGGTGTTGCCGGCCATGCCGCCGAACAGCGAGCCGGCCAGGAACAGCAGCATCGCCACCAGTACCGTGTCGCGCATGCCGATCCTGCGCAGCATCCAGCTGCTGGCGAGCATCGCCACGGTCGAGGCGGTGAGGTTCGCCGTCGACAGCCACTGGGCGTCGGTCTGGCTGATGCCGAAGGCGCCCATGATGTTCGGGATCGCGACGTTGATGATCGTCCCGGACAGCATCGCCGCGATGTTGCCGGTGACGACTGTGCCCACCGCGAACCAGCGATAGTGGACTCCCCAGGTGCGGAACAGTTCGGCGAACGCGGGGTTCGGCGTCAGTTGCGCGAGGTAGTTCTCGAGTGCCTCAGGGGATTTCAATCGCCACCTCGACCATCATGCCCGGGCGCAGCAGGTCTTCGGACTGCGCGATCGATATCTTCACTGGCAGGCGTTGCGTGACCTTGGTGAAGTTGCCGCTCGGGTTGGTGTTCGGCAGCAGGGAGAACTGGCTGGTCGCGGCGTTGCCGACGCGCACCACCTCGCCCTCGAAGCGGCGGTCGGGGTAGGCGTCGACATCGATCGCCACGCGTGCGCCGGGCGCGACGTGGCGGATCTCGGTTTCCTTGATATTCGCGTCGATCCAGATGTCGGCGGGGTCGTGCATCAGAAGCAGCCGCTGGCCTCCGACCACGTATTCGCCGGTGTGCACGAAGGTCTCGTCGACCAGCCCTGCGCCGGAACTCGTCACGCGCAGGTCCGCGATCATCACGTGCTGCTTGTCGATCGACGCGGCGATGCGCTCGAGTTCGTGGCGCCGGCCGTCGAGTTCGTTGCTGAGCACCTTCAGCTGGCTCAGCGACGCCTCGGTCTCGGTCACGCTGGCGCGTGCGCTCTGCACCTCGGCGAGCGCGCGCTGGTGTTGTTGCTCGGACTGCTGGAAGGCGTTGCGCGCGTTTTCCCACTGCTGTTGCGAGAGGATCTGCCGCTCGCGCAGCGACTGCGCGCGCTCCCATTCGCCGCGTTTGAACTCGAGGTCCGAGGCGGCCGAGCGCAGCGAGGCCTCGACCCCGGCCAGGCGCGAACGCGCGGCACTGAGACGTCCGCCGGATTCGCGGTCCACCATGTCGATCTGCGTTTCGAGGCGTTCGCACGCCGCGCGCATCGCGCGGTACTGCGCCTCGAGTTCGCGCAACCCCAGGCGCGCCGAACGGTCGTCGACCTGCGCGATCAGGTCGCCGGCCGCGAGACGGTCGCCCTGCGCGACCGGGAATTCGGTGACCTGTCCGGCCAGCTTCGCGCTGACCTCGATCATGTGCGTGGCGATGCGCGCATCGTCGCTGTAGACGTGCGTGTGGCGTTGCCAGATCCACCAGGCGCCGGCCATCAGGCAGCCGAGGATCGCCGCGATCGCGATATGTCTGCGACGGGCGGCGCGTGAAGCTGCCACGGCGTCGGCGTCGGCGTCCGGCGCCGCGGTCTGCGTCTGCGGTGTCGGGGTGCTCATCGTTCGGCTCCGGCGCGTCGTGCTTCTTGGGTGGGGAGTGTCTGTTCCAGAAGGCGCTGGCGGATCCACGCCAGCGTGCCCGCCAGGCGCTGCTGGCGGCTGGGTCCCAGCGGGCGCATCAGACCGGCGTGCAGCAGTTCGAAGCGCTGGCGCATGCCGGCCAGCAGGTGTTGTGCGCGACGGCTGAGGAACAGTCGGTTGGCGCGGCGGTCGCTCGGGTCGCTACGCCGTTCGAGCCAGCCGTCGGCCTGCAGCGCGTCGATCAGCCGCCCCAGTGCGGCCGGGCGGATCTCGGTCGCCTCGGCGATGGCCGACTGGCGTAACCCCTCCTGGCGGCGGACCGTGTTGATCACCAGCCACTGGTTGCGTGTGAAGCCCAGTTCGGCCAGCCGGGCGTCGAAGCGCCGGTTCAGCAGCCGTGCGCATTCGAACAGTACGCCGATGTAGGTCTCTGCGGCGGGGGTGGGTGGTTGCGGTGCCGTCGTGATCCCGGGCAGTGCGGGGAGCGGCGCAGGTCGCACCGGGGGAGCACAAACGGGCGTGGTGCCGCTGCGCAGGCCGCTGCGGATCAGGAGCAGACCCTCCAGCATCTCGGCGATCTCGTCGGTGTCGAAACCGCGCAGGTAGTTGGCCTCGACGGCCCGGAACCGTTCGTTCATCCGGTCGAGGATCGGGCTGGCCTCGTCGAGCAGGTAGGCGCGGCGGATCCGGCGGTCCGCGGGGTCCGTCTGGCGCCGGATCCAGCCCGCCTGCTCCAGCCAGTCCAGCGCCAGACCCAGCGGAGCACGTTCGATATCCAGCCGTTCGGCCAGTTCGGATTGGGATATGCCGGGGTTGCTGCGCAGCGTCGCGAGCACGCGCCACTTGGCCTGGGTCAGGCCGAGATCGCGAATCGCGAGGTCGAAGCGGCGCCGGATCAGCCGGACCGTGTCGTGAATCAGGAATTCGCAGCTGTGTTCGAGATCGGACAGAGCCATGCCGCACGCATCGGGCGCAATTAGTAACTCAGATATACGATATACATGCGTGACTATACCGTCGAGTTACATTTTTCACAGGCACTGCAGCACGCCCTTGGCGCCAGGAATCCGCCAAGTGTTGACTGGGGGCGTCTCAGCGATCGGGGATGTCGATCACGCCGGACGGCCGGCAGGCATCGATCAGTTCGCCCAGACGGCGAAACTCCTCGCTGCGGGCGCTGCCTTCGCGCCACACCAGGCCGATGTCGCGGTAGGCGCGTGCGTCCAGTGCCTGGGTTTCGATATCGGTGCCTTCCAGCAGCGACGAGCCTTCGGCCATCGCCGGCAGGTAGGTCACGCCGAGGTCCGCGGACACCATCTGCACCAAGGTCAGCAGGCTGCTGGCGGCGAAGCGGCTCAGGTGTTCGGCCTGTCGCAGGCGGCAGGCCGACAGCGCATGGTCACGCAGGCAGTGGCCGTCCTCGAGCAGCAGTACACTCTCCGGCGCCAACCGGGTTGCCCGGCCCCGGCCGGTCGCGACCAGCGGCGATCCCCGTCGGCAGGCGAGCCGGAACGGATCCCGGAACAGCGGCAGCACCTCGGCATGGCGGGTCTCCCATGGCAGCGCCAGCAGCAGCGCATCGAGGCTGCCCTCGGCAAGCGCTGCCAGCAGGCGCTCGGTCATGTCTTCGCGCAGGTACAGCTTCATCTGCGGGAAGGTCTCGGCCACGCGCGGCATCAGCCGCGGCAGCAGGAACGGCGCGATCGTCGGTATCACGCCCAGCCGGATCCGGCGCGCGAGCGGGGTGCTCTCGCGGCGCGCGAACTCGAGCAGTTCCTCGGCGTCGGCCAGGCAGTTGCGCGCCAGCGCCGCGATCTCCTGTCCGATCGCCGTGATCGTCACGCGCTTGGAGGTGCGGTCCACCAGACACAGATCGAGCTGGCTCTCGAGCTCGCGGATCGCGATCGAGAACGCCGACTGCGAGATGTTGCACTCATCCGCGGCGCGGCCGAAATGGCCGTGGCGTGTCAGCGCAAGGAAGTACTGCAACTGGCGCAGCGTTGGCAGATGGCTCATGGCCGGACTCCGTGCTTGATTGAATCAATTGAACGAAATCATAGACACAATCCATTTTACATGTACTCTGAGCCGGGTGATCATTCTCCCGGACAAAGGCGCCTGGCGGGCGCGACGACACGCAGGAGCAACGACATGAAAACGGCAACGACCATCGACATCGGCATTCCCGAGGCGCAGCGGGCGCAGATCGCCGCCGGCTTGTCACGACTGCTGGCCGACACCTACACGCTGTACCTGAAGACGCACAACTACCACTGGAACGTAACCGGCCCGATGTTCAACGCGCTGCACACCATGTTCGAACAGCAGTACGACGAACTGGCGCTGGCGGTGGACCTGATCGCCGAACGCATCCGCGCGCTGGGACACCGGGCGCCGGGATCGTACCGGGAATTTCTCGACCTGACCTCGATCGAGGAGGAGACGGGATCGCCGGATGCCGTGACGATGATCGCAAACCTCGTCAAGGGGCAGGAGGCCGTGATCCGCACCGCGCGCGGGCTGATCCCCCTCACCGACGCGGCGCACGACGAACCGTCCGCGGACCTGCTGACGCAGCGCCTGCAGGTCCACGAAAAGACCGCCTGGATGCTGCGCAGCCTGCTCGACTGAAGACGCGGGCGCAGCTACCCCGGAAGCGCGCGGCGAAAAGTTTGGCGACAGACGTCGAATGCGGGTCTGGCGCTACCGGAGGTTCAGACGCCGAGCCCGTACGGCCGGTAGGGCCCGAAGGGGATGCATTCGACGATCGCGATGTCGGTGGGCGTCGGAGCTAACGCCGCGTGTTCCAGTACGAACCGTCCATCATCGCCTCGATCGCCGGGCGGTGCGGGATCATGTCGTCCGGGTCGGCCGGAATCGCCGCCTCGCCGAAGTACGCCTGACGGCGGCCGATGCGGAACATCACGATGCCGTGGCGCAGCGCGGCATACAGCGTGTAGAACTCCATGTCGCGCGGGCGGTGGCCACTCAGCTTCTCGTAGGCGTCGGCGACCGCATCGAGGCGCATCATGTCGGGCAGACCCGGCACGCCGACCAGCGGTGTGAAGTCCTGGAAGAAATGGTGGATGAAGATCATCCACGCCAGATCCAGCTCGCGCGGACCGGTGGCGACCATCTCCCAGTCGAGCACGGCGGTCGGCGCGAAATCGGCGAACAGCATGTTGCCGATGCGTGCGTCGCCCCAGCTCAGCACCTCCGCGCCTTCGTCACGCGGCCAGTCGTGCTCCATCCAGTCGAAGGCGCGCTCGATCAGCGGCGAGCGGATGCCGTCCGCTGTCACCCACTCGTAATACGCGCGTTGCGACGCGACATGGCGGCGCAGCGCCGTCGCACCGTCGTGACGCGGGCGCAGCAGCGCGCGGTCGGAATCGGACAGCCCGATCGCGTGCAGTTTCGCCAGCACCTCGATCGCGTTGTGCTGCAGGCGGTCGCGATCCGTCGCGTCGGCGCGCAGCAGCCACGAGTCGAACACGTACGGCGGGATGTCCGGCGGCGCCTCGCCGAAGGCGCGCTCCATCACGAAGAACGGCGCGCCCAGGTGCGACTCGTCGCCTTCGTACCACAGCACGCGCGGCACCGGGGCGTCGCAGCGTTCGCGCGCGAGCTGCATGACCTGGAACTGCTTGGCGAGATCGTACTCGGGGAACACCGGTACCGATCCGGCATCGGGCGGCAGCCGTGCCACGCAGGCAAGCGTCCGCTCGGCGCCCGATTCGCGCCACGCGACGTCGAACAACAGGGTCTCGCTCGACATGCCGGTTCCCTGCGGCGACGAGAAACCCGACAGCCGCGCATCGGGGCCCAGCTTGCCGCGAATCCAGGTATTGAGCCGCTGCTCGAGGTGCTCGCGGTCGCGCGTCGAGGTCTTGGGACGGGCGGCGTTCGGATCGATTTCCACGGTACGGGTCTCCGGCACGGTGCAATTAAAGGCGCAGCATAGTGCCGAAGCGGCGCAGAGGGGCAATCCTGAGAAAACCGTAATGGAACCGTGCCCCCACGAATGCGGCCCATCGGTCGTCCCGCGCGAGGGTGACGGTTGCTGCGACCATCGGCAGTCGCCTTGGCGGGATTAGTGCGTTTGCATCATGTTTCGAACGGGCTTTCGTCGCATAGTCGGACCGGGTCCCCGAAAAAGCGCAAGCGATTCATGCAGTCATCGATCGATGATGTGGCATTGCTCGTCTTCAAAAAACGTTAAGAAAAGGAGAAAACTCATGAGAAATTCCGGAACGTCGACAATCACATCGACACACAAGACGCAACCGGAGTCCATGCGCGTGCAGCGAGCCAGTGTCATTTCCGCCAAGCTCGCGCTGTGTGCGGCGATACTCGCTGCTGGCCAGGCGCAGGCCCAGGGTATCGAAGAAGTGGTGGTCACCGCACAGAAGCGCGAGCAATCGTTGCAGGACACCCCGATCGCCATCACCGCGTTCGGTCAAACCGAGTTGGAGCAGAAGCAGATCAAGGACCTGGTGGATCTGGGTACCTTCGCACCCAACGTGAAAGTGGCGCCACTGCCATCCAATACGGCCAAGGCGACCATTGCCATTCGGGGCTCGGTAACATCGAACCCCGCCATTTACTGGGAACCCACCGTCGGCATCTATCTGGATGGAGCCTATGTCGGCAAGTTCTCGGGGAACGTTTTCAAACTCGCGGAAGTGGAGCGAATCGAGGTGCTGCGGGGGCCACAGGGGACCCTGTTCGGTCGCAATACCTCCGGCGGTGCCGTGAGCGTGATTTCGCGGAAACCAACCGGCGACTTCGGTGGCCGCCTGCGGGCCGGTGTCGGCAATTTCGGCTATCGGGAACTCTACGGCTCCGTTGACCTGCCCGCCCTGGACCTGGGTGGCGCGGGCACCCTGATGACCAAACTCAGCCTGACTACCGATGATCGCGACGGCTTCTACAAGAATATGGACCCCGCGCCTGGCACGACCATCGCCCATCCTTTCACGGGCCGGCCGGTACCGGCCAATCCGGCTGGCAAAACCAAGGAATTCAATGCGGCGGAAAGCACCATTGGCCGACTGGATCTGCTCTGGGGGGTCAGTGAGCGCCTGTCTGCCCGCTACACACTGGACGATGTGGACGTGGACAACACCCCGGCGAAACCACAGTTCACCGACCTGAATACCTCGAGCCTCACGTTCGGATTTCCGATGCCGGCGGGGCTGGCGCAGTTTCTAACCAGTGAGAGCGATAACCTCGGGCGCAACTCCATCGACGCCGACGTGTACGAAGGGTTCGAATCCACCAGCCACACCTTCACGGGCGACTATGATTTCGGAGACGCCGGCATTCTGGGCGATGCATCGATAAAGTACATTTTCAACGATCGAGATCTGGATTTTGCCCAGAGCCTGGACAACGACGGCACTCCCTTCCATCTGTTCCACTCGTCGATTCGAGAAGACTACCGGCAGAAATCCCACGAACTGCAGCTGACCGGCAGTCATGAGCGGGTCGATTACGTGCTGGGCGTCTACTACTTCGAGGAAGACGCCGAGGTGATCAACCCGCTGCGACCGCTGAACAGTTTCTTCGGCCCGCTGGTGCAGAACAATGCCTATGGGCTCAGCTCGGAACAGATCGCCGCGTACGGCCAGGCGGATTGGCGACCACCGGTGCTGGACGACCGCCTGACCGTAACGGTAGGCGTACGGTGGACGGAAGAAGAGAAGGCGGTGTATATCGATCACCCCAACGACAGGCCTCCATTCAGCGGGCGCAACAAGGACGATTTCCGCAACGTTTCTCCGACCGTGATTTTCAATTATGAGTTCAGCGATGACTTCAACGGGTATGCCAAATATGCCCAGGGCTGGAAGTCCGGTGGATTCAACGGCGAGGCTGGAAGTACCTTCAGTTTCGACCGTGGCTTCGACGCGGAAGAGATCGATTCTTACGAAATCGGATTCAAGAGCCGTTGGTTCGACAATACGCTGCAGTTCAATGCAGCTGCCTTTTTCAACG
Source organism: Pseudomonadales bacterium (assembly GCA_022072145.1). Taxonomy (GTDB): domain Bacteria; phylum Pseudomonadota; class Gammaproteobacteria; order Pseudomonadales; family UBA5518; genus UBA5518. The sequence continues at coordinate 163,795 of JAJVIG010000002.1, forward strand.
ATGAAACGAATATCCAGTTGTCGGTCTTCACTCCCAGTTCCTCGGGAACGGCAGCGTCGATAATCGAGAACGCCGGTGAAGCCGAGAAAAAAGGTCTGGAACTGGAGACCATTTACGCGCCGACGGAAGATCTGACGCTCACCTTCAACTACGGCTATCTCGATGCGGAGTTCAAGGAGTTCCTGGAATACGATCCGGTATTGAACAAAACAGTGGACGTCGCCAGGAGCCGCTACACCCAATACACTCCGAAGCACACGGTCAACGTGGGCGTCGAGTACACGATGCTGCGCGCCCGCTATGGCGAACTTACCGCGCGCGTGGATTACAGCTATAACGACGACTACACGCCCTACGTCAAGCCGGAGCAAAAGGCTGTTTCCGACATCAAGGGCTACGGACTGGTCAACGCCCGCCTGACGCTGGATGAGATTCCGGTAGGCAACAACCGGTTGCAGGTGTCCCTGTGGGGCAAGAACCTGACCGACAACGACTACCGCCTGAATACGGTGCCCTTTGGTCCCTTCGCCGTCAGCTTTTTCGGTCCGCCTCGCACCTGCGGTCTCGAGGCCCTCTTTATGTTTTGAGTCCCAGACATGGTAATCAGAAGGCCCGGCATCGCCTCAACAACTCGAACCGCCCGGTGCAGGCTCGCCTGCCGGGTGGTGTGGGAGGGGAGGGGAACGGTCAGCTAAGCTGGCCGCCCCAATCCCGATTGCGGAAACGAGAAGTGTAGTGTCGCTCGCTGGTCGAATTATTTCATACAACAATGGGGGCTTTAGCATGGCGGTGCTTTCTGAAGATCCTGCGGTTTCACTTGCAAAATTCGTCGTCGAAGTCAGATTCGAAAATTTAGATCCTGCAGTGGTCCAGATGGCCAAGCATTCGATACTGGACACTCTTGCTATATCGATAGCGGGATCCAGCCAGTCGGGGGTGCGGGAGTCGATCGAAGTCATGAGAGATCTTGGGGGCGAGCCCGACGCCACTGTATGGCTCTTCGGAAATCGCCTGCCGGTGGATCGTGCAGCCTTTGCCAATGGTCCCATGGCACGGGCGCTGGACATGGGCGATGTCCACGAAGAAGGCGGGCATGTCGGGGAATACATTTTGCCGTCACTGCTCGCGGCGGCTGAGTTGAAGAAAAAGCGCGGGGCACTGGTATCGGGAAAAGAATTTTTGACTGCCTACGTGGCGGGTGCGGAGGCATTGTCCCGCATCGGCCTGGCTTGCCGGGCAATTACCTCCGGAACAACCGAAAGAAAAAATCCGCAAATGGGAACGTTTGGCGCGGTAATTGCGGTTGCGAAGATTCTCGAATTCGATCTGCCAAAGACACAAAATGCCTTGGGGATTGCGTATAGCGCCATGGGATCTTTCGACAGTCAGATGTACCACGACGGGACACTGATGCAAAGAGTCCATCATGGTTTCGTATGCGCGGACGCGATTACCGCGGCGCTGTTGGCTGAAAGGGGGGTTACAGGCCCCACGAATATTTTTACGGGACAGGGCAATCTGTTTCAACTGTTCTACCCGCAATTCAGGGATATTAGGAGAATTACCGAGGGGCTCGGGGTGTTTTGGGAGTTCGCCGCCGGAAACATGATTAAGCCTTACATGTGTTGCAAATGTTTCCATTCTTCGATGTATGCCTTGGATCTATTGATTCGAGAGAACTCCATCAATCCGGAGGACATAGGCGAGATCAGGGCCGTTGTTCCTCCAATGGCGTACTTCACGAACGCGAACTACTCACCAAAGACGATGGTGGATCGCCAGATGAGTGCACCTTGGAGCATTGCGCATATCGCCCTGCATGGCGAACTTTTCCTCGATTCCTATGCAGGGCAAGACAGCCCCGAAATCATCGGAATGATGCCGAAAATCGAATTCGATTTCGACGAAGCCCAATCGATGTGGTCAGGGAAGGTTTCGGTGCGGGCAAATGACCGCAGTTATGAGAGACAAGCCGATTACTGCATCGGCCACCCAAAGAACCCGATCGACTGGCATTGGCTGCAAGGAAAACTGGCGGCCTGCTGCAGGCACTCCGCAGTTCCCTTCAGCGGCGAGCGGCAGGCACGCCTGCTCGCGGCGGCGCAGAGCATCGAGAAGCTGCGGGACTGTTGCGAGCTGATCGACCTGATGACGCCAACATCATCCTGACCGACCCGGCAGGTCACATGCATAGTCCGTTTGCATCATGTGCGACAAAGACAACCTGTAGATACTGTGCTCACGAGTTGACCTGCCGCCGTAAATCGACTGCTCTCCACGCGGGGGAAGCCCATGAGTTCGATCGATCATTTCGTGTTTCACCAGGCCAACAAGTATCTGCTCGAGCGGTTGCGAAGCAAGCTGCAAATCCCGATACGCAAGTTCTGGTTAGAGATGGAGGCTAGCGGAAATACAGTCTCGGCGACCATTCCGATCGCACTCGAGAGAGCATTGGCGAAGGGTTCGATCCGTGCCGGCGATGACGCCTTGCTGGCCGGCTTCGGAGCGGGACTTTCATGGGCTACTACCATGGTTCGCATCGCCTGACCGACCGACAAACGTTCGCGATTTATGTGTCTCATCGACTAGGTATGAACAGCACACTTCAAGGAGAACATCGATGACCAACCGTTCGTCCGCCCAACGCATCGAGCCCTTGTCCACGGCGGAGATCGAGCGCATCGCTGCCGATGCGGGAATTCCCGCCGAGCTTCTGGACCGCAACATCTTTCGTGTCCTCTATCGCAGTCCTCGTGTCGCCAAGGCAATGCAGGAACTGCTCTACGTGCATCTGTATGGCTCGGCACTGGACGACCGGTTGCGTGAACTCGTCATCATGCGGATCGGCTGGGTCACCGGATGCGACTACGAATGGGCCCAACACTGGTTTACCGCGATCAGTGCGTTCGGGTGCAGCGCGGACGATCTGCTTGCGGTGCGCGACTGGCGCACCTCGACACATCTCGGTGACGTCGACCGGGCGGTCCTGGCAGCGACCGACGAAGTGGTCAACGGTGGGTCGATTTCCGACGCGACCTGGCAGCTTTGCTGCGCGCACCTGCCCAACCGGCAGGCATGTCTGGAGCTGGTGACCGCGATCGCGACCTGGCACGCGATCTCGCTGATTCTTAGAAGCCTTCATGTCCCGCTGGAAGAGGACACGCCCTCATGGCCTCCCGACGGACAGGCGCCTGTGATCATCAGGTCGGAGCAGTGAGCCGGAGGACCGTTGCGATGATAGACAAACTCTATGCCGATGTTTCGGCGGCCGTGGCAGACATTCCCAACGGTGCAACCCTGCTGGTGGGAGGGTTTGGTCTGTGCGGCATACCGGAAAACCTGATCCGTGCGGTCGCCGATGGTCGCGCAAGGGACCTGACGGTCGTTTCGAACAACTGCGGCGTGGACGACTTCGGTCTTGGCTGGCTGCTTGCTGGTGGGCAGATCCGGAAGATGGTCGCTTCGTATGTCGGTGAGAACAAGACGTTCGAGCGACAGTTCCTGAGCGGCGAACTCGAGGTCGAGCTCAACCCCCAGGGAACGCTGGCCGAGAGACTGCGTGCCGGAGGCGTTGGCATTCCCGCGTTCTTCACCCCTACGGCTTACGGCACGGCGCTCGGGGAAGGCAAGGAGACACGCGTGCTGGGAGGACGCAACGTCGTTCTGGAACAGTGCATTACCGGCGACTTCGCCCTGGTGAAGGCGTTCAGGGGCGATCGTCACGGAAATCTCGTCTATCGCAAGGCCGCCCGCAACTTCAATCCGCTGTGCGCAATGGCAGCAAAGGTATGTATCGCGGAAGTCGAGGAACTGGTGGAGCCGGGAGATCTCGACCCGGACACGATCCACACGCCGGGAATCTTCGTCGATCGGGTCGTGGTCGGCAGGAACTACGAAAAACGCATCGAGCAGCGCACGACGCGGGCTCGACCCTGACTATCCGCAAGTAGGTGCGACATGCCATTGAATCGTGAACAGATCGCCATCCGTGCGGCGCAGGAGCTCCGCAACGGCTACTACGTAAACCTGGGCATCGGCATCCCCACGCTGGTGGCCAATCACATCCCTGCCGGGATCGAAGTCGTATTGCACTCGGAGAACGGCATCCTTGCCTACGGATCGTTCCCCTTCGATGGCGAGGAAGACGCCGATCTGATCAACGCTGGCAAGCAGACGATCACCGAGTGTGCGGGAACCTCGTATTTCGATTCCTCGCTTTCCTTCGGCATGATCCGGGGCGGACACATCGATCTGACGATACTCGGTGCGATGCAGGTGGATGCGCGCGGGAGCATCGCCAATTACATGATCCCGGGGAAGATGGTGAAGGGGCCGGGAGGCGGAATGGATCTCGTGGCCGGAGCAAGACGTGTCGTCGTGGCCATGGAGCATGTCGCCAGGAATGGCGAACACAAGATTCTCGAGCGCTGCAACTTGCCGCTGACGGGTTTTGGTGTCGTGTCCCGGATCGTTACGGATCTCGCCGTGATCGATGTCGAGTCCGACGGATTGGTGCTGGTCGAGAAGGCGCGGGATGCGAGCGTCACGGATATCCGGGACGCAACCGGCGCCCCGCTCCGCGTCTCGCCACAACTGCGCGACATTTCCACATAGGGAAACGGGCAGAGGTGATCTTGTCGCTGGGCGGGCCGTGGTGAGGTAACGGCGAAGGTCGGAGTTTCGTCTTTCCCGGGCAAATTGCATCGTTGGAATCATCGTGTTTGTCCGGGGATTTTCATTCCACCAGAGGAGAGTTCGTCATGGAAAATCGGCAGAATCTTTGGGATCCGAGCAATCAACGGCAATGGGTGAATGCGGTGGCGCAGGGCAAGTTGCCGCCGTTGGTCATTTCGGTTGCCATCACCGGCGGGGTGCACGGAAAGGAAAGCAACCCGAACCTGCCGGAGACCGCGCAAGAGCAGGCCCAACAGGCATACGACTGTTACAACGCGGGCGCCTCCTTCATTCACCTGCACGCCAGGGTTCCGGGCAAGCCCTGGGAAACAAGCACCGACACCGGGGTTTACCGTAACCTCAATCGCATGGTGCGTGCGCGTTGCCCGGAAATCATCATCAACAATACGTGTGGCGGCGGGCATGGGGCGGACCAGTCCCAGGCGCTCGCACCGCTCAGCGCCAACCCCGAGAGCGCCAGCCTCGATATCGGGCCGCTGGCCACCCGGTTCACGATGAAAAAGCGTCCGGAAGCCGGTCGCATGCAGGATGAGGAATTCGAGGCAATCGCACCCTTCGGCTTGAGCCAGACCGAGCAATACGCCAAGGCCATGCTCGAGAAAGGCGTGCGTCCGGAAATCGAAGTGTGGCATCCCGGCAATTGGTCGTTGGTGCAGAATCTGATCGACAAGGACCTGCTGAAACCCCCGTACCTGATCCAGCTGGTGTTCGGCTTCCAGAGCGGGATGTACGCGACTCCCAAAGACATGATCCATCTCGCGGAAACCGCGCCGAAGCCGTCCAGCCTGTGCGTGCTCGGGGTCGGTCCGTGGCAGACCAGCGTATTGACCATGGGAATCCTGATGGGTACGAACGTGCGAACCGGCATGGAAGACAACCTGTATCTCGGAAAGGGAAAACCGGTGGAAAGCAACGCGCAGCTGGTGGAAAAGGTGGTTCGCCTGGCCCGCGAGCTCGGCCGGGAGATCGCAACCCCGCAGCAGGCGAGAGAAATGCTCGGATTTTCGCCGATACCCACGCAGTACGAGTGACGGGCTTCCGGATTCGAGCGCAGGGATCCTTCGTCCATACCCCCGGGATCGTCCGTGACGGGCGATCCCGTGGCCGCCGTCTTTCGCTGGAGTGTGCCCATATGTCCACCGCCCTGGCTGATCTCCGCGTAGTGGAGTTGGGAGGAAATGTTTCAGCCCCCTACTGTGGCAAGCTGCTTGCCGATCTCGGTGCCGATGTCGTCAAGGTCGAACCCCCGGGAGAGGGGGATCCGCTACGTCAGGAGGGGACGTTCCCGGAAGACGACGTGGATCCCAGCCGGGGCGGGCTTTTCCGCTACCTGAACACCAACAAACGCAGCATGTCGTGCGATCCCGGTTCCGAACCGGGCAGGCAATTGTTCGAATCCATTCTCCGGGATGCGGATTTGCTCATCGAGAACCTGGGTGCCGGTGCTCTCGAGGCCATCGGCCTGGGTTCCGATCGAATCGCGCAGATCAACCCCGGACTGGCGGTAATCCGGATTTCGGATTTCGGACAATCGGGGCCGTATGCGGCCGTTCCCGCGACCGATCTGACGGTGCAGGCCACGGCAAACTGGATCAACAACCACCACATTCCCGGGCAGGAACCGGTACAGGTCGGTGGCAGGTTGGCCGACTTCGTGGCGGGGGTCTATGCCGCCACGGCCGCGCTGACGGCCGTCTCGATGAAGGCTTCCTCCGGCAAGCCTGTGAGCTTCGACGTTGCCAAACAGGAATGTCTGGTGTCCTGTCTTGGCGCCACCTGGCTGCATCTGGAAACCCTGCAGTCGCTTGGATGGGGAGCGCCTGACGAAAGATACTTTCCGTTTCCCGGAGTCGTTCCGTGCAAGGACGGACTGGTCAGCGTCAACTCATTGACCCAGCAACACTTTTCCGACTTCTGCAACCTGTCGGGAGTGCCTGGATACATTCCGTTGCTCATGGAAATCGCCTACGGCGGGCCCAACTTCGACGCGTTCTTCCGCGATATCGAACCGTGGCTGATGGAGCGCACCGTGGAGGAGGTGGTCGAGATCTGTCAGGCAGTCAGGATTCCGGCCGTCCCGATCTCGAATGGAAAAACCATCCGTGACCTGCCGCAACTCAGGGCCAGATCGTTTTTCGTCAAAGACCCGGAAACCGGCACTGATTTTCCGGGATTTCCGTATCGATTCGAACTCACGCCGCCGACGCTCCGCCGATCGGCTCCGCGGCCCGGCGACGAAGCTCCCGTACAAGGGCGGTCGATCTGGGAAGCACGGCGTCGGCCCGTGTCCGACATGAACGACAACAGGGAGGGGCTGCCGTTCGCCGGGCTGCGCGTCCTCGATCTGGGGATCTTCTGGGCGGGGCCCTACGTCAGCTGCTACCTGGGGGCGTACGGGGCGGATGTCATCAAGATCGAATCGATTCAGCGGCCGGACGCGTTCCGGTACCAGACTGCCTATCCGGAGGAAGGCCCCGACTGGTACGAGCGCAGCAGCATCTGGCAGCACACGAATCTCAACAAGCGCGACGTCACGCTCAATCTCGACGATCCCGCGGGTCAGCAGATCTTCGCGCGCCTGGTGGCCGGCGCGGATGTGTTGATCGAGAATTTCTCGCCGCGTGTCATGGAAAATTTCGGATTCGGCGCGAAGCGCTTGCGAGCGATGAATCCGCGTCTGATCGTCTTGCGGATGCCGGGTTTCGGACTGGAGGGACCTTGGCGCAACTACAGCAGTTTCGCGATGCCCCTGGAGCAGGTCAGCGGGATGGCATGGGTCACCGGTGAAACGCAAGGCCCCCCGTTGAACGTAGGTGGCTATGCGGATGCCCTGGTCGGTGCGCACGGACTGGTCGCGGTGCAGGCAGCGCTCAGGTACCGGGCCAGAACCGGGAAGGGCCAGCTGTTGGAGGTGGCGCAACTCGAAGTCGGGGTGAGCGTGACTGCGGAGCAACTGCTTGCTTACTCCATGACAGGCAAGCTGATGGGCAGACACGGCAATCGGTCTGCAGCGATGGCGCCGCAAGGCGTTTACCGCTGTGGTGATGCCGGATTCGTCGCGATTTCCATCAGGGACGACGAAGACTGGAAGCGTTTTGCGGCAATCGAGTCCGTGCGGATATGGGCAGAGGAACCGCGGTTCGCATCGCAGGCAATGCGTCGGCAGCAGCACGATGAACTCGATGCGCTGCTGTCCCGTTGGGTAAATGATTCGACCGCTGATGAGGTAATCGGCACGCTCCGGAAGTCGGGCATTCCATCGGCGATTCTGGTGAAACACGCCGAGATAGCGGCTGAGCCCAACCTTGTCGCTCGCGGGTACTTCCAGGAAATCGACCATCCGCTGTGCGGCGTGCGTCGATTCCCGAGATGGCCCTGGCGTCACGCCGACGGCGGAGTCCCTGCTCACCGTTTCCGTGCCCCGACGCTGGGTGAACACAACCACGATGTCCTGGAGGGGGAGTTGGGGCTTTTCGTGGACGAGATGGGGTATCTGTCCTCGCGGGGCGTCATCGGCACGATTCCAAGAGGGCTGGACTAGCGTGCTGATCCGGGCCCCCGTGTTTCCGTCGACAGAACAGTTATGAGGGGCAGGAGGATGCCAGGGCGTAGCTGGCGAGTAGACATACCTGATGCGGAGGGATCTTGCGATGGACGAACAGAAAACGAAGGTCGACAAGGGACGCCGCCGTTTCATCAAGGGCACTGCCGGAACCGCGCTGATCGCCTCTGCGGGGGCAGGCGGTTCCGGTGCCGATGCATCCCCCGGGGCTGCGGATGAAAAAAAACGCGCCGATTCCAATCGGGCGGCAGCGGAAGGCGTGGCCGAATTATTGCCACCGGGGCCATCCTCGAAACTCGATGCCAGGTATTTCGGTTCCGATCATATGGTCGATGTGATCAAGCACCTCGGGATCGAATATGTGGCGTCCTGCCCCGGTGATTCCTTCAGAGGTTTGCAGGAATCGATAACCACCTACGGTGGAAATATCGGCCCTGAATGGATCAGTTGCACCCATGAGTCGATATCCGTAGGAATCGCCATCGGATATGCGCGTGCCACGGGTACCAGGCCCATGGCAGTCATGATGAAGTCGACTGTCGGTCTGCAGAATGCCGTCATGGCCATCTACAACGCATTTGCCGACCGTGTGCCGATTTTGCTGATCAGTACGGCACAGCACGATGGGACCAAAAGATACTATTGGTTGCATTCGGCGCAGGACAACAACGCCGTGGTCAGGGATTCTGTCAAGTGGGATGACACTCCTGGTTCGTTGCCACACGCGGTGGAATCATTGGTGCGCGGGTACGAGATTGCGACCACCCCCCCCATGGGCCCGGTGCTGCTTTCGGTAGATACGCAGCTGCAGGAACTGCCCGTGACGGATGTCGTCCGGCCGACGATCCCGCCGTTGACATCCGTCCGTTATCCTGTCGGCGACAATGAAGCCATCCGGAGCCTGGCGCAATCTCTGGTCGACGCGGAGTTTCCGGTAATTGCCGCAGATCGCTACACTCACAGTGAACGGGCGATGCCGATGCTCGTGGAACTGGCGGAATTACTGGGATCCGCCGTTATCGATCTGAATTTCCGCTACAACTTTCCGACCGATAACCGGTTGAATCAGACATTCGACTCTTTTGTCAGTGTATCCGAGGCGGACGTGCTGCTGGCACTGGAGCCGTCGGACCTCTGGCAGGCCATCAATACATGGAGGACGCAGCCTGCCTGGTCGACGAGCCGCATCGTCAAGAGAGACTGCAGGGTCGTTGTCCTGGGTGTCGATTCCGCTCTTCGTTCGAACTATCAGGATTTCGGTCGCTACACGCCAGCCGACGAGCATATTCACGGTGATGCGGAGGCGACGATGCCGCTGCTGATCGAAGAAGTTCGACGACGACTGGAAGGACGGGACCGGAAGAAGTACCTGGCGCGACGACAGGTACTGGAAAACAGGTATGAAGCACGACGCGAACGGGATCTGAAGCAGGCTGCCATCGGTTGGGATTCGAGTCCAATCACTACTGCCCGCCTGTGCATGGAATTGGCGCACGCCATCAGGGGCGAGGACTGGGTCCTGTCGTCCAGCAACTATACGGTCAGTCAGTGGCCGCAGCGATTGTGGACGATCGACAAGCCCTATCAATGTGCCGCCAGTGTGGGGGCGTCGGGTCTTGGCGACTGCCTGGCGCGAGCGATCGGTGTGGCACTGGCGCACCGCAAGCAGAAGCGAATGGTCGTGAACATACAGCCGGATGGCGATCTCATGTTCACACCCGGCGCGTTGTGGACGGCTGCTCATCATGAGTTGCCTATACTGACGGTGGTACACAATAACCGCGCGTATCACCAGGAAGTCATGGTGATGCAGAACATCGCGAACCAACGGGATCGGGGGGTCGAGGGCGAGCGTATCGGATGTACCCTGGACAATCCGCCGATCGACTTTGCACAGATGGCCAGGTCCATGGGAGTGTGGGCCGAAGGTCCGATTGTCGCGCCGGATGACCTGGGGCCGGCACTGGAGCGGGCCGTCGAGGTTGTCAGGACCGGTAAACCGGCTCTGGTGGATGTGGTCAGTGAGCCACGCTAGAGGGGCGCGACAAATGATCGATATCGTTTGCAGGCGTGGTATTCGCAGTTCCGTGGTTGCGATCTGGTTTTTTTCCTGTCTGGCGCATCCGGCGCAGTCGGATCCCCGTCTCTCGATGAGCGAATCTGCACGGCGCGGGGAAGAATTATATGACCGTTTCGGATGTTATCAGTGTCACGGGCATTTCGGTCAGGGCGGAATAAATGGCCCGCCACTGGTGTCGAATGTGTTGCCGTACGAGGCATTCCGGACGTTCGTGCGGGAGCCCCGAAGGCAGATGCCTCCTTATCGCGACGCGGTGCTGGATGATGGGCAATTGAAAGCGATCCATGCGTACGTGCAGGCCTCGGGAAAAAAGCCGGTGAGAGACGGAATTCCGTTGCTGCGCGATCCGGGAAAGACGCGATAGGGCGAGTCGATTTCGAACCGATCGCGGCATTCGTGCATCAGCGGCGCCGCCTCGCCAGCATGGGCGCGAGCGCGATCAACGTCGCGATGAGAGTGATCGGAGGCATGTAGCCGGGCCAGGTGCCGGGTGCGAACCAGCCTTTGCAGCCGAGCAGCGCACAGTGCAGCGCGACCAGGGCGAGGCCCGGATGGCCTGCGCGGAGCCAGCGTCGCCAGCGGTCCTCGCCGAGATTTGCACGGACTCCGGGCAGGGTCGCCACGGCCGGGATCATGAGCACCGTCGCTGCGCCGACGCCAGCGAGCAGGGCAGTCTCGGCGATTGCGCTGAAGTGTGCGCCAACGTAGAGCTTGTCGTAGTAAGCGGGGTCCAGGATCGTCTGGCTGAGGATGACATGGGTGGCGCTGAGCAGCAGGCCGAGCATGCCGGCCTCGCGCGCGAACCGACCATCACGACTGATGTAGGCCAGTGCGAGCAGTGTGAGCGCGGCCCAGCTGGTGGCCTTGTTGGTCACGTACAGTGGCAACTGCGACCATGGAACGCCGCCGAACACGTGGTATCTGAGTCCGCTGTAGACGAACGTCACCGCCAGCACGATCAACAACGTGCGGGTTGCCCGCGTCGGGTGTGCATCGGCTTCGTTCATGGTTTCCTCGTCCAGCCGGCGAATGTGTCCAGATCTGCGGTGATGGGCGGCGTACGAACGATCATAGTACGCAAGCGCTGCCGCTGGTAAGGCGGCCAACCAGCGCGCCGATCATGTGTAGCTTGCTGCCGCAGACGGGTGTGACATCGCTTGCTTCTTCCGGCAACATCGCTGCGATGAAGCGCGGATTCAGACCGGCGGCCGTCGCGATCGTGCGGATGTCGGCAAGGCAACGAGGGAGGGTGCACCCGATGAACATGCTGTCGGCTTTGGTATCGATCGCTGCATTGGCCCTGGGTGCGTTGTGCGCACCGCACTCCGACGCCGGGGCCGCGCAGGAGGCGAAGCCGCTTTTCGACGCCGATGATATCGCCGGGACCGTGCGCGGTGCCGCGGGTCCCGAGGCGGGAGTGTGGGTGATCGCCGAAACCGATGAACTGCCGGTCGCGTTCAGCCGCATCGTCGTCACCGATGATGCCGGACGCTATGTGGTCCCCGATCTGCCGCCGGCGAACTACCGGATCCGGGTCCGTGGCTACGGACTCGCGGATTCCGAGCCGGTGCCCGCGCGTCCGGGACAGGCACTGGATCTGCGCGCGACCGCTGCGGCCTCGGCCGCGGCAGCGGCGCAGGTGTATCCGGCCAGCTACTGGTTCGCGCTGGTGCAGCCGCCGGCGACAACGGAGTTTCCCGGAACTGGATCGACCGGTAACGGCATCGAGCCGGTGATGCAGAGCCGCACCGACTGGATCTACCACATGAAGGAGAACTGTCTGTTCTGTCACCAGTTCGGGACCGCGGTGACGCGCACCCTGGTGCCCGCGCCTGCGGGGCACACCGAGGCGACGGATGCGTGGCTGCAGCGTGTATTCGCCGTCGGTGACGACAGCATGACGGCTTTCATGGGCATGTTCGGAGCGCGACGTGCCGCTGCGATGTACGCGGACTGGACCAGCCGTATCGCGGCCGGTGAATTGCCATCCGCGCCACCGCGACCGGCCGGGGTCGAGCGCAATGTCGTCCTCTCGTTGTGGGACTGGGCGGTTGCGGCCGATGGCACGCCGCAGTTCGTGCATGACGAGATCACGACCGACCAGCGCGATCCGCACGTGAATGCCGGTGGCCGCGTCTACGGCGTCGCGCAACATGCCGGCAAGATCATCTGGCTCGATCCGCGCACCCATACCACCGGCGAGCGTGTGTTGCCTACGGCGTTCTCGCACGGCCCGCTTGCGGGGTCGGCGCAGCCGCACAATCCGATGATGGATGCGCGGGGGCGCATCTGGAGCACGACATTCAACCGCAACCCCGGGAATCAGCCGGACTGGTGCAAGGAAGGATCGGAGCAACGCTTCGCGCGCTTCTTCCCGCTGGATGCGGCGATCGGTCGTCCGTCCCAGGTGTCGGTATTCGATCCGGAGACCGATACCACGCGCGAGATCGACACCTGTTTCGGCACCCATCATCTTCAATTCGGCTACGACGACGGGCAGACCCTCTATCTGAGCGGCGATTCGCGCGTGATGGGTTGGGTCGATACGCACAAATTCGATGAAACCGGCGATTCGGCGGGGTCCGTCGGCTGGTGTCCGCTGGTCATCGATACCAGCGGCGATGGACGCATCGGCGATTCGGTCGCGCGGCGTGAAGCTCGTGGACCCACACAGGACCAGCGCTTCGAGGGGTTCCTGTACGGCATGGGGGTGAACCCGCGCGACGACAGCGTATGGTATGCGTGGTACACGGATGGCCGGGGCGGGTACGGTTCGCCGTTCTTCGCGATCCCGGGCGGCATCGTGCGCATGGAGCGCGGATCCGACGCGCCCGCTACCTGCCGCGCGGAACTGTTCGTGCCGCCTGTGGACCGTGACCGCGAGCGTATCGCGGTGTTCAATCCGCGCGGCGTGGACGTCGGCTCCGACGGCATCGCCTGGGTCGCCTTCGGCAGCGGTCATCTGGGACGTTTCGACCGCGATCGGTGCCGAACGCTGCACGATGCCGCCGGTGATGGCACGCACTGTCCCGAGGGCTGGGAGATCATCGAGATTCCGGGCCCGCAGTTCAAAGGCGTCGCCGGCAGCGGTTCGACGGACTGGCATTATCTGGTCTGGGTCGACGAGTTCAACGTGCTTGGCCTGGGGCACAATGTGCCGATCGTTCCCGGCACGAACTCCGATTCGCTGATCGCCTACGTGCCGCAGCAGAAGCGTTTCGTCACGCTGCGGGTGCCGTATCCGCTCGGCTTCTATGCGCGTGGACTCGACGGTCGCATCGACGACGAGAGCGCCGGCTGGAAGGGGCGCGCGCTGTGGGCGAACTACGGTTCGTTCGCGCTCGGGCACCGCGAGGGTGGCGATGGTCGAACGCGCTTGCCGGGCAAGGTGGTCAGCGTGCAACTGAGGCCGGATGCACTGGCGCACTGAAACGAGGCTCGTGAAGCGACCGGACGCGTCGGATTCGCGTGCGGTCGGTGCATACGTTCGTGCTGGTCGCGTTACGCACTGCGGGAGCCTCCCGTCCTAATACATATGGACGATGCGGTCGGCTCCAAGCTTGGAGCATAGTCCACACGCACGGATTTTCTGCAAGCGAACGGGGTTCGCTGCAATCGATATGTCCACGACCCGATTTCCTGTGCGAGGTGCTCGATGACGAAACACGGAATTCGGATCGAAACCAGACCGCATTCATGGTTAGGGCGCGTACGCCGCGGGTTCGCTTTTCTGTTTGTATCGATTGCATTTTTCCCGGCAACGACGGCGAACGCGCGCATAGCGATCGACAACGACGATATCGCCGGCATCGTACGCAGCGCGCAAGGTCCCGAAGCGGGTGTGTGGGTGATTGCCGAGACGACCGAACTGCCGACCAGGCTGGCGAAGATCGTCGTCACCGACGACCGGGGTCGCTATCTGATTCCGGACCTGCCGAAGGCCGGCTACCGCGTATGGGTGCGCGGCTACGGCCTGGTGGATTCCCGGCCGGTGAGCACGGTACCCGGCAAGATTCTCGATCTTCAGGCGGCTGTGGCGCCTGATGCACGTGCCGCCGCCCAATACTACCCGGCGAACTACTGGCTGTCGTTGCTGCATATTCCGCCGGAAAGTGATTTTCCCGGTACCGGTAACCGGGGCAATGGCATATCGGCTGGTATGCCGACGCAGGCACACTGGATCTACCAGGTCAAGGAAATGTGCGCGTTCTGCCATCAGCTCGGCAGCAAGGCGACCCGCGAGATCTCACCGGCACTGGGCAAATTCGACTCCTCGGCCGCAGCCTGGGCGCATCGCATCACCAAAGGCCCGAACGGGCCTTACATGACCAGCCTGATGGGACAGTTCGGTCGCCGGGGCATCAGGGAGTTTGCCGGCTGGACGGATCGCATCGCCTCCGGTGAGGTGCCCTCGTCGGTACCACCGCGTCCGGCGGGAGTCGAGCGCAATCTCGTGCTCACGCTGTGGGACTGGGCGAGCGGCGCGATGATCCATGACGAGATCGGCACCGACAAGCGGCAACCGACGCTCAACGCCGGCGGACGGGTCTATGGCGTATCGACGCGCGGCGATGACGGTCACAAGCTCGTATGGGTGGATCCGAAGACCAATGCCGTAGCCGAAGTGCCTGTACCGACCCTCGATCCGGCCGTCGCATCGACTCCGCACAACCCGATGTTCGACGAGACGGGGCGGGTGTGGATCACCTCCGCCATTCGTGATCCGGAAAAGAGTCCTGCGTTCTGCACCGATCCAGCGAACCGCTATGCGAAGTTCTTTCCGCTGGCCGCACCCAGCGGAAGCCTTCGCCAGGTATCGGTATACAACCCCGGGACGGGTCGCTTCGACCTCATCGATACCTGCTTCGGGACCCACCATCTGCAGTTTGGTCACGATGCCGGACGCACGCTTTATCTGAGCGGCGACACGCAGGCGATCGGCTGGGTGGATACGCGCACTTTCGATCGCACCGGCAATGCGGAGTCCGCGATCGGCTGGTGTCCGATGGTTCTCGATACGAACGGCGATGGACGTATCGGCGAGTGGACGAATCCAGGAGAGCCCGACGATCCGGAAAAGGACCAGCGTCTCGCCGGTTTCCTTTACGCGATGGGGGTCAGTCCCCTCGACGACAGTGTCTGGTATGCGCGGTACGCGTATCAGAAAACCGACTGGATGCCGGGTATTCCGGGTGGCTTGATCCGTTTCGTTCGCGGAGACGATCCGCCCGGGACCTGTCGTATCGAGTACTACGAGGTGCCACTGAAGGACGGCAAGCCGGTGGCATTCAATCCGCGTGGCGTCGATCTCGACAGCGACGGCGTGGCGTGGGTCGCGCTCGGAAGTGGGCGGCTGGGGCGTTTCGATCGGCGTCGATGCGAGATCTCGAGCGGTCCCGGTGCCACCGGGCAGCATTGTGCGCAGGGATGGAGTTTCTTCGACACTCCCGGCCCGCATTTCAAGGGCGTTACAACGGGCAGCGCCGACTGGCACTACCTCACATGGGTCGACCAGCACGACGTGCTTGGCATGGGCAAGGACATGCCGATCATGCCGGGAAGCACGTCCGATTCGCTGCTCGTCTTCCAGCCCGAGAGCGAACGTTTCGTGACGCTGCGGGTGCCGTACCCACTCGGATTCTATGCGCGCGGACTCGATGGCCGGATCGATGATCCGGGTGCCGGCTGGAAGGGACGTGCGCTCTGGGCGAACTACGGCACCCTTGCGACCACGCACATCGAGGGGCCGGATACGAACTCGAGGATCGTGAAGTTCCAGTTGCGCCCGAATCCGCTTGCGAAGTGAGTGACTCGTACCGGTGGGAGGGGATAGATTCGATGCGCACCATGACTACCGGATGCCGGGCGTTCATTACTGCTGCCGCTGCCGGTGTGCTCTTGGCGTTCGCCGGTTCCGGGTCGGCGAATGCGCAGGGCACGCCGATCGGTGGCACACCCGGGGGTGCAGCGATACAGAATCCCGTACCACCTACGGAAGCCTCGGTGGCTGCGGGGCACGGGATCTATCTGGCCATGTGCGCTGCCTGCCACGGAGAAAAGGCGGACGGTCACGGGCGCGCCGTCGGGGATTACGGCAAGCGTCCGGCGAATCTGACACTCCCTAACTACCGCTATGGCACGGCCGACGGCGACGTTTTCGACGTGATACAGAACGGCGTCGAGCCGAGTCTTGCGATGCCTGCCTGGGGTGACGCCGTCGGCGAGACCGACATCTGGCATCTGGTGAATTACCTGCGCTCAGTGCGCAAGGACGAGTGAGACGACGCAGGGATGTACACACGGCAGTGGGTTGTCGTTCGTGCGGCGGCGTTCCTGCTGGTGGATGCGTTCGCACCGCGGGCGATCGGCCTGCCGCTTCCCGCGGAGACACGGCCGGCAGGCGCTTTCACGGCGAAGCAGGCGCTGCTGGGACAGCACGTCTACAGCGAGAAATGTGCGATGTGTCACGGCGTCGCTCTGGAAGGCCGCGACGCTCCCGCTCTGGCGGGCATGGCTTTCATGCAGAAATTCGGCTCCGCCGAACGCCTCCATGGCTACCTGTCCACGACCATGCCACCGTTCGCTCCGGGGCGGCTGAGCGAGCACGACTATCTCGATATCACGGCCTACATATTGAGCGTGAACGGGGTTCGCGCCGGCGATCGCGAACTCACTCGTACCGGCCTGAGGACTCTTGATCCCGGACAACTTGCGTCCCCCGCCTTGGCCGGCACCGACAGGGTCGATGAAGGAACTGCGCCGGATGTCGACGTGCCGCAGGCATTCACCTGGGGCCGGGAATTGCGCCGCCACGAATCCTTGCAGGGCAAGACCGCGGAGGAGCCCGAAAAAGTCACGATCGGCATTCCGGACAGAATCGACGCATCCGCGGATCTCGCCGGGGCGGGACGCCCCGCTCGCCACTACGTACCGGTGACCGACGCGATGGTGCTCGATCCGCCGCCTGGGGAGTGGTTGGCCTCGCGCCGCACCCTGGACGTGCACGGCTACAGCCCGCTCGATCAGATCGACAGGAGCAATGTTGCCGATCTCGAACTGGCTTGGGCCTGGCCGATGGCGGAGGGAGGACAGCAACAGACCGCGCCCCTGGTCCACGACGGCATCATGTTCATCGCGACGACCGATAGCGTCGTGCAGGCCCTCGATGCCGCGTCCGGGGATCTGATCTGGGAGTTCCGTCCCGTGCTGGCCGAACTGCCGTCCTCCTGGGGTTATCAGCGTTACCAGGCGCGGCGGCAGAAGGGCTCCATCGCGCTGTATCGGGACAAGGTGATTCTCGCCACCGCAGATGCCAGGCTCATCGTTCTCGATGCGCTCAACGGGCACATGGTGAGGGAGACGCGCGTGTTGGACCATACGCGTGGCTATGTGTACACGGTGGGCCCGCTCGCCGTGAACCAGAAGATCATTTCGGGGGTGGGCGGGTGTTCCATATCTGCCACGGCCGGCGGTTGCTACATCGTGGCGCACGATTTCGAAACCGGCCGCGAGTTGTGGCGATTCAATATCATCGACGATCCCGAAAATCCGGAGCAACAGCGCTCCTGGGGTGCGGTGCCGCCTGCGAATCGGTGGGGTGGGACGCCGTGGACCACCGGTTCTTACGATCCGCGCACGAATACCACCTTCTGGGGAACCGGCCAACCCGGACCATACCCGGAACTGCTGCGCGGATCCGGCAACGGCAGCCTGCTGTACACCAACACCACGTTGGCCCTGGATGCGGACACCGGCAAGCGCCGGTGGCATTACCAGCATTTGCCGCGCGATAACTGGGACATGGACAGCCCGTTCGAACGCATGCTGATAGATCAGACCATCGATGGAAAACCGCGGCGTCTGCTCGTCACCGTCGCCGGGAAGAACGGCATTGCCTTTGCGCTCGATCGCGACACGGGGGAATTCCTCTGGGCAAGGGAAACCATCGTTCAGAACGTCGTGACAGCCATCGATGCGAACGGCAAGGTGAAGATCAACGAGAGCCTGATTGCGACTGCATTGGGAGAACAGAGATTCGTCTGCCCGTCCCTTTGGGGTGGAAAATCCTGGCAGGCCGCGGCATACAGCCCGTTGACCCGCATGCTGTACGTACCGGTTGCCGAGTCCTGCAACACCCTGGTTCCTGTCCGGGTGGAGTTCACTGACGGCAACGTGGTGGGCTCGGTCACGGCGGGTCCACGCGTACTGCCGCCGGGTATCGGCGATGCGGGCGTTATCGATGCCATCGACGTCGCGACCGGCACGCGTCGCTGGCGCCATTCGCAGAGGAGCATCCTGAGCAGTTCGCTGTTGACCACCGGTGGTGGTCTGGTCTTCGGCGGTGACGCTGGCCGTTACTTCATGGCGTTGGATCAATCTACTGGAGAGGTACTCTGGCGGGTCCGCCTCAATGCACCGATAGGCGGATATCCGATGACCTACCGGATCGATGACGTACAGTATCTCGCGGTCCCCACGGGCTACAGTGCGCAGGCCGGCAGTGCCGCTGCACTGTTCCCCGAGATACCCCTGCCCAGCGGGTCGGGGAACTCGCTGTTCGTTTTCAGACTTCGCGGATCCGTTCACTGAGCGAAGGATCCCGCCAAGTCACGAGGGTGTGACTGCCAGGGTCGATTCCAGGCGCTGAGCGTCGTCGCCTTCAGTCCGGAAGACCGAAGGCGACGACATGGTCTCCCCGAGTGGTCTGCAGGTACTGGTGTCCGCCTGCGGCGATCACGACATACTGCTTGCCGTTCCTCGTCGACACGAAACTCATGGGGGTCGCCTGGCCGCCGGCCGGGAGACGCCCTTTCCAAAGCTCTCGGCCGGTCTGGATATCGAAGGCGCGCAGGTAGTCATCCTGAGCAGCCGCAATGAACACAAGCCCTCCCGCGGTAATCATGGAGCCCCCCTGAGCGAAGGCACCCGGCACGGGGATTCCCAAGGGCGCCACGTCGCGCGTGGTTCCCAGAGGGCGTTGCCAGATCAATGCACGGCTGTTCAGGTCGATGAGCGACAGGCGTCCCCAGGGAGGCGCGTTGCACGGGATACCCAACGGCGACCTGAAAGGGCGCTCCGTACTGACTTCGTAGGGTGTGCCCATCTGTGGTGAAATCGGCACACCGCGACCGTCGAACCTGATCTGTTCACCCGGGAAGCTTTCCTCCCTGGGCAGCAACTGCAGCAGCAGCGGCATGTAGGAAGAACTGACGGCCACCAACTGCCGCGACTCATCGACCGACACACTGCCCCAGTTCACTACGCCATTGTTGCCGGGCCACGCGAGGCTGCGGTCCAGCCCTGGCGGGGTGAACTTGCCGTCGTAGCGCAACCGCTGGAAGGCGATGCGGCACCAGAGCTGGTCCAGCGCCGTGGCGCCCCACATGTCCCGCTCCGTCAGTGGTGGCGGTGTCAGGCTGGGCATGCCCACGGAGACCGGCTGAGTGGCTGAGTAACGCTCCCCCGGAACGTTCCCGGCGGGCACTGCTTGCTCCTCCACCGCCGCCAGTGGTTCGCCGCTACGCCGGTCGAGCAGGAAAATCTCGCCGTGCTTGGTGGGCTGAATCAACGCGGGCACCGGCTTGCCATCCACGGTCAGGTCCACCAGCACCGGCTGGGAAGCAACGTCGTAATCCCAGAGGTCGTGGTGCGTCGTCTGGAAGGCCCAACGCAGCACTCCGGTTTCCGCGTCCAGGGCGACCACCGAACTGGCGTAACGGTCCTCGGCGGCACTGCGCTGGCCACCGAAATAGTCGGGCGTCGCATTACCCGTGGGAACGTAAACCAGCCCCAAGTCCTCGTCGGCGCTGAACACGCTCCAAGCGTTCGGTGATCCACGCGTGTAGGCTTCACCAGGTTGCCAGGGGCCGGCTTCCGCGGGGCGCCCGGCGTCCCAGGCCCAGAGCAGGCGGCCGCTGGTGACGTCGTAGCCGCGCACCACTCCGGGAGGTTCATCCACGGACATGTTGTCCAGTACGAATCCGCCCACCACGGCCACGTCACCGATAATGGTCGGTGGTGACGTCACCAGATAGTAACCAGGCTTGACCTCTCCCATCCCTCGCAGCAGGGATACCTCGCCGTCGCTCCCGAAGCCCGTGCAGCGTTCCCCGGTATCCGCATCGAGCGCAATCAACCGGGCATCCACGGTGGCGACCAGTATGCGCCGTGGACAATCCGTGCCGTCGCCGGCACTCCGATGATAGGAGACACCGCGGCAGGTCAGCATGTAAACGCCGCGGGCATCGATGCGCGGGTCGTGGCGCCATCGCTCCCGGCCGGTTTCCGCCTCCAGGGCAATCACGATGTTGTGGGGAGAACAAAGGTACAGGCTACCGTCCACCCCGAGGGGGGTGGTCTGGAAGCTGTAGGCATTGTGGGTACCCGGGTAGGCCTCGGGCAGATCACCGGTGCGGTAGGTCCAGGCGACTTCCAGTTCATGCACATTTTCGGTCGTGATCTGGCCAGCGGGGACATACCGGGTGCCAGCCTTGGTGCGGCCGTATTCGCGCCACTCGCTGGCGTCACCGGAGTCCACCTGCCCATGCTGGGGTACAGCCACTCGTTGAGTCGATACTGGTCCGTCACTGCCGAATGACGAGATCAGCAGGACTCCCGCAACGATTGCAATGGTGACCACCCCGGTCCATGCGGCGCGACGGGATCCGGAATCCCGTGGCGCGCCCCGGGCGGGCCACGATACCAACAGCAGGAGGACGGTCAGGCCCAGCTGCAAACCCAACCGGGGCAGCAGCAGCCAGACGTCCAGGCCAACCTCGGCGAGGGCCCACGCCATGGTGCACACAAGCAGAATCAGGTACAGCCACAGCGCCTGGGGCCGGCCGCGCCAGACCAGCCCTGCCACCACCAGGGTGACTAGACCGGCCGGCACATAATGCAAACTTCCCCCCAGGCCGGTCAGCCATGCACCACCAACTGTCAGCCAGGTTCCCACCACAAGAAGCAGTAGCGAGAGGGCGGCGCGCGCGAATCTTCCGGGTGCTCCAGTGTGCATGAATGCCATTCCCCGTCCTGATCGGCAATGAACCGCAGTCCGCTACCTTAGCGGTCCGCGGATTCGTCCGCCTCATGCATTTGCAGGACTGTGTCTGGCCTGGCCGGTTCGCGCGACGCCGTGCTCCCCTGCATCCACATTCAATTGTTCACTGCCAGTCGGAACCCAATACTTTCATTACGTGACTCACCAGGTGAGCCTGACGGTGCACGCCCGTGCGCGCAAAAATCGAGGCCAACTGGGCTCGTGCGGTGCACCGGGAAATTCCCAGGCTACCCGCGGCGTCCGTCAAACTCTGGCCGTTGACGATTCGTGCCGCCAGCGCCGCCTCCGCACGGGTGAGCTCGAGCCTTTCCCGCAGGGCGCCTTCGGTGACATGGGTTCGGGGGTTGGCATCACGCACCAGCACGATTACCGCGGAAACGACGTTTTCGTCGAGACCGGGCCGCAACGCCGACGGCTTCAGGAGCAAGCTCCAGGATCGATCGCTGCCGCGGTTCACGTTCAGTGTGGTCTCTTCCGGGGTGTGCGGGCTGTCGGTTCGAAAACGCCGCAACAATGATCGGAAGGCACGATCGTCACGCGGGTCGTTGCAATGAAGGATCCCTTCCCGGACGTGAAATCCGTCACGCGCCAGCAACATGCGTTGCACCAGCCGGTTCTTGATCACTATGCGCGCACTGTCGTCGAGCACCATGGCGCCGATCGCGACCTGACCGGAGGTCTCGTCGAGCATGTGCAGGCTGAACTCCTGGTAAGCGATGCGTGCGCCGATGGCAGCGGCGATACGCAATCGTGGAATCAGGGCATCGAGCAGCGACGTGTCCTCCTCGCCAAAACCCGGTTCACCGTCGATGCGTGCCGCACGCAGCCTGAACGTCATACCCGTGCGTGGTTCCACCAGGTTCACGCCGATCAGATCGGTGGTAAGGCTGAAATGACGGATATACCGGTAGTAGTCGGGGTGTCGGGTTCGCAGTTCGTCTTGCTTCAGGACGCAGGTCTTGCCCTCGGGGAGTTCGAGAAAAGGCGAGTTCCGGTAATGCTCCTGCTGCAGCGCCGTCAGGGCCGGATCGTTTTCCGATCCGGCGATCAACACACCCGCATCCCCTTCGCGCGGCCTGCGCAACACCATGGTGGCATGGTGGCACGGCAGCGTTCGCTCCAACTCCTGCAGAAAGGAAATCCACGGGTTGTCGTCGGCCACACTCGCGTACAGTGTGTCGACCAGTTTCTCGACCTGTGATGCCATGGTGGCGGCCTCCCGGGATGTGCCCGTCATGTCCTGCAACCATCTCCTTCCAAAGGATCGCCGGTCACGACGGGACAAGCGATCGTACGTGATGTCGATCTGGTCACCGCGCGCGGCGACCCTCCCGTCCAGCGCTTGAACGCGTGGCTGAAGCTCGGCGCGTCGGCATACCCCAGGCGCAGCGCGATCTCCTCGACCGACAGTCCGGTGGACTGCAGGTACTCGATCGCGAGGTTCTTGCGCACGTCCTCGACCAGTTCCTTGAAGCTCGTCTGCTCCTGCGCGAGCTTGCGCTGGATCGTGCGCGGCGTGGTGCACAGCCGCGCGGCGATCGTCTCCAGGCTCGCGAGCTGGTTCGGCAGCTGCACCAGATGCTGGCGGATCAGCTCGGCGAAACTGCCGCCGCGCTCGAGTTCGGCGCAGATGCGCTCGCACTGCGCTGCGAACACGCGGGCCGACGCTGTCTCGCTCTGCAACAACGGCTCGTGGAGGTACTCCTCGGCGAAGCGGTACTCGTTGCCGGCGGCGGAGAAATTGACCGGACAGCCGAAGAACTCCTCGTAGGCGTCGGCGTAGTCCGGCCGCGGCTGTGCCACGTTGAGCTCGATCAGCGGCAGCCGCTTGCCGAGTGCCTCGGTGGAGATCGTGTACGAGGCGGCGAGTCCGCGGTCGATCATGTACTGGTGACAGTCGCCGAGGTCGCGCAGGCGCCCCAGCGCGATCGTCACCACGCCGTTTTCCACGCGCAGCGACCAGTGCAGGTAGGTCCACGTCATCAGGATGTTGTGGAACAGGACCCGGTAGGCCTCGAGCAGGTTCGGGCTGGTCATCACGGCCAGCCCGAGCATCCCGTAGGCCGACAGGTGGTAGCGCGGTCCCATGCGCAAGCCGAGCTCGGGCATGTCGAGCCGGCGCAGCGCGTC
This sequence comes from Pseudomonadales bacterium, assembly GCA_022072145.1. Classification (GTDB taxonomy): domain Bacteria; phylum Pseudomonadota; class Gammaproteobacteria; order Pseudomonadales; family UBA5518; genus UBA5518. Next base: position 187,321 of record JAJVIG010000002.1, read on the forward strand.
GCCGGTGAAGCGCAGTTCCTGGGCCGGTGACAGCACGTAGTCGGGGTTCGCCAGTGCCGTGAGCGGAATGCGCGCCTCGTCCAGCATCGCATCGACGTTCGCGCCGTGCTGGCGCAGCAGGGTGATCAGCGGATTCAGTCCGTAGACGAGGTGCCGGACGGTGCCGGGGCGGACGCGGGTTTCGAGCAGCATGGGCGTTCGGTTCCGGTGTCTCCACGGGGGCCGGCTGTCGCAAACTAACAAGTTAATTGTCGTGCGTAAACATCCGCCGGGCGGACGTCCTGATCTATAACTGTGCCGCGCTGCGGATGGCGTGTTTCGGACACCGCCACCGCCGACGCGGGCGATAACAGCATTACAGCCGCACGAGGAGGTCGCACATGGGTGTTCGCGATTGGCCTGCCAGTCCCCGCTCGCAACTGGGCGTCAGTGGCGCCGAGCCGCCGCTGCCGCCGATGATCGCGGAGTTCCAGCAGACCCTGCGGCGCTTCGCGCTCGAAGTGGTGCGCCCGCTCGGCATGCGACTCGATCGCATGAGCGCCGGGGAAGTGATCGCGCCGGGATCGCCGTTCTGGGAATTCCACCGCAAGTACCGCGAGCTCGGCATCGGCATCGAGACGCTGCGTGCGCTGTCGCCGGAAGACCTGAGCCTGATGTTCCCGATCCTGTTCGAGGAACTCGGCTACGGCGACGCGGGCCTTGCGATCTCGGCGGGCGCATCGACGCTGCCGCTGCTGCTCGCGTACCGCTTCGACAACGGTTTCCTGCTCGAGCGTTTCTCGGACAGCCAGCTCGGCTGCTGGGGTATCACCGAACCCGACCACGGCAGCGACCAACTCGACCCGAGCGGGCAACTGCTCGATTCGCGTGGGCGCTACGGCAAGCCGAACTGCGTGGCGACGTTGCGCGGCGACCGCATCGTGATCAACGGCCAGAAGTCGGCCTGGGTGTCGAACGGGCCGGTGGCCGAGATCTGCATCCTCTACTGCGCGGCCGACACCGGCAGCGGTCCCGACCCGAGCCACGGCTGCGTGCTCGTGATCCCGCTCGATTTGCCGGGAGTGAGCCGCGGCAAGCCGCTGGACAAGATGGGCCAGCGCGCGCTGCCGCAGGGCGAGATCTTTTTCGACAACGTCGAGGTCGGCCGCGACTACCTGCTCGCCGGCCCCGAGGACTACCAGCGCGCGGTCTACTGTATCCACAGCGAGGCCAACGGCCTGATGGGCGGCACCTTCGCGGGGCTGGCGCAGGCGGCCTTCGACCTCGCGCTGGACTATGCGCACGAGCGCCGCCAGGGCGGCGTGCCGATCATCCGCCACCAGTCGGTACAGCACCGGCTGTTCCACATGTATCGCAAGATCGAGGCGGCGCGGGCGCTGACGCGGCGCGTGATCCTCTACAACAACACCGCGCCGGTGCCGGCGTTGCAGGCGGCGATGACCTCCAAGGTCACCGGCACGCAGACCTCGTTCGAGGTCGCGAGCGAGGCGCTGCAGCTCTTCGGCGGCAACGGGCTCACGCGCGAGTACCCGCTGGAGAAACTGCTGCGCGACGCGCGCGCCTCGCTGATCGAGGACGGCTGCAACGAGATCCTCGCGATCAAGGGTGGCTGCTACCTGATCGACGAGGCTCGTCTGCGATGAAACAGCAGGCCTGGATCGCCGGCGTCGGGATGACGCGCTTCGGCAAGCACATCGATCGCGGGCTGAAATCGCTCGCGCACGAGGCGATCGGGGCAGCGGTCGCCGACGCCGGGATCGGTCTCGGCGAGGTGCAGGCCGCGTGGATGGGCAACGCCGCCGCCGCGGTGATCACCGGGCAGGTCTGCGTGCCGGGGCAGATGATCCTGCGCTCGCTCGGCGTGGGCCACATTTCGGTCGTGAACGTCGAGAACGCCTGCGCGACCGCGGCCACCGCCTTCCACCAGGCGTGCACGATGGTCAGCGCCGGGCTGTACGACGTGGTGCTCGCCTGCGGCGTCGAGAAGCTCTACCACGAGGACAAGCTGAAGACCTTCTCGGTGTTCAGCGGCGCGATCGACGTGGAAGACGCGACGCAGGTGATCGAGGGCATCCAGCAGCGCATCCGCGCGCTCGATCCGCGTGCCGACGCGGCCGGAGCGGGCGTCACGCGTTCGCTGTTCATGGATATCTACGCCGCCTGGGCGCTCGGCCACATGCAGCGCTACGGCACCACGCGCGAGCAGCTGGCGGCGGTGTCGGCCAAGAACTCGCTGCACGGCAGCCTGAACCCGAAGGCGCAATACCGCGATGTGGTCGGCGTCGCCGAGGTGCTGGCCGCGCGCGAGGTGTCGTGGCCGTTGACGCTGCCGATGTGCTCGCCGATCGGCGACGGCGCGGCAGCGGTGATCGTGATCAGCGATCGCAAGCGGCGCGAGCTCGGCATGCAGCGTGCGATCCGGGTGGAGGCCTGCCAGCTCGGCAGCGGCTGGGACTACGCCGACGGCGAACCCTCGGTGGCCGAGAGCGAGGCGAGCCGCTTCTACGAGTGCGCCGGCATCGGCCCGGCGGACATCGACTGCATCGAGCTGCACGACGCCTCGGCGCCGTCCGAGATCATGTACTACGAGTACCTCGGGCTGTGCGGCCGGGGCGAGGGCGGGCGCTTCGTCGAGGAGGGGCACTCGCGTCTCGGCGGCCGGGTGCCGGTCAACACCTCGGGCGGGCTGCTGCGCAAGGGGCACCCGATCGGCGCCACCGGCATCGCGCAGCTCGTCGAGCTGACCGAACAGTTGCGCGGCGAAGCCGGCGCCCGCCAGGTCGAGGGCGCGCGCGTGGCGCTCGCCGAGAACGGCGGCGGCTACATCGGGAGCGACGCAGCCGCGCTGGTGCTGACGCTGCTGTCGCGCTGAGTGGCTCGCGCTATCGCACCCGCGTGCGGCGCCGGAGCGTGCCGGATACGAACGACGACAACGATAAAGGATGGATCGCGGACGTGAGTGAGCAGCTGATTCTCGCGAACCTGATCGCGGCGAAGGCCGCGGCGCAGCGCGATCTCGACGTGCTGACCTTCGTCGACGTGCTGCCCGACGGCTCCCTGGTCGACGAGACGCGCACCTATGGCGAGCTGTGGGACAACGGGCGACGCCTCGCCGGGGCGCTGCTCGCGCACGGCATGCGACGTGGCGACCGCTTCGCGCTGCTGATGCAGAACGATCCGGAGTTCGTCGACTGCATGGTCGGCTCCAGCGTCGCGGCGACGGTGTACGTGCCGATCGACGCGCGCACGCGCGGCGACAAGCTCGCCTACATGCTGCGTTTCGCCGGCTGCCGCGGCGTGGTCTGCGCCGGCTACGCGCTGGCGAACCTGCTGGAAGTAGCTCCCGGGCTGCCCGATCTGGAATGGATCTGGGTGACCGGTGCCGCGCGGCCGGCCGGGGCCGCGCCGGCGCGCGTCGCGCTGCGGCGGCTGGCCGACGTGCTGGACGCGCAGGTGCCCGCAGTCGCGGTTGCGGTAAGCGATCCCGCCGAACCGATGCAGATGCTCTACACCTCGGGCACCACCGGCGATCCGAAGGCGATCGTGGCGAACTACATGCGTTACACGATGATCGCCTCGATCGCGCCCGTGCTCGGCTGGACCGCGGCCGACCGGCTCTACACCGGGTTGTCGTTCACGCACGCCAACGCGCAGATAATCACGCTCGGCAACGTGCTGGTGCTGGGGGCGCGCGGCGTGTTCAGTCGCCGCTTCACGAAATCGCGGCTGTGGGACATCTGCCGTCGCTACGGCTGCACGGCGTTCAACCTGCTCGGCGGCATGACGACGGCGATCTACAGCGAGCCGCCACGGCCCGACGACGCCGACAACCCGGTGCGCATGGTGCTCAGCGCGGGCATGCCGGCGGCGATCTGGGAGAACTTCGCGCGGCGCTTCGGCGTGCAGATCTTCGAGTTCTACGGTGCCGCCGAGGGCGGGATGACGTTCAATCCGCCCGGCGTAGGGCCGATCGGCAGCATCGGCAAGCCGCCCCCGACCATGGAGGCGCGCATCGTCGACGAGCACGACCGCGAATGCCTGCCCTTCGAACGCGGCGAGATCGTGTTCCGCAACGCCGACGGCAGCTGTCCGCCGGTGGTCTATTACGGCAACCCCGAGGCCTCGCACAGCAAGACCGCCGGCGGCTGGCTGCGCATGGGCGACATCGGCCACCGTGACGCCGACGGCTGGTTCTACTTCGATTACCGCAAGGGCGGCGGGATCCGCCACAACGGGGATTTCGTCGCCACGGCCTTCGTCGAAAAGGCGATCGCCGAGCACCCGCAGGTCGACGATGTGTTCGTCTACGGCATCGCAGCCGCCTCGGGCGCGCCGGGCGAGAAGGACGTGGTCGCGGTGGTGGTGCCGTTGCCTGGTGTAGCGCTCGACGTGGCGGATCTCTACCGCCATTGCCGGCGCATGCTGGAGCCGAACTTCGTTCCCGGCTTCGTCCAGGTGATGGACGCGATTCCGAAGACCGCCTCGGAGAAGCCGCAGGAACGCTACTGTCTGGACTTCTTCCGCACCCACCCGGAGGCGGTGTTCACGGAAGCCCAGGTCACGCCAACAGCCGAACGGAGAAGTTCATGAACGCGGAAGTCGTCGTCTACGGTGCCAGCGGTTACACCGGCAAGCTGATCGCGTGGCAGCTCGCCGAACGCGGCATTCCGTTCATCGCGGCCGGGCGCAACGCCGGGCGGCTCGCCGCCGAGATGGCGAAGGTGCCCGAGCTCGACGGTGCGCGCTACGAATGCGTGGCGGTGGATCACGACGAGGCCGCGCTGACGAAATTGTTCACCGGACGCAAGGCGGTCTGCAACGTGGTCGGGCCGTTCATGCAGCTCGGCGAGCCGGTGGTGAAGGCCTGTCTGGCCGCCGGCTGCCATTACCTCGATACCACCGGCGAGCAGGACTGGATGCTGCACCTGCAACGCAACTACGGGGAGGCCTTCGCACGCAAGGGACTGCTGCTGGTGCCGGCGTGTTCGTGGATGTGGCTGGCGGGGCAACTCGCGGCGGAGCTCGCGCTGGAACACCCGGGAATCGACACCCTCGACATCGCGTACATGGCCGACTCGAACACCAGCGTGGCCTCGACGATGTCGTTCCTGCGCATGCTGACGCGCGAGCAGTATTTCCTCGAGCACGGTGCGCTGTGCACCTGGCCGTCGGCCACCGCGTACCCGATCTCGATCCCCGGCGTGCACCGCGTGCTCGACTCGCTGCCGTGGGGCGGCGGCGGCGAACCCGTCTGGTACGCGAACGATCCGCGCGTCGCCAGCTGCAGCGTGCTGGTGGCGTTCCGCAACCAGGACATGCTGCGCGCGATCGTCGCGCTGCTGGTGGACTTCGAGCAGAAACACCGTCACCTGCCGGTGGCCGAGCAGGAGCAGATCACGAACACGCTGGGCAACCAGCTGGTGTCCTCGGAGCCCGGGCGCGAGGTGCCGGCGCGCAACCGCAGCATCGTCAGCTGTCACGGCCGTGGTGACACCGGCTCGGTCACCGTGGTGCTGCGCGGCAACGCGCCGTACATCCAGACCGGGATCTTCGTCGCCGAGGCGATGCGCACGATCCTGCTCGGGCGCCAGCGCGGGCAGGGTTTCACCGCGCCGGCCGCGGCCTTCGGCGCGCGCGAGATGATCGCCGCCGCCGCTGCCGCCGGCCAGCTCGCATGGGAGGCCACACCCGTATGAGGGGCCAACGAGTGAGCGGTGCGTCCGCGCCCCGGGAGCGGTGCGCGTGAAGACGATCCGCTATCGCATCGCACGCTTCACGATCAGCCATGCCACGGCCGTGCTGGCGGTGCTCGCGCTGATGACGGCCTTCTTCGCCGCCGGTCTGCCGCGGGTCGAGCTGCGCACGATCTTCTCGGACCTGTTTCCGCGCAACCACCCGTTCGTCCAGACCTACCGGGACCATCCGAACTTCGGCAACCCGCTCACGGTCACGATCATGGTCAAGCGCCGCGACGGCGACATCTACGACGCCGGGACGTTGCAGAAAATCTGGGACATGACGCGCGATGTGGACCTCGCGCCTGCCATCGACCACGACCAGATCCTGTCGATCGCGACCGAGAAGGCGCGCTTCCAGGAAGCCACGCCGTTCGGCATCGACAGCCAGCCGCTGATGGGCGACCACCCGCCGCGGACCGCAGAGGAGATCGCCGAGTTCCGCCGCCGCGTCGAGAAGTCGCCCAACTCGCGTACCTTCCTGATCTCGCAGGACGAGACCGCGACGCTGATCCGCGCCACCTTCATCGAGCGGCTGCTCGATTACGGCGAGAGCTTCGAGTACATCCAGGCGCTGGTCGAGCGCGAGCGCGACGCGCACCACGAGGTCTACGTCGCCGGCCAGCCGGTGCTCACAGGTTGGGTCTACCGCCACGAGATGCAGATGTTCGGCATCTTCGCGGTGACGATCACGGCGCTGCTGCTCTCGCTGGTGCTCTACATGCGCAACGTCGCCGGCGTGCTCGCGCCGCTGGTGACCAGTGCGACGGCCGCCATCTGGGGCTTCGGCTTCGTCGGCTGGCTGGGGCTGCCGGTCGAGCCGCTGATCATGGTCGTGCCGCTGCTGCTGGTCGCGCGTTCGTTCAGCCACTGCGTGCAGTTCACCGAGCGCTTCTACGAGGTCTACCACCACGTCGATGACCGGCGCCGCGCGGCCGAGATCACGCTGGGCGTGATGTTCGCTCCCGGCGTGCTCGGTATCGTGACCGATGCGGCGGGGCTGTTCCTGATCGCGGTCGCGCCGATCCCGGCGATGGAGCGCTTCGCGCTGTTCTGCGGTTTCTGGGCGCTGATGCTGGTGCCGACCAACGTGATCCTGTCGGCACTGCTGCTCGCACGTCTGCCGGCGCCGCGCAACGTGGCGACCATCATCGGCGAGGCGCGTGGCGGCTCGGCGTTGCACTCGGCCATGCGGCGGTTGCTGGCGGTGACCGGCACCTTGAGCCACGGGCGCAACGGACGCGTGCTGGCGGTAGTGGTCGTGGTGCTGACGGTGGCGGCGCTGGTGCGCCTGACGGATCTCGCGGTCGGCAACCCGGTCGAGGGCAGCAACCTGCTGTTCGGGGACTCCGAATACAACGTCGCGGTGGGCCACATCAACGCGCACTTCCCCGGTCTGAACACGCTCGAGGTCGTGTTCGAGGCGCGCGAGGCGAGCAGCGTGCGGCGCGTGATGCACCAGGCGGAAACGATGGCGACGATGAACGCGCTGCAGCGCATCCTGGAGAGCGGCGAACGGCCGCCGCAGGCCACGCTGTCCTTCGCCGACTACCTGCCGGAGGCGAACCGGCTGTTCAGCGGCGGCAATCCCAAGTGGGCGCCGCTCGATGCGGACGACGAGGCCGTTGCCGCCGCGGCCGGAGCGGTGCTGTTCGGCACCAGCCCGAAGTGCTTCCTGCACGTCACCGATTTCGTGCAGGAGAACGGTACCGTCTCGCTGTGGTACCCCGACAACCGCCAGCCCACGGTCGACGCCGCGCTGGCGGCGGCGCGCGCGGCGGTCGCCGAGGTGGGCGAGGAGCACCCGAATTTCCGCATCCGCCTCGCGACCGGAACGATCGCGTTGCAGCAGTCGATCAACGACACGGTCGACCGTTACCAGTACATCATCATGGTGCTGCTGAACCTGGTGATGCTGGTCAGCTGTTCCTGGGCGTACCGCTCGGTGGTCGCCGGCGTGCTGCTGCTGATCCCGGTCAACCTGTCGAACGTGCTGCTCGGCGCCGTGATGGTCTCGCTGGGAATCGGGCTCGACGTGAACACGCTGCCGATCACCGCGATCGGCATCGGGGTCGGAATCGACTACGGGATCTACCTGCTGAGCCGCATCTGCGAGGAATACCAGCTCCACGGGCGCTACGAGCGCGCGATCGAGGAGGCGATCTCGACCACCGGCAAGGCGATCTTCTTCACCGCGACCATCGTGCTGATCGCGATCCTGCCGTGGTACTTCCTGTCCGAGCTGAAGTTCCTGGCGGACATGGGGCTGCTGCTGGTCATGGTCATGCTGATCAACATGGTCATCGCGCTGCTCGTGCTGCCGCTGCTGGTGTGGCTGTTCGAGCCGAAGTTCGTCGGCTCGAAGGACCTGCTGGTCGGTGAAGGCGTGAACCTGGCGGACTACGCGACCTGAGAGACGGGCTACCCATAACGACTGCAACCACCGGAGGACTGCACCATGCGCATACGCAAATACGATTTCGACTACAGCCGTCGGGTGTTCCTCGACCGGATGGGGAAAGGAGTGATGGCCGCCGGGGTGCTGAGCCCGCTGTGGCCGCTGATCGCGCATGCCGGTGACGTCACCAGGGCGTACCCGGAGGAACTGCTGTCGATCGAGGCGTACACGCGCGGCAAGATCAGGACCGGTGACCTGATCACGGCCGACAACGTCGAGCACGTGAAGGACCTGCTCGACCCGGTGGCCTACATGCACGTGAGCCAGATGGGGCGCCAGATCCGCATCGTGCCGACCACCACCGACGTCACGCGGATGTTTCCGAAGAAATATCTCGCCGCGACGCTGTCGAACCAGGGCAAGGCGATGCTAGACGCCGACGGCAACGTGGTCACGAAGGAAGGCAAGCCGTGGATCGGCGGCAACCCGTTCCCCGATCCGCAGAACGGGGTCGAGGCGTTCTCCAACCTCACGCTGTCGTGGGGCCGTCACGACAACTCCTTCTACGCGGTGCGCGACTGGGACATCGGGCCGGACGGCGAGTTGCAGTACCAGTACGACTTCTGCTGGGCGGAGCAGAACACCACCGCGCTGGTCGGCGACGGCGGGCCGTACCTGGCCGGTCACGAGGACAAGCTGCGCTTCCAGTCGGTGTGGTTCACGTATCCGAACGACTCCAAGGGCACCTCGTTCCTCAACACCTGGTACTACGACCAGCGCAAGTTCCCCGACCTGTTCGGCTACCTTCCGGCATTCAAGCGCGTGCGCCGTTTCCCGACCAACCAGCGCTTCGAGCCGCTGGTGCCGGGCATGACGCTGTTCCTCTCCGACGCCTGGGCTGCCGGTGACCCGATGCTGACCTGGGGCAACTACAAGGTCGTGGGCCGCCAGCCGATGCTCGGTGCGGTGTCGGGCAACTGGATGGGCAGCGGTACGAACTGGGAGCGGCCTGTGCACGGCGGCCCCAAAGGCAAGACCTTCTTCGAGACCTCGATGGAACTGGTGCCCGAGGTGATCGTGGTCGAGTCCGAGCCGGTGGGTTATCCGCGCGCGCCGGTGGGCAAGAAGCGGGTGTGGATCGACACGCGCAACATGATGTACGTGGCCTACGTCACCTACGACCGGCGCGGCGAGCTGTGGAAGAGTTTCGAGCCCGGCTACGACCTGTTCGAGAAGGGCGACGACCGCTTCATGGACGGCGACGCGCCGGCCTGGTCGTGGACGCACGTGCAGTGCCACGACGTGCAGTTCAACCGCATGAGCCGCTTCGTGCAGGCGGAGGGCGTGCGCGGCGGCTTCCGCTCCGGTTACGACGTACCGGGGATGTTCGACAAGTACCTGACGATGCAGTCGCTGCTGCGGATGGGCACCTGATGGCAGCGCGCCCGGGGATCGGCGCGGCCGTGCTCGCGCTCGCCGCCTGTGCCGCCGGAGCGCTTGCGGCGCCGGACGCACCGCAACTGCGCCACCGCGGCATCGCGCACGATGCGCTGTACGACGTGTGCTTCGACGCGCGCGGCGGTGTGGCGGTCGGTGCCGCCGGCGTGGTGCTGGCAAGTGCCGACGGCGGTGCGAGCTGGCAGCCGCAGCCGCAGGCGGCGACACCGCTGGCGCTGCTCGGGATCGCCTGCGAGCCGGCGCGCCGGCTCGCGGTCGGGCAGTCCGGCGCGATCCTCGTCGACGACGGCGGCGGCTGGCGCCGCGTGGAGTCCGGCAGCACGCAGCGTCTGCTGGCGGTGGACGCCAACGATGCCGGCATCGCGGTCGCGGTGGGCGGCTTCGGCACCGTGCTGCTGTCACGCGATCACGGCGAGCACTGGGAAGCGCTCGCCTTCGACTGGCAGCCGATCGTCGAGGATTTCGCCGAGCCCCATCTGTACGACGTGCACGTGGCGCCGGACGGTGCGATCACGCTGGTAGGCGAGTTCGAGCTGGTGCTGCGCTCGGGCGACGCGGGTGCCTCGTGGACGCGCGTGCACAAGGGCGACGCCTCGCTGTTCGGTCTCCACATCGGAGCCGACGGCGTCGGCTACGCGGTGGGCCAGCAGGGAAGGATCCTGCGCAGCGACGATGGCGGAGCGGGCTGGAGCGCGGTCGCGACGCCGGTCGACGCACCCCTGCTCGGCGTCTGGAGCGCTCCCGGGCAGCCGGTGTTCGTGGCCGGCATGCGCACGATGCTGGTCGGTGCAGCTGACGCCTGGCGCTCGATCGATGGCGCCGACATCGCGACCGGGTGGTACGCGGCGATCGCGCAGGTACCGGCGGGCGTGGTGGCGGTAGGGAATGGGGGACAGGTGCTGGCGATCGCGCCGGCAGTGCGCAACGACGCAGAAGACGATAAACACAACCGATGATGGAGGCTACCATGAACAGGGCACGCAGACTTCCGCTCGCCGTCCACGCTGCCGCGCTGGCGGTGGCAGTCGCCGGCTCACCGGCGATCCTCGCCCTCGACCTGAACGTATCGGGCCTGATCCGCCAGGAGATGGCGTACAAGCTCACCGGCGACGAGAACCCCTTCAACCAGCACGGCAACGTCTACAACGGCAAGACCGTGGACAACTACGTCCACACGCTGTTCGGGCTGCCGCCGGGGATCACGCGCCCCGACTACAGCGAATCGAACGACTGGAACCTGCAGGCCACGCGGGCCGAGCTCGACATCCAGGCGACCTTCAGCGAGACGCTGACCGGCGCGATGAAGGTGCGCGCGTTCCACGATTGGGGCGTCTACGACGACTACGGCGATCCGAACTTCTTCGAAGTGCCGCTGCGCGGGGACTGTGGCACCCGGCTCGAGGTGTGCGGCGACGATTACATGATCGATCTGCCGTCGCTCTACCTGGACTACACCAACGGCGGCTTCTGGCTGCGCGCGGGCAACCAGCAGATCGCCTGGGGCGAATCGATCTTCTTCCGCGTGCTCGACGTGCCGAACGGGCTCGACCTGCGCCGCCACAACATCCTCGACTGGGCCTCGGAGGAGTACGCCGACGAGCGCGTCCCCGGGCTCGGCGTGCGCGGCAGCTACCGCTTCCGGAACAACTGGGAGCTCGAGGGCTTCGCGCAAGAGTTCAACGCGAGCATCTACTCCAACGAGAACACGCCGTACAACATCGTCGGTGCGCAGTTCGTCCGCCAGGAGGAGGAGACCTTCGACCGCGTCGACGACGAGTGGAACTTCGGCGCGCGGCTGCGCGGACAGATCGGCGAACTGGGGCTGCAGTTCATCGCGGTCAGCCGGCGCAATCCCGACGGCGTGTGGCGCTGGACCACGTCGAAGGTCAATTCGTTCACGCAGGCCGGGCTGCCCGATCCGGACCTCGGCGGCGTGACGCTGGGCCAGATGCTCGCTCAGACGCCCTACGAGGCCTTCACCGGTCAGGGCGTGTTCACGGCGCGGGAGTGGTTCGAATACGCCGGGCTGACCCGCCTCGACGGTGCGAACCTGCAGCGTCAGCTCGATGATTTCCCCGCTGCGAAGGCGCTCACCGCCGGCAACGGGCTGCCGACGAGCGGGGTGGTCGATATCCCGACCTCGACGCTGGTGCTCGATGCGTTCTTCTCGCCGATGCTCGGTCTCGGTGACCTGCGCGGCCACATCGAGCGCACCTACCCGCGCGAGCACATCTTCGGCTTCGGCATGAACTACATGTTCTACGGCGAACCCGACACGCTGCTCGACCAGCTGATCGTGCGCTTCGAGGCCACCGTCACGCCGGACAAGAAGTTCACCAACATCGCGCTGGGGCAGGATCCCACCAAGGAAACCGAGTGGGCCACTTCGCTGGTGTTCGAGAAGAACCATCGTTTCACGGAAAGATTCCCGGCGACCTACATGGTGCTGCAGTGGCTGCACCGCTCCGAGGCCGACCTGTTCGGCCGTCTGGTGAGCGGCTATGACGCCAGTGCGACCGTGTCGCCGCCACGCGGACGCGACCACTACGATGCCTTCGCGCTCGCGCTGCAGCAGCCTTCGCCGACGCTCGCCTGGCGCTTCGATCTGGCGGTGCTGTACGACGCCGAGGGCGGTTACCTGATCCAGCCGGGGGTGCGCTGGAAGCCGTCGAAGTCCTACACGGTCGAGCTGTACGCGAACTTCCTCGATGGCGACAACGGTGACGCGATGGGCACCGTCGCATGGGGCGACGAGCTCGGGTTGCGGCTGGGTTACCAGTTCTGAGCGCAACGGGCGCCGCCGCATGGTGAGGATCCGCCGCTACCACCGTGACTACACGCGCCGCGTGTTCGTCGACCGGTTGTCGCGCGGCATCCTCGCCGGCGGCGTGCTGATGCCGCTGTGGCAGGCGATCGCCGCCGACGGCGACAGCGCGCGCGCGTACCCCGACGAGGCCTTGTCGCTCGAGGCATACACCGGCGGGAGGATCGGCGTCGGCGACACGATCGACGCCGGCAACGTGGAACTGGTGAAGGAGCTGCTGGATCCGATCCGTTACCTGCAGATCGAGCGCATGGGCCGACGCCTGCAGGTGCTCGACACCACCACCGACATCATGCGGCTCAGCCCATGGGAGTACCTCGAGGCGACGCTGCGCCACCGCGGGCGCGCGCTCTTCGCGCCCGACGGCAACGTGGTCGCCGACGATGGCGGCCCGTGGATCGGCGGCAATCCGTTTCCCGAGCCGCGCGACGGGCTCGAGGTCTTCGCCGGCCTGACGCTGAGCTGGGGCCGGCACGACGTGTCGGTCTACGCCACCCGCGAGGAGGACATCGACGACGACGGCAACGTGCAGTACCGCTACGCCTCCGTGTGGGCCGAACTCGCGCCGGTGGGGCGCGTCGCGCTCGATCCGCGTCCGCACTGGCCGGGCCACGAGGATAAGCTGCGTTACCAGTCGGTGCTGTTCCTGGCCCCGAACGACGTCCGGGGCACCTCGTTCCTGAACATCTGGCACTACGACCAGAACCGTTACCCCGACCTGTTCGGCTACCTGCCGGCGTTCAAGCGCGTGCGCCGCTATCCGACCAACCAGCGCTTCGAGCCGCTGATCCCGGGTTCGACGATCTACCTGTCCGACGCGTGGGCCGCGGGGGATCCGTTCCTGACCTGGGGCAACTACCGCATCGTGCACCAGGGGCCGGCGCTGGGTGCGGTCTCGCGCAACTGGAGCGCCGTCCATCCGGACTGGGAGCACAGCACGCACGGCGGCCGCAAGGGACTTTCGTTCTGGGACACCGCGGTGGAGTTCGTTCCCGAGGCGATCGTGGTCGAGGCGGAACCGACCGGCTATCCGCGCGCGCCGGTCGGCAAGAAGCGCGTGTGGTTCGATGCGCGCACGCTGCTGCCGCTGGCGATGGTCAGCTACGACCGCCAGGGCAACATCTTCCGCTCCTTCGACGGCGCCTACTCGCTGTACAGCGACGGCGCGACCACCGTGTCCGACGGCGCACACCCGTACTGGTCGTGGACCCACGTGCACGCGCACGACGTGCAGACCAACCGCATCACGCGCCTGCAGCAGGTGCGCGCGCTGCCGGGTGGCCATCGCACGCTGGTGAACGACCAGGGCGTCTACGAGAAGTACCTGACCCAGAACGCGCTGCAGCGCCTGGGCAGTTGAAGCCGACCAACCCGGGCGCAAGCCCCCCGAGGAGCGAACCGCATGGCACGCAAGCACCGACTCTGGGCCCTGGTGCCCGCCCTGCCGAAGGACATGCTGAACGCCGCGGTGCGCCAGTACGAGGCGGCGGGACTCGAAGGCATCTGGACGCCGCAACTCTACGGCTCGCCATTCGTGCCGCTGGCCGCCGCGGCGATGGCGAGCGAGCGGCTGAAGCTCGGCTCGGGGGTGGCGCTCGCCTTCGTGCGCAGCCCGCTCGAGACCGCCAGTTCGGTGCTCGACCTGGACCTGATCTCCGGCGGGCGCGCGGTGCTGGGCATCGGCCCCAGCATCCGCTGGTGGAACGAGGACTGGTACGGGGTGCGCTACGGCAAGCCGCTGGCGCATCTGCGCGAGGTGGTGGCCGCGGTGCGCACCATCATCGAGCATGGCCATACGGGTACGCTGGGGCGCCTCGACGGCGAGTACGTCAAGCTCGACCTGCAGCGCTTCCACACGCTCGCGCCGCCGGCGCGCACGCGGGTGCCGGTCTATCTGCCCGCGGTGTTCGAGAAGACCTGCGAGATGGCAGGTGAACTGGCCGACGGCTTGCCCGGACACCCGATCTGGAACGCCAGGTGGGTGCGTGAGCGCGTGGTGCCGCACCTGGCGACGGGGCTGCAGCGCTCGGGGCGAGCACGTAGCGCGATCGACCTGAACCTGTTCCTGTTCGTCGCGATCAACGAGGACCGCCGCCAGGCGATCGAGGACGCACGCGAGACGATCGCGTTCTACGGCCAGATGGCGCAGTACGAGCGCTACTACGAGTACATCGGCTTCGGTGACGAGGCGCGCGCGCTGCAGCGCGCGGCCGCTGCCGGCGACCAGGCCGCGCTGCGCGCCGCCTGCAGCGATGCGATGGTCGAGGCGATCGCGCTGGTCGGCCCGCCCGACGAGGTCCGCCGGCGGGTCGACGAACTGGCCGGCATCGCCGACTCGTTCACGCTGGCGATCCCGTTCTACGGCATGGCGCCCGACAAGGCCGCCTGGTACACCCAGCGCATCGCCGAGGTGTTCTACACGTAACCCTGCGGCGAACACGGTCGCGCAGGTTCGGCCTGTGGCCGAACATGTCGGGTCACAGTCCGGTCACAGACCGGACCTACAATCACACTCCGGCTCTGCCCCGGCATGGCGGCCCGGCGCTCCTGCTGGCATGCTACGCACGGGATCGTGGCGCCCCGTCGCACAGACGCAGCGCCAGTCGAAGCGTTCGATGGCCGGAACGGAGAGCGATGATGCGAGTGGCGGGCAAGGTGGCGCTGGTGACCGGCGCGGGTTCGGGGCTGGGCGAGGCGACGGCATGCCGTCTGGCCGAGGAGGGCGCACACGTGATCGCCTCGGACATCGATTTCCAGGCCGTCGTCCGCGTGGCGCAAGGCATAGTGGCCGCCGGCGGTAACTGCGAGGCCGAACACCAGGACGTCACCGACGAAGCGCGCTGGAAGGAGCTGGTCGATGCGATACTGGCGCGCCACGGGCACCTCGACGTGCTGGTCAACAACGCCGGCATCGCGCTCACCGGCAGCGCCGAGTCGACCACCCTCGCCGAGTGGAGGCGCACGCAGGCGGTGAACCTCGATGCGGTGTTCCTCGGCACGCGCGAGGCGATCCGTGCCATGCGCACCCGCGGCGGTTCGATCGTCAACATCTCGTCGATCGAGGGCATCGTCGGCGAGCCGTACACCGCCGCGTACAACGCGAGCAAGGGCGGCGTGCGCATCTTCACCAAGTCGGCGGCGCTGCACTGCGCGGCCGAACGCTACGGCATCCGTGTCAATTCGGTGCATCCGGGCTTCATCCGCACGCCGATGGTCCTCGACGGCATCGCCTCGATGCCCGCCGAGGCGCGCGCCGAGCTCGAGGCGCGGCTTGCCTCGTCGATCCCGCTGGGTGCGATGGGCGAGCCGCTCGACGTGGCCAACGCGGTGCTGTTCCTGGCCTGCGACGAGTCGCGCTACATGACCGGCTCGGAACTGGTGATCGACGGCGGCTACACCGCACGTTGAGCACGAATGGTCCTGACGGAGCGAGCATGATGTTCATGTTCACGCTGGAGCATGTCTGCAGTTACCGCGCCACGCTGCGCAGCCCGTTCGAGGTGATCGGCGAAACGCCGCTGGGGCTGCGCTTGAACGCCTACGTGACCGGCGGCGAGGTCGACGGCCCGCGCATCCGCGGGCGGCTGCTGCCGGTTGGCGGCGACTGGCTGGTGGTGCGCCATGACGGGGTCGGCATGGTCGATGTGCGCGCCAGCATCGAGACGCACGACGGCGCGCTGATCTACCTGCAGTACCAGGGCGTGGTCGATCTCGGCGCGGACGGTTACGCGCGCCTGCTCGCAGGTGATCCGCCGGCGCGGGCGCCCATTCGCGTCGCGCCGCGCCTGAGCAGCGCGCATCCGGCGTACCGCTGGGTGGAACGACACCAGTTTTTCAACGTCGGCGAGGTGGACTTCGCGACCTCGAGCGTGTGCTACGACATGTATATGGCAGTGTCGCCGGGAGCGTAGCGATGCACACGGTCGACACCATCTGTCCGTTCTGCGGTGTGGGCTGCGGGCTGCGCCTGCACGTCGGGTCGGGCCGCGTCGATTCGGTGGCGCCCGTGCCGGGACACCCGGTCAGCGACGGGCGGCTGTGCGCCAAGGGCTGGAACGCCGCGTTCGCGGTCGAGCCGCAGGACCGCATCCGCCGCCCGCTGTTGCGCGCGGGGCGAGGCTGGCGCGAGGCGGACTGGGACGAGGCGCTGGAGCGTGTCGCACGCGCATTCGAAGTCGCGCTCGACGAGCGTGGACCGGGCGGCGTCGGCGTGATCAGTTGCGCCCGCGCGACCAACGAGGACAACTACGCGGCGCAGAAATTCGCCCGTGCGGTGCTGGGCACGCACAATGTCGATCATTGTGCGCGCATCTGCCATTCGCCATCGGTCGCGGGCCTGCGCCAGACGCTGGGCTCGGGCGCGATGAGCAACAGCATGGCGGACGTGGAGCAGGCGGACCTGATCGTGGTCTGGGGCGCCGATCCCACCGAGAACCACTCGGTGTTCGGCGGCCGGATCCTGCGCGCGAAGGCCCGCGGTGCGCGGCTGGTCGTGGTCGATCCGCGCACCACGCGGCTCGCGCGCGTGGCGGACCTGCACCTGCAGTTGCGCCTCGGCAGCAACATTACGCTGGTGAACGCGGTCCTGCACTGCCTGTTCGCGCTCGGCCTGGAAGACCGCGCGTATCTGGAGGCGCGTGTCGACGGGCTGGAGGAACTGCGCCGGCACGTCGCGGGGACCACGCCGGAGTCGGTCGCCGCGATCACCGGTGTAACGGCGGAGCAGGTCGAGCGCTTTGCGTGCATGTACGCCGGCGCGCGCCGCGCGTTCCTGTGCTACGGCATGGGGATCACGCAGTACGCGCACGGCACGGCCAACGTGATCGCGCTCTCCAACCTCGCGCTGGTCTGCGGCCACGTCGGCCAGTCCGGTGCCGGGATCAATCCGCTGCGCGGGCAGAACAACGTGCAGGGCGCCTGCGACATGGGCTGCCTGCCGAACGTGTATCCAGGCTACCAGGCGGTGGACGACGAGGCGGTGCGCCGCACCTTCGCCGCGGCGTGGGGCCGCGAGCAGGGCGCGGTCGCCGGGCTGACCTCGCTGCAGATGACGACCGCGGCGCGCGAGGGCGGCTTCGGCGCGCTGATGATCCTCGGCGAGGACCCGGTCGTGACCGATCCCGACCAGACGCACGTGCGGCGCGCGCTCGAGGCGCTCGATTTCCTGGTGGTCGTCGAGCTGACGATGACCGAGACCGCGAAGCTGGCCGACGTCGTGCTGCCGGCGGCGGCGTTCAGCGAGAAGGACGGCACGTTCACCAACTGCGAGCGGCGCGTGCAGCGCGTGCGCAAGGCGGTGGATCCGCCGGGGGACGCGATCGAGGACTGGCGCATGCTGGGCCGGCTTGCCGCGCGCATGGGCTACGAAGGCATGGGCTGGCGCGACGCGGGCGCGATCTTCGACGAGATGGCGTCGCTGGCGCCGCCGTTCTCGGCGATGTCGTGGGCACGGCTGGAGCGCGGCGCGGGCTTGCAGTGGCCCTGCGACGCCGGCCATCCGGACGGGCTGGCGGTGTTGCACCAGCAGCATTTTCCTACCGCCAGCGGCCGTGCGCGGCTGATCCCGGTCGCCCATACCGGTCCGGTCGAGGTGCCCGACCGGGAATTCCCGCTCGCGTTCACCACCCACCGGCTGCACTACCACTACGGCTGCGGCTCGATGAGCCGCAAGTCGCCGTTGCTCGAACGCGAGACGCCCGACGGCGTGCTGTTCATGAATCCGCGTGACGTGGCGGCGGCCGGGCTGCACGACCATGCACCGGTCGGCGTCAGGTCGCGGCGCGGTTACCTCGAGACGCGCGTGATCGCCAGCGAGGAGATGCCCGAGGGTCTGGCGACCATGCCCTACCATTTCCGTGAGGCACCGTCGAATCGCCTGACCAACGACGCGCAGGACCCGGTCACGCGCATGCCCGAGCTCAAGGCCTGCGCGGTGCGTGTGCAGGCGCTGGACCACCCGCCGCGCACGATCGACCGCATCGACGCCGACGAAGGCGACGGGGGCGGCGCATGACGGCGGCCTGGCTGGTCGAGGATATCGATGCATTGCGCGTGCACCTGGCGGCGGGGCGCGAGTTCCACGAAGTCGTCGCCGACGACGGTGCACCACCCGCGTGGACGCGCACCGCGCCGGCCGAGCGGCGCTTCGGCGGACCGGTGGGGCTGCCCCAGGAAGGTCTGAAGGACCGCTTCTTCGCCGCGCGCGAGAACCTGTTCGTGTTCGACGGCGAGGTCTTCCGCGAAACGCTGCCCGGCGTGGCGCCGCGCGTGTTCTTCGGCGTGGCGGCCTGCGATGCCGGCGCGCTCGCGGTGCACGACCGCTTCTTCGCGGCCGATCCGTACTACCGCGCGCGCCGCGACACGGCGCTGATCGTCGGCATCGACTGCGTGACGCCGTGCACCGGCGGCTTCTGCGAGGTGGTCGATGCGGGTCCCTTCGTGCGCCCGCGTGGCGTCGACCTGATCCTGCATCCGCGTGCGGACGGCCGCTGGCTGCTGCTCGCGCCGGACGAACGCGGCGAGCGCGCCGTGAGCGGATTGCGGCTGCCGGTGGCCGATGCGGCCCTGCCCGCACGGCGGCGCGCGCGCGAGGCCGAGGTCGTGGCGGCGTTCGAGGACCGGGCATGGATGCGGCCCGCGATCGCGCGCATCGACGCCAACGCGGTCGAGCGCACGCTGTGGGAAAGCATGGCGCTGCAGTGCCTGGCCTGCTCGGGCTGCGTCAGCCTGTGTCCCACCTGCTCGTGCTACGCGACGCGCGACCTGCCGGAGGCCGACGGCGGCGTTCTGCGCGAGCGTTTCTGGGACGCCTGTCTGTACGAGGGGTTCCAGCGCGAGGCGAGCGGACACCACCCGGCGGCCACGCCGGGGACGCGTCTGCACCGCTACTGGACGCACAAGTTCGCGCGCGCCTTCACGGATGAGCTCGGGCGCATCGGTTGTGTGGGGTGCGGGCGCTGCGATCGCGTGTGTCCCGGCGTGATCGGCGCCGCCGATGTGTTGCGGAGGATCGCCAATGGCTAGCCTGACTCCCGCCGCCGCGACCATCGAGGGGGTTGCCGACGACAGCGCGCAGGCCAGGCGCTTCGTCCTGCGGCTGCAGCGGCCGGATCCGGCGTGGCAGCACGCGCGGCCCGGGCAGTTCTTCATGCTCAGCGTACCCGGCGCCGGCGAGGCCGCGTTCACGTTCCTGGAACTGCCCGATGCCGAGGGCCGTTTCGGTGCGCTGGTGCGCGCGACCGGAGTGCTGACGCGGGCGCTGTTCGCGCTCGGTACCGGCCGGGTGGTCGGGGTGCGTGGCCCCTTCGGTTCGCCCTGGCCCGGCGTGCCGGCCGGCGCGCGGCTGCTCGTGATCGCCGGTGGCTGCGGTCTTGCGCCGCTGGGCGCACTGCTGCGGTACCGCGCCGGGAACGCGGCGGATGCGACCGCGCTGGTCTACGCCGCGCGCGACGAATCGCATGCGATGCTCGGGGCCGAACGCGCGCGCTGGCGTGGTGCGGGCATGGCGATCGACGAGCTGCGCGACGACGGCGAGACGCGCCCACAGGTGCTGCGCCAGCACCTGTGCGAGCGCATCGATGCGACGCTGGCGCGCGCAGGCGTGCTGCCGGAGGCGGCCTGCATCGCTGGTCCGGAGGCCATGATGCGCGCGGCGGCGGCCCACCTGGTCGAGCGTGGCGTGCCGGCGCTGCAGGTATTCCTGTCGATCGAACGGCGCATGCACTGCGCGGTGGGGAACTGCGGGCACTGTTATGTGGCGCACAGCTACGCCTGCCGCGAAGGCCCGACCTATGCGTACGCGCGCCTGCTCGAACTCGACGCGGCCGCGCTCACCGGTCGATGCGGCGACGTCCCGGCGCCCTGGCTGGGGTGTGCCGGCGCCTGATCGCGGTCGGTCCGGCTCAGAGTTCGACCTGCGTTCCCAGTTCGACGACGCGGTTAGGCGGTATCTTGAAGTACGCCGTGGCCGCTTCGGCGTTGCGGAACATGAACGAGAACAGGTACTGGCGCCAGCGCGGCATGCGCGCCACCCGCGTGCGGCGCACGATGGTCTCGCGCCCGAGGAAGAACGAGGTCTCCATCGGTTCGTAGCGCAAGCCGTGCGTGGCGCATTTCTCCAGTGCCGCCGGGATGTTCGGTTCGTCCTTGAAGCCGTAGCGCACCAGCACCTGGAAGAAGCCCTCGGGCAGGGCGACGACCGTGACGCGTTCGACATCGGCGACGTACGGCACGTCCTCGACGCGCACGTTCAGCAGCACGACGTGCTCGTGCAGGACCTTGTTGTGCAGCAGGTTGTGCAGCATCGCGCGCGGCACACCGTCGGGATTCGTGGTCATGAAGATTCCGGTTCCCTGGACGCGGTGCGGCCCGCCGTACGAGAGGCTGGTGATGAACGCGTCCAGCGGCATCGAGTCCTGCTCGAGCTTGTCGTAGAGCAGCGCGCGTCCCCGTTTCCAGGTTGAGAGCAGCGTGAAGATCGCGGCGCCTAGCACCAGCGGGAACCAGCCGCCGTCGAGCACCTTGACCGCGTTGGCGGCGAAGAACGCGAAATCGACCGTGACGAAGAACGCCAGGAACAGCACCGCGAGCCACCACGACCAGCCCCACAGTGCGCGCACGACCACGAAGGCGAGCAGGGTGTCGATCATCATCGTCATCGTGACTGCGATGCCGTAGGCCGAGGCGAGGTTCGACGAGCTGCGGAACATCAGCACCAGCAGCACCACCGCGATCAGCAGCAGCCAGTTGATGTTCGGGATGTAGATCTGGCCCTTCTCGAGCGCCGAGGTGTAGAGGATGCGGATGCGAGGAGCGTAGCCGAGCTGGATCGCCTGGCTGGTCAGCGAGAAGGCACCGGAGATCACCGCCTGCGAGGCGATGATCGTCGCCACCGTCGCGAGCGCGACCAGCGGGTAGATCAGCGACGACGGGACCGACATGAAGAACGGGTTGCGGATCGCCTCGGGCGAGGCGAGGATCAGCGCGCCCTGGCCGAGGTAGTTCAGGTACAGCGCCGGGAAAACGAAGTAAAGCCAGGCGCGCTTGATCGGCTGCCGTCCGAAATGCCCCATGTCCGCGTACAGCGCCTCACCGCCGGTGATGGCCAGCACCACGGCACCCAGCGCAAGAAATCCCATCAGCGGGCTGGCGCCCAGGAAGTGCAGTGCGTACCACGGGTTGACCGCGGCCAGCACGCCGGGGTGACCGGCGATGTTCCACACGCCGAGTGCGGCCAGCGTCGCGAACCAGAACAGCATGACCGGACCGAACAGCGCCGCCACGCTGGCGGTGCCGCGCCGCTGGAACATGAACAGCGCGACCAGGATGCCGATCGCGATCGGCACCACGTAGGGCTTGAACGCCGGCGTCGCGACTTCCAGTCCTTCGACCGCGGACAGCACCGACAGCGCCGGTGTGATCGCCGCGTCGCCGTAGAACAGCGCGGCACCGAAGATGCCGAGCAGCGACAGCGTGGCGAGTGCGCGCGGGTGCATGTTCTCCACGCGCAGCGCGAGCGAGGTCAGCGCCATGATGCCGCCCTCGCCCTTGTTGTCCGCGCGCATGATGAACATCACATACTTCAGCGAGACCGTGATCGTCATCGCCCAGAACACCAGCGAGAGGATCCCCAACACGTTGTCCGGCGTCACCGGCGCCGGGTGGTGCGGGTTCGCGAAGACTTCCTTCATCGTGTACAGCGGGCTGGTACCGATATCGCCGTAGACCACGCCCATCGCGGCCACCGACATCGCGGCAAGTCCCTTACGCCGCTCGTCGCGGTCTGCTTCCTCTGCCATTCCCTCGTTCCCCGCTGATCCACGTACACCGCCATGGTGCGGCGGCACATTCTAGCCGCATGCGAACGTGTCGCGAGACATCGAGCTGCCATCGAGGGGGCATGACCGCCGTGTGTCGATAAATTTTACAGTTGCCTTCGGCAATTCTCGTGACCAGCAACGGCTCGTACATCTAAGCCGATGAAATTGAAGTTCCTGCCTTGAGTCCGCACGATTCTTGCTTGTTTTCACCAAAGACATCGGTCCGCACGAATCGGCGTGCGGCGCAACAGGACACTCGGGAGTACCTTTCATGGCCAATATCTACGGTGACGCAGGCAACAACTCGCTGCCCGGCACCAGTTCCGCCGACTACATCGTTGGTTATGCGGGCAACGACACCCTCGACGGTCTGGAGGGCAACGATTATCTGGACGGCGGCACGGGCAACGACGTGCTGCTGGGCGGTCTGGGCAACGATACGCTGGACGCCGGTACCGGGGCCGACTCGGTCAGCGGCGGCGATGGCGACGACGACGTCTACGTCACGGTCGACAACGTCGGCGTCGAGGGCGGTGCCGGCTACGACCAGCTGTTCTATGCGGCCAATGCGGTCGATCTGGTGATCGATCTGGCGGCGATCGGTTTCGAGTGGGTGCGCACCGGCGCAGGCAATGACACCATCGACGGCTCGGGTGTCGCCGTGGGTGTGCACATCGAGTCCCAGGACGGCAACGACAGCCTGCTGGGCAGCGCGTCCAACGACTACCTCGCCGCCGGTGACGGCAGCAACACGGCTATCGGCGGGCTCGGCAACGATTCGGCATACGGGGGCGACGGCGCGGATGTGCTCGACGGCGGTGACGGCACAGACAATCTGTACGGTTACGCCGGCAACGACAGCCTGAACGGTGGCGCCGCCAACGACTACCTCGACGCCGGCAGCGGTGACGACACTCTCGACGGGGGGGACGGCAACGACTACCTGATCGGTGGCACCGGTAGCGATGGTCTGACCGGCGGCGCCGGCAACGACACACTGGACGGCAATTACGGCAGCGACACCTTCGATGCCGGCGACGGCGACGACGACGTCTACGTCAGCGACGAGTACGTGTCGGTGCAGGGCGGTGCCGGCTACGACCAACTGTTCATCTACTACCGCGAATCGGACCGCGATATCGCGCTGAACCTTGCCGACACCGGCTTCGAATGGGTACGCAGCGAAGCCGGCAACGACACCCTCGACGGTTCAGGCAAGACCGAGGCGTTGTACCTCGAGACGAAGGCGGGCGCCGACAGCGTGCTCGGCGGCAGCGGCAATGACACGATCTACGCCGGCGGTGGCGACAACGTGCTGGTCGGCAACGACGGCAACGACGCGCTGTACGGCGGCAACGGCAGCGAAACGATCAGCGGCGGGCTCGGCAACGACTACATCGTCGCCTACGCCGGTGCGAACAGCATCAGCGGCGGCGACGGCACCGACAACATCAGCACGGCCGGCATCTGGGACGACACGATCACCGGGGGGGATGGCAACGACACCATCGACGCCGTCGGCGGTGCCGATGTGATCGATGCCGGCACCGGCAACGACATCGTGACGGTCGATGGCAACGTGGTCCTCGCCTCGTTGCAGGGCGGAGAGGGAAGCGACCGGCTGTACGTGAACGGCATTCTGGGCATCACGCTGGACCTGAGCGCGAGCGGCTTCGAGGACGTGCGCGCCAGCGACGGCGCCGACAGCCTGAACGGTGCCGCGCATATCGTGGCGCTGTATGTCGAAGGCAATCTCGGCGACGACACGCTGATCGGTGGCAGCGCCGACGATCGCCTGTACGGAGAAGGCGGCAGTGCCAGCCTGGCGGGCAACGCCGGCAACGACTCGCTGTACGGTGGCGAGGGCGACGACACGATCGACGGCGGCCTCGGCAACGACTACATCCTCGGCTATGCCGGTAGCAACTCGATCGGAGGCGGCGACGGCGCCGACAGCATCACCACCCAGACCGAGGCGGATACGATCAGCGGCGGCGACGGCAACGACACCATCGATGCCGGCGGTGGGTCCGACGTCGTCGATGCCGGCGCCGGCAACGATACCGTGACCATCGACGGTGATGCCGTGCTCGCCCCGCTGCAGGGGGGCATCGGCAGCGACCGGCTGTACGTGAACGGCATCAAGGGTGTCGTGATCGACATGGCCGCGCGTGGCTTCGAGGACGTGCGCGGCAGCGAGGGTGCGGACAGCATCGATGGGTCTGGGCTGGCTTTGGCTCTGTATATCGAGGGCAACGGCGGCAACGACACCGTGATCGGCGGCAGCGAGAACGACCGCATCTACGGCGAGGGCGGCTCCAACAGCATCGCCGGGAACAACGGTGACGACAGTCTCTACGGCAGCGATCTGCGTGACACCTTGCTCGGCGGCCTGGGCAACGACACGCTCTACGCCTATGCCGGCGCCAACAGCGTCGATGGCGGTGACGGCAACGACTACATCGTCGCCGAGATCGGCAACGACACCCTCATCGGCGGTGCCGGCAATGACACGATCCAGGCCGGCAGCGGCGCGGATCGTGTCGAATCCGGCGACGGCAACGACGAGATCTACGTCACTGGCGACGTGCTGATCGGCGTGCTGCAGGCCGGCAGCGGAACCGACCGGCTGTGGGTGGCCGGCAACAAGGGCGTGGTGATCAACCTGCTGAACAAGGGCATCGAGGATCTGCGCGGCAGCGACGGCGCCGACAACGTGAACGGCTCCGGGCAGGTGGTCGCGCTGTACGTCGAGGGCAACCTCGGCAACGACACCTTGACCGGCGGCAGCGCCGACGACCGCCTCTACGGCGAAGGCGGCTCGAACAGCGTCACCGGCAACAACGGCAACGATACGCTGGGCGGCGGCGAGGGTGCCGATACGCTGAACGGCGGCATCGGCAACGACAATCTATCGTCCTATGAGGGCGCCGACAGCCTGAACGGCGGCGAGGGCAACGACACCATCGATGCCGGCGAGGAGGCCGACACCGTGGCTGCCGGTGACGGGGCCGACGTGGTGTACGGTGACAATGGCAACGACACGATCAATGGCGATATCGGCAACGACAGCCTCTACGGGGGCGGCAACGCCGACCGCCTGCTCGGCGGCGACGGCGACGACCGGCTCGAGGGTGAGACCGGCAACGACTTCATCCAGGGCGGTACCGGTATCGACACCATGTTGGGCGGCTATGGTAACGACACCATCGATTTCAGCTTCGGCACCCTGGGCGGAACGATCGACCTCTCGCCGGCGACTCAGACCTCGAACATCGACGGCGTGGTCGAGACCTTCACCTCCTTCGAGAACGCGAACGGCTCGGCGGGCGCCGATACGATCATCGGATCGGTGGTTGCGAACATCCTCAACGGACTGGCGGGCACCGACACGATCACCGGCGGTGACGGCAACGACACCATCGACGGCGGCAGCCAGAACGACACCCTGTCCGGTGATGCAGGCAACGACTCGATCAATGGCGGTACCGGGGCCGATGCGATGAGCGGTGGCACCGGCGACGACACCTACGTGGTCGATGCGGCCGGCGATACCGTCACCGAGGCGCTCGACGAGGGTGTGGACCTGGTGCGTAGCTCGATCACGCGCTCGCTGTGGGCGAACGTCGAGAACCTCACGCTGACCGGCGCCGCCGCGATCAACGGTACCGGCAACGGGTTGGACAACGTGATCACCGGCAACGGCGCGGACAACGTGCTCGACGGCCTGGCGGGCAACGACACCTTGCTCGGCGCAGCCGGTCTGGACACCCTGCTCGGCGGGACGGGGAACGACGAACTGAACGGTGGCGCCGGCGCCGACTCGATGGAGGGCGGCAACGGCAACGACACCTACATCGTCGACAACGCCGGTGACGCGGTCTCCGAGGCCGCGGGAGCGGGAACCGGTGTCGACACGGTGGAAAGCTCGGTCACGCACACGCTGGGTGCCAACGTCGAGAAGCTGACGCTGACCGGATCGGCCGCGATCAACGGCACCGGCAACGCGCTGGCCAACACGCTGACCGGCAACACCGGGGCCAATGCGCTGGCCGGCGCGGGAGGCGCCGACACGCTGGTCGGCGGGCTGGGCAACGATACGCTCGACGGTGGCGCCGGCGCCGACTCGATGAGCGGTGGCGGTGGCAACGATACCTATGTGGTCGACGACGCCGCGGATACCGTCAACGAACTCGCGGGGCAGGGCAGTGACACCGTGCAGAGTTCACTGGCGAGCTACACCCTGACCGCCAACGTCGAGAAGCTCACGCTGACAGGATCTGCCGACATCGATGGTACCGGCAACGCGGCGAACAACACGCTGACCGGGAACACGGGAGCGAACGATCTGGTCGGGGCCGGTGGCAACGACACGATCAACGCCGGTGCCGGCAACGACGGGCTGGTCGGCGATGCCGGCAACGACCGCCTGTTCGGCAAGGCCGGCAACGACACGCTGACCGGTGGCGCCGGCAACGATCTGTTCGTGTTCGACACGGCGCTGAACGCGGTGAGCAACGTCGACACGATCGCGGACTTCGTGAGCGGCGCGGACAAGGTCCAGATCGAGAACGCGGTGTTCAGCGCGTTCGCGGCGGCCGGCGCCCTGCCGGCCGGGACCTTCGTGGCCAACGCCAGCGGCACCGCGGTCGATGCCAACGACTACCTCGTGTACGACAACGACGGCGTGGGCGCCGGCAACCTGTACTACGACGCCGACGGCAACGGTGCCGGCGCCGCGGTGCTGTTCGCGGTGCTCACCGGCGCACCGGTGCTGGTCGCGGGCGACTTCGCGGTCATCTGAGCGCGCGCGTCGCACGCTCCAGCCAGTGACGATCGGTCCCCTCGAGCAGGGGGCCGATCGTCTCACGTACCAAGCGGTGGTATTCGTCCAGCCACGCCGTCTCGGATTCGGTGAGCAACGCCGCGTCGAGCAGCCGGCGGTCGAAGGGCACCAGTGTCAGCGCCTCGAATCCGAACATCGGGCGCTCGCCGCCGGCCGGGGTCGCAGCGGCCGTGACCAGCACCAGGTTCTCGTGACGTATCCCGAACGCGCCTTCGCGGTAATAGCCCGGCTCGTCGCTGAGCACCATGCCGGGGCGCAGCGCGACCGCGTTGCCTGCCTTGCCGATGCGCTGCGGTCCTTCGTGCACGCTGAGGAAACAGCCCACGCCGTGGCCGGTGCCGTGGTCGTAGTCGAAACCCTGCCGCCACAGGAACTGGCGCGCCAGCACGTCGAGCTGGCTGCCGGTGGTGCCTTCCGGAAAGCGCGCGCGGGCGAGCGCGATATGCCCCTTCATCACCAGCGTGGCGAGCCGGCGCACCTCGGCGCCGGGATCGCCGATCGCGACCGTGCGCGTGATGTCGGTGGTACCGTCGAGGTACTGCGCGCCACTGTCGACCAGGTACACCGAGTCCATCGTGAGCCGGCCCGGCGTGCTGTCGCTGTGGCGGTAATGGCACAGCGCGGCGTTCGCGCCGGCGGCCGAGATGGTGTCGAAGCTCAAGTCGTGGAAGCGTTCACCGCCGGCACGCAGTGCGTGCAACCGCTCGGCCAGCACGGCCTCGTCGTGCAGGCGGCCGGCGTCCACCTCGGCATCCAGCCACGCCAGGAAGCGCACCATCGCGATCGCGTCGCGGCGGTGCGCGGCGCGCATGCCGGCGATCTCGGCGGCGTTCTTGCACGCCTTGGGCAGCAGCACCGGGTCGGGGGCCTCGACGACTTCCGCGCCGTGGGCTTCCAGCCGCAGTCGGCACCACGCGTTGGTGGTCTCGGGGTCGAGCAGCACGCGCTTGCCGGCCAGGCGCGCCAGGGCGGTGTCCAACGCGTCTGCGCTCAGCACGCCGACGCCCTCGCCGGCGTGCACCGCGAAGCCCGCGGGAAGTTTGCGTGGGTCGGTGAACACCTCGAGGCGGCCGTCGGCGTGCAGCAGCGCGTGCGCCAGCACCAGCGGCAGGTGCGGCACGTCGTGTCCACGCAGGTTCAGCAGCCAGGCGACCGAATCGGGAGCGAAGATGAGCGCTGCGTCGGCGGCCTGCGACCCGAGCTGCGTCGCGATCTCGCGGCGCTTGTCGGCGCTGGAGCGGCCGGTGAGTTCGCTGTCCAGCAGCAGTGCCGGCTCCACCGGTGCCGGCGGCCGGTCGTGCCAGCAGGAGTCGACCAGATTGTCGTCGAGTGCGACCAGCTGCACGCCGCGGCGTGCCAGCGTGGCCGCGGTCGTCTTGTGCCACGCCGCCGTGTGCAGGCGCGGGTCGTGGCCGACGCGCGCTCCCGCCGGGAGGCGATCGGCCAGCCACGCGGCGTGCGGTTCCTCGATCAGGTGGTGGTATTCGAACAGCGTGGCCGGCGTCTGCTGGCGCACCTGCACGGTGTAGCGGCCGTCGACGAAAATCGCTGCCTTGTCCGGCAGCACGATCGCGAGTCCGGCCGAGCCGCCGAAGCCGCTCAGCCAGCGCAGCCGCTCGTTGCGTTCCGGCAGGTATTCGCCGAGGTATTCGTCGGCGCGCGGTACCAGCAGCGCGGCCAGCTGCTGCGCGTGCATCGCCGCGCGTACCGCGGCCAGCCGGTTTGCGATCGTGTCCATCACGCGATTCCGCCCATGCAGAGGTACTTGATCTCGAGGTAGTCGTCGATGCCGTACTTCGAACCCTCGCGGCCCTGGCCGGACTCCTTCATGCCGCCGAACGGCGCGACCTCGGTCGAGATGATGCCTTCGTTGATGCCCACGATGCCGTATTCGAGCCCTTCGGCCACGCGCCAGACGCGGCCGATGTCGCGCGCGTAGAAGTATGCGGCGAGGCCGAACGGCGTGTCGTTGGCGAGCGCGATCGCCTCGGCCTCGGTGTGGAAGCGCAGCACCGGCGCGACCGGGCCGAAGATCTCCTCGTTGAACACCCGCATCGCGGGCGTCACGCCGGTGAGGATCGTCGGCTCCACGAAGCCGCCGCCCAGCGTCGAGCGGCGTCCGCCGCACAGCACGAGGGCGCCGCGTTCGCGCGCGTCGTCGACCATCGCGAGCACCGCGTCGGCGGCGGCCTCGTCGATCAGCGGCCCCATCGTGACGCCTTCCTCGGCGCCGTCACCGAGGCGGAACCCGGCCACCGCCGTCGCGAGCCGGTGCGTGAACTCCTCGTACACGCCGTCCTGCACCAGCAGCCGGTTCGCGCACACACAGGTCTGGCCCGCGTTGCGGTATTTGGACGCCATGGCGCCGGCCACCGCGGCGTCGAGGTCGGCGTCGTCGAAGACGATGAACGGCGCGTTGCCGCCCAGCTCCATCGAGGTGCGCTTGACGGTCGCCGCGCACTTCGCCATCAGTTCCTTGCCCACCGGCGTCGAGCCGGTGAAGGTCAGCTTGCGCACCAGCGGATTCGCGCACAGTTCGTCGCCGATTTCCCGCGTGCGCCCGCACAGCATGTTCAGCACGCCGGGCGGGAAGCCTGCACGTTCGGCCAGCACCGCGATCGCGAGCGCCGACAGTGGGGTATTGTTGGCGGGCTTGCACACCACCGTGCAGCCGGCGGCCAGCGCCGGGCCGATCTTGCGCCCCAGCATCGCGCTCGGGAAGTTCCACGGGGTGATGCAGGCGACCACGCCGATCGGCTGCTTGACGACCACGATGCGCTTGTCGGCGGCGTGCGCCGGGATGGTGTCGCCGTAGACGCGCCTTGCCTCCTCGGCGAACCAGTCGATGAAGCTCGCGCTGTAGGCGATCTCGCCGCGTGCCTCGGCCAGCGGCTTGCCCTGCTCGGCGGTCAGGATGCGCGCCAGATCCTCCTGGTGCGCCAGCATCAGGTCGAACAGCCGCCGCAGCAGCCGCGCGCGTTCCTTGGCGGTGCGCCCGGCCCAGTCCTGCTGCACGCGACCGGCGGCCTCGATCGCGCGCCGTGTCTCGGCGGCACCGCAGCACGCCACTTCGGCGATCGTCGCACCGTTGGCCGGGTTCGCCACCGCGAGGCGGCTGCCGTCGTCCGCGTCCGTCCAGTGGCCGTCGATGTACGCCTGGCCGCGCAGCAGCGCGGGGTCGTCGAGCGTAGTGAGCATGGCGGATTCCTTGCCGGGTACGATGCGGGGAGTGTAGCGGTCCCGGCGATCACCGCAACAGCGCGAACCCGCGGCGCGGCGCCGTCGCGCCCGGCGTACTAGACTTGCCACGTGATCAACGCGCAGGACGCATTCGCACGTGATCGGTATCAGTGGGCAATTGCGCCGCATTCCGTTGCTGGAAAACCGTGGGATGGCGCTGCCGCAGCGCGCGGCGGCGCGTGCCTCGGCGGCCGCGCGGCGCCAACGTTCCGGGCGCAGCTTGCGCCTGCTCGCCTCGGTGTTGCGCATCACCTCCGGCGTGATCCTGCTCGCGGGCAGCGTCACGCTCGGCTGGCTCGGCTACGGGGAGATGCGCCAGTCGCGCTGGCAGGCACGCTGGCTGACGGACTTCGCGTCCGCGATCACGTACCACGTGGAGCCGGGGCCGGCGAGCGAGCCGCTGCGACCCGACCGGGGACCGTACGACATCCGGCTCGGCTACGCGCGGCTGCCGCAGTTCGGTGAACGCCTCCGGGAGGCTGGCTTCGCAGTGACGCGCCAGGCCGTGCCGTCGCGGCGCATGAGCGAACTGGCCGCGCACGGGCTGTTCAATGTGTACCCCGAGAAGACCCGGACGGGACTGCGGCTGTTCGACGCTTCCGGTGCCCCGATCCAGCGCGCGCTGTATCCGCGCAACGTCTACGCGGACTTCGCCGCGATCCCGCCGCTGGTGGTGCGTACGCTGCTGTACGTGGAGGACCGCGAACTGCTCGACCCGGCCCGCCCGTACCTGAACCCGGTCGTCGACTGGGAGCGCATGGCGGTGGCGGTGGGTCAGCAGGCGCTCAAGTCGCTGGGCCGCGACCAGAAGGTGGTCGGTGCCAGCACGCTGGCCACGCAGCTCGAGAAGTTCCGCCACTCGCCGGAAGGCATCACGCGCGATGCGCGCGACAAGCTGGTGCAGATGGCGTCGGCCAGCCTGCGCGTGTACCGACAGGGCGAACGGACGCTGCCGGCACGCCAGCGGCTGGTGCTGGATTACCTGAATTCCCTGCCGCTCGCGGCGCAGCGTGGCTACGGCGAGGTTTCCAGCCTCGGCGACGGCATCGAGTCGTGGTTCGGTGCCGGCTTCGCCGAAACGAACCGGGTGCTCGCCGACGAGGGCGCTCCGCTCGCCGAGCGCGCGTTGCACTACAAGCGGGTGCTGGCGCTGATCCTCGCGGTGCGCCGCCCCAGCCATTACCTGACCGGCGACGGTGCCGCGCTGGCAGCGCTGGCCGACAGCTACCTGCGCCGCATGAGCGTCGAGGGTGTGATCCCGCGCGCGCTGGCCGACGCCGCCCAGCGCGTGCCGCTCGGGCTGCGCGCCCGAGCGGGGGCCTCGCCGGTGCCGGACTTCACGCGCCAGAAGGGACTCAACCTGGCGCGCAACGAACTGCTGTCGCTGCTCGGGGTGCGCAGCCTGTACGAACTCGACCGCCTCGACCTCGCGGTCACCACCACGCTGGACGCGGCGGTGCAGCGTGAGGTGACGGAATTCCTGCGCGGCCTGGCGGACCGGCAACGCATCCGCGAGCTCGGCCTGGAAGGCGAACGCCTGCTGCGCGCCAGCGATCCGGCGCGTGTGATCTACAGCCTCACGCTCTACGAACGCGGCGCCGGGGCGAACCGGTTGCGCATCAACGCCGACAACCTCGACCAGCCGCTGGACATCAACTCCGGCGCACGGCTGGACCTGGGGTCCACGGCGAAACTGCGCACGCTGCTGAGCTGGCTGGAATCGATCGCCGAGGTGCACGGGCAGGCCGCCGCGGCCGCCGGGCCGTTGCAGGCGCGCGCCGCGCTGCACCCGCGTGACCGCCTGAGTGCCTGGGTGTACGAGCACCTGGCGGCGCATCCGGGCGCGACGCTGCAGGAGACGCTGGAGGCGGCGATGCTTCGGCGCTATTCCGCCTCGACCGCGCAGCTGTTCTACACCGGTGGCGGTGCGCACCGTTTCGCGAACTTCGAGCGCCGCGACGACCACGCGGTGCTCGACGTCGCCGAGGCGATGCGCCGCTCGGTGAACCTGGTGTTCATCCGCATGATGCGCGAAGTCATCGACCACTACATGTATCGCGCGCCCTCGACCACCGCGCGCTTGCTCGAGAATGCGGACGACCCCGGGCGCGACGAATACCTGCGCCGCTTCGCCGATCGCGAGGGAACGGTGTTCCTGCGTCGCTTCTACCGCAAGTACCGCGGCCTCGGCGCCGACGAGGCGCTGCACGCGCTGCTCGACGGCGTGCGCGTGACGCCGCGCGCGTTGGTGGTGACGGTGCGCACGGTGCGCCCCGAGCTCGACGCCGAGGGGCTGAGGCCCTGGTTCGAGCGTCACCTGCCCGACGAGGTGCCGTCCGCGGAGGAGCTCGCCTCGCTGTACCAGCGCTACGCACCGCAGAAATTCGACCTCAACGACCGCGGCTACCTGGCGCGCGTGCACCCGCTCGAACTGTGGCTGCTCGACTACCTGCACCGGCACCCGGAGGCCGGCGAACGCGAGGTGATCGACGCCGGTGCCGAGGTGCGCCAGGAGGTCTACGCGTGGCTGATGAAGACCAGCCGCCGCCGCGCGCAGGACCGCCGCATCCTGGACCTGCTCGAGATCGAGGCCTTCCAGGAGCTGCACCGGCAGTGGCGCACCCTCGGCTATCCATTCGCCTCGCTGACGCCCTCGCTGGCCACCTCGATCGGCAGCTCGGGCGATCGCCCTGCCGCGCTCGCGGAGCTGATGGGCATCATCGTCAACGACGGACTGCGCTACCCTTCGCGGCTGGTCGGCGAGTTGCACTTCGCCGCCGGCACGCCGTACGAGGTGGTGCATGCGGCCGTTCCCGCCACCGGGCGGCGCGCCCTGCAGCCGGAGGTGGCCGCGGTCGCGCGCGCGGCCTTGCTCGACGTGGTCGGGACGGGCACCGCGCGCGCGCTGCAGCCCGCGCTGATGCGCGCCGACGGCTCGCGCCACCTGGTCGGCGGCAAGACCGGCACCGGAGACCACCGCTTCGAGGTCTACGCGGGCCCGGGGAGGCTGGTCGAGTCGCGGGTGGTGAACCGCGTGGCGACCTTCGTGTTCCTGATCGACGACCGCTTCTTCGGCACCATCACGGCCTTCGTTCCGGGCGCCGAGGCCGCGCAGTACGAATTCACCAGCGGGCTGCCGGTGCGTCTGCTCGGCGCGCTGATGCCTGCGCTGGCGCCGCTGCTCGATGCGCCGCCGCGCGAGTGAGCGGTCGTCCTCAGGAGCCCAGCATCATCAGGCCGCCGTCGACCGCGAGCGTCTGTCCGGTCACGAAGCGCGAATCGTCGCTGACCAGGAACGCGAGTACCGGCGCGAGGTCGCGCAGCGCATCGCCCATGCGGCCGCCGAGCGGGATCAACGCCGCGAGGCGGGCGTCCATCGCGGCCAGCGAGGCGCTGTCCAGCGTGGCGCGCTGGCGCTCGAAGATGTCGGTGTGGATCGCCGGGGCGACGCAGTTCACGCGCACTCCGTAGCGGCCCCACTCGAGCGCCACGCTGCGCGTCCATGCCATCACGGCGCCGCGCGAGGCCGCGTAGACCGCATTGCCGGCGAAGCCGCGCACGCCTTCGACCGAACCCATGTTGACGATCGAGCCGCCGTGTTCGCGCAGGTGGCGGAACGCCGCCTGGTTGGTCCAGGCGGTGGCGCGTGCGTTGGTGTCCATCAGCGTGTCCCAGTCCGTGTCGGTGACCTCGTGCGCGGCGCGGCTGCCGTGCGCGCCTGCCGCGTGCACCATGGCGTCGAGTCCGCCGAGCGCAGCGACCAGTTCGTCGAACACCCGTCCCGCCTCGGCCCGGTCGGTGATGTCGCAGCGCGCGGCGGGTACGTCGGGCGGCAGCTCGGGGGCATTGCGGTTGAACGTGGTCGCGACGCGCGCGCCGCATTCCGTGAACAGGCGCACCGCCGCGTTGCCGATGCCGCCGGCGCCGCCGGTGACGATGATCCGCTTGCCGTCGAGTCGTTGCATTGCCGGTTCTCCGTAGCAGTGGTTCGGGGCCCTTATACAACAGGCATGGCCGCCGGGCGATCCAGTGCTTGCATCGACATTAGGATACGCTAATATAAAAGCCGTCTTTTACACGACTGCTGGAGTTTCGCCATGAACCTCGATCGCTTCATCCTCGGTTTCGCGGGCGTGATGGTCCTGCTGAGCCTGGCGCTCGGCACCTGGGTGCACCAGTACTGGTATTTCCTGACCGCCTTCGTCGGCCTCAATCTGCTGCAGTCCTCGATCACCGGTTTCTGCCCGGCGGCGCTCGTAGCGCGCAAGCTCGGCGTCGGGCCAGGGCAGGCGTTTCGCTGAAGGAGCCGCGCGCCGGCGGGGTGCAGCCTCAGTGCGGCGCCTCGTCGTGCGCTCCCGATTTGAGTCGCACGATGCCGAGCGCCTTCAGCACGTACTTCTCGTAGACGGGTTCGGTGTTGCCGCTGGCCATCTTGTGCATGAAGTATTTCTCGAAGGCGATCTTCGCCAGGTGCACCCATTTGCCGCGCTTCGCCCACGTGAGGTTGCGCGGCGGGATCTGCGGCAAGGCGACGAAGGCGACGCCGTCGTCGCCGAGGTCCGCCAGGCAGATCGCGTTCCAGGTCGCGCGTGCGTCGGCGGCGCGACCGGCGAGGTCGGCCGCGATGTTGTGCGTGATCGCGGTGATCATCGACTCGATCATGTAGCCGGTTTTGGGCGCGCCCGTCGGCACCGGTGTGGCTTCCACCGGCGGGATCGCGACGCAGACGCCGGCAGCGAAGATAGTGCGCCAGCTCGGGTTGCGCTGGTGTTCGTCGATCAGCACGAAGCCGCGCGGATTGCACAGCCCCTCGACGGCGGCCACCGCGTCGACGCCGCGGAACGCCGGGATCAGCATCGTGAAGCGTGACGGCAGTTCCTGCTCGCGTCGCGGCTTGCCCTCGTCGTCGTGTTCGGTGATGTGCACCGCCGAGGCGGTGACCTCGTTGACCTTCGCGTTGGTGATCCAGCGGATATGGCGCTGGCGCAGCTCGGATTCCAGCAGGGTCTTCGAATCGCCGACGCCGCCGAGTCCCATGTGGCCGATGTACGGTTCGCTGGTCACGAAGCTCATAGGCACGCGGTCGCGGAGCTTGCGCCGGCGCAGGTCCGCGTCGAGGATCATCGCCATCTCGTAGGCGGGGCCGAAACAGCTCGCGCCCTGCACGGCGCCGATCACCACCGGCCCGGGATCGCGCAGGAACTCCTGGTAGGCGAGCGCCGCGCGTTCGGCGTGCGGCGTGGTGCACACGCTGTGCGTGTGCGCCTCGGGTCCGGTGCCGGGGATCTCGTCGAAGGCGAGCCGCGGCCCGGTGCAGAGCACGAGGTAGTCGTAGGGTTCCTCGCTCCCGTCGGCGAGTTCGAGCCGGTTCGCGGCCGCGTCGATGCGCGTCACCGCCTGCGCAACGAAACGCACGCCCTTTCTGGTGACATTCGGTCCGATGGGCACCAGCACCTGCTCCGGCTTGCGCCAGCCCACCAGCACCCACGGGTTCGACGGAGTGAACTGGAAATGCGGACTCGCGTTGATCAGCGTGACATCGTGTCCGCTGCCGAGCGTCTTCTTCAGGTCGTAGGCCGCCGGCATGCCGCCCAGCCCGGCTCCGAGTACCACGATCTTCGCCATCGCCGCGCCCTCCGGTGAACGACCTGAACCGGTCCTTTCCCCCCGGATCATACGGGACCGAAGCCGGGGTTCCAACGTGCAGCGCCGTGGCGAAGTCGCGTCTGGTCAGGACGCCTTAACGAAAGCTTAATGGGTGGTCCGCAGGATTGCGCCGCCCCGTTGCTGGTTGCCGGAGCCGGCACGCGGGCATAATGTGGGTTGATCGATCACCTGGAGGACACCCGCTCATGTGGAAGAACTCGACCGAACGTTACGGCTCGCTGCAGATCGCGCTGCACTGGCTGATGCTGGTGCTGATCGTCGCGGTGTACGCGGCGGTCCTGCTGCACGAGGCCTACCCGAAGGGCAGCGATCCGCGCAAGCTGCTGATGATGTTGCACTTCAGCTTCGGCATCACGGTGCTGGCGCTGGTCGTGGTGCGCATCGCGGCGCGCTTCTCCGGGCCCACGCCGCGCATCGTGCCGGCGCCGGCGGCTGCGGCGGACATGGTCTCGCGACTGATGCACCTGGCGCTGTATGCCTTCATGATCGGGATGCCGATCGCGGGCTGGCTGGTGTTCAGCGCCGAAGGCAAGGCGGTGCCGTTCTTCGGTATTGCCGAACTGCCGCAGCTGATCGCCGAGAACGAGGATCTCGCCGAAACCATCGAGGACTGGCACAAGGACATCGGCGAGTTCGGGTACTACCTGATCGGCTTGCATGCGATCGCTGCGCTGTACCACCACTATTTCGTCAAGGACAACACGCTGGCGCGCATGCTGCCCGCGAAGCGCGACGCCGCCTGAACCCCTCCCTCCCGGCTACCCCCGGCGTGGTGTTGCCGCGCCGGGGGAGCGTTCCGTAGTATCCCCGCGCTCCGGGTACTCCGTTCCCGGGCTACAGCGAGGATAGCCAGCATGAGCAGCAACGCCGCGCTCTGGGAGCGCCGCATCGCCGCGGTGGCGCGCGGGGTGTCCAGCGCCACGCAACGCTTCGTCGATCGCGCGCTGAACGCCGAGATCTGGGACGTCGAGGGCAAGCGCTACATCGACTTCGCGGGCGGCATCGGGGTGCAGAACACCGGCCACCGCCATCCGCATGTACTGGCCGCGATGGCCGCACAGCTGGAGCGCGTGGTGCATTCCTGCGTGCAGGTGATGCCCTACGAGCCGTATGTCGCGCTCGCCGAACGCCTCAACGCGCTGGCGCCGATCGCGGGGCCGGCAAAGACGCTGCTGTTGTCCACCGGCGCCGAGGCGGTCGAGAACGCGGTCAAGATCGCGCGCTACGCGACCGGCCGTCCCGGCGTGATCGCGTTCAGCGGCGGGTTCCACGGCCGGTCGATGATGGCGATGGCGCTCACCGGCAAGGTGGCGCCGTACAAGGCCGGCTTCGGGCCGTTTCCGGCCGACGTGTGGCACGCGCGCTTCCCGCATCCTTACCACGGTGTGGCGGTGGCGGACACGCTGGCGGACATCGCGCACCTGTTCAAGTGCGACGTCGAGCCGCGCCGCATCGCGGCCTTCCTGATCGAGCCGGTGCAGGGCGAGGGCGGTTTCACCGTGGCGCCGCCGGAGTTGATGCGTGCGTTGCGCGCGCTCGCCGACGAGCATGGGATCCTGTTGATCGCCGACGAGGTGCAGTCCGGTTTCGCGCGCACAGGCCGCTTCTTCGCGATGGAACACTACGACGTGCACGCGGACCTGATCACGACCGCGAAGTCGATCGGGGGAGGATTGCCGCTGGCCGGCGTGGTCGGACGCGCCGAGGTGATGGACGCGCCGCCGCCGGGCGGACTCGGCGGCACCTATGCCGGCAACCCGGTCGCCTGCGCGGCGGCGCTGGCCGTGATCGACGTGATCCACGAGGAGCGGGTGCTCGAGCGAGCGCAGGCGATCGGCGCGCGGTTCCGGGAACGCATCGGCGAGCTGGCGGCCGATCCGCGCAACGGCATCGGCGAGATCCGCGGCCTCGGCGCGATGGTCGCGTTCGAGCTCGTGCGGCCCGGCACCCACGAGCCCGATCCGGAGCGCACCCGCGCGCTCACCGCGCGCGCGGCCGAGCTGGGCTTGTTGCTGCTGAGTTGCGGCGTCTACGCGAACACGATCCGTGTGCTGGTGCCGATCACCGTCGAGGACGTAGTGTTCGAGGAAGGCCTGGCGCTGCTCGTCCGCGCGCTCGAGGAAACCGCATCCGGTTCGTGACGTCGTCGCACCCTCGCGTGCGCCGAACATGTCCTGTAGGTTCGGCCTGCGGCCGAACGGGTTTTCGGCACATGTCCGGGCACAGCCCGGACCTGCAGGCGACGCTGCTCAACCCGCCTCGGACTCCGCGCCGGCGGCGGTGCGCAGCAGCCCGCGGAACGCCTTGCGCGCGGAGCTGCGCCCGCGCACCACGTCGTAGACCTCGCGCGCGAGCGGCATGTCGACGCCGTGGCGCTCGGCCAGCGCCATCACCACCGGCGCGCTCTTCACGCCTTCGGCGACCATGTACATGCCGGTCACGATGTCGTCTATGGTGCGCCCGCGCGCCAGCTCCAGGCCGACGTGGCGGTTGCGGCTCTGCGCGCTGGTGCAGGTGGCGACCAGGTCGCCGACGCCGGCCAGGCCGGCGAAGGTCGCCGGCTTGCCGCCCATGGCGACGCCGAGGCGCGTGATCTCGGCCAGTCCGCGACAGATCAGCGCCGCGCGCGTGTTGTCCCCGGCGCCCTGGCCGTCGCCCATGCCGACCGCGATCGCGATCACGTTCTTCAGCACGCCGCCGAGTTCGCAGCCGATCACGTCGTCGTTGGTGTAGACGCGGAACAGCCCGCTGCTGAACAGCCGCTGCAGCGCGCGCACGATCGTCTGGTCCTCCATCGCGATCACGCTCGCGGCGGCGGATCCGGCCATGATCTCGCGCGCGAGGTTCGGTCCGGTCAGCACGCCGGCCGGATGGCCCGGAAGCACCTCGCCGATGATTTCGGTCATGCGCTTGCCGGTGCCGGCCTCGAGCCCCTTAGCCAGACTGATCACCGGCACCCAGGGCCGGATGTGCGCGCGCACCGATTCCAGCGTGGTGCGCACGAACTGCGACGGTACCGCGACCACGACCACGTCGGCGCCGGCGATCGCCTCGCCGATGTCGGCGGTCGCGCGCAGTGCCTCGTTCAGCCGCGCGCCGGGCAGGTATTTCTCGTTGGTGTGGCGCGTGTTGATTTCGGTGACGGTCGCGGCGTCGCGCGC
The DNA here is from genome assembly GCA_022072145.1 of Pseudomonadales bacterium. GTDB lineage: Bacteria > Pseudomonadota > Gammaproteobacteria > Pseudomonadales > UBA5518 > UBA5518. The sequence goes on from JAJVIG010000002.1 coordinate 226,468, forward strand.
CCACAGCAGCACCGGGGCGTTGCGTGCGACCAGCGAAGCGACCGTGGTGCCCCACGAGCCGCCGCCGAGGAGTCCGACCCGCATCTGTCTCATCGCTACCCGTCATCCGTTGTACGAACGCCGCGAAGTATTGCGCGGCGGGCTCGCCGCTCGCAAGGACGGGTCTGCTCCGGCGGAACATGGGCCGCGTTGAGCCTGGGCCGCGGCGGACGTGGCCGCCCGATCCAGCGCCAGCGGCAGTATGTCGGTGCATCCGTGGTCAACAAGGGCGTGCGCCTCGTTCATACTGTGCGCCCCGCATCCGTCCGCAAGGCATGCCGCGGGGTCCCCTGTTTCCAGAGATGTTCCCGATGTCCGACACCGTTGGCTCGTTCGCCGAGCTCGAATTGTCCGCACCCCTGCTGCAGGCGCTCGCCGATGTGGGCTACGAGACGCCCTCGCCGATCCAGCAGGCGTGCATCCCGCCGCTGCTCGCCGGCCGTGACCTGCTCGGCGAGGCGCAGACCGGCACCGGCAAGACCGCGGCCTTCGCGCTGCCGCTGCTGCAGCGGCTCGATCTCGCGCGCCGCGAACCGCAGGTGCTGGTGCTCACACCGACGCGCGAGCTGGCGATCCAGGTCGCCGAGGCGTTCCAGAAGTACGCGCACCACCTGCCCGGTTTCCACGTGCAGCCGATCTACGGGGGGCAGAGCATGTCGCTGCAGCTGCGCCAGCTGCGCCGCGGCGTGCACGTGATCGTCGGCACGCCGGGGCGCGTGATGGACCACCTCGAGCGCAACAGCCTGCAACTCGATGCGCTGCAGGCGCTGGTGCTCGACGAGGCCGACGAGATGCTGCGCATGGGATTCATCGACGACGTCGAGTGGATCCTCGAGCATACGCCGGCGGAGCGCCAGACTGCGTTGTTCTCGGCGACCATGGCCGAGCCGATCCGCCGCGTCGCGCGCAGCCACATGCGCGAGCCCTGCGAGGTGCGGATCAAGGCCGCCACGCGCACCGTCGCCGCGATCCGCCAGCGCTACTGGCAGGTCAGCGGAACGAACAAACTCGATGCACTGACGCGCATCCTCGAGGTCGAGGAGAGCCTGGACGCCGCGCTGGTGTTCGTGCGCACCAAGACCGCCACCGACGAACTCGCCGACCGCCTCGGCGCGCGTGGTTACGCGGTGGCCGCGCTGCACGGCGACATGAACCAGCAGATGCGCGAGCGCGTGGTCGAGCAGCTCAAGAGTGGCGCGATCGACATCGTGGTCGCCACCGACGTGGCGGCGCGCGGCATCGACGTCGCGCGCATCAGCCACGTGATCAACTACGACATCCCGTACGACACCGAGGCGTATGTGCACCGGATCGGGCGCACGGGCCGTGCCGGGCGCGAGGGAACCGCGATCCTGTTCGTGGCGCCGCGCGAGTTCCGCATGCTGCGCACCATCGAACGTGTCACGCGCGCGGCGATCGAGCCGTTCACGCTGCCGAGCCGCGAGGCGGTCGCGGGCAGGCGCGTCGCGCAGTTCCGCGCGCAGGTCGCCGAGGTGATCGCGAACGAACCACTGGACTTCTTCGCCGACGTCGTCGAGCAGATCGGCGCCGAGCACGATGGCGACCTCACGCGCGTGGCCGCGGCGCTCGCGTTCATGGCCCAGCGTGCGCGGCCGCTGCGTCTCGCGGAGCGCGAGGATGGCGACGAGTCCCGTGCCGAGCGCGCGCCGCGCGACGCCGGCGGGCCTCGCGATCGCGATGCGCGGCGAGCGGGCCGTGACGTGCCGCCGCGGGAGCCGCGCGGCGAGCGTCCGGCGCGTCCTCCGAGCGGCGCCGCGCTGGTCGCGTACCGGATCGAGGTGGGACGCGCGCACGGTGTCACGCCGCGCGAGATCGTCGGCGCGATCGCCAACGAGGGCGGGCTGTCGAGCCGCGAGATCGGTCGCATCGAACTGTGCGACGAGTTCAGCCTGGTCGATCTGCCCGCCGACCTGCCGGCAGAGCTGCTGGGCGTGCTGCGCAAGACCCGCGTGATGCAGCAACCGCTCGAAATCCGGCTCGCGAGCGATGAGGAGTCGGCGCACGCCGGGCGACGGGTGCAGGGCCCAAGGCACGAGGGGGCGGGCGAGCGGACGCGTCCGTCGTACGGCGGCGGGTCGCGCGACGACTCGCGCCCGCCGCGCGGTGACTCACGCCCCCCGCACGGTGACTCACGCCCCCCGCGTGGCGACACACGTCCGCCGCGCTCCGACTCGCGCCCCCCGCGCTCCGACACGCGCCCCCCGCGTGGCGACACACGTCCGCCGCGCTCCGACTCACGCGCGCCACGCTCCGACTCACGCCCGCCACGTGACGACACGCGCCCGCCGCGTCGGGAACCGCGGTTCGAAGCGCGCAGCGGCGACGATCCGATCCGGCGTCGTGCGCCGGGCGCCAAGCCCGCGGCGAAGGACCGCGGCCCGCGCGGTCCTCGGGACGGTTTTTCCGGTTCCGGCGCACGCAAGCCGCGGCGCAGCTGAACCGGCCACCAAAGAACGCTTGCTTCCGCCCGGCCCCTGCGTTCGAATGGGGGTGGGCGTTGCTTCCTTTTTTTTCGTCCCCATGATCTGGCGCAATTGCCTTCCACCCCCGGATCGTGTAAAAAAGATACCAACTGCTTGGTATGTGTATAACGAACTGACTGCCACTGGCGGTCGCAGGGGGAATCCATGCTGGTTCGCAGAACTGACGCCATCGACGCGCTGGCCGACCCCGGCGCTGCCGGCTGGGGCGCGATCGCTGCGGAGACGGTCAAGCTGATGCCGGCGCCCGCCGCCATGCAGCCGACCCGGTATATCGCGACCAAATGGCGTGACCAGGCCTACGGGGCCGTCGCCTCGCTGGACGTGCAGGGTGTGCACGACGGCGCCACGATCGCGTTCCGGCTGCGCTGGCGCGACTCGGCGAAGAACGCCGTGCGCTTCGAGAACACCGACTTTCCGGATGCCGCGGCGCTGCTGTTTCCGCTCGCCGCCGATGCGCCGCTGTTCATGGGCGCGCCGGGGCAACCGGTGAACCTGTGGTACTGGCGTGCCGATTTCCCCGAGCGTGCGCGCAGCGACGTGGCGAGCGGCATCGGCAGTTCGCGCGTCGTCGACGACACCGCCATCACCGCACGCGCCGCGCACGACGGGGAGTTCTGGTCCGTGGTGCTCAGGCGTGCGCTGAAAGTGCAGGCGAACGCTGCGGAATCGGTGCAGCTCGAACCGGGACAGCGCCTGCGCACCACCTTCGCGGTGTGGGAGGGCGGCAACCTGGAACGCGCGGGGATCAAGGCGTTTGCTCCGCAATGGGTGGAACTGGCAATCGAGGCCTGAAGGGCCGGGGAGACACGACGTGAACGCTCGAACCGATGTGGGCCGCATGATGGAAGGCCAGGTGGTGACGCCGAAGCGCCAGCTGGCGATGGTGTTCGATCTCAACAAATGCCTCGGCTGTCACACCTGCTCGATCTCGTGCAAGCGCCAGTGGACGCGCGAGGAGGGGATGGAGCACCAGTGGTGGGCGGTGGTGAACACCATGCCCGGCAAGGGCACGCCGAAGGACTGGGAAGGCATGGGCGGCGGCTGGAACGCCGAAGGCGAACCGAATCCGAGCCGCATCCCGCTGCGCGACGAGTACGGTGACGCCTGGCAGTTCAACAAGCAGGAGGTGTTCCACGGCGGCAAGGGCGTCGAGACCTACCTGGCGCCGACCAACCCCGACGGCAGCAAGCCGGGCTGGGGCCCGAACTGGGACGAGGACGAAGGCGGTGGTGAATACCCGAACTCGCACTTCTTCTACCTGCCGCGCATCTGCAATCACTGCACGCACCCGGCCTGCCTCGAGGCCTGTCCGCGCGGCGCGATCTACAAGCGCGACGAGGACGGCATCGTCCTCATCAACGACAAGCAGTGCAAGGGCTTCCGCTTCTGCATGGAGGCCTGTCCGTACAAGCGCATCTACTACAACCACGTGCGCGACATCAGCCAGAAGTGCATCTTCTGCTTTCCGCGCGTGGAGAAAGGCGTGGCGCCGGCCTGCGCGCGCCAGTGCCCCGGCCGGCTGCGTTTCGTGGGCTACCTCGACGACGAGAACGGCCCGATCCACAAGCTGGTGCACCAGTGGAAGGTCGCGCTGCCGCTGCACGGGGAGTACGGCACGCAGCCCAACGTCTACTACGTGCCGCCGCTGTCGCCGCCGCGCGTGGACGCCAACGGCAAGGTCGATCCTTCGAAGCCGCGCATTCCGCTCGACTACCTCGAGAGCCTGTTCGGGCCGCGCGTCGCCGAGGTGCTCGAGGTGATCAAGGCCGAGAAGGAAAAGAAGGCGCGTGGCGAAGCCTCCGAGCTGATGGACACGCTGATCGTCTACAAATGGCCCGAGGACATCTTCCCGGATTTCACGGTCGACCCCGCGGAACTCTGACAGGCAAGGCAAGAGGAGCGCAGCGATGAACACGACGATTTCCCGACGCGGTTTCCTGCGCGGCGCGACGAGCGCGATGACGCTGTCGCTGGTCGGCCTGCGGTTCAAGGGCGTGGCGTCGGCGCACGCGCAGACGCCCTTCGCGTTCCCGGAGGTGAGCTACAGCGGCTTCGAGGACGTCTATCGCGGCCAGTGGAAGTGGGACAGCGTCGCGAAGGGAACGCACTTCGTGAACTGCTGGTACCAGCGCGGCTGCAACTGGAACGTCTACGTGAAGGACAGCGTGGTCTGGCGCGAGGAGCAGGCCGGAACCTACGATCCCATCGACCCGAAGATCCCCGACTACAACCCGCGCGGTTGCCAGAAGGGCGCCTGCTATTCCGAGCGCATGTACGACGACTCGCGGGTGCGCCATCCGCTCAAGCGCGCAGGGGAGCGCGGCGCCGGCAAGTGGCAGCGCGTGAGCTGGGACGAGGCGCTGGACGACATCGCCGACCGCATGATCGACGTGATCGTGAGCGAGGATGGCCCGGGGTCGATCGTGTGGGACCAGGGCACCGCGCAGACCAACGGCGGCGCGGGACTGGCCATGCTGCGCACCACGCTGGTGCTGGATACCCCGGTGCTCGACGTGAACACCGAGATCGGCGACCACCGTCCCGGCGTGGCGGTCACGATGGGCAAGATGGTGTTCTGCAGTTCCTCGGACGACATCTTCTTCTCCGACCTGATCTTCATCTGGGGCGGCAACCCGATCTACACCCAGATCCCGAACGCGCACTTCATGCTCGAGGCGCGCTACAACGGCGCGAAGATCGTCACCATCGCGCCGGACTACTCGGCTTCCGCCGTGCACGCCGACCAGTGGGTGCCGGTCAGGGTCGCCACCGACGCCGCGCTCGCGCTCGGCATGGCGCACGTGATGATCGAGGAAGGCATCTACAACCGCGCCTTCGTGCAGGAGCAGACCGATCTGCCGCTGCTGGTGCGCACCGACAACGGGCGGTTCCTGCGCGAGGCCGACCTCGTCGACGGCGGCGCCGAGGACCGCTTCTACGTGCACGACGCGGCCAGGGGCGTGGTGCTCGCGCCGCAGAAGACGCTCGCGCTCGAGGGACTCGATCCAGCGCTCGAGGGCGAGTTCGAGGTCGACGGCGTGCAGGGCAAGCTCGGCGTGACACCGGTGTTCGCGCGCCTGCGCGAGCATCTGCGCCAGTACACGCCGGAGAAGGCGATGGCGATCTGCGGGACCGACGCCGACACGATCCGCGACCTCGCCCGCCAGCTGGCGAAGGCGCGCGCGGCGACCTGCGTCACGCAGTCGAACTTCTCCAAGTTCTACCACGGCATCGAGATGGAGCGCGCGCAGATCCTGTGCTTCGCGCTGGCCGGGCAGATGGGGCGCAAGGGCGCCGGCTACATGGGCTTCCCGTACATGTCGGTCGACGGCGTCGGCTCGCTGTCGATGGCCAGCGGCCAGCGCTCGCCCAAGCTCGCGCTGGCCGCGCTCGGGCTGAAGATGGCGCCCGACATCCTGAAGCTGAAATGGGAGGGCTACACCTCCGAAATGGTCATGTACGAGATGGGGCGGCGCAAGTATCCCAAGGGCGAATCGCTGTCGAGCCTGCTGTGGCTCTACCACCAGGGCGGCATGGAGGACACCTACGGGCGCACCGAGAAGTGGGACCCGGCGATGAAGCGCCCGCTGGCCTCGTACATGGACGAGGCCGTCGACAAGGGCTGGCAGCAGCGCCCGGCGCACCGTCCGCGCATCTTCATGGAAGCCGGCGGCAACGTCCTGCGGCGCTTCCGGGCCTTCGACAAGGTCGCCGAACGGCTGCTGCCCACGCTGGACCTGATGGTCACGATGGACTGGCGCATGAGCAACACGGCGCTCTACAGCGACTACGTGCTGCCCGCCGCGGCGTGGTACGAGAAGGACGACATCACGTGGGCGACGCCGCTGTCGCCGTTCTCGCAGGTGATCACGCGCGCCGCCGAGCCGATCGGCGAGGCGAAGCCCGACTGGGAAATCTACTGCCTGCTGCTGAAGGCCATCCAGCGCCGCGCGGCGGAGCGCGGGCTGACGGGTTTCCGTGACCGTCATGGCCACGAGCGCAGCTTCGACGTCTACGACGAGTTCACCTTCGGCGGCCGCTACCACGAGGGTAACGTCGAGGAGTTCCTCGACCTGCTCCTCGACGTCTCGACCAACGTCGGCGACGTGAACTGGGAGCAGATCAAGAAAAAGGGTTTCCAGCGCTTCACCTCGCTGGCCGAGAACGACTACCTCACGGTGGGCAACGCCACCGACGTCAGCGAGAGCGACACGATCACGGCGGGACTGTGGCACACGGAGAAGAAAATGCCGTGGCCGACGATGACGCGGCGCATGCAGTTCTGCATCGACCACCCGTTCTACGAGGAGCTCGGCGAGGTGCTGCCGGTGCACAAGGACCAGCCGGCGATCGGCGGTAACTACCCGCTGCAGATGACCGGCGGCCATACGCGCTGGTCGATCCACGCGACCTGGCGCGACCAGAAATACATGCAGCAGCTCGAACGCGGGGAACCGCTGATCCTCATCGGCGTCGAGGACGCGGCGGCACGCGGCATTGCCGACGGCGACCACGTGCGGTTGTTCAACGACGTTGCCTCGGCCGAGCTGATGGCCAAGGTCGTGCCGTCGATCCGACCCGGCCAGGTCACGGTCTACCACGCGTGGGAGCCGTTCATGGCCAAGGGACGCACCACCTACACCTCGGTGACGCCGAACCCGATCAATCCGTTGCAGCTGGCCGGCGGCTACTTCCACATCCAGGCGCGCGATGCGGAATTCACGCCGGGCTCCACGGACCGCGCCACGCACGTCGAGGTCGAGAAGATCGTGCGGGCCGAACGCATCGCGGTGCGGCAACTGAACTGAAGTCGAAGAACACGAAGGGGGAGCGGATACCATGAGCGACGGGGTTGCCGGAGACGGCGAACACGAGGTGCCGGAGGTGGAACTGAGCGAGCAGGCGCTGCTCGCGACGGCACGGCACAACACGGGTCTGCAGGACTTCGGCGACGAGGCCGACTGGAAGGAAGGCTTCACGCGGCTGCTCGCCTCGCTCAACGACGAGGCGCGGCTGAACAAGGTGGGCCGCCTGATCGCGTTCGGCGAGCTGCTGCGCCATCTGGAGAACCGCCTCCAGGTCACCGAAGACATACGCCGCAATCCGTCGATTCTCGCGGTGGAGATCCGCAAGCCGGTGTTCGTGGTCGGACTGCCGCGCACCGGCTCGACGATCCTGCACGACCTGCTCGCACGCGACCCGGACAGCCGCGTGCCGATGACCTGGGAAACCCACTACATGTCGCCGCCGGCGGAAGCGGCCACCTACGACACCGATCCGCGCATCGCCCGCTGCGAGGCGCACTTCGAGCGCACCTCGCGCGCGCTGATCCCGGAGTTCCAGGCTATCCACGAGATGGGCGCGCAACTCGCGCAGGAATGCCTGATGCTCAACGCCTTCGACTTCAGGAGCGTGATCTTCGCGAACCAGTTCCGTATTCCGTCCTACGAGCAGTGGGTGGAAACCGTCGACCAGACGCCGGTGTACCGTACGCACAAGCGCCTGTTGCAGTACATGCAGTGGCACAACCCGAAGCAGCGCTGGGTGCTGAAGAGCACCGGCCACCTGTTCGCCCTGGATGCGCTGTACACCGTCTATCCGGACGCGCAGGTGGTGATGACGCACCGCGACCCGCTGAAGCTGATCGCCTCGCACTGTTCGCTGGTATCGATGGCCTGCAGCATGGGCAGCGACCAGGTCGACAAGCGCGAGGTCGGCGAGCAGTGGAGCGTGTCGTGGGAGCGCGCGATGCGCAACGGCGTGGAGTTCCGCCGCACCCGTCCCGAGGCCGCGACGATCTTCGACATGCACTTCGCCGAGCTGGCGCGCGACCCGCTGGCGATGGTGAAACGCATCTACGCGCATTTCGGACTGTCGCTGTCGGCGACCGCCGAGGCGCGCATGCGCGATTTCATCGACAACAATCCGAAGGAGCGCCACGGCGTGCACCGCTACCGCATCGAGGACTTCGGCCTGGATGCAACGCGCGAGCGTGAGCGCTATCGCTTCTACCAGGACTATTTCGCGGTCGCGAACGAAGGTTGATCGTCGCGCCAGCCACTCACCCGGAGACCCCATCGATGAACGACAACAAGCAAACCAGCGTGCAGGCGTGGGAGAAATTCTGCGAAGACCTGAAGCGCGCGGGCAGCGTGCTGGCGCGCCCCGCGACGCCCGACGACGAGCTCACCCAGGCCGAAGGGTTGCGCAAGCTGGTGCGCATGATCCGCATGGGCTTCGAGGCGAGCCTCGAATACGGCAATACCGACCATCCCGAGGTCTACCAGCTGGTGACCGCGACCACGCTGGGTGAAGGCGAGACCTCTGACTCGCGTTACTACCAGGCGGTGATCGACGGCTCGAAGAGCTACCGCCTGCGCGGCACGCGCGGTGAAGCGCCGTACATGGAGTTCACCGTCTACGCCGGCAAGATCGGGCTGGACGCGACCAGTGCGCAGGTCGGTGCGATCACCGAGCGGGATCTTGTCGTGCATCCGGACGGCACCTTCGACCTGTTGCTGGCACCCGAGCTCACGCCCCAGCAGCAGGCGGGCAACTGGATCCGCACCACACCCGAATCCACCGTGGTGTTCATCCGCCAGTACGCGCACGACTGGAGCAGGACGCAGGGTGCCACGTTCACCATCGAGTGCATCGGCGCCAGCGGCGATCGCCCGCCGCTGACGATCGCCGAGGTCGGCCACGCGATGCAACGCACCAGTGCCTACGTGGCGCGCTCGGTCAACATCTGGGCCGCGATCGTCGACCAGCGGCGCGCCGCCGAGCCGAACCGCTTCTTCGTGTTCGAGGTGGAGCAGGACCCGGACGAATCACCGGAGATGCCGACCGGGCACCGCTTCTCGTCGGGGTATTTCCGCCTTGCGCCGAACCAGGCGTTGCTGGTCACCTTCAAGCCGGCCGAGGTGCCGTACTGGGGACTGGACACCACCAATTACTGGTTCGAACCGATCTCGTACATGGACCATCGCAGCCACTTCAACAACCGCACGGTGCGTTACGAGCCCGACGGCAGCGTGCGCATCGTGATTGCGGCGCGCGATCCCGGCATGCCGAACTGGATCGACACGCGCGGACACCTCGAGGGCCCGATGATCTTCCGCTGGTCGCGCACCGCGCTGCCGGTCCCCGACATCGCCGCGCAACTGATCACCCTCCCGTAGGTCCGGGCTGTGCCCGGACAATCGTTCCCCGCCGCAGGTCCGGGCTGTGCCCGGACAGGTTCGGGCGCAATGTTCGGCCACAGGCCGAACCTACGTGGGCAATGTTCGGCCACAGGCCGAACCTACGCGGCGTGCGACGGCGGGATTCCCAAACGCGCCAGGTTTAGTGCGCTCGCCTCCACGTAGCGGTCGGCGGCCGGGTCGGCCACCCACAGCGTGTCGCCGGGCGTGGCGCGGTAGCCCAGCTTCTGCAGATCGACCTTGCGCAGCTTGAAGGTCGGCGTGATGTCGGTGTCGTCGCTGACGCGCACGAACACCGGCACTGCGTACGACGGCAACTGCTCGCGTGCGAGCCGGTACAGCGCCGCCGGATCGAAGGCGTGGCCCGGCTGCATCACGATCGTCGCCATGCCGGCGCGGCCCTCGTTGCCGGGAATCGACACGCCGTAGACCGTGACGGTTTCCACGCCGGGGGCATCGCCGAGCACGTTCGCGACTTCGGTGGTCGAGACGTTCTCGCTCTTCCAGCGGAAGGTGTCGCCGACGCGATCGACGAAGTAGTAGTAGCCGTCGGCGTCGCGGCGGAACAGGTCGCCGGTGCGCAGCCATGCGTCGCCGGGGCGGAAGGCGTTGCGCAGGATCTTCTTCTCGGTGGCCTCGGGGTCGGTGTAGCCGTCGAAGCGCCCGCCGGTCACCCCGGGCAGTTCGAGGATCATGCCGAGCATCTCGCCGACCTCGTCGTCCGCGCAGTCCATCAGCGTGCCGTCGGCGTTGCGCAGGTAGCAGTCGCGGTCGCGGTCGTAGCGCACCAGGCGCGCGTTGCTGCGCTCGGGGAACGGGATGCGCCCGCACGAGCCGACGCGGTTGTCGAGGTTCATCAGCCCGACGTTGATCTCGGTGCCGCCGTAGCCCTCGATCATCTGCGTGACGCCGAAGCGTTCCTGGAACGGCAGCCAGATCGCCGGACTCAGGCCGGAGCCGGTCATCGCGCGCAGGCGGTGGTCGCGGTCGTCGGGGTGCGGCGGCTGGTTGTACAGGTAGCGGCACATCTCGCCGCTGTACTGTGCGACGGTGACGCCGTGTTCGCGCACATCGGCCCAGAACCGGCTGGCGCTGAAGCGCCGGCGCAGCACCACACGGCCGCCGCTCGCCAGCGCGTTCGACATCAGCGACATCAGCGCCGCGACATGGTAGAGCGGCAGCGCGCAATAGAACACGTCGTCCTTGCCTGCCTCGAGCAGCGCGGCCCAGCCTTCACCCACCCCCAGCCAGCGCGCGTGCGTGATCCGTGCGGCCTTGGGCAGCCCGGTGGTGCCGGAGGTGAACACCAGGCACAGCGTGCTGCTGCCGGTCACCTCGCTACGCAGTGCCGGGTCGGGGTTGGTGGCCGGTTGCGCGGCGATGTCGGCATCGATGTGCCGGCAGCCGGGCGGGGTGGGGCCCTGGTTCTCGTCCGCGATCGCGAGCAACGGCAGCGTGTCGCCGACGCCGGGCGTGCGCGTGATGCGCTCACCGCACTCGCTGCCGACGAACAGGCGCTGGCTGCCGGTGGTGGCGAGCGCATGGCGCAGCGCCTCGCCGCTCGCCTGCGTGTTGATCAGCGCCGACACGCAACCGATCTTCGCGAGCCCGAACCACACGAACAGGTACTCCGGCCGGTTCTCCATCAGCAGTGCCGCCACGTCGCCCGGGCGCAGCCCGGACGCCAGCGCGTGGTGCGCGAAGCGGTTCGCCTGCGCGTTGACCTCGCCGTAACTCAGCGCGCGTCCGTTCCACAGCAGGAAGGGGCTGTCCGGGGACGCCGCGGCGCGCTCCTCCAGGCGGTCGGCCACCGTGTAGTGCTGCTCGGGCGTGTGTTTCATCATGCCGGCCGAGAGGCGGTCCAGCTTCGCCTGGGTCTGTTCGCGCGTGGTCATGGGGGCTCCCGTCCGTCTGCCGTTCGATGCTTCAGATCGCGCCGCCGCAGACCGCGAGGGTCTGGCCGGTCACGAAACTCGAGGCGCTGCTCGCGAGGAACAGCACCGGTCCGACGATCTCCTCCGGTCGCGCCGAGCGCTTCAGCATCGTGACGCCCTCGGAATACTCGAGGAAGCCCTGCATCTGGCTCGCCAGATCGTCGAGCATATCGGTGAGGAACGGCCCCGGTGCGAGCGCGTTGACGCGGATGCCGAGCGAGGCCCACTCGTCGGCCATGCTGCGTGTCAGCGCGACCATCGCCGCCTTGCTCGAGGTGTACATCGCGAGGTGCCCGGGCGAGCGCAGCGCGCCCATGGTGGCGATGTTGACGATCGAGCCGCCGCCGGACCCGGCCATGCGCGCGGCGACCAGCGACGACAGATGCATCGGACCCTTGGTGTTGACACTGTAGATGCGGTCGAACATCTGCTCGGTGGTCTGCGTCAGCGGCATCATCTGCTGCGTCATGCCGGCGTTGTTGACCAGCACGTCGCAGCGGCCGAACCCGGCGTAGGCGGCGTCGACCAGTGCATCGACCTGCTGCCAGTCGCCGACGTCGCAGCCCAGCGCGAGCGCGCGTCGCCCCAGCGCTTCGATCTGGTGCGCCACGTCCGCGCAGGCCTCGCGGGTGCGTGCGGTGACGATCACGTCGGCGCCGGCCGCGGCCAGTCCCAGCGCGATCGCGCGCCCCAGTCCGCGGCTCGCGCCGGTCACCAGCGCGACCCGGCCGCCCAGATCGAACAATTCCTTCGGGTGTGTCATGCGTGCGGGCTCCTGTGGCGATCAGAAACATTCCGATCACTTGCTTTGTTTTTTGGCGGACTATAGCATAGCTCGCAGTGTGGATGAAAACCGCTCCCGGGCGGGCGGATCGACGGGAAATCGCATGAGCAGGCAGCGCCGTACCCAGGAAGAGCGCAGCGCGAGCACGCGCGAGAAGGTGATCAGCGCGGCCATAGAGTGCATCGTCGAGGAAGGCCTGCACGCGACCACCGCCGCGCGCATCGCCGCACGCTCGGGAGTGACCTGGGGCGCGATCGTGCACCAGTTCGGCGACAAGGACTCGGTGCTGTACGCGATCGTCGAGCGCAACGCCGAGATCTACACCAGCCTGCTCACCGAGGCGCTGGGGCGCGCCGGACCGACGCCGCGCGAGCGCGTCGCCGCGCTGATCGATACCACCTGGCAGTACATCAACGAGCCGTCCGCGTTCGCGTTCAACGAACTGATCATCCACAACCGCGCCACCCGCAACGAGCGCCTGCTGCAGCAGCAGGAAGAGCTGTCGAACGCGTATGTGCAGACGATGTGGGAACGCTTCTTCGGCGAGTTCGACATTCCGGCCGGGACGCTCGACACGGTGCGCAACCTCACGCTGGGAGCGCTGCACGGCTTGTCGATCATGCGGCTGATCTCGCCGAGGCTGCGCCCGCGCTACCGCAAGGAGATCGCGGCCCTGAAGAAGTTCGCGCAGGACCTGATCGATCCGCCCGCCATGGGCGCCACCGGAGCACCGCAGACATGAAAGCAGTCGTCGCCCTGGACCACGGCAGTCTCGCCGTGCGTGAAGTGACCCTGGACGCACCGCGCTCGGGCGAGGTCGGGATCCGCATGGTGGCGGCCGGCGTCTGCCATTCCGATCTCTCGGTGCTGAACGGCACCGTGCCGATGCCGCTGCCGATGGTGCTGGGCCACGAAGGCGCCGGGATCGTCGAGCGGCTGGGGCCGGGTGTCGCCGGCCTGGCGGTCGGCGATCACGTGGTGCTGTCGTTCATTCCCGCCTGCGGTGGCTGCCATTTCTGCATCCACCACGAGCCGCACCTGTGCGTGGCCGGATCGCCGGCGGGCCTGATGCCCGACGGCAGCTCGCGGGTGCGCCTGGACGGCCGGGAAATCGGCGTGATGGCGATGCTCGGCTGCATGGCCGAGCGGGTCGTGGTGCCGGCGATGAGCGTGCAGAAGATCGATCCGGCGATCCCGCTCGACCGCGCCGCGCTGGTGGGCTGCAGCGTGATGACCGGCGTCGGCGCGGTGGTCTCGACCGCGCGCGTCAAGCCGGGTTCCACGGTCGCGGTGTTCGGCTGCGGCGGCGTGGGGCTGTCGGTGATCCAGGGTGCGCGGCTGGTCGGCGCGCGGCGCATCGTCGCGGTCGACATGCTCGATTCCAAGCTCGATTACGCGCGCCATTTCGGCGCCACGCACACGGTGCGCGCCGACGGCGACGCGGTGGCCGCGGTGCGCGAGGCGACCGGCGGCTGGGGCGCCGACTACTGCTTCGAGGTGACCGGCAAGCCGCCGGTGATGGAGCAGGCCTGCGCGGCGGCGCGCCGCGGCGGCACCGTGTGCGTGATCGGCATCGGCCACTACACCGAGAGCTTCCCGCTGAATGCCTGCGGTTTCCCGGCCGAAGCCAAGACCGTGATCGGCTGTATGTACGGCAACGCGAACTTCCGGGTCGACATGCCGAACCTGCTCGAGCTCTACCTCGCGAAGCGGCTCGACCTCGACGCGATGATCACCCGCAGCTACACCATCGACGAGGCGCCGCAGGCCTTCGACGATCTGCTCGGTGGCGTCAACGCACGCGGAGTGATCGTGCTGTGAACGCCGGCGAGGCCCGCTCCCGGCTGTTCGGGCTGCTCGGCGAATGCTTCACCTACCCGGACGCCGAGTTCGTCGCGGCGGTCGCCGACGGCTCGCTGGCGGCGTTGCTGGCCACGCTCTGCGACGCGATCGATCCGCGGCTGCGCGCCGGGCTCGATCTGGCGCCGCTCGCCGATCCCGCGCTGCAGCTCGAGGCTCTCGCGGTCGAGTACACGCGGCTGTTCGATGCCGGTGCGCGCGGCACCGGTTGCCCGCTGAACGGCGGGCTGCAGGTGGGGCCGCAGATGAAGGTGATGGAAGAGGCGGTGCGCTTCTACAACCACTTCGGGCTCACGCTCGCCGAGGACCGCAAGGAACTGCCCGATCACCTCACGACCGAGCTCGAGTTCCTGCACTTCCTGGGCGCCGGCCAGCAGGCGCTCGCGGCGCGCGGCGAACCGGTGCTCGCCTACGAGCTCGCGCAACGCGATTTCATCGCACGCCACCCGGGGCGCTGGGTGCCGGTGATGCGCGGCAAGCTCGCCGCGCTGCAGCCGCTGCCGTTTTTCCTCGCGCTGACCGATCTGCTGGCGCGCCTGCTCGCGCACGAGCTCGCGCGGCTGCAGGCCGCGCACGGGGAGGCGTCGCTGAAGGTGTCGGGGGACCTGCCGTTCGGCGGCGCCTGAGCACGCCGCCGAACGATTCACAGGCTTTCAGCCGATGTTCGCCTGCCCGCCGTCGAGGCCGATCGTCTGCCCGTTCACATAACCCGCGGCCGGCGAGCACAGCAGCGCGACGAAACGCCCGATGTCCTGCTCGCAGTCGCCCACGCGGCCCATCGGCAGCGTCTTGAAGAAGGTCGCCGCCTCGGCGGGATTCTTCTCCATCCACCACGCAAGCCCGGGTGACATCGCGTGCGGCAGGATCACGTTGGTGCGGATGTTGTCCTTGCCCCACTCGCAGGCGGCGGCGCGCGTGAGCTGGCGGATCCCGTCCTTGACCGCTGCGTACGCGCCGTAGCCTGACATGTCCCAGCGCCTGGTCGCCGAGCTCGAGAGATTCACGATCGAGCCGTCGCCCTTCAGGTACGGGTAGCACAGCTTCATCAGGCGGAACGTGGCCAGCGGGCCGGACTGGAAGCCCGCCTCGAATGCCTCGTCGCTCACCGCGAACAGATCGCCGTTGGGTACTTCCTGCGCGTTGTTGACCAGGATGTTGATCCCGCCGAAGTGGTCCGCCACGGCCTGCACGCAGCCGGTCAGCGACTCCAGGCTCTTCACCTCGCAGACCACCGCCAGCGCTTCGCCGCCGCGCTTGCGGATCTGTGCGACCGTGTCTTCCAGCTTGGCCAGCGTGCGCCCGGTCACCGCCACCCGCGCGCCTTCGGCGGCCAGCGCCAGCGCGATTCCCTGGCCCACGCCCTGTCCGGCGCCGGTCACCAGCGCCACCCTGCCGTCGAGCATTCCCATCGTGATCGTCCTCCGTTCGTTGCGTTGCGAAAAAAACCGCCGTGAGCGCGCGTGGTGCGCGCGACCACGGCGGTTGCGGTCAAAGCGTGGCGATGAATCCGGCGCGGATGTCTTTCTTCAGGATCTTGCCGGAGGCGTTGCGCGGCAGGTGCTCGTCGCGCACCTGCACGTAGTGCGGCACCTTGAAGTGCGCGAGCTGGCCGGACGCGAAGCGGCGCAGGTCCTCGGCATCGAAGCGTGCGCCGGGCGTGCGGTGCACCACCACCGCGAGCTGCTCGCCGAGCGCCTCGTCCGGCACGCCGAAGGCGGCGACCTCGTCGACACCGTCGAATTCCAGCAGCGCCGCCTCGATCTCGGCCGGATAGATGTTCTCACCGCCGCGGATCACCATGTCCTTCGCGCGGTCGGAGAGGAACAGGTAGCCGTCGGCGTCGAGGTAGCCGATGTCGCCGCTGTCGAACCAGCCGTCGCGAAACTCGCGTGCGGTTGCGTCGGGCCGGTTCCAGTAGCCGCTGACCAGCGTCGGTGTCTTCACCCACAGGCGCCCCGGTGTGCCCGGAGCGCACTCGTTGCCTTCGTCGTCGCGCACGCTGAGTTCGACGGTGGGATGCAGGAAGCCGGCACTGCCGGGTTTCTCGCGGAACGGCCGACCGGTGCACGCGCTGCCGTTGGAGTTGGTCTCGGTGAGTCCCCAGCCGGCGCCGGGGTAGGCGTCGGGGATGCGCTCCATCAGCAGCCGCGCGGTGCGCGGCGGCGTGGCCGCGCCACCGCCGCCGATGCCGCCCAGGCTGGAGACGTCGGTCTGCGCGAACAGCGGTGATTCGAGCAGTTCCTGCAGCATCGCCGGCGCTGCGCTGATCGCGGTGACGCGCTCGCGCTCGATCAGTTCGAGTGCCTTCGCGACGTCCCACTTGTACATCATCACGATGCGCCGCCCGGCGCGCAGCGCGCACAGGAACACCGCATGACAGCCGCTCACGTGGAACAGCGGTACGGTCAGCATCTGCGTCGGCGGGTAGCCCTTGCGCATCATCGCGCCGATCGCCTCCGGGTTGATCATCGCCGAGGCCATCGCCTGGCACTCGAAGTTCAGGATCGACTGGCACACCGCGCGTTGCGTGGACAGCGCTCCCTTCGGCGCTCCGGTGGTGCCGGAGGTGTACATCATCAGCGCCGGCGCCTCGGGATCGACGTCGGCGCAGGGCAGTGTGGTGTCGGTGTGCGCGGCGATGAACGAATCGAGTGACTGCGTGCCGGCCGGCAGCGTGCCGTCGCCGGGGCGCGCGACGATCGCCGGCAGCGCGCTCTGCGCCAGGTGCGCGGCGAGCAGTCCGGCGCGCTGGCGGTCGCAGAACACCGCGCGCGCTCCGGAGTCCTCGAGCGCGAAGGCGAGCTCGCGCGCCTGGCCCCAGCTGTTCAGCGGCACCGCCACCGCGCCCAGCGTGGTGATGCCGACGAAGGCGCTCATCCACTCGGGGTAGTTGCGCATCGCGATCGCCACCCGGTCGCCGGGCCGGATCCCGAGCCCGTCGCCGAGCGCGTGCGCGATGCGCGCGCCCTGCCCGAGCAGCGCAGCGAAGCTCCAGCGCTCGCCCTCGTAGACCAGGAACTCGCGCTCGCCGTGCGCGAGCGCCTCGGCGTGGATCCGCGCGAGGTTCCTGGGTGCGTTGCGGTAGACGCGGTAGCTGACGCCGTCGATCGTCGCCTGCTCCAGTTCGAACGGGGCCCCGGGCGCGGTGATGCGCGCCACGGCCTGGTCGTATTCGGCCTTGATCGTGCTCATGCCGGCGCCCTCAGAAATGCACGCCTTTCATCAACTGCGCCATCGCGATCTGCTCCGAGGTGACCTCCGGCGGCGTGGGCGCCGTGGGCAGTCCCTTGGCAGCGTCCGAATCGGGGAACATGCGGAACGTCGCGTTGTTCACGATCTCGGAGAACTTCGGGAACACCGTCGCCGCGAAGTGCTGCACCCAGCCCATGCCGGTCGCCACGCGCGATTTGCGGCTGATCAGCGCGTCGACGATCATGTCCACCGCCTCATGCACCTCGAGCGCCGGCGCATACTCGTAAATCTTGGTCGGCGCGATCATCTCGGTGCGCACCAGCGGCATGTTGATGTTGGTGAAGTGGATGTTGCGGTCCGAGAACTCGGCGGCCGCGCACAGCGAGAAACCCTCGAGCGCGGACTTCGAGGCGATGTACGACGAGAAGCGCGGCGGATGGCCGAGCACGCCCATCGACGAGATGTTGATGATGTGCCCGTGCCGGCGCCGATCCATTCCGGGCAGCGCGCGCAGGATGAAGCGCAGCGCGCCGAAGTAGTTGAGCTGCATCGTGCGTTCGAAGTCGTGGAAGCGGTCGTAGGCGAGCGCGACCGAGCGGCGGATCGAGCGGCCGGCGTTGTTGATCAGCACGTCGACGCCGCCGTGCTCCTCGTCGATGCGGCGCATCACCTCGTCGACGGCGGCCAGGTCGGCGGCGTCGCAGACATAGCTGTACGCGCGGCCGCCCTGGGCGGTGATCTCGGCGCAGGTCTCGTCGAGCTTCTCCTGCGTGCGGGCCGTGATCACCACGCGCGCGCCGGCGGCGGCGAGGCGGATCGCGGTGGCCTTGCCGATGCCGGCCGAACCGCCGGTGATCAGCACCACGCGGTCCCTGACCTGCCCCTCGAGCGTGCGATCGACGAACAGGTCGGGGTCGAGGTTGCGCTCCCAGTAGTCCCAGATGCGCGCCGCGTAGCGCTCGAGCTTCGGCGGATTGATGCCGCTGCCCTCGAGCAGCCGCCGCGTCTGGCGGCTGTCGTATTTCGTTTCGTATTTCGTGAGGATCGAGGCCGATTCGGGCATGCCGATGCGCTCGAAGACCGCCGCCTTCAGTCGCTTCACCGGCGGCAGCTTGTTCAGCAGTTCGACCAGCGCGGTGGGCACGAAGTCGAAGATCTTGGGGTCGAAGCGCAGGCTGAACTTCGGCGCGTGCGCGGCCTCGGCGAAGATGTTCATCATCTGCCCGGTGCTGTAGTGCTCGGTGTCGACGATGTGGAAACAGCCGCCGTCCTGGCCGTCGAGGTGCGCGAGGTAGTCGATGGCGTTGACCACGTAGTCGACCGGCACCAGGTTGTTCACGCCGGACTCGACGCCGACCAGCGGCATCCATTTCGGCAGGATGTTGCGGATGCGCTGGATGGTCTTGAACGAGTAGTACGGACCGTCGATCTTGTCGATCTCGCCGGTGCGCGAGTGCCCCACCACCGCCGCAGGGCGGTAGATGCGGTAGGGCACGCGGCAGCGCTGGCGCACCATCTTCTCGGATTCGTGCTTGGTGCGGAAGTACGGGTGGTCGAGGTTTTCCGCTTCCTCGAACATGTCCTCGCGGAAGGTGCCGCGGTAGAGCCCGCTGACCGCCACCGAGCTGACGTGGTGGAAGCAGCGCACGCCGAGCTTCTCGGCGGTCTGCACCGCATACAGCGTGCCGGCGACGTTCGCCGCGTGCTGGCTCTCGGCGCTGGCGGCCATGTCGTAGATGGCGGCGAAGTGGAAGAAGTGGTCGATCTTCCCGGCCAGCGCGCGGAGCTCCGCGTCGGCGATCCCGAGTCCGGGTTGCGTGATGTCCCCGACCAGCGCGACGATGCGCTCGGCGGCTACGGGGAAGCGTGCCTTCAGTTCATCGAGTTTGGGCAGGGACGATTCGCGCACGAGCACGTGGATGGTGCCGGGACGGGCCAGCAGGTTCTCGATGAAGAAGCGGCCGATGAAACCGGTTCCGCCGGTGACCAGATAGTTCATGCTCGTACTCCGTTGTTGGCATTATCGGGGTCGCTGTCGGGGCTCAGCGGTACTTCGCGAGGTAGACCCGCTCGAAGAAGCGCTTCGCCCAGTGCATCGCGCGCATCGGCGGCAGCGTCACGGTGCGGCGTTCAGTACGCCAGACCAGCGTGCCGCTGTCCAGTGCGTCGATGATGCACATCAGTTCGGCCCGGAACGCGGCCTGCACGGGCCTGCCGGCCAGTGCGTCCAGCAGGTTGCGCACCGCGACGCGCGCCTGCAGTTCCGCCATGTGCGCCTGCTTGGGCATCCAGTCGGGGCCTGGATAGCTGCCGCAGTCGCCGCAGACGTAGACGTGGTCGTGGCCCGGAACGCGGCACTGCGTATCGGCCGTGATCAGTCCGCCGGGCGAGCGTGGCAGCGGGGTGTCGTCGAACCACGCGTCGCCGGTCATGCCCGGCATGAACAGGATCAGCTGTGCCGGGATCTCGCCGGCGTCGGTCACGACCCGGTCGGCCTCGAAGCGCAGCGGCTTCTCGCCGAGCCGGGTGACGATGCCGCGCTGGCGCATCCCGGCCAGCAGCTGCCCGACGGTCTTCTCCCCGAGCCGCTTGCCCGGCTCCTGCGACGGGTTGAAGAACACCAGCTCGAAGCGCTCGCGGCGGCCTTCGCGGCGCAGCTGGCGGTCGATGCCGAACAGGAACTCGAACATCGGGCCGCCGCGCATCGCGTTGGGCTCGGCCGGGTTGGCGCCGAAGCCGATCGCGATCGTGCCGCCCTCGAGGTCGCGCAGGCGGTCGCGGATCGCCTCGGCGGCGGCGATGCCCTCGCAGGGAACGATCGCGTGCTCCAGCCCGGGGAGCTTGCGGAGGAAGCGCCCGCCGGTGGCGATCAGCAGCGCGTCGTTCGTGATCTCGCCGGCGCTGGTGCGCAGCACGCGTGCCGAGGCGCCGAAGCCGCTGGCGCTTGCCTGCATGTGGCGCACGCGCTGGCGTGCGAGGAAGTTGCCGAGCGGCACCACCAGCTGCTCGCGCGAGCGCAGTCCGGCCGGAATCCAGATGATGCCCGGCAGGTAGTGCAGCTCCGCCCGCGGGGCGACCAGCGTGATCTCGGCCCGCGCGTCGCGCGCACGCAGCTCGCGCACGGCGGCGAGCGCGCCGAAGCCGGCGCCGACGACGGTGATGCGGGCGGGGTGGTTCATGCGGGCTGCGTCCCTGGCCTTACCGAAAGTTGATGGTCGCCGCATTCGCGGTCGATGGCAACGGCGTCCTGTGCGGTACCGCCCGCGCCGGGCAGGGGGGCGTGCGGGCTGCGGCGTGGCGCGTTTATACTCGTCCGACCGCTCCAGCCAGACCCGCGAGGATCCACGATGTCGACGTCCCAGTATTCGCACCTGCTGTCGCCCGGGCGCATCGGCCCGATGGAACTGCGCAACCGCATCGTCGTGATGGCGATGGGCGTGAACCTCGGCGAGGACGACGGGGTCAGCGGTGACCGCATCGTCGCCTTCCACGAAGCGCAGGCGCGCGGCGGCGCGGCGCTGATCATCTCGGGCGCCTGCGGCGTGATGTATCCGATCGGGCAGGTGCAGCCGTGGCAGATCGGCATCTCCGACGACCGCTTCATTCCCGGCATCGCGCGGCTGGCCGAGGGCGCGCACCGCCACGGCGCGAAGTTCGCGGTGCAGCTGCACCAGGGCGGACTGGTCGCCGGCGACGACACGCGCGCCGGCCGCCCGCAGTGGTGCCCCTCGGTGCCGGAGCCGATGAAGGGCGATTTCGTCGACGGTTTCCTGCTGCCCGAGCTGCAGTCGTTCGCGAGCGCCGGTGTTCCCAGCTACAAGGTGCTCACCAGGGAAGACATCCAGACCGTCATCGAGCATTACGCCGCCGCGGCGCGTCGGGCGCGCCAGGCCGGTGCCGATGCGGTCGAGATCCACGGCGGACACGGCTACCTGCTGTCCTCGTTCCTGTCGCCGAAGACCAACAAGCGCACCGACGAGTACGGCGGCAGCGTCGAGAACCGCTCGCGCTTCCTGCTCGAGGTGTTGCGCGCGGTGCGCGCCGAGGCGGGCGGCGAGCTGGCGGTCATCGTCAAGCTCGACTCGCGCGAGGTGGGCAAGGAAGGCGGCATCACGATCGAGCACGCGAAGGTCACCGCGCGCCTGGTCGAGGAGGTCGGGGCCGACGCGATCACGGTCAGTGCCTACCACAACACCGGCATGGGCAAGCTGCACTCGGCGTCGAACATTCCGCACGAGCCGAACACGAACCTGCCGGCTGCCGCGGCGATCAAGTCCGTGGTATCGATCCCGATCATCACCTCGGGCCGCGTCGAACCCGAACACGGCGACGCCGAGATCCGCGCCGGCCGCTTCGACTTCCTCGGCATGGGCCGCAAGCTGCTCGCCGACCCGGAACTGCCGCGCAAGCTCGCCGAAGGCCGTGCGGCCGAGGTGCGTCCGTGCATCTACTGCTACACCTGCGTCAGCGCGATCTACACGCTGGAGCGCACGCGCTGCGCGGTGAACTCCGAGCTGGCCGTCGAATACCTGCGCGTGAACGCGCCGAAACCCGCGCGGCGCAAGCGCGTGGCGGTGGTGGGCGGCGGCCCCGGCGGCATGGAGGCGGCGCGGCTGCTCGCGCGCGACGGTCACGAGGTGGTGCTGTTCGAGCGTGGCGATCGGCTCGGCGGCACGCTGCGCTTCGCCTCGATCGCGTACCCCGCCAACGAACGGCTGCTCGACTGGCTGATCGCGCAGGTCGAGGCCTCGCCGGTCGAGGTGCGGCTGAACACCGCCGCGACGCCCGAGGTGCTGAAGCAGTGGCAGCCCGACGACGTGGTGGTCGCCACCGGCGCGCTGCGCAGCATGCCGCCGATTCCGGGCGCCGACATGTCGCACGTCTACAGCGGTGACGACATGCGCCGGCTGGTGCTCGGCGAGAGCTCCGAGGCGCTGGAGCGCAAGACCTCGCTGCTCACGCGGCTGGCGACCAAGGCGGGTGCGGCGACCGGACTGACCGGCAACCTCGAGTTCATCCGCAAGGCCACCCACGCGTGGATGCCGCTCGGCAAGCAGGTCGCGATCATCGGCGGCGAGTTGGTCGGGCTCGAGCTGGCCGAGTTCCTGAACGAGCGCGGGCGCACCGTGCACGTGATCGACGACGCGCCGCGTTTCGGTGCCGGACTGATGCTGGTGCGCCGCCTGCGCATCCTTGCCGAGCTGCGCGAGCACGGCGTGGGGCTGCACGCCGGTGCGAAGGAGATCCGCATCGAGGCCGGCCGCGTGCTGTTCACCGACCACAACGGTGCGGCGCAGAGCGTGGGCGCCGAGCATGTAATCGTGGCCAAGGGCGCCAGCGGCGATTCGCGCCAGGCCGATGCGTTCCGCGCCGCCGGTCTGCGCGTGCACCGGATCGGCGACTGCACCGGCGTTTCCTACATCGAGGGCGCGATCCGCGGCGCACTCGGCGCGGTGGACGCGATCAACGCGGACCAGCCGGGCGCCGCCGCCTGAGGCTGCGCGCCGGCGGCCGTACGGTTCACCAGACCCCGCGGCCGCCGTCGATCACGTGGTCGGCACCGGTGATGTAGGCGCTCTCGTCCGAGGCGAGGAACACCGCCAGCGCCGATACCTCCTCCTTGCCGCCGCGCCGGCGCAGCGGGATCGCCGCCAGTTGCCCCGGGTCCAGCGGTTCGGTCCCCGCCATGCCGGTCTCGGCGATCGCGCCGGGCAGGATCGCGTTGACGCGGATGCCGTCCGGACCCAGATCGTTCGCCGCGCTGCGCGTGAGGCCGCGGATCGCCCACTTCGACATGCCGTAGATCGCGTGGTGCGGAAAGCCGAGCATGCCGGCCAGCGACGACAGGTTGATGATCGAGCCGCCGCCGGCCTCGCGCATCATCGGCGCCACACGGCTGATCCCCAGCCAGCTGCCGAACACGTTGATGTCGAGCAGCTTGCGCACCTGCTCGGGGCTGGCCGCATCGACCGCGCCGATGAAGTAGATCGCGGCATTGTTCAGCAGCACGTTCGCCGGACCGAAGGCGGCGCGCGTCGCCGCGACGACCTCCTCCCAGCTCTCGGCGCGGCTCACGTCGTGGCGCACGAAGCGCGCCGCATCGCCGAGTTCGGCGGCCAGCGCCCGGCCCTCGTCCTCGGCGAGATCGGTGAGCACCACGCGCGCTCCCGCGGCGACGAAAGCGCGTGCGTGCGTGGCGCCCATGCCGCGCGCCGCGCCGGTGATGATCGCTATCTTGCCGTCGAGTCGGCCGCCGTGGTGATTCATGCCGGGTTTCCTTGGTCATGCGTGGAGGGGGCAGTATAGTGCGGGCCGAAGCTGCGGGAGGAACCCTCGTGTCGCATGGTCGGGAAGGAGCGCTCGCATGATCGTGTTGCAGGACCGGATCGAGGTGCCGGCACGCGCGCTGGACGCGCTGCGCGCGCTGCTGCACGGGCGCTATCTGCCCGGCGCGCGGGCGCGCGG